>JAGUZQ010000072.1 GCA_020060765.1 Planctomycetota bacterium | reverse complement strand
TGGCAACCGGCTGGGCGGGCGGCGCAACCTTGTGGCGCGCGGCGGCGGCGGGCGCAGAACCGAGAAATCGGTGGACTGGGCCTTGCGCTGGCTGGCCGAGCACCAGGAAGACGACGGCAGCTGGAGCAACGCCAAGTACGGCGGCGGCGGGCACGGCGCGACCGATGCATCTGTAACCGGCCTGGCAACGCTGGCGTTCCTGGGCGCGGGCAACAGCACCAAGTACGGCAAGTACAAGACCAACGTAGCCAAGGCAGTGAAATGGCTGATGTCGAAACAGGATCCCGCAACCGGCTGTGTTGGTCCGCACAAGTACGAAGGCGGCATCACCACCATGGCGTTGTCCGAAGCCTTCGGCATGAGCGGCGGCGACGACCTGCGCAAGGCCGCACAAAAGGCGGTGGACTGGGCCGCAACCTCGCAGTGCCCCACTGGCGGCTGGGACTACACGGCTACCAACGCCAAGCGCGTCGACACCTCGGTGACGGGGTGGTGGATCATGGCAATCAAATCGGCCAAGGTGGCGGGTCTGAACGTTCCCTACGAGGTTTTTGAAAAAGCGCTGGAATACATGAAAGTGGTCACGGTTAATGATTACGAAAGCGCCAAGACCTCTTACTCCGCGACTGTCGGCACTCTAGCCGAGGTGAAAGGCAATATGAGTGCCCCTGGAGCCGGACGACTGGTGGCGGTGTCGCTGTGTTGCCTGCAGTTTTTGGGTCAGCCCCGCGGCGATGAGAAGGTGCAGGCCTGCGCCAAAACCGCAAACAAGGCGCTTTTGCCCAACGCCGGTCGGTTCGACTTCTACGGCTGGTATTACGGCGCGCTGGGGCAGTTCCAGATGGGCGTGAACAGCGACTACTGGAAAGTCTGGAACGGGCCGATGAAGACCGCGCTTCTGAGCACCCAGGTTCGCGCAGGCACCTTCAAGGAAAACAAGGGTTCCTGGAATCCGGAAAGCGACGCCTATGGTCCGGCTTGGGGACGGGTGGGGCAAACCGCTATCGGCGCGCTGATGCTGGAAGTTTACTACCGTTACGAAGACGCGCATTCCCACTCGATCATGGATAAAAAAGCCGGGGAAGGCAAAAAGGGCGGCGAAGGAAAAAAGGGCGGAGAAGGCAAATAATAAAGACAGCGTAAAATAAGCTCAACAACATTAGTCCTGGATCGCGATAAAATTAAATCCTTCCCGTTCCGACGGGAAGGATTTTTTTCGGAATCATAATAACTGCCAAATAATATCAATTCAAGTCAGTAGTGGCCGATAAGCTGACATTCTCCTCCCGCAGAGGCAAGGAAAATGTTTCACGTGAAACAATGATAATGAGTTTAATCATGTATGCGTGTTATATGCCTTCGATGGCATTGTCTAATTTTTGCAATTATTTTACCATCCCCAGCTTGACAAGGCTGTTTATCGGGCTATGCTACCGGTATAGGAAAAGATTTTGTGTTATAGAGGCGTCGCTTGTGGCGTTTGTCAAGGCGGTAGTGAAATGATTTCGGCAGGAAGATACATCCGGGTATCTTCCTTTTTGTTTTGCCTTTTGCAGGAGTCGAATCGTAATGTATACCAACCGTTACCCGCAGATGGTGCATGAATTTTACGTCCAGCGCGTGCGCAAGATCATGGCAGAGCGACATACGCGGATCATGGCGCTTAAGAACAGGAAAGACGCCGAAGCCTATGTACGCAACGTCCGCAAGGTGATCGACAAGGCGTTCAAACCCTATTTCCCCGAGAAAAAATGTGACCTCGCCGCGCGCGTGACCGGAACGAAGGAATACCAGGATTTCGTGCTGGAAAAAATCGTCTATCAGAGCCACCCCGGTCTATACGTCACCGGCAATCTCTATCGCCCGAAAAAAATCGACTGCCCTGCGCCAGGCACGCTAGGGGTCTGCGGCCACGCAATGGAAGGCAAGTTCTGCGAAGCCTACTATACCTTCGCCCAGGTTCTGGCACGCAAGGGGTTTGTCTCTTTCATTATCGATCCCATCAGCCAAGGGGAGCGCTGGCAGCACGACAAGCCCAAGGGAGCGCCCATGCCGGGGTTATGCCACGCGCATAACCTGATGGGAAACCAGATGCTTTTGGTGGACGACTTTTTCGGCAGTTGGCGCGCGTGGGACGGCATCCGGGGTCTCGATTATCTCCTGACCCGCCCCGAGGTGGATAAAAAGCGCGTAGGCGTAACCGGCAACTCCGGCGGCGGCACGCTGACGAGTTATCTGACCGCGCTCGACCCGCGCTTCACCATGGCCGCGCCGTCGTGCTATATCTGCTCGATGCAGGTCAGCCTCGAAAACGAATGCCCCGCCGACGCGGAGCAGAATCCGCCCGGAATTATTGCCGGAGGGCTGGACCAGGTGGATCTGCTGCTGGCCTACGCGCCGCGCCCCAGCATTATCCTGTCCCAGTATTACGATTTCTTCGACTGCCGTTTCTCGCAACTGGCGTACGAGGATATGAAGCGCGTACACGAACTGCTCGGCAGCAAAGGCACCGCTGCTATTGATCGCGGCCCCACGGTGCACGGCTATTCCATTCACAACCGCGAGGCGATGTACAAATTCTTCATGAAACACGCCGGAGTAAAGGGCGAGACGAAAGAGCCTAAACTGGTCAAACTGGAGGAGGCGGATACTTTCGCTTCGCCGCGCGGAAAAGTGGCTAATCTGAAAGGCGCGCGCGTGTTCGATTTCACCCGCGCCACCGCCGCCAGGCTGGCGAAACAACGCGGCAAGCCGACCGAGAAAAAGATCATTGCCGACGCGCTGAAGGTTCTCGGCGTCAAGCTGGAAAAGGACGCGCCGCATTACCGCGTCACGCCGCGCTACTACAATGTAAACCCCGCGCTCAAAATGCGGGGGCAGTTCCTGGTGGAAACCGAACCCGGTATCATGACCGCCCTCACCTCCTGCGGAGCCAAGGAGCATCATGTGCAACACCTGCCGACGGGAAAGATTGTCGCCTACATCGGCAACACGTCCGGCGAGGAAGACCTGCTGAACATCAAGGAAGCCAAGGCGTTGCTGAAGGGCACGCGCAACGTGGTCGCCATCGACCCGCGCGGCCTCGGCCAGTCGGAAGCCAAGACCTGCGGCACCCAGGAATTTTTCGCTCCCTACAACGCGGACTATCTCTACGCCTCTACCAGCGACATGTTGGGCGAATGCTATCTTGGCCGCCGGGTATATGACGTGTTGCGCGCGCTCGATCTGCTGTATGCGGAAGGCGCGACCGAGATCGAACTGGTCGGGCGCGGGCTGGGGTCGGTAATCGCGGCGTTCGCGGCACTGCTGCATCCGCAAAAACCGAAGGCGCGCCTCTTCAATTATCTGCCGAGTTTCCAATTGATCGTCGACGCGCAGTATTACACCTGGCCGCTTTCGTCTCTGCCGCGCGGGGTGTTGAAATATTTCGACCTTCTCGACATCTACCGCGTTCTGGGCAAGCGCCTGAAGAAATCCGCGCCTTGGAACGAGCAGATGAAATAACGGCGGATGTAACAAGAGTCCAGATAACATCACGCCAGTCCTCTTGCTAAAAAGAGGCTGGCGTGGTTTATTTAAAGACAAAAGGGGAATGGTTATGCAGCAAATTGAAAAAGGTTTGCCTGTCAGGCGCGTCACCAACGGGCCGAAATTTCATTTTTTCGGCTATTTCGACAAGTTCCCCTGGGACGTGACGGGGCGTTATTTATTATGCCTGGAAACCGATTTCATGGATCGTCAGCCCACCGCCGACGACCGCGCCGGGATTTGCGTGATCGATCTCGCCGACGGCGACAGGCTGACTAGACTCGCCGAAACCAGGGCGTTCTGCTGGCAGCAGGCGTCGATGCTGCAATGGACGTATTCCCCTTCCGGCACGGAGATAATCTACAACGACCGCGAGGGGGACGCCTTTGTCAGCCGGATCATGAATATCAAAACCGGCGAAGCGCGGACGGTGTGCCGCCCCGTTTATTGTATCAGCCCCGACGGCCGCCACGCAGTAAGCGTGAATTTCTCCCGCCTCGACCGCCAGCGCCCCGGCTACGGCTACGCTGGCGTACCGGATCCTTGGGAGGGAGTCGACCACCCCGCCGACGACGGGATTTACCTGGTCGACCTGTTGGAAAACAAGTCCCGCCTGATAATCAGCCTCGACCAGATTGCGCGGCAGTTTCCGCTGACGGAAGAAGCGCGACCCTGCCGATCCTGCCCCGATTCGGCGCGGCACAACTTGCCCGAGGGATTCGTGGCTTCGCCGTTTTCCGGACATGCCAACTGGTTCAACCACCTGCTGTTCAACACCGACGGCAGCCGGTTCGCGTTTTTCCACCGCTGGCGGCAGGACAACGGCGGACACCTGACGCGCATGTTCACCGCCGATTTCGACGGCAGCAATATCTATCACCTCAATCCCGACGACATGAGTTCACATTACGCCTGGGTCGACCGCGAACGCATCATCTGCTACGCGCGCAGGCACGGCTTCGGCGACCGGTATTTCCTTTTCACAGACCAGACGCCGGAATTCGAAGTGATCGGCGAAGGCCAGTTCGACAGCGACGGGCACTGCACCTACAGCCCCGACGGGAAATGGATGCTTACCGATACATACCCGCTGGAAAGATTCAAAAGAAGGCGAACGCTTATCCTCTATGATCTGGAAAAAAAGATACGGTATAATGTGGGGAAATTTTACGCCGATCCCGAGTTACCAGGGTCTGTGCGGTGCGATCTGCACCCCAACTGGGCGCGCGACGGAAAAACTGTCTGTATCGACTCGCTGCACGAAGGCGACCGGCAGGTGTATCTTGTCGATGTCAGCGGATTGACAAAGTAATCCCTATTCCACGACATTAAAAACGCCTGGAATAGCCGTCTGCGGGTCACATTTGCCTTTTCGCCGGAGACACGTCACTGCCGGTAAACCAGCAAAGGCTTGCAGTTGTTGATGCGGATGAGCATGTCCTGCAACAGGCGGTCGCGCGATTTCAGGATATTCCTGAAATCGAAATCGTCGGTGTGGTGGATCTCGCTACGCAGATCCTTGCGCTCACGGTCGACAATCCTGCCAAGCTCGTTTATCTCCTCCAGCGTCATCTCGACGGAAAACATTTTCATGCCCTCCACTGCCCCTCTACCTGTATTATACCACAATTAATCAACCTTTGCCGGATCGCCCGGGCAAAAAAAAAGGGAAGCGCGTGTTGCGCTTCCCGGAACAAGCTAATTATGGCAAAGCTTAATCGTCGGAGTTATCTGACGGACGCTTCGGGGAGAAAGACCTGGAGTCTTTCTTCGCCTTGACGCGAGCCTTGCGGTTCTTGGTCTTCTTCTTGCGCAGCAGGCGTTCTTGTTTCGCGCGTTCCTTTTCGGCTTCGCGCTGGCGGCGTTTCTTCTGTTCGCTGGGCTTTTCGTAGTAGGAGTTCTTGCGGATGTCGCGGGTCAGGCCTTCGCGGTCGCAGACTTTCTTGAATCGACGCAAAGCCTTGTCAATCGGCTCGTTGCTCTTGAGTTCAAGTCGGATCAACGGATTTCACCCCCTTCCGCGGCATTATCTAAAACCAGAAAACCATGCCCAACCGGCATGGAACGAATAACCATACCCGCCAGCCCCGAAACAGTCAAGCACTATCTTGCGGAAATCGGCGGATTATTCCTCACTTCTCCGGTATAGCCACCAGCGTGAATCCGGCAGACTCCAGGCCGGCATACGGCTCTTCCGGCTCTATCCACTCACCTTGGGGATTACGAGTAGCGAACTTCTCGCCGGTAAGGACATATTCGCTGACATGCCCGGCGCGCCAGCGCAGCCATCCGGTCTGTTTGCCGGATTTCTGGTCGTAGAGATTCAGGTCGATAGCGATTTCCCGGCGCAGAACCTTGCCTGCCTCGTCTTTTTCCAGGGCAAAAACCAGGAACTGCACCTGCGCCGGGGCAGCGCCCTGCCCTTCCTTCGCCGCGTCGAAAATCTGCTTCCCCGCGCCGTCCCAGACCGATGCGCCGCGCCGGTCGCAAAGGACATAACCCGCCAGCTTGCCTTCATCCTTATACTCGATCCGGGTGGCATAACGCACGCCGACAGTCGCGGTGCCTCCTTCTTTCCTTTCCTGCAGGAAACCGTCGGCGGTGAATTGTTCCGGCAACCGGTCGCGATAGCAGCGCGTCCAGCCGCTCATTTTTCCCTGCGGGTCGTAATGGAACTCGTCCACCCAGGACGCGGGAGAACCCAGGCGCGTGTCGACGTAATTGGAGCGCACCTCGCATTTCAACAAACCCTTGAACAGCCGTTCGCCCATCATTGTCAACGCCAGCCGCCGCAGTTCACGTTTCGCGAAATAATTCGGCTCGGTTTCGTCCCCGGCGGCCAGGTGGAAAGTACCGTCTTCCTGCATCCTGGTCAGCAGGCCGATTTTGAGCAGCCGTTCCAACTCAGCCGCGACCTGCTTGCTTTCCCCTTCTTCAGCCGTCGGCGCGCGCAGGCATTCGCGCCAGAACGAAGGCTGGTCGGCGAGCCTGTTCAGCGCGGTTTCGATAATATCCTTGGCGGAACGGACGTCTTCAGGTTCGCGTGCGAGCAGCGGCGCGGAAGCCTTCACCGCCGCCTTGCGCAGAGCCGGGTGCCGCTGAGGTCTTTCAGTCAATTTTTCCGCTTCAGGCAGGAACTGCTTGAAACTGGCGAAAGCTTCGGCGAAAGCGGTTCGCGTCGTTTGCAAAGCAGCCATTTCCTCCGGGGTCAGAGCAAGCAGCCCCGCCGCCGGCGAGTCAGGCTGATCCAGCAGCAAGGCAAATAATCCATCCCAGTCCGTGACGGCATAAACCGGCACGCTTTCGCAGGAAACAAGCAGGGTGGTGTCGTAACCGATAGTCAGATCCTCGGCGGCGTAATCGACCGCCAGCAGCCGCCCGTCGTCGGCGTAGACGCGCTGCTCCTGGTCGGGATAGAAAACAGTGATGAAGGAAGGCGCGCTCCAAGCCGCGCCGTTACCGGCAAAGACGCCGATCTCCACGCGGTTGGAGGACAGCTCCGACTCCGGCGAAATCCGACCGTGCCAGGGAATGACGATTTCGCAGGCCGCGCCGTTGTCGCGTTCTTTAAGAGCAATCCGCTTCGGGTCGCCGCGCAACACTTCCCAGCGCCAAGCCAGCGGCTTTCCTTCAAGATCGAAACTGTCACGGGCGGAGACGACCATGCGCAGGTCGCGCGACAGGCGGCGATGCACCCGGGCGATAACGCAGGGAGTATCTGCCAGTTTCTCGCGGCGGATTCCTTCCAGGTAATCCTTCCACGGCTCCGCCTCGCTTTCCTCCACCACCTTAAGCAGAGCCAGCGGCGGCACAGTCGCAGCGGTCATGGCGTGCGCAGCATTGACCATGGCGACGGGATCGACGTCCTTGCCGCTAAATGCAGCCGGATGCGCCGCTCCGGTAAAATAATCTTCCGGCGAAAGTTTCTGATAAGCGCGGCGGAACAGCGCCTGCAACGTCGGCATCAGCAGCCCCTTTTCCGCCAGCAGCTTTTTCAGCTTCGGATCGAAAGCCGCAAGGGTATGGGCATACGCCATCAGACAGGGTTTATCGCGCCCGGAGGAGCCTTGTGAAATCATCAGGTACGGCGTGTTGGTCGGATACAGGTCGCCCCAGCCGTTGGGGCGCGGATCCTCCGCGCTGCATCCAAGCCCGTTATGCCCGCGGTCATGGTCGCAGTGTTCCGGATAGACATACATGTTATTGCCGCGATACTGGTCGTAGAGTTGCGGCATGTTCTGGATATAGAGGGTGCGGGGATTGGAGCCGCTGCGGTTGGGCGCGTCGGAAGTGGAGGAATTGCCGATGGTGACGTGCGGGCGCACGGCGGCGGTGGCAGCCCAATCCGCCCGCCGCGCCAATTCCTCCTCGGTGTAGGCGTAGAGCCGCATCTGCGGGAACTGGCGCAGATCGAGCCAGGAATGCCTGCGGTCGCGGTTGTCGTAAAAGTCGCCGTCGTTGCCCGCCGCCTGGCCGGCAAGATACCAGTCGTTGACCAGTTCTGCCTCGCGCGTCCGGGACAGACAGGCCAGGGAGGCGGTGATGGGGTCGTCGTAGCGAGCCAGCATGATCTCGCGCCCGGCGGCGTCGGTTATGCTGATCACCACCGGCACCAGTTCCATACCCTTGCCCATTTTCGCTTCGGGAAAAGCGATAGCCGCAGTTTTCCCAGGCAGGATATCGACCTCGGCCTTCGCGCCGCGCGCGCCTTCGTCGGGAATGGTCAGCGTCGCCGTGCCGGTGAAAGGCAACGTTCCCAGGTTTTCCACTTCGATCCACGTTTTCAGGCCGCGCTTTTCCGTCTTCTCGAAACGAATCGCATTTGGCTGCAAGACATACGCCTCGGGCGCGAACTTGAGCGGCTCCAGGCTGCCGAAATGCGCCACGTCATGAAAACCGCCACTCAAGGGCGTGAAGGTGGAGAGTTGCAGACCGTCCTCGCCGGGAGCGGGATGACGGGTGCGCGCGAGGGAAAACGTCCAGGTCTCCAGCCACTTGGCAGACGGCAGCCTGTACAAGGCGGAAAACGGAATCCGCACCTCTACGCTCCAGCAGTTCGCCTCGCAGCTTACAGCCGCCTGCCAGGAGGAGGAGTAGCCGCCGCCGCCTTTCATTTTCGTCGGCATGAACTCGTCGAACTGCGTTCCTGCCGCGTCTATTGCGAACTGGAAATAGTTTTCCTCCCCGCCGCCGGGACCGAGAAAAATCTCCACCGCGTCGTTTTTCCACATCGGCGCGTCCCACAGGCCGGGCGGATCGAAAGGCTGGAGATGCGCCGCGTCGGGATCGTTACAGCGAATGCCGAAATACACCGCCGCGTCATCCTGCACGATCTGCAGAAAAGTCTGCGCGTCTTCCCGGATCAAGGCCGGATTGTCGCCGCCCAGCGGGGTGAAGCCGGTATGAACCGGGGCAGCCCGCCAGGATTCCTCGTCAAGCTTGCCGTCGAGTTTGACCGCGCCCACCGCGCGCGCCACCACGGCTTTACGGGGAACAGTCTCCCCGCCGAAAACCTCCTGCCCGGACAGCAGGAAAATGATTATCGATAAAACGGAAGCATGGCGTGGGGCTAACACGGTTTCTCCTATAAAAGCGAAGCAATGCCGATGAAATACAGAATAGGTTTTTTCCCGGTCTGGCGCAATATCTCGTCGCGGAATATGCGGGATTTTCAAACAAAAAAAAGCCCTCTCCCGGCGCGGGAGAGGGTATATTTTGATTATGCGATTTGCCTTTACCCCAGCAGCTGAAGAATATTCTGGCTGGCCTTGTTGGCCTGCGCCAGCATCGCGGTGCCTGCCTGCTGGAGAATCTGGTTCTTGGTAAAATCGGTGGTCTCGGCCGCCATATCGGCGTCGCGGATGGCGCTTTCAGTGAGGGTAATGTTCTGCACCGCGACTTCCAGCGAGTTGATGTTGGTCTGGAGCATGTTTTTCTGGAACGCTCCCAGCCGCGCGCGCAGGCTGGAGACGTCGTCGATAGCGGCGGTGATAACGCGTAGCGCAATGATCGGATCGGTCTGGAGACTGGCGTCGCCGCCGGCCAGCACGTCCTGCATGGTATAAACCTTCCCATCAATTTCCACGCGCCCTATATTCGAACTCACCATCGAGGGAATGCTGTAAACCGTGCGTTCCTGGTCGCCAGCGCCAGCGCCAAGCTGATACTGCATCCCGCCGATAAAGTCGCTCATAGTCTCGCTGGTGGCGTGGCGGGCGTTGGTGGCGTAGGAATAAACCAGATCTATAGTAGCTCCTGCTTCAGCCACTGACTGCATCGCGCCTGCCTTCGAGAACAGCGCGCCCACGTTGTAGCCGACCTGGCCGATGCGGCTGGCTCCGAGTTCGCCTTCCTCGAATTCCAGCGCACCGGAGAAGTCGGCGGTGGTGACGTTGGCAACCAATCCGGAAGTACGCAAGGGAGAACCGTTCAAACTGATGAGCGCGTCCTGCCCCGACACCTGGGTGGTGGCGCCTTCCTCGATCATGACGCGGGTATTGTCGTCGCCGCTGACGTAATTGTGGAAAAGCTGCCCCTGCTTGTTCTGGAGGCGCAAGGTTTCCTGCGAACCGTATTCCATTGAGGAGATGCGAATGCCGATGTTATTGTATTGAATGGAACCGGTTTCCGTACCGGCGGCGGCGGCAGCGCTGAACGCAAGGGTCATGTTCAAACCAGAATCATTAACCGCCTCAACCCGAATCTGGTTGCCGTTAACCGCGTCGCTAAGGTCGGCGGTGCCGGTGGCAACGAGAGAATCTGGTAACATTTGTGAATCGGTAAAGACTTCAATTTTTCTGGTTGCGGCGGCACCGGTAGCTTTGAAATATAGTTGACCATCGGCAGAAGTATTTTTTCCTAGCTCCACGCCAGAAATTACGCTGTTATTCATGGAGATATTGTTCCAACCACTCAGCCCGGTCACAGTTGCGTCAAAATTTGCGCCAGTGTTCATCTCTTGGCCAATAAAACCAACCGTGTATACATCCCCAGCAACCGCATTAGCCGTCAAAGTCAAACTGAGAGTTGTTATACCAGAGCCATTGGCAGCGGAAAAAGCACCTACTGCCGACTGGGTGCCAATAAGCATGGTGCAATCAGCGTCTTTATACCATTCAATTTCATTTGTCGCCTGATTAATTACCTTGGCGTATACCTGACCCTGTCCATCTGTGTTTAACCCGACCTTTAATTCGGCATTAGGCGTTGGCACACCAACTACCTGTATAGCAGATACTTTTGGCAAGCCAGTATTAATATCCGCGCCGTAAACCTGCGCTGCTCCTGCGGTACGGGGGTCGTCAGAGCCAAATCCAACACCCGTAACAGCGCTGGCAATAGTCACGTCCGGCGTGGTGTCGCTGGCGAAGATGAGGCTGGCTTCGATGCCGGTTGATTCTTTGACGTTGTTGATCGAACTGGCGATCGTACCCAGAGTGGTGTTGGCCTTGAACTTGAACAGGCGCGAACCCTTGGAGCCGGTCAGGTAGAATTCCTGGTCGGCATTTACCACGTTACCGGTAATGTCGGCGCTGGCGTTGGCGTTGTCCGCCTCCAGATACGCGCGCTTGGCCTGTAGGGTGGTGTCAGCCTGGGTGGCGGTTTTCACGCCGGTGAAGGCTACCGTCATGCTGACGCCTGCGCGTTTGAAAATCTGGTCGACGCGCGACGCCTCGACGTTCAGCAGGCTCATGTCCATTGGCGTCTGCACGTCGGTCTTGCGGTCGAACACCAATCCCTTGCTGCCGTTCAGCAGGAACTGGTCGGAATAGCGAGTGGTGGAGGCGATACGGTCGATGGTCTGGATGGAACTGTCCACTTCCGCCTGGTCGGCGGAGACCTGCTCAGGCGAGGTTATGCCGTTGTTGGCCGCATGAATCGCCAGCGCGTTCAGCTTGCGAAGAATTTCGTTGATCTCGATCAGCGCGCCTTCGCTGATGCCGATGACGTTAGACGCTTCCTGCGAATTCTGGATCGCGCGCTGCAGGCCGTTGGTCTGGCTGCGCAACTGTTCGCTGATGATGAGGCCGGAAGGGTCATCGGCAGCGACATTGATCTTGTAGCCGCTGGACAGCTTTTCCAGGCTCTTGTTCAGGGCGCGACCGCTTTGGTTCAGGTTCCGCTGAGTATTCAGCGCGGCGATGTTGTGGTTGATAGTGAGACCCATTTTCAATCCTCCGTAATTTGTGAGTCCGTCAGGCAGCCGCCAGCCTGTGGCTTTTCATAGCGGCGTTTTCGTCCTGTTCCGCGGTACTCAATCCTCCGTGAGCGCCTTGAAAAGTATCTCCAACCGGCTCCGCGTGGACAGGACTACAAACCTGGCATCTTCCTAGTTATCGGACTTCCGATAACATTTACTGCAACTAATCCCGAAAAAAAACTTCAACTTCCCCAAAAAACACTTCCCTCTGTTTCTCCGAATTCGGTAACGCTTCGCGCTTTATATTCCAACCCTCGTGCCACTTACGAAAAAAACTTCAAGAACACACAACAGCCGTACAAGTCCTTTATATGCAGCGTCTTGCATTTACAAATTTTCCAAGCCCAAGAAGTTTTGTTGAATTCGGCGGAAGGCAGGAAAAATAAAACCGGCAGATTCTTCCGCGAGAATCCGCCGGTTACGGCAGTTACTGCCCGTGGATGAATGCTTTTTATCTAGCCGAACCCCCTTGCCGCAATACGGTTTAATTAAGGAAAAACTTGTACTGTCATTCCCGCGAAGGCGGGAATCCAGAAGGTGTTGCGTGCGGTTTCCTCGCCTGGATTCCCGCCTTCGCGGGAATTACGATTCTTGAAAAGTGCGAAATTCGAAGAGAGAAAGACCGTGAAGAATCGAGATCGGCGGTTGCATTCTGCAACCCTGGAGGTTATAATCCAGTCCGGTAGAATGGAGGATACCCAATGCCCACACTGCATGTACGCAATATCCCCGACACACTCCACTCGCGTATCCGGCAACTAGCCAAGACCGAGCGCTGCTCGCTCAGCCTGGAGGTTATCACGCTTTTGGATCACGCGGTTACGGAGCGCGAGAACCGCCTGCGCCAGCGGCAGGTGCTAAACCGCATCCGTTTGCGCCGCTCCAAGCCTGGCAAGAATACCCCTTCAACGCTGGACATGCTACGCGAGGATCGGGGACGGTAATGTCTATCGCTTACGTTCTCGACGCCAGCGTGGGGATCAAACTCTTCGTCGAGGAGAAGGATTCCGACAAGGTTGATGCGCTGTTTCAGCAGTTCGCCGATGACCCGAATGCGCGAATCCATGTCCCTACGCTCTTCTTCACGGAATGCACAAACATTCTTTGGAAAGTTGCCCGCCGTGGCGACCGCAGCCCCGAAGACGTGCAGGCCGATGTGCGCGACCTGATTTCCCTGGCATTGGAACGAGTTGACAGCGAAGCACTCCTGCCGGATATTTTGTCCCTGGCGACGGAACGTGACATCTCCGTATACGACGCGACCTATGTGATCACAGCCCAATCGCTGGAAGTTCCGCTTCTGACTGCGGATGAACGATTGAAGATGAAACTGGCTGGCAGCGACGCAAAGGTAGCGCTGATTGGAGAATGGATGGAAAACAATAGATAAACTCTATGCACGATTTGATTTCCAGCCAGATAACTGCGACATACCCCTTCACCCTCCCAGCCGGTAGTTGCGCGCTTCCTCGTACATCGCCAGCACGTTTTCCAGAGGGGTATCATAGGTAATGACGTTGGCGGAAGACAGGACAAACCCGCCGTTGTAGCCAAGGCGGTCGATCTTCTCCCGCACTTCCGCGCGGATACGCTCCACTGGCCCTTTCGGCAGCAGGTCAACCACCGACATGGTACCGTGAATCGTCATGCGGTCACCGTATTTCCTCTTGACCTCGTAGCAATCCATGCACTCGGGCTGGATAGGGTTGATGATATCGAAGCCCATATCCTCCACAAAATCCGGCAGCACCGAGGACATGTCGCCGTCACAATGATAGAAGAAATACAGATGCTCGCGCGGGGAGACGCGCCTGGCTTCCCGCACCAGTTTCGTCATACGCGGCTTGATGAACTCGTCAAAGATCTCATGGGAAAACATCAGCCTGTCCTGCGCGGCGATGTCGCCGACCACGGTGATGATCTCTGTTCCCGCCTCAGCCATGACCATGACCTGTTTCTGGAAGTGATCGTAAAGCTTGTCGTACAGAGCGTGGGCGAATTCCTTTTCGGTCAGGAAGTCGCAGAACAGATTGTCCATACCCCGCAGCATCCAGGCGATCTTGAACGGCAGGGGAATGCCGCCAGTAGCCACCCGCCCCGAGGCAATGGTTTCCTCTACCCGCTTTTTCACCGTCTCCACGGTTTCCAGTTCGTGTTCCGGGATCAGGTGGGCGAGGTCATCGAGGTCGCCGTCGCTGTCGCTCAAAGGCCCGCGCAGCCATTCGACATACTTCCCGTCCTGCCCCACCCGGTGCACCACGCCCCACGCGTCCTCGAAGGTGCGCTCGTCATGCCAGCGCATCAGGCTATTGGCGTATGGAAAATCGCCTGGTTTCGCGATTCGACTTTTGTCCTGCTCCCACTTGATGAACTTCACGCCGCACCCCCCTGCCCCGCCCCAGTCCAACCCGAGTCGCTCTCCCCAATCCGAACCGAGCCTGGCTTCCAGCGCGCGGCAAAGTTCCGGACGAAACCAGCCGTCCAGCGGCACGCGATCCGGAACTTCGTGCCGCAAGGTTTTCAGAATCCGTTCCCGGTGAGTCATCACTGCGGGCGAGGTGATAATGGCGGGCATGGTTTTCTCCTATTATTGTAAAATTCTTTCTGTCTGCTTGATTTTACCAGATTTTTTTTCTAAAAAAATGGCTCGGCGTGACTTTCTTTTGTATAATAGTGACATCATGAGAACCTATATCGCAGATGCGGAAAAGCTGAAACCAGTGCGAGGCTTAACGGTACACCATAATGACAAGTGGTTTGCACCGATAATCCTGCACGCCACCATCGATGAGCAGGCAAACTCGCGCCAGGCTCGTTTGCTGGAAAATGCCCAACACTCTCATCCCGATATTTATCATATTGTCTGCTATACCGTCGGCGAGGCAAGCTTTGCGTGCAGGGACGAGGCGGTTTGGGCGGAAAACGGAACGGTAGTACTGACCGGGCCGGGCGAGAGACATATGTTCGGGCCACTGGAAGAAGATAAATGCCTGCAATATAACGAAGTTACATTTTCATTGCAAGAATCGGGCGGAGAATTTTCGCACGTTTCCGCAGCAGAGCTGTTGCGGAATTATGCCGGTTTGGAGCAGCAAGAAATGACAACGTGCGACCGGGTTTCGACAGCTTCGAGCGAGGTTCTGGCAGGGTTTTACACCAGCCTGCTCGACGTTCTGGAGCTTGACCACCCCCTCGCCCGCCTGCGTACCGGGCAGGCTTTGGGGTCGTTATGGCAGGCAGTTATCGAGCTGATTTGCAACTTTACGCCAGAACATGTTTTGCAGTCTGTGGATGCAAGACTGGAGCAAGCCAGGCAATGGCTGGAAGCGCATTACCGGGAACAGACGAGGGTGGAGGATTTGGCGGCAATGTCTTGCCTGTCAAGAGGTTACTTCCTGCGCGCGTTTAAGCAAAAATACGGCACCTCTCCACTGGGTTACCGCACTCGCCTGCGGATCAGCGCGGCAAAGACTTTATTGACATACAGTTACCTCCCCCTGGCCAGCATAGCCCAACGCCTGGGTTTTTCCGACGAATACCACTTTTCCAAAACCTTCCGCCACCACCTGGGAATGCCGCCGGGAGCCTACCGCAAACAAAATGTAACCGACCTGTGCGAATAGGGGAAAATCTGGACAAGAAAACGCTTGCAGAACGACAAATGTGCGGTATACTGGCAAGCGAAAAACATCATGGCGGGAGTAGCTCAGCTGGCTAGAGCGTCAGATTGTGGCTCTGAAGGTCGGGGGTTCGAGCCCCCTCTCTCGCCCCATATTTTAAGCCCTGCAAGTCATTGACCTGCAGGGCTTTTTCGTTATCAGTCAAGGAGTTAAGGCATATCTCTCCAGTCAAGTAGCCGGAAGCCGTTTGTCCGACTGTGTCCGATGATATCCGGTTGTTTTGCGGGAGTATGGCACTATTTGGGCACCAATTTGCCGCCGTTATTTCCGCACCCTTATCATCAGTTCCTGTCTTCTGCGCTACCGCATCGTTATAGGATGAAAGATCAGGCAGTCGCTCAATCGCTTCCTTCTGACTCTCAAGCACGGCAT
>JAGUZQ010000095.1 GCA_020060765.1 Planctomycetota bacterium | reverse complement strand
CGACTTGCCTATGGTTAGCATAGCCTGCGTCGTCATGCCTAACATCTGCACTGTTTATGCTCATCTGTATCCTGCAATTTAAGGCTGACAGGGTACTAGCTTGCTCAGTGCAGTTCCTCAACAACAAGAGAGTCAAAATATGCAAAGGGACTAAGGCTCTGGTCGAAGATTTCTCTGTTTGCCGTAAGTTTTTCACCATCAGAGGTTATCGGCGCGCACGCCAGCAAAAGATTTTCTTAGTCCCTTAGAGCCTTAGTCCCCTAGTCCCTAATCCGAATGACTGGTGAATTTTATTCTGTAAACGAAAGCCTCATGCTCATCTTTCCACCCGATCTGATCGCGCAGAAAACTGCGTATCGTATTCTCGGCTCTGACCGTGACAACGGCATCATCGGTGCTGGCTTTCTGCAAGGTACACGCAAGGATCGGAAAACACCGATAATCTTTACCTATTACGGCGGATTGCTGCTGCTGCGCGGCGAAGGAATTTACCGCGATTGGGACGGGCACGAACAGCCGCTGACGCCGGGATGTTTCGCCCAGCGCCTGCCGGGGAAACCGCATGTGACTTACGAAATCACCGATGGGGAATGGGCGGAATGTTTCATCGTTTGCGGGCGCGAGTTTTACCAATCCCTCGCCGCCTTGGGCTGCGTCGACGAGACGAGACCGGTTTTGCATCCAGGTCTGTCGTTACCGCTGGTGACGCGCTTCCGTGAACTGACTGAAAAAATTGCCGTTTCGGTAAACGAGGATTTGCCGCAAATACTGGTATCAATTCATCATTTGCTGATAGACATTCACCTTCTCGACCGGGAACGTAGACCCGATAGCAGTAAGCGCGAAATCGCAAACGAAGCCTGCAAAATCCTGGGAGAAAATCTGGCGGAGAATCTGCACCTGCCGGAAGTCGCGTCGCGGTTTCATCTAAGTTACGAGCGATTTCGGAAACTTTTCCGGGAGTTGGTGGGAATGCCTCCCGGTGAATACCGTATTCGCTGCCGGATAAACCAGGCGCAGGCTCTGTTGTCGCGGAAAGACCTGCCGGTGCAGGAAGTAGCGCGCAGACTCGGCTATTCTGACCAGTTCGCTTTTTCCAAACAGTTCCGGCAAATCGCCGGGCTTTCTCCCCGCCAATTCCGCGAAACAGTGTAACTGCGCGCATTTCCGGGCGAAATAGAGACAAAGACATAATACTTTCGCGAAAATCGCCGATAATATAAATGAAAGGATGCGAAAAGGCTGGTTGTTTTCCGGGGAAAACGGCTAGGCATCAGCAAGGAATTGAAAGGCGGCACTACATGATCGGCATCAGGGGCATTGTCAGGTTTATGGTTTCGTTATTGGAAAATTTCAAGCCTGATCAGGGAAAAGCCAGCCCCGCGCCGAAACTGGAGGATTCGTCATGGACGAAATCCAACGTATTTTTACCCATGAGATCTATTACCGGCGCGAAAACGACAGAAAAAATAAGCGCCGTAAGAATCGCCCGGGTAAAGGCAAAGATAGAAAAAGCCCGGCAACTGGAAGAGTCGCCGGACTCGACCATCTCGATCTCCTCGCCTGATAACGAACAGGAAGCGGCCTGAACCGCCCGCTCCCTGTTTCGCGGCGCACTCCTGCTTTTATTTCTGCCCCATTCTCCATTTCAACCAGGCGTAAAAACTCGCACCGATCTGCTTGTAACCGGTCGCGTTGGGATGCACGCCGTTGTTATCCGGATAGCCGTCGACGGGATCGATATTCAACTCGGTGGGAACGATGAAAAGTTTCTTTTTCGGCTGGTTGAATTTTTCCAGTTGCCTTTCCACCAATCTGTGTTGAATGCGCTTCCAGCCCCACCGGTGGTATTTCCCTTTATAGTTGGCTTCGAAACCGGATTCGCGCGAGTTGGGAGGAGTGGTGATGCCTAAACCGATTTCAGCGTCCGGCGCGGCCTGCCGGAAAGCGGCTATCAGGATATCGGCCTGCGCGAACATGGCGTCGATCCTTTCGTCAATGTTTTTGGGCTCGTCGGGGTTTGCCCCGAAACAGTCGTTAATGCCTAAAAGCACGGTGATGAAATCCGGCTTCTGTCCGCCGCAAGACTCTTGAAAATAACGCTCCAGGTTCAGCTCAGGCTTACCGTCTTTGTCCAGAAAAACAAAGGGGCTGGAGAATTTTCGGTTTTTAAGATCCGGTTCCGCTTCATATTTGCTGGCAAAGCTTTTCCAGGTCCAGCCACCGTAGCCTTGAAAGCGAACGCTGTCTTTGCCTTTGCAGGTGCCAAGCATGGTCAGTTCCGGATTGCCGGGCTGGGAAAAAAGCTGGCCGATTTCGTTGGGATATTGCTGCGCCGCCGTCAGGCTGTCGCCGACGACCAGCAGGGAAAATTTTTTGTCTTTACCCGCCTCGGCCGGAACAACAACGAGTTTCGTTTTGCCTTTGGCTACGGTTTTCCCCTTGCCGTTCTGCACCATGACGGAGAACTCGTGTGTACCCACATCTGCCTCGCCTGGAGTAAGAACCCAGCGGCGTTCCTCCGACTGGCCGATCTTGCACTTGATGACAAACTGGTAATCCTGCGGAGTTTCAGTCAAAACGATATTGTCGAAATAGACCGCCGTCTCCACCCCGCAGGCGGCATAAAATTCCGGCGGCAGAGTCAGGCGCAGGTCTTCTTTCGCGGTATTCTCGGCGGCGAAGGCGCTGCAAGAGGCCAAGGAAAAGACTACAAGCAATTTTCCACACAGATTTCGGCTTTTCATGAACAATCCTCCAAAGGGAATACGATAATGCCATTTTAGAGCAGACGGCATATTGCGCAAGGAAGAATTATACCTAAAATTACGCGCCTTTGGGTTGCATTGCCCAGGCTTTTGTATTATGATGTTGCGAATTTCGTAAATACCTCTGTTCAGGCCAGAACAGCCGTGATTATCGGAAAGGCGTGCGGCAATGGCGAAACGACGTTCCGTCAGGCAAACCAGCAGCAGAAAAAAATCCACCCGCGGCGGTGGCAGCTCGGGATGGAAAAAAAGCACCGGCTTGGCCGCGCTGCTGATATTTTTCATCATCCTGCTCTGGGTATTCATGATTTACAAGACATTTTTCCAGCCGAATAGCGGAATGCCTGGCATCAAGAATTTCCCCTTCCAGTTCATGACGGAAGATGCGAAGGAACCTTTCGAAATCGTCGCTGACACGGACGACCCCAAACGCCCGCGCGCTCCTTTCATTATTCAGGAAGGCGAAAACAAGGGCAAGATCGCCTGGGAGGCCTGGGTCTGCCGTAATCCTCTGTGCCCTTACCGGAAAAAATTCAACAAGCCGTTTGTTTTTCCCAACGTGATCAAGTATTACAAGGATCGCCACGAAGCCGGCAAGCCTTTGCAACCGACGCCGGAGGAAATGAAAGCGATGGAGGAAAAGGGCGAGATGATGATGTTTGACGGGATCGACATGTCTCAGTGCCCCGTCTGCAAGAAATACAAGAAAGACGCCTTCCAGACCGACCGCTACAACACCGACAAGGGTCTGCAGTTGCTGGAGGAGCGGCGGAAAAAACTGAAAGAGGCGCAGGAAAACAAGTAAAATGGTTTGCTTCCCCGCGCCACATAATTAGCCCTGTGACCGCAGGGCTTTTTCGTTTTTCCAGTTGCCGACGAGTGCGGTTATCCGTATTTTTATGATTTGTCGGAGAGCTTGATGACGCGGGACTATATCCGTTACGTGCTTTTCTCGCTGGTGGTTTTCCTGTGCAATCGCCTGCCTGGCAGGTTTCTGTACTGGATCGCCTTGCGGGTGGCGGATCTCAATTATTTTATCTTCGACCGCGCCGGGCGCGAGGCGGTCAAGGCCAACCTGCGGCAGGTGCTGCCGGAGGCGTCCGAGGCGCGGATCATTTATGAAACGCGCTGGGTCTTTCGCAACTTCGGGAAATACCTGACCGAATTCTTCCGCTTCACCAAGTTCGACCAGGCTTTTTTCGAAAAACACGTGGCAATCCGGGGCACGGAACATATCGACCAGGCGCTGGCCGGGGGAAAAGGCTGCATCGCCCTTTCCGCGCATCTCTCCAACTGGGAGCTCGGCGCCGCCGCCTTGGCGATGGCAAAATACCCGGCCAACGTGGTGGTGGCGATGCACCGCTACGGCCGCATCAACGACATGTTCATGAAGGAACGCGAAAGCACGGGGCTGAAAGTGGTCGACATGCGCATGGCTCCCCGGCAAGTCATGAAACTGTTGAAAAACAACGAGGTGATCTGTATTCTCGGCGACCGCGACCCGACTGAACAGGGTATCGAGGTAGAGTTTTTCGGCCGCCTGGCGCGTTTCCCCCAGGGGCCGGCTCGCTTCAGCATCGCCACCGGCGCGCCGATCGTGCCTGGGTTCTGCCTGCGGCGCACCAATGACAGTTTCACCATTGTCTTCCAAAAGCCGATTGCGCCGCCTGAACACGGCACGCGCGAGGAAAAAACCCGCGCGCTGACCCAGCTTTACGCAAAGGTGATCGAGGAAGCCATCCGCTGGCACCCGGAGGAATGGGGCGTGTTCTATCCCGTCTGGGACGGAGAATGGAAACCTTAAAAGCCTCCAGTCTCCAGTTGACAGTCGCCAGTGTTGGCATTTGTGAGCTTGTTCACAACAAAGAAGAGGCTTACTGGCAAAATGGCTTATTGGCTGACTGGCTTAAGGTAATATAGCTTGGGAAGCGCGGGGCCATTTAGCCAATAAGCCATTTAACCATCAGGCTCATCAGCCTACTGGAGACTGGAATGAAAACATGCGCGATCATTCCCGCGTATAACGAGGAAGAGCATATCGGAAAAGTCGTTTCCGAAACCCTGGCGCATGTCGACGCGGTGCTGGTGGTGGATGACGGTTCCTCGGACGACACCGCCTTTATCGCCCGCAAGGCCGACGCGATCGTCATCACCCACAAACCGAACCTCGGCAAAGGCGTGTCTCTGCGCGACGGGCTGGACTGGGCCGCGGCCAACGACTTCTGCGCCGCCGTCACCCTCGACGCCGACGGGCAACACCTGCCGGGTGAGATTCCCCGCTTTCTCGAAGCGGCGGCGGACGCGGACATGGTCGTCGGCAATCGCATGGCCGACGTCGAGTTCATGCCGTTCGTACGCCTGCAAACCAACCGCTTCATGAGCTGGCTGGTCTCGCGCATGGCGCGCACGCACATCCCAGACACGCAGTGCGGCTTCCGGCTGATCAAACCCGCGGCCTGGAAAAAGCTGGAAGTGCAGAGCCGCAATTTCGATTTCGAAAGCGAAATGCTGATCGCCGCCGGGCGGGCGGGAATGAAAATCACATCCGTCCCCATCACCACCATCTACGGCGACGAGGTTAGTAAAATCAACCCGGTGAAAGACACCATCCGGTTTGCGAAAATGGTGTGGCGATTGTGGTGAGGACTCGCGCATGAATCTGCCCGGTTTTGATTTTTCCCTCCAGCGCCAGGACATGGTGCGCACGCAACTGCGCGCACGCGACATTACTGACACGGCAGTCCTGCGCGCGCTGGAAACCGTGCCGCGCCACGAGTTCGTCGACCCCGTCGACTGGGACGAGGCATATGAGGATCATCCTCTCGGCATCGGCTGCCGCCAGACTATCAGCCAACCCTACATCGTCGCCTACATGAGCCAGCTCCTGCGGGTGGAACCGGGCATGAAGATTCTGGAAATCGGCACCGGCAGCGGCTACCAGTCGGCGGTGCTGGCGGAATTGGGCGCAGAGGTTTTCTCGGTCGAACGTCACGCCGATCTTTCGGAAAAAGCAGGCAAGGTTTTGCTTAAAACCGGTTACGCCGACAAGGTGAAACTGAAAGTCGGCGACGGCACTCTGGGCTGGCCGGAGGAGGCGCCGTTCGACCGGATTATCGTCACCGCCGCCGGGCCGAAAATCCCGGACAGCCTGGTCGGGCAACTCGCTGTCGGCGGCAGGATGGTGTTGCCTGTAGGCAGCACGAGCCAGCGCCTTCGACTGATTGAAAAAACCGCTGAGGGAGTGCGCGAGGAAAACGACATTGCCGTGGTCTTTGTCAAGCTGATCGGGAAAGAAGGCTTTCTGACTGGGGAATGATTGATCTTTATTGAACAGGAGATGCCATGTTAGCAAAAATTTTCCTTTGTCTCGTGTTGACGATAATGCTGTGCGGAGTTGCCTGCGCGGGCGATCTGGAGATAACCGCCTCGGCGGAAAAGGACGAAGTCCTACTCGGCGAGGACGTGGTCGTGACGGTGAAAATTGTCAACGCCGGTGACAAGCCTGCCCCGCTGAAAGAGGTTTTTTTCGGGCGCAGCTCGCTGGAATTCAAGCTTACCCAGGGCCTGGGGAACGATAACGAAAATCCTCTGCCGTTTATTTACACCCGTATCGCTGGTAGTTCCTATAAACCGCGCCAACCGGAAGCGATCACCCTGGAAGCGGGCAAGGCCATAATCACCACAGTCAAAATTCCTGCGCTGGTGTCGGGGAAAATGCGGATCGAAGGCAAACTGTGGGATCAGGTGCTGCTGGAGGAAGTGACGGTGAAAGTTAAATCCAGCAAGAAACGCCTGGGGCTGGAAATCGAAACCAGCGCGGGGAAAATGGAAGCTGTCCTGTACCCGCACGAAGCTCCCAATACCGTGGCCAACATGGTGCGCCTGGCGCGCGACGGCTATTTCGACGGGCTGACTTTCCACCGCATCTGCAAGGGATTCATGATCCAGGGCGGCTGTCCCGACGGCACCGGTGCGGGCGACCCCGGTTTCAATCTCCCTGCTGAATTCAATGCGGTCAAACACGAACGCGGCATTCTCAGCATGGCCCGCAGCCAACACGAGGATTCCGCCGGCAGCCAGTTTTTCGTCATGGACGGGCAGGCTCCACACCTCGACAATAAGTACACGGTCTGGGGAAAACTGGAAGACGGTTACGACACGCTCCAGAAACTGGCTAATACCCCGGTGCGGATGCAGGGACAGGAAATGAGCGCTCCGCTCGAAACACCGGCGATTAAAAAGATTTCGGTAACCACTATCAAAGTGAAGAAGTAGCTTGCGCGGATGCAAATTACTATAGAGTAAATGACTTGACAATTCCGTCTCAGGCTGTATGCTGTTTTTCCTGAAGATTTCGGAGAGATGCCAGAGCGGTCGATTGGGCACGCTTGGAAAGCGTGTGTACGGGAAACCGTACCCAGGGTTCGAATCCCTGTCTCTCCGCCAATATTTATAACCCCCTGTTTTGACAGGGGGTTGTTTTGTTGGTATAGTATTATGCGCAGTGGCCAGGGCTATCGCATTAAAAATAGCTGTATTGTGTGAATTATACGCCCAAGTGGCATCCATAATTTACCGTGAAAGCTTCACTGAAGGGCAAAATAAGTTCCCTCGCCCCCTGAGGGGGAGAGGGTTAGGG
>JAGUZQ010000087.1 GCA_020060765.1 Planctomycetota bacterium | reverse complement strand
CCAGTTCCACCTGGCAGCCGCGCGCCTGTTCCAGCAGCCTGCGGATTTCATGGCGGGCGCGGGTTTCGTCGAGCGCGTCTTCCGCGAAAATCGCGGGGTTGGGTTTCACCGAAAGCACGTATTCCCCTGCCCCGAGCGACAACCCCTTGGGAATATCGAACCAGGGGCTGACGGAAAGCTTGCGCAGGTTGGGGATTTTTTTCAGGATGGCCATCTTCAGGTGCAGCGGCTCGCAGCAGCCGTAGTACGACAGCCCCCAGCGTTCCAGCCAGCGCAGTTCGTGCTTGAGGGAAAACTCCCAGTGCATGTCGGGCGACACTTCGGAAAAAATCTGCGCGTTGCCGCAACCCCAGAGTTTTTCGCACCCCAGGCTGCCTGCGGAACTTTCTTTCGGCAATTCGTTTGTATACCCATATCCGCCCGAGCCTACCCGGCAGTTTGAGGCATTCGCGTCCAGCAAGCCCAGCGTTTCCATCTGGTCAAGTTCGCTCAATTTCGCGTCGACATAGCGCGACACCAGCGCGTCGACGAATTCCGGCCGGTCGATCATGTCGACCATGATATCCTCGATGTTGACGAGGCGGATCAGATTGTCCCACGGCGTGAACCAGAGGCCGCAAACCCCGCTCAACCGCACCGGCAGTATCCCGGCGAAAATGTCCTCCAGCAACGCCAGGCGCCGGGCGGTTTCCTCCGCGTCGAAAGTAACGGTCGGCGTCTGGATTTTTCCGATATCCTCCGGCCCGGTGATCTGGGGAGTGAAATGCTGCGACGTCACCGTGCCATGGCCGATGTTCTCCCCCCTTTGGGACAGGCCGATTCCGGTACTGTCCCAGACTTTGTGACAGACTATTTCCGGACGGACGACGTAGTCCAGAGGATAATGGTGCCAGCGGTAGATGGTCTGCCGCAGCGATTGTTCAAGCGTTTTGAGAAACGGTTCCTCGCATACGCATTTCGTCTCCGCGCACTCCAGTTCCGGCCACGGCTCCTCGTTAATATAGACCAGCGGGCGCACCTGTTCCTTGTCGTTCAGCCTGCGCCACAGTTCCGCTTTTTCCTTCTGCACCGGCAGATTGCCGATTCCGGCGACTGCTTCGCCTAGCTTCCGCAGAACTTCCCGCTCCGTTGCGACCGCCATTGTTGCCATGTATTTTTCTCCTGTCGAGGTATAATTACAATTGAAAGATAGCTCATAATCTCGCGTTAGCCATGGACAGTTATTGGCAGTGCATGTATAATTCTTGGCATGAGTGTTTTGCCTACAGAGATAAACCTGACCGTTCTGACGGCGCACCGCAGCCTGCTGGGCGCGGGATGGCGGGGAGAAGGGCGCAACGAACCTTTTCATCGCCTGTATTTCCTGCACGGCGGAACCGGGCGGATGCGGCATCACGGGCGTTTTTTCACGTTGCAACCTGGCTGGCTCTATCTTATCCCCGGCTGCGAACTGTTCGAGATGCTGGGCGCTAAAAGCATGGATATAAGCTGGACGCATTTCCAGGCGCGCATCTGGGAAGGGCTTGACCTGTTCCGGGCGTTTTCCTGCCCCTTCGCGCTAAAGGCGGGCGGGATGACGCGCAGGCTGTTTGCCGATCTGATCCGCAACTGGCGGGGAGAAGCGGTTTCCGAAACGTTGCTGGCAAAGGGCAGTCTCGCGCTGCTGCTCGCCCCGTTCTGCGCGGGAGCCGACTCGGTTGCGGCCGCGCTTGATCCGGCGGCGCCGCGTTTCGCGGAGGTGATCCGCCATATCGAGGGGCATCTGGCGCAACCCGTGCCGGTAGAGGCATTGGCGAAGTTAGCGAAGCTGGAGACCGCGTATTTTTCCGAACAGTTTAAAAAACGTTTCGGCCTGCCGCCAGGAAGATATGTCACGCGGCGGCGGCTGGAGAGTGCCGCGCGGCTGTTGCTGACCGAGGATTTCAAGCTGGAAAAAATCGCGGGGCGCACCGGGTTCTGCGACGCGTTCCACCTTTCCAAAAGTTTCAAAAAAGAGTACGGCCTCAGCCCCGCCGAATTCCGCCTGCGCGGGGTGCTGCCCTAAGTGCGTTTTAATTGAACTTCGAGGGCGGGAAACAGTTATATGCAGGAACCAATAAGGCTTTATAGCCGAAATTCCCGCAATCCCGGAGAGCAGAAACATGAGAAAACTGCACAACCTTCAGACCCTGTTCGACTTCAACCCCATTCATCCGAAAACCGAGAAAACGGTCGCCCTGCTCGATGAGTTGCTCAAGGAGCTTGGCACGAAAATATTGCAGAAGGTCGAGGCTGACCTCACCTACCACCTGAAAATCCGTACACCGGCGCTACGAGAATGTCGACCGAACAGGTTCTGCGCATGGCGCTGATCAAGCAGATGTACGGCCTCGGCTATCGCGCCTTGATGGTTCGCGTCGAGGATTCCATCCTGTTGCGCCGCTTTGCCGGGTATGAGTTCACCCTTGCCCCAGCCATGCCACCCTGCACGATAACATGAGCCGCATCGAGGCCGATACCTGGGAAGAGATCAATACCGCCCTGAACAGACTGGCGACCAGACGGAACCTGGATGACGGAAAGAAAGTCCGCATCGACACCACCGGCGTGGATGGTGCGTACGGCACAGGCAGCCATGCCCCTGACGCACGCATCCGCAACCAACGGGAGCGCGAAAATATTGTGCGCACGAAAACCCTTGCGAAATATGCCCGTGCAGCACGCACCACCGATGCTTCCCTGCTGCACGACGGCATCCGGGTTCTCTGCCGCGAGATGAAAAAAGTTCTCAAGCGTTTCCCGCGAATTCGCTTTCCCTATCACGACCACACCCGCGCCAGCAAAAAGCTCTACACCAAAATCTCGCTGGGCAAAGAAAAGGATCGCGCCGGATATTACCGCCAATTGGTGGCGTATGGCGAGGAGGTGGTCGAACTTGCGCCTGCCGACGCGCCACGTCGGCCAAATATCGTAACCCGCCAGTCTGCAAAATCTGCGGATCGGCGAACGAGAGGATGATTCAGGCGAAGTTTCATCGACGAGAATCATAGTCTTCCCGCGTTGAAATGCGTTTCCTGACGGGAACTAAATAGTGGACTTTAGCACTTTTCAAAAAAGAACTTGAGTCAACGAAACAGGCTGTTCCTAGTACCCTGTCAGCCCTTAATTACCGGATAGAGGCGTTTCAATTTAACCCGAGCGTCGGAGGTTGTGAAGTGCCAGTCTACTCCCTTGCCCGAAT
>JAGUZQ010000118.1 GCA_020060765.1 Planctomycetota bacterium | reverse complement strand
CCAGCGACTTCGCCCGCGCGGGCGCTTTCCATGGAGGCAACCTTGGCCTTCAGGTCAGCCAATTCCGCCTTCAGGTTCGATACATCCTCTGCCCGGGCAGCACCGGCAAACATAAGTGCCGCTGCCACAAAACCCATTGTCCAACGTTTAATCATTACTTCCTCCTTCATTCCTCTGCGAATTTTTTGTGGCTCTAAGGCCACTCCCCTAAAAAACAAAACTCAACGTCACAAACAAAGCCAAAAACATTTCCCAAAGTAACCCTGATCAGCCGTATCTCCCTCTACGGCTTAACATCATCATGTCCAGTGTATAGAAAAAATCTCGTTGTCACGTTAGAAAAGTGTTTAAATTATATTAAAGCAACAAAATTTAAACCAAGTTATTAATGATTCTCTTTCTCATTATATCATTAATATATATGGCTTTATATATTTACATGGATCTTTTTGTATCTTTTTATATTTTTACAGCTATAGGCGAAGCAAGCGCACTCCTGAACAAATGACGGATTTTTTCGTGAAGTTTCAGGGAGATTTTGCCGACAGTAGGTTCGGGCTCACTACGCAAGGGCAAGGCCTTCCAGCCGGGCTAACCAGGGAAGTTCTGCTTTAAGCATTTCCCGCGCCATTAAACTGGTTTCTTTGAGACGGACGTTCATTATATCGGGAACAGGAGCCTCATGGGCGACCCCGCCGGTGCTGGCAAACTGCCGCCAACTTTCGATCACCACCACCCAGTCGTGCGCCTCGCCCAAAACCCTCTGCGTCTCCTTTAGGCGGCAGAAGCAGCTTTCGGAACGATAGATATGATCGGGATGGAGAAACTCCACTGCATACCGGTATTTCTTGTACTTCACCCGCAACTTGTGCAGCGCTTCCAGATCCTCACCCTCGATCGCCGCTTGGCGGTACGACAGCACCTTAGTCAGCAGCGTTCCGGGAAGTGCCTCCGGCTGCGATACCAGTTTACACTCGCAGCATTTTCTCCAATCCCTGCCGACAGCGATTTTCTCCAGCCACCCCAGGTCGAAAGAAGCAATGCTTTTGGCAATCGCTTTCCCGATGACTGTTTCCCTTCGGCTCAGGTATTGGATAAATCCCGACTGGAAACGACCCAAATCCGTCAGAGTCGCGGCTTTTTTGCCAACCTCCTGCATGTCCCTGAGAGCGCCCTGGGATTTGCGCAACGCCTCAATTTTTTTCAGTCCGCGATGCAGGGTTGGTTTTCCCATCAGCATAGACGCGACCATGTCCGCCACCAGCAGTCGCCGCAGGGAAGTGCTGAGGAAATGGGTGTGCCTGGTGGTCTGCTCTTTCCTTGCCTTGCCGAAAGCTTTCAGGAGCAGCCTGCTGATATCCCTGAACCTGCGACCCAGTAGTCTGCCGCCATTTTCAACCACGAGCTTCTCCCCGACGGGATTATTGCGCCCGGAAGCGGTAACCGACACCGCGCACAGTTTCGATACACCTGCCCATACCGCCCAGCTTTTTTCGCAAGCCTACAATCTGCACGTCAATCGACCGGGCTGTAGCGGGATAATTCTCCCCCCTGACCGCGTTCATGATTTCTTCCCGGGTAAAAACCCAGCCCGGCTTGGCCACCAGCGAATAAAGTATCTGGAACTCCGTGAAAGTCAGTTCCAGTTTTTTGTTTTTCAGCAGCACCTCCCGCTTGCCGGGGTCTATAGCCAGATCCTGGATGTTCAGCCGCTGCTGCTTTTGCGCTCCCGCCTGCCTCTTGGCGATTATCCGAGCCACCCGCGCGGCCAGCAGTTCCCCGTCCTCGACGCCGTTGATGTAATCGTCTGCTCCGTTCATCAGGCAGGCGGCAATCGCCTCTTCCTGCCCCGTCCCGCCCAGCAGCAGCAGAGCGGCCTGCTGCAGAGCGGAGTGATCCTTCAATTCCCGGCAGAATTTGTCCGGAACCATCCCGCACCCGGCAACATCCAGCAGGATCGCCTCAGGCGGAAATTCCGGCAAGCGGTTCAGCCAGTGCTTGCCGGAATCGGCTACCGTCGCCTCGTAGCCGACCTCCGCCAGAACCACGCGAGCTGCTTCAGACTTCTTCTGGTTTTTACTTATTACTACAATTTTACTCATGCTTACGTGCCCGCAGAACCAGGAAAAATCCCCCGAAGGCAACAGGATGGATTATTGCCACCACCATTAGCGTTTGATATATTTTCCGCTAATTCCGCGTGCCTTGTGCCGCGCGAATTTCGCGGCATTATACAACAGCCCCGTCCTTTGGGCAAGGACGGGGCTGAGATAAAATATTTTCTGCCGGGTTTTCAGAACGAAAGCGACAGACCGAGATAGGCGTTGATCGACGGCGAGGCATAGCCGAATACTTCCTCGTAATCCCGGTCAAGCAGGTTTTCCACCCTCCCGTAGAATTCCAGGTGTTCGTTGAATTTATAAGTCGCGGCAAGATTGACCAGCAGGTAGGAGTCGAGTTCCACCATGCCGATCCCGGTGGCAAAATCCTCCCGGCAATCCACGTACTGGGAATTCAGGTTTATCATCCACTTATTGCGCGTCCAGTCGGCGTCAAACGCCACGATATGCTTGGGCCGCAACAACATCTGGCGACCGTCCTCGTGATCCTCCGACCGGTTGTAGGTGTAGCGCCAGCGCAGTTTCAGGTTGTGCAGCAATTGCAGTTCGATGAAGCTTTCAAAACCGCTCAAATTAACCCGGTAAAGGTTGGCATACCGGTTGGTAGTGGGATCCAAAGCTATCATTTCCCTGGTATCATTATTGTAATAGGTCAAACCGAACTTGATTGTGCTGTCGAACAGCGCCTGTTCAAATCCCAAATCCCACCCATGGCTGACTTCAGGCTCCAGTCCCTTGTTGCCGGTAGTGGAGGCGGTAAGCTGGTACAGGGAAGGCGCCTTGAAAGCCTTGCCGTAGGAGGTTAGAAAGCGCGTGCCAGTGTCCTTATAGTAATACGTTGCGGCAAAACGCCAGGTATCCATCTGGGTCAGGTCTTCCACGTCGTCCTGCCTGTATCCAGCCGACAGGAACAGCGAATCGAACAGCGAGAAGCGGTCTTCGATAAATCTGGCTCCGGTACGCCTGCTTTCCCCGTTGAAGGTAAGGTTGGTGTCGCTGCCATCGCCTTTTTCCCGCTCGTTTTCCAGGCCGAAGACAACAGTATTGTTCTGGTGCGTCACAACCTCGTTGACCCAGTCGATCTTGACCAGGTTGCCGTTCCAGTCGCCCCGGTAGGTATCGACCAGATCGTACTTGTCCGGCCGGTCAAGTTCCGTCCGGTCAACGTCGGTGATGGAAACCCCCAAGGTCTGTTTCCAGCAGTCATGAAACAGTTTCAGCGTCACCTGCCCGCGGGCGAAAATCTGGGTGGTGTCAACGGTGCGGTTGGGGTCATCGCCGCCTTTGTAACCGGCATCGTCCACGTCGGTCTTGGCATCGGTGTGGCCGAAGAAAAAACCGAAGTCGATATTGTCGCAGGGCGCGAAGTCGAGTCGACCGGAAAAGGCTGTATTGAGATAGTCGTCTTCCTCGCTGTTGTTATAGATTTCCCTGGCGGCGGAAAGCCCGGCTGAATACGTGCGGGAAAGATTGACATAGAAATTCGCCTTTTCCGTGCCACCGTAAACCTGAAGGCCGCCGTGGAGTTCCCCAATCGTGCCAGCTTCGCCGGTAAAAGTGGCGCCTACCTTGCCCTTGCCTTTCTTGGTAATGATGTTGATCACGCCGCCGATGGCGTCGGAGCCGTACATCACGCTCTGGGGGCCGCGCAGAACCTCGATCCGCTCCACGGTTTCCAGCAGGATGTCAGAGACCATGGCGCTACGCCCCGGCGACATGACATTGGTTATCTCCACCCCGTCTATCAGCACGACGGTCTGATCAGCCGTGCAACCGCGGAGATAAACGCTTTCGGGCTGACCCCTGCCGCCGGCGCGGGACACGTGCAGTCCCGCCACGCTACGCAGGACGTCGGAGACGACCAACTGGTGCTTGGACTTGATTTCGTCCGCGGTGATAACCGTAACCGTGCTGCCCACCTCGGTTGCGGGAGTTTCCACCCGCGAGACAGTCTCGACGGTTTGCTCCTCGGCCACAATCTCTGCCGCGTCCGCCGCGTTCAATTTGGCGGGAATCGCCTCCTCCGCCTGGCAGAAATTGGCGGCAAGCAAGCCACAGAACAAGCAAGCCAAAAGTTTCTTTTTCATCTACGATTCCTTTCGGTATAATCCTCGTGTTCACGCCGCAGCCCTACATAACCGCCGATTTTCCAGACGAAAGCAACGGTCAGAGCCAATACGGCTTACTTACATTGATCGACAAATCGCCGGTTTACACACACAATTTGCGCAATTTTTTCTCATACTTTCAATTAAAGTGGATTTTTCCAGTTAAAGTGGATTTCCTGGCAACGATTGCAACAATCTGCCATGTCCGATAAAACCACGCCACCGGGGATTGTTTTGGCTCCCGGAAGCACAAAAAAAGCCTCCCGCGTCGGCGGGAGGCTTGGTGCACATAATATAATGTATACAGATTCTATTCTTCCTCAGACTCGTCCTCAGCGTCGGAATCGTCGTCTTCCGGCTCGTCCTCGGTCAAATCCTGCTCATCCTCGGCTAACTCCTGGGGGTTTTCATCAAATTCCTCGACTTCCCCATCGTCGACGACTTGCGCCGATTCCCCGTCCTCGTCTTTTTCGCCAGCGACCACGCAGGCAACAGCCACTACCTTGTCGTCCTCTTTCAGGCGCATGACCTTGACGCCCTGGGTGGCGCGTCCGATAATGCGGATGCCGTTGACAGAGATGCGCACGACCATGCCGCTCAGGGTCATCATCATGACTTCGTCCTCTTCCTGCACGGTCATGCAGGCGACGACAAGGCCGGTTTTTTCCGTCATGCGCATATTGACCACGCCCTTGGCGCCGCGCCTGGTCAGGCGGTAGTCCTCGAAGTTGCTGCGTTTGCCCAGACCCTTTTCCGCCACAGTCAGCACCGAACAGTTGGGCGCAACCACCATCAGCGCAACGCATTCGTCGCCTTCCGCGAGTTTCATCCCGCATACGCCCGAAGCGACCCGACCCATCGGCCTGACGTCGCTTTCCTTGAAGCGGCACGCGAGGCCTTTGCGGCTGGCGAACATCAACTCGTCCTCGCCGCCGGTCATGACCACGCCGATCAACTCGTCGTTCTCGCGCAGGTTGATGGCGCGGATGCCTCCCTTCATCGGCCTGCCGTAGGCAGAAAGCACGGTCTTTTTCAGGACACCGTCCCTGGTGCCCATGACCAGGTAGTGCTCGTCGTCGAACACGCGCACGGGAATCACGGCCGAAACCTGTTCCGCTTCCTGCAGTTCCAGGAAATTGGCGATGCTGCGCCCCTTGGCCGCGCGCCCCATCTGCGGAATGTCGTAGACCTTGCGCCAATGCACCTGGCCTTGGTTGGTGAAGAACAGCATGTAATCGTGGGTGAGGCCGACGAAGAGGTGCTCGGTGAAGTCGCCGTCCTTCATGCCCATGCCGGTGACGCCCTTGCCGCCCCTGCCCTGCTTGCGGTAGGCGTCCAGCGGCATCCGCTTGATGTAGCCCTCGTGGGAGATGACTACCGCCATTTCCTCCTCGGCGATCAGGTCTTCCACCGTGATGTCGTCGGCGGCGGCCACGATTTCGCTGCGGCGCTCGTCGCCGTAACGGTCGATCAGTTCGTAGCAGTCCTCGCGGATGATGTCCATCACCAGCGCGGGATCGTTTAGGATAGCGGTATAGTCGGCGATCTTAACCTGCAGTTCCGCATACTCGTCTTCCAGCTTCTTGCGCTCCAGCCCGGTGAGGGTACGCAAAGCCATGGCGAGAATGTCGTCAGCCTGCAATTCGCTCAGCTCGAAATTCTCGATCAACGCGGCCTTGGCGGCAGGCACATCGCTCGATGCCCGGATAATCCGGATCACTTCCTCGATATGATCCAGCGCCTTGAGGCGGCCCTCGACGATGTGCGCCCGAGCCTTGGCTTTATTCAGCAAAAACAGGGTGCGCCGCCGGATGACCTCGAAGCGGTGGTCGCAGTAGCATTGCAGCATCTGCTTGAGATTAAGCGTCTCCGGCCTGCCCTTGACCAGCGCGATGTTGTTGATGTTGAAATTGGTCTGCAGCGGTGTCATCTTGTAAAGCTGGTTCAGGGCGACGTTCGGATCCTCGCCCTGTTTCAGCTCGATGGAAATCCTGATGCCGTCCTTGTTGGAGTAATCGTTCAGGTCGGAGATGCCGGAAATGGCGCCAGACTTGACGATCTCGGCTATCTTCTGCAAAATTCCAGATTTATTCACCTGATAGGGAATCTCGGTGACGATAATGTTCTGCCGACCTTTTTTCGTGGTTTCGAAATGGCACTTGGCGCGCATCACCGCCTTGCCCCGGCCGGTGGTGTAGGCGCGGTAAATGCCTTCCATCCCGCAGATCAGGCCACCGGTGGGAAAGTCCGGGCCTTTCACGTGTTTCATCAAGCCCTTGATGTCAATATCGGGGTTATCGATCAGGGCGATGATGCCCTTGCAGACTTCCGTGACATTATGCGGCGGCATGGAAGTGGCCATGCCCACGGCAATGCCGACCGCGCCGTTCAAAAGCAGCAGCGGAGCCTTGCCGGGCAGGACTGAAGGTTCCTGCGAGGAGCCGTCGTAGGTGTCGATGAAATCGACCGTGTCCTTATCGATGTCGGTCAGCATCTCGTCGCAGATTCGCTGCATCCGGCATTCGGTGTAGCGCTGCGCCGCCGCGGGGTCGCCGTCGATGGAGCCGAAGTTGCCCTGCCCGTCGATCAGCGGATAACGCATGGAAAATTCCTGCGCCAGCCGCACCAGCGTGTCGTAAATCGCCTGGTCGCCGTGAGGGTGGTAGTTACCCATGGTCTCGCCCACGACTTTGGCGCATTTGCGATACCGGCCGGAACGGGTCAGGTGCAGGTCGTTCATGGCGGTGAGAATACGCCGCTGCACCGGCTTCAGCCCGTCGCGGGCGTCGGGCAGGGCGCGGGAGACGATTACGCTCATGGAGTAGGTCAGGTAACTCTGCTTGAGTTCCTGTTCAATTGGCATGTCCCTGATGCCGAGTTTCCTGGTGCCTAGCGTGTCTGGTGTCATAGGTCTTGCGTCGCTCCTTTACTACCCGGAATGATATACTCCCGCGCGCTTCAACTGCCGCAGGAAAATCCACATGTCGTGCGGGCGCTCCTTGGGTGATTTCGCCAACATCAACAAGATCAACTTGTCCAACCCCGGCGAGACGTCCTTATTGAACCTGCCTACCGGCGAAGGCTCGCTCTTGAGGTGGCGGTTAAGCACTTCGTTCTGATTGTCGCCCACGAACGGCGGCCGCCCTGCAAACATCTCGTACAACACCGCGCCGAAAGAATACACGTCCGTCGCCGGAGTCACCGGTTTTTTCAGAATCTGTTCCGGTGCCATATAACTGGGGGTGCCTGCCGCTGTACGCGCAAACGGCAGCCAACATTTCGCCCCGCTCACGGCGGAGGAAAAATCTATCACCTTCGCCTGGCACAATTCGTTGACCAGGATGTTTTCCGGCTTCACGTCGCGGTGGACAATCCCCAGGTTGTGGATATAGCCGAGCGAGCGGGCGACGTTGGCGATGAATTCATCAGCCCTGCCCAGCACTGGAAACTTTCCCTCTTCCTTTCCCAGCAGAGCCGTGGCCAGGGTCACGGACTCGAAATATTCCATCACCATGTACGGCAGTTTATCGAATTCCCCGAACGCGAGATATTTCAACACTCCGTGATGACTGAACGTCTGTCCCAGCCGGAACTCTTTTTCAAAAGCGGCCAGCGCCTTCTTGTCCGCCATCAACTCTGGATTGGGCACCTTGACCGCAACCACCGACTTGGCGTCCTTCAGCGGAGTCGCCTTCCAAATCGTGCCGAACCCCCCGGACGTAAGGCGGGAAAGGCAGCGGTATTCACCCAGTGTACGGTTTTTCAAGTCGATCTCTGCCGGCATCGCTTCTCCCGTTTTTTCCGTTCAGAAGATGTTTGGCAAGATGAAGTTAGGGTTCTTATAAAACCCTCAGTACATCTCCATCTCAGCAATTCTGGCAATACTCCACTGCTTTCCGGAAAATGCGCAGCCCCTCACCCTCTCCAGTCCGTTTCTCCCGCGTCCAACGCGGATGGTGATACGCGAACAGGTGCCTCTCAGGATGCGGCATAAGACCGAAAATCCTGCCCGATTCGTCGCAGATGCCCGCAACGTGGTCTATCGAACCGTTGGGGTCTTCCGGATAGGAGGGCTCGCCCCCCCCGCGGGAAACGTAGCGGTACACCACCTGGCCGCGCGCGATCAGGTTCTGCAAAACTTCTTCAGAACGACAGATCAGTTTGCCCTCGCCGTGGGCGGCAGGCATTTCTATTTCCGAGCCAGGCTCCACGAAAACACAAACCGTGTTTTCCGCTGCCTTCATCTTAACCCACCGCGCCTCGAACTTGTGCGAGTCGTTATGCACCAGCGTGGCCTGCCGTGTGCCGGGACGGGCGAACTTCGCCTCCGGCAGCAGCCCGGTCTTGATCAGCGTCTGGAAGCCGTTGCAGATGCCGATAATCAGGCCGCCCCGCTCCACGAACGCGGTCAGCTTTTCGCCCAGCACGTGGGTCAGTTCCACCGCCATCACTTTTCCCGCCGCCACGTCGTCACCGTAGGTAAAGCCTCCGGGCAAAGCGAGAATCTGGTATTCGGCAAAAGGATCCCTGTCAGCGACAAGGTGGTTGATATGCACAAGTTCCGCCGCGCCGCCCGCCAGTTCGAACGCGAATTTGGTTTCCACGTCGCAGTTGGTTCCGGCGGTGCGCAGAATCATGGCTCTGGGTGTCGTCATTGCTGATTACTCCATGTATGTGAGGAACGGGCGAAGCCCGCCGTGTTACAGCGCCAGCGGCGTTTGCCACGCCGCTTTCAAATCCGTCAGCGACTCATCGATCACCTGCTTGCCGCCGCGCGTGACGAAGAAACGGCCGGTGTTGGTCACCACGCCGATCCGCCGCACCGGCGCACCCTGGCCTTCGACGACCTGGACGAACTCGTCCGCCTGGTCGCGGGGCACCTCCACCAGGAAGCGCGAATTCGATTCGCTGAATAATATGACGTGCGTCGGCAGATCGCCCGCCAGCGGGGTAATCTCCAGATCCATGCCCAAGCCCCCAGCGAACGCCATCTCCGCAGCAGCCATCGCCGCCCCGCCTTCAGAACAGTCGTGAATGGCGCGCGCCAGCCCCTTGGCCGAGACCGCCGACACTGCAGCGAAAACCTTTTTGCCCAGTTCCACATCCACCTGAGGCACAGAATTTCCAACCGCACCGTGCAGGGCGTAAAAGAGCGATCCGCCCAGTTCGTTTTTCGTCGTGCCCACGAGATAGATGTAATTCCCCGCCTCTTTGGAGTCCATGCTGACGGCTCGGGACAGGTCGTCCATCACCGCCAGCGCGCTGATCAGCAGGGTGCCGGGGATGCAGATGGTGTCCTTGCCGACGCCGAATTCGTTATTGAGAGAGTCCTTGCCGCTGATGAAAGGCACGCCGTAAGCCTTGCCCACGTCGTAACAAGCCTTAGCCGCGCGCACCAGCCCCGCCAATCGGTCGGGCTTGTCGCAGTTGCCCCAGCAGAAATTGTCCAGAATCGCGCACCGCTCCAGCGAACCGCCGACCGCGATGATATTGCGCAAGGCCTCGTCGATAGCGCTGGCGGCCATATGGTAGGGGTCGATATCGGAATACTTGGGATTGATGCCGTTAGAAACCGCCAGAGCTTTTTTCGAGCCCAGGACCGGAGCAATCACCGCCGCGTCGCCGGGGCCGTCGTGCAATTCCCCTTGTAGCGGCTTCAGCACGGAGTTGGCCTGTACCTCGTGGTCGTACTGACGGATGATCCATTCCTTGGAGCAGGCGTTCCAACTGCCCAGCAAGCTTTTCAGATCCTCGCCGTAATTTTCCTTTTCCGCAATTTTTGGTTCTTCGTGCCGGGGCGCTTTCCACACCGCCTCGCGCTCGATCTGCGGAATGCCTTCGTGCAGGAACTCCATGTCGAGGCAGCCCACCTCCACTCCGCCGTATTTCAGGCGCAGATGCTTATCTTCGGTAAAACGGGCGATCACGGTTATCTCGACATTTTCCTCGTCCGCCAGTTTCCGCAAGGCAGGCAAGTCCTTTTCGTCGACCGAGATCACCATCCGCTCCTGAGCCTCGCTGATCCAGATTTCGGTATAGGAGAGGCCCGCGTATTTCAACGGCACCTTGTCCAGCTCCACCTCCACGCCGCAGTCCTCGCCCATTTCTCCCAAGGCGGAGGACAAGCCTCCCGCGCCGCAGTCGGTGATGCAGGAATACAGCCCCGCGTCGCGCGCGCGCAAAATGAAGTCGGCCACCTTTTTCTCTTCGATGGGATTGCCGATCTGCACCGCGCCGGAGGAGACCATTTCCGAATCCTCGTCCAGCTCGACCGAACTGAAAGTCGCGCCGTGAATGCCGTCGCGACCGGTACGACCGCCGCATACCACCGCCACCTGCCCCGATGTCGGCTTGCGCTTTTTCGCCATGTCCTTGGGTATGATCGCCACGTTGCCGCAGAAAACCAAGGGATTGCCGACGTAGCGAGGATCGAAACACACCGCGCCGTTGGCGGTGGGGATGCCCATGCGGTTGCCGTAATCGCGCACGCCGGAGACGACGCCTTTCAGCACCCGCAACGGATGCAGGCAACCGTTAGGCACGTCGGCAGGCAAGGTGTCGGGATTGCCGAAGCAGAACACGTCGGTATTCATCACCGGTTTCGCGCCCAGGCCAGTACCCAGAGGATCGCGGATCACACCGCCGATGCCGGTGCCTGCGCCGCCATAAGGCTCGATGGCGGAAGGGTGGTTGTGCGTCTCCACCTTGAACACCGCGCCGTTCTTCCCGTCGAAATCGATCACCCCGGCGTTATCCACGAACACCGACCAGCACCATTTTTTATCAAGTTCGCGAGTAACTTTCGCTACCGTGCTTTTCAGCAGATTGTCGATCAGCTCCTCACTGCCGCCTTCTTCGCGATAGCGAATGCGGCCGCGGAAAGTCTTATGTACGCAGTGTTCGCTCCAAGTCTGCGCGATGGTCTCCAACTCCACGTCGGTGGGTTTGCGTCCCAGCTTGCGGAAATATTCCTGAACCGTTTTCATCTCGGCCAACGAAAGATAAAGCTGACCCTTGGCGGACAGCGCCGCCAGTTCCGCGTCGTTGAGCCCGTCAAGCCGCACCTCGCCCCGGACAAACTCGTAAGCCTCTCCCTCCGGCGCCAGCGCCTTCACGTCGCGCCCGACCACGACCTCCTCGATCACCTCGTTGGCCAGGACTTTCAACGCGGCGCTTTTCAGTTCGTCCTTTGCCACATCTCCGCGCAGCACGTACTTGCGCGCGGTGCGCACCCATTGCGCATCCAGCCCGATCTCGCGGATTCCCTTGAGTACCGAAGCCTCGGCCGGATCCATCACCCCGACGCGCCGGATAATTTCCACCGTCGCCTCGTGCTTGCCGCAACTGGAGGTCACGAAACCGTTGACGCTGAACATGTCCACCACCGGATCGGCCAGAAATTCCCGGGCGATGTTTTCCGCCTCGCGCAAGGAGAAATCCCCCGCGCAGATATAGACCCGCACTAACCGCGCCTCCTCCACCCCGGACAAGCCGAACTCGCGCAAGGCGGCGAGCACCCCGCGCCCGTCGGAATCCAGACCGGCGTCCCGGGTCATTACCTCTATACGATATGTATTAGCCAAGTTGCTTCCCCCGAAAATGCGCTACGGCATTGATTCGCAAGCGTCAAGCCGCCATCCCGCGCGGCAATAATAACAAGAAACAATCAAAGCATGAATTTTCGTCATTTCCCGGAAATTGTCAACCGAAATCGGAAAGAATATCGACCTCGCGATTGTCTTTCGTCGACGGTAAAATTAGAATTGCATTCCCCACCCCGCTTCATTATCCTTATATGCTTGCCAGCGATTGCGTTTACAGACGCGCTTGACGGCTTAGCCGGGAAAATTGCCCATGGACGAGGATTTACAGCTCGAAATAACCTCCAGCGTGCTTCCGCGCGAGGTGCCGGTCGATTCCTCCCTGGAAACGATTCCGGGGGATTTTCTCGCCGACCTGATGGGCGGCGCCAAGGACATCGGCAATCCCTCCCAGCGCGACTACGGCTCCCGCTACGCTTTCCAGAAAATCATCGGCGAGGGCGGACAGGGAATTGTCCTCAGCGTACGCGACAATCTACTGGAAAGGGACGTCGCCATCAAGGCGCTGAAGGCGCCGTTCGAGCCCGCGCGCGAAGCCTGCCTTGAACGCGAAGCCAAGGTCTGCGGGATGCTGGAACATCCCAACATCCTCCCCACCTACGACCTCTGCTCCGACGAAACCGGCAGTCCCTTTTTCGTCATGAAGAAAATCGAAGGCACCGACCTGGACGAAATGCTGAAGGAAATCCATGCGCCGGATAAATCCGCCTCGGAACGGGATTTCTCCCGGCGCAAGCTGCTCAATATTTTTCTGCAGGTGTGTTACGCCATCGAATACGCCCATTCGCGCGGCGTCTTCCACCTCGACATCAAGCCGCAGAATGTCAAACTCGGCCCCTTCGGGGAAGTATACGTACTGGACTGGGGCTTCGCCGTCAAGGAAGACGAGGAACTGCGCCACATCGCCGGCACCCCCATCTACATCGCCCCGGAACGACTGCGCGGAATGCGTCCCGAAGCCCGCAGCGACGTGTATTCCCTGGGCGTGATGCTCTACCGGATGCTGACCGGCAAATTCCCCCGCAACGTCAGCAAGATCACTTTCCGCGAATACCGGGAAACCCTCGGCAACCTGCCCCTCATCCCGCCCCGCGAACGCGACCGTTCCATCCCGTCCGACCTGGAGGCGATCGTGATGAAGGCGATGGCCGACGATCCGGAGGAACGGTATGAATCAGTGAAACAACTGGCAGCCGACCTCGACCGTTTTCTCGATCTGCTGCCGGTGAGCGCCTACCGCGAGGGCATCCTGGGACGCGGCTGGAAATTCATGCGCCGTCACCGTAAATCCGCCGTGGCGGCTGGACTGATTTCGCTGGCGCTACTGGCGGCGGGAATTTTTTCCATTCAGAACTACCGCACCTCCCAGCGCAACCGCCAGCTTCGGGAAGCGGCCGATCTCGCCTTACACCGGCAGCGCGTCCGCGCCAAGGCGCGCATCCCGCTGGAAAAAGCCTCAGACCTGGTCGAGCAGCGCGCCAACCTGATCGAGGAAACCGAAACTGCGGAAAAGAGACTGGCGCTGCTGGAACCGGCCATCATGCTGTTGGGGCAGGCTATCGACCGCGATCCCGAGTATGCCGACGCCTATTACGAGCGCGGGCGCGCCTACTACCTCGGCCACGACATGGACAACGCCCTGGCCGACATGCGCCGCGCCTATCGCATCGACGGCTCCTATATCATGGCACACTACTGGGCGGGAAAAATCCTGGCCGATGTCTACAAACGTCACTCCGAGGCGCGCGAGGAATTCCAGGCCATGAAGGCGGTCGACCCGGACAACGAATATTCCGAACTGGGACAGGCGCGCATGGATCTCGACGAAGGACGTTACGAAACGGCGCTGGAACGGTGCGACCGCATCGAGGCGGTAAATCCCGCCATCACCGACTTCTGGTATATCCGCGGCCTGGTCTACCAGAAAAGCGAAAAGCTGTACGACCAGGAAAAGGCTCTGCGCGCCTACGACGAATTTATCAGCCGCCGCCGCGACAACCCCTCCGCCTTCCTCAACCGGGGCGACATCCGCCTGCATCTGGAAGACGTGGATGGCGCCATCAGCGACTACACCGACGCCCTCAAGATCAACCCCTCGTACAAGTGGGCGCTGAAAAACCGGGGTTACGCCCTTTACCAGTTCAAGAAGAAACCGCAGGAAGGATTGGCCGACGTCGAAACGGCGCTGAGAATCGATCCGGAATATCTCTGGGCCTACATGGATCGCGCCGCGATTTACGAGCACCTCAAACGCTACGGCGAGGCGGAGAAGGACTACAACTGGGCGCACGATCTCGCGCCGCAGGATCCAAGCATCTGGTACCGCAAGGGACTGTTCTACTTTACCCAGGGGCTGCTGGACGAGGCCGACCAGGCTCTGTCGCAGTCTATCCGCCTGTCCGCGGCCAAGGATCTGCCGGTACGCATCCACCGCCGGGGCATCGTGCGGCTGGCGGCGAGGAAATACGGCTTGGCGACCGCCGACTTCGACCAATCCATCCGACTGCGGGATTCGGGCTGGATTTATCCGGCGCTGATGCGGTGGCTATCGCTGAAACTCGCGGGCAAGCCTATCGACCGCGAGGACTTCGAAAGCCACTTGGATGCTCCCGGCGAAAAACCGTGGCTGGCGGCGCTAGGCAGCCATTTCCTGGGAGAAGCCAAGCCGGAGGAAGCGCTGGAACTGGCGGTAACTCCGGAAGCCAAGTGCGAAACCCGGTTTTATCTCGGAGCCAAGGCGCTGGGCGAGGGAGACCGGGAGGGCGCGGCGCTCCAGTTCCGGGAATGCCTGAAAACGGATGTGCATCTTTATATGGAATATAATCTGGCGCAAATCATGTTAAAAGGTTTAAATACGGAAACGCCCGCCGTAGAGGCGGACGCTCTCCCGCAAGGGTATAAGGAGAAGTAAGGGTGTCCAAGAGCGAAACCGATTCCGGCCCAAGCCATTTCCGCACCACCGCCTGGAGCGTGGTGGCCGGCGCCCAGGAGGTCGACGGCGAAAGCCGCGAGAAATGCCTGGCGGCGCTGTGCCACAACTACTGGAAGCCTATCTATTATTACATGCGCCGCAGGCGCCTCTCGCACAACGACGCACTGGACTATACCCAGGAATATTTCGCCACTTTCCTGGAAAAGAATTTCGTCGCCGCCGCCGACCGCGAGCGGGGAAGATTCCGCACCTTCGTGCTGGTCACGGTCAACCGCTTCCTCTCCAAGCAACTGGCCAAGCGCAGCCGCCTGGAGGCGAAGTTCAATATTATTCTCCCCACCGATTCCGGCACCTATGAAACCATACTGCCGGAGTTAGCCGACGGCGAGACCGCCGAGGACGACTTCAACCGCCGCTGGGCTCTCAGCCTGATCGAATCCACCCTGGCGCGGATGAAGGAACACTGCGTCGAGGGGCGGCGCAAATTCTATTACGAGACGTTCAACATGTACCTTGAAAGCATGTCTGAAACCAACACTCCGAGCTATCGAGACATGGCTGAGAAACTCCAGGTCAGCGAAGGCGATATCACCAATTTCCTGCACCGCGGGCGAAATATTTTCCAGAAATTGCTGCGCGACGAAATCCGCCAGTCAGTCGACAGCGAAAGCGGCGTCGACCAGGAAATCGAAGCGCTGAAAGAGTATCTGCGTCGTTGAGAAGACACGGAGTTGCCGCAATGAGACACAAGGACATCCCGATTTCGAAACCTTCACTTGGCGAAGACGAGTGGAAAGCGGTGCGCGAGCCGATCATGTCGGGCTGGCTTACCCAGGGATCAAAGGTCGCGGAATTCGAAAAACTGTTCGCCAAGCGCCACCGCCGCAAGTTCGCCTGCGCAGTCAGCAACTGCTCCGATGCGCTGCAGATAATTCTTGAGGCTCTGGGAGTAAAACCCGGCGACGAAGTAATAGTTCCCGCCTTCACCTGGGTGGCTACCGCCAGCGCGGTCTGCCACTGCGGCGCGACACCGGTGTTCGTCGACGTCGACCCTTCAACCTTCAATCTCGACGTCAGCCTGCTGGAAGATAAAATCTCGTCCAAGACCAAAGCGATCATTCCCGTACACCTGTTCGGGCTGTGCGCCGACATGAAATCGGTCGCCGAACTCGCCGGCAGCATCCCGCTGGTGGAGGACGCCGCCTGCGCCGCCGGGGCGCAACTGGAAGGCAAGCCAGTCGGTTCCTTCTCGGCGGCGGCGGCTTTTTCCTTCCATCCGAGAAAATCCATCACCACCGGCGAAGGTGGAATGATCGTCACCGACGACGAGAAACTTTACGCGCGTATCGAGTCCCTGCGCAACCACGGCGCCAGCGTTTCGGTGGAACAGAAAAAGCTGGGCGCCCAGCCTCACCTCCTGCCCGACTTCGACCTGCTAGGACACAACTCCCGCCTGACCGACCTGCAAGCGGCGATAGGAATCGTGCAGCTGGGAAAACTCGACCGTTTCATCGAGGAACGCGACTGGTGGGCGCGGTACTACATCAAGCAATTCGCCAAACTCGACTGGCTCCAAACCCCCGCCCTCCCGAAAAAGCGCAGCCACGCCTGGCAGGCTTTCGTCTGTATGGTGGACGAGGATAAGGCTGGCGTGAGCCGCGACGAAATCATGAAGCGGCTGAAAGACAAGGGCATCGGCACGCGCCCGGGCACGCTGGCGGTGCATATGCTGGGTTATTACCGGAAAACTTTCGGTCTGAAACCGGAGGATTTCCCCTGCGCGCGCGACTGCTTCCTTTACAGCATGGCGCTGCCCCTGCATAATTGCATGAGCGCCGAGGACTACACTTACGTCGCGGAAACCGTGGCTACTATTTTGTAATGTATCCGACATGGAGAAAACGTGAAAGAAACCGCAATCAAAGGTAAAAGAATATTCATTTCCGGCGGCGCAGGGTTCATAGGTTCGGCACTGATGGAAAAGCTCCGCGACGGCAACTCCTTCGTTATTTACGATAATTTCAAGCGCAACTCGCTGGGGCTCAAGTCCCCCGCCCTCAGCGGCAAGGTCGAAGTCGTTGAAGGCGACGTGCTCGACCTGGAGAAGGTCACCGCCGCCGTCAAAAGCGCGGACATCGTCATTCACGCCGCGGCAATCGCCGGCATCGCCACCACCGCGTCAAACCCCGTCGACACCATGCGGGTCAACATGATCGGAACCGCCAACGTCCTTGCCGCCGCCCTTGAAAGCGGAGGTGTGGAACGTTTTCTCGATTTTTCCACTTCCGAGGTTTTCGGCAACCGCGCTTTCAAATCGGATGAAAATGATGCCACTGTCACCGGCGCGGCAGGCGAGGCACGCTGGACCTACGCTGTCAGCAAATTGGCGGGAGAGCACCTGTCGCACGCCTATTACAAGCAGTACGGGTTGCCTGTCGTCACCGTGCGACCGTTCAATATCTATGGCCCGGGTCAAGTTGGGGAAGGAGCGATCAACGTCTTCATCCGCAAAGCGCTTGATAACGAGGACATTTTCATCTTCGGCGACGGCAGTCAGATCCGCGCCTGGTGCTACGTCGACGACATGATCGAGGGGCTCCTGCTGGCGCTGGCCAAACCCGCCGCCATCGGGCATTCCTTCAACCTCGGCAACGCCAGAGCAGTCACCACCATTTACGGTTTGGCGCAAGCGGTAAAAGCAGCGCTGGGATCAAAATCAAAGATCGTCTTCAAACCTCCGCTTTCCGCCGACATCGAGTTGCGGATTCCCCGCACCGACAAGGCCAAGGAGATACTCGGCTTCGAGGCCAAATTCGACCTTGAGGACGGCATCAGGAAAACCGCTGAATGGATTCAAAGCCAGGAAGGGAACCTGCCGGAACTACCTGACATTTTCAATAATGGTTGACGGGCGCTTTGCATAGTTAAGTATTGCACCCGCATATTAGGATCGTCGTATTCCAAGTTGTCTTTTCAGGACGTAACAAGACTATGAAAAAATTGGTGATTCTTGGAACCGGCGGGAATTGCATAGATATTCTTGATGCCGTCAATGAAATAAACGAGAACAACCTTACTCCGATCTATCAATGCGTCGGGTTTCTTGATGACTGCCAAGATTGTTGGGGAAAGTCGTATCAGGGCATCAGCGTTCTGGGATCTCTTGATCGCGCTACTGAATTTCCCGATTTTTTCTTTGTGAATGGAATCGGCAGCCCGTCCAATTTCTGGAAGAAGAAGAGTATCATCTCAAAAACGCAAATCCCGCAGGAAAGATTCGTCACCATTGTCCACCCAGCTTCAAGCGTTTCAAAGATGTCTAAACTTGGGCCAGGAACCGTGGTTTTGGCAAACGCCACCATTGCTTCACACGTAACCATTGGCAACCATGTTATCATTTTGCCGAATGCGGTAATAAGTCACGATTGTTCTATCGGCAATTACACTTGCATCACGAGCGGAGTGTGCATCTCGGGAGGCGTCAAGATCGGCAATTCCTGTTATCTTGGAACCAACTCCTCGATACTGGGCGATATTTCCATTGGGGATTATTCCCTGGTAGGCATGGGCAGTGTGGTGCTTGACACCATAGAAGAAAACAGCGTCGTAGTTGGCAATCCGGCAAAAGTTTTGCGAAAGACTATGGCGCCAAAATGAAATGGGGCTTATGCGCATTTTCATTGGCGTGCAGGAAATCGCCGGGTACTTTGCCAGCCTGGAATACGGTTTCAAGAAGATGGGAAACGACTGCCGGTTCGTCTCCTTCACCGATCATCCCTTCACCTACGGCGAAAATGAAAAGCCGGGCGTGCTGTCGGGGCTGATCCGAAGACTCAACCGCTACCGCGCCACCGCCGCCGGAAGCCTTTTGGGCAAAGCCGTCGGCGCACTGGTACAGCTGCTGAAAATACCGGTTTTTCTCTGGGCATGCGCAAGATTCGATATTTTCATTTTCGGCTTCGCCTCGACCTTTTTCGGCAGGCGTGATTTGCCGCTGCTGAAATTCCTTGGAAAAAAAATCGTTTTCGTTTTCCTGGGTTCGGATTCCCGCCCGCCCTATGTCGACGGCACCAGCATCAATAGCGACAATGAAATCCCCATGGAAGAACTGGCGCGGATCACTGCCCGCAAGAAAAGCGAACTGCGTCAAATTGAAAAATACGCCGACGTTATCGTCAACTATCCTCCGATGGCGCTTTTTCATGAAAAGAAATATGTCTGCGGGCTTTGCCTCGGGTTTCCCTTCAATTCCCCCGAACCAGTTTTATCGACAAGCAGGGGAAAACCCATACCCAGGGTATTGCACTGCCCCTCCAGCCGCGCAGTTAAGGGAACCGCGGAAATCAGGCGAATCGTCGACTCGCTGAAAACTAAAGGTCACAAATTCGATTACGTCGAATTATCCGGCAGACCTCACTCGGAGGTATTGCGCGAACTGGCGGAATGCGACTTCGTGATCGACCAGATGTATTCAGATACCCCCCTGGCCGGTTTCGCCACCGAAGCGGCTTTTTCCGGCAAGCCGGCAGTCATAGGCGGTTATTACGCCGATCACATCGCCAGAGAAATGCCTGCGGATATGATCCCGCCAAGCATCTTTGTGCATCCGGACAAGGTCGGGGAGGCTATTGAAAAACTGCTGACCGACGAGGAATACAGGAAACAGGCAGGGGCGGCAGTCAGAGACTTTGTTTGCCGGAACTGGACACCGGAAAAAGTCGCCGCGCGCTATCTGAAAATCATAGACAGAGACATTCCGCAAGACTGGATTTTTGATCCCAACGATATCGTCTATTTTAAAGGTGCCGGCGTCGGCGAGATCAGGTTGCAGGAAACTGTTAGTAACTTGCTGTCTGCTTGCGGCAGGGAATCACTTCAACTTGCCGACAAGCCGGAACTGGAGCGTGCTATTGCTGCATTCACTGAAGAAAAAAGCTCCTGAATATAGCGCGTAGCACCCAATAAAAACCGGGACGGCAATCACTGCCGTCCCGGTTTCTCGTTTCACTTTTGCCTGTTGTTATTTTACGCCGGGAACCACACCGTCGCGCGAGGAGGTGTCTTTTTCGTCCACGCGATACTTGGCAATGTCCGCCGCGCTGGCCTCGCCCGAATCGTCATCGGAGGCTGGCTCCACTTCCCGGGGGCTGGCTCCACTGGTTGCCCGCAGGCTCAGGCCGATCTTGCGATCCTCGCTATCGATGTTGATCACCATCACCTTGACCTTGTCGCCGACCTTGACGATCTCCTCTGGCTTCTCCACCTTGTGCTCGGCCATTTCGGAAATATGCAGCAAGCCTTCCAGGTCGTCGCCGATCTCGACAAACGCGCCGAAGTTGGTCAGCTTCGTGACGACGCCGTCGATGATGTCGGAGGAGTGGAACTTCTGCGGAATCAGGGTTACCCAGGGGTCGTCCTGCAGCTGCTTGAGACCGAGAGCCACGCGTTTGCGGCCCTGATCGACGTTAAGCACTACCGCGCGCACCTTGTCGCCCTTCTTCAGCATGGAAGAAGGGTGGCTGATCTTCTTGGTCCAGGACATGTCGTTGACGTGCAGCAAGCCGTCGATGCCTTCCTCCAACTCGATGAACGCGCCGTAATTGGTCATGTTGCGCACCTCGCCCTCGACGATGGTACCGGCGGGATACTTCTCCTCAACCTTGGTCCAAGGGTTTTCCTCGGTCTGCTTCATGCCCAGGGACAGTTCCTGCTTGTCCTTGTTGATGTCCAGAATCACGACCTCGGCCTCGTCGCCGATAGCGACCATTTCCGAGGGGTGGCCGATCTGCCGCGTCCAGCTCATTTCGCTGATATGTACCAGACCCTCAATGCCGTCCTCCAGCTTGACGAAGCAACCGTAGGGCATGATGTTGACGACCGGCCCCTTGATGTGGGTGCCGACGGGATACTTTTCGTCGATCTTCTCCCAGGGTGAGGCGCTGACCTGCTTGAGGCCGAGGCTGATACGCTCGCGCTGCAGATCGAAATCCAGCACCTTGACCTCGATTTCCTGATCGAGGGAAACCACTTCCGACGGGTGTGAAATGCGCCCCCAGCTCATGTCGGTGATGTGCAGCAAGCCATCGATGCCGCCCAGGTCGACGAACGCGCCGAAGTCGGTGATGTTCTTGACCACGCCGCGGCGAATCTCGCCCTTGACCAGATTTTCCAACACGCGCGTCTTCTTGTGGTCGCGATCCTCTTCCAGCATTTTCCGGCGGGAGAGGACGATGTTACGACGCTCGCGGTCGATCTTGATGATCTTGCATTCCAGCTCGCGCCCGACGTAGTCGCCCACGTCCGGCAGACGGCGGATATCGACCTGGCTGGCGGGCAGGAACACCGGCACGCCGATATCGACCAACAGGCCGCCCTTGATCTTGCGCAGCGCCTTGCCCTTGACCACGTCGCCGACGTCGTGCTCGGACATGATCTTTTCCCAACCGCGAATCCGGTCGGCCTTACGCTTGGAGAGGACGATCTCGCCCGCGTCGTCGTCGATCTCCTCCAGATACACTTCTATTTCGCTGCCGACTGCCGGCGCCCCTTCGGGCTGGAACTCGAACAGCGGCACAAAGCCCTCGGCCTTGTACCTGATATCGACCACCACCTCGTCGTTGACGATGCGCTGCACCTTGCCGATGATGATGGAGCCGACTTCAAAACTGGCCATCGCCTCGGCGAACATCTGCTCGGAAGCCACTTCGCCCTCGCCGCCCATCGCTTCCAGCAGTTCCTTTTCCAGTTCCTCTTCCGAAATTGCGCTGTTGACTAAACCGTATCTACCTAATCTCACCATTACTTTTCTCCGCGACCGCGACCCCCATGATCCGGCCAATTAAACAAGCCAGACGCAGCCACAGTGCCGCGCCAGGCAACTGAAAAATCCGCTCGTCCATAAGCGGCCTATCAACGAAAAGACGTCCGGTACACGGACGCGTGAAGACAATATAACCCCGTCGGCAAAAAAACGCAAGCTATTTTCTCCCCCTGACAGATTGGCTATTGCATAGGCCGGAGCACTTACATATATTTTGTTTGTCGTTTATATCCGTTTCCAGTCGCACCGGGAGAGCGAAAATATGCCGAAAACCTTTGTCCTTGACACCAATGTCCTCTTGCACAGCGCACAAGCCATCGAAAGCTTCGAGGAAAACACCGTGGTTCTGCCCATGGCGGTCATCGAAGAGCTGGATACTTTCAAGACCCATACCGACGAACTGGGGCGCAACGCCCGCTGGGTAATCCGCCGGATCGATCAATTGCGGGCCAAAGGCAGCCTGCGGGACGGGGTGCCGATGGACAACGGCGGCATCCTCCAGATTTTCGCCATGCAGGACACCATGCCCGACACCGGCCTGGACGTACGAATGCCGGACAACCGCATTCTCCGCGTGGCGTATTACATCCATAAAAAAGGCGAGCGCGTCATCTTCGTCTCCAAGGATATCAACGCCCGCCTCAAGGCCGACGCGCTGGGAATGCAGGCCGAGGACTTCGAAAGCCAGAAGGTGAACTTTGACGAACTGTATTCCGGCTTCCGCGAAATAGTGGTGCCATCCGAAACGGTGGACGAATTCTATAAGGCCGAAATCCTGGAACTACCGAAAGCCGACCTTTGCCCCAACGAATTCCTGCTGCTCCGGGACGAGACCAATCCCAAGCATACCGCCCTCGCCCGTGCCAGCGAAGAGAATTTCGTGCAACACCTGTGCAGCAAATTCGAGCACGCCTGGAACATCAAGCCCCGCAGCATGGAGCAGCGCATGGCTATCGAACTGCTGCTGGACTCCTCCATCCAGATCGTGACCCTGGTCGGGCAGGCAGGCACGGGCAAGACCCTGCTGGCGCTGGCCGCGGGATTGCACGCCACCGTCCGGCACAGCAAGTACGACCGCATCCTGGTCAGCCGCCCCATCATCCCCATGGGCAAGGACATCGGCTACCTTCCCGGCAGCAAGGACGAGAAGATGGGACACTGGATGCAGCCGATCTACGATAATCTCAACTTCCTCATGCGCGACGAGGACAGCAAGGGTCGTGACGGCAAACTGGTGGCGCAGAAAGTCGACGACCTCTTCAAGGAAAACATTGTCAGCATCGAGGCGCTTACCTATATCCGCGGTCGCTCCATCCCGCGCCAGTACGTCATCATCGACGAGGCGCAGAACCTGACGCCCCACGAGGTGAAGACTATTGTCAGCCGCGCGGGCGACGGCACCAAGATGATCCTGACCGGCGACCCCTGCCAGATCGACAACCCGTACCTGGATTCATCCAGCAACGGCCTGGCCTACGCCGTGGAGCGGCTCAAAAATCACGCTATCCACGGCCACATCACCCTGCGCAAGAGCGAGCGCTCGGTGCTGGCGGGAGTCGCGGCGGAATACCTGTAATTCTATACAACCCGATTCACGAACGGCGGTCTGATGGAAATTTTTCGCGCAATCGAAGCCCAGGCGCACCTCACGCCCGATCACCCCGCGCTGATCGACGATTCCGGCATGGTTTCGTGGGGTGAGCTGCCGCAGATGATCGACCGCATCGGCCTGGGGCTGGTTCACGCCGGAATGCGCCGCGACAACTACGTCGCCATCCTGACCGGCAGAAGCTGCAAGCAGGCGCTGGCGATACTCGGCGTCATGCGCGGGGGAGGCGTGGCACTGCCGTTGATCCCCTCCCTGGGCGACGAGGCCAACCTCTCTATTCTCGCAGCCACTCCGGCCAAGGACATGATTTACGAATACTCCTACGCCGACCTGGCGCGACAAATCTCGCTGGAATATGAAATGCGTTCAGCCGTTCACCTCGGCCCCAGCCTGGAAGACAAGCACGTGTCCTGGGAAACACTGGAAAAAACCGAAGTCGAGGGTGCGCGGTTTCCGGTAATGCCGGGCAATACGCCGGTTCTTCTGACCTACGGCACCGACGCGGAAAACAACCTGCGCGGAGGAGTCGCCAACCTCGACAACCTCTGGCGCTCGGTCACACCGGCCGTGCGCGGGCTGAACCTGCCTCCGTCCTGCCGCACCCTGATGGCTTTCCCCGCCGGGCTGCACGCGCACGAAATCCTGCTGAGAACCATCCGCCTGGGTGGCACGGCGGTTTTTTCAGACAGCCTGCACCCGCGCGAAGTTTCCGCCTCGGTGGCAAAGAATCTGATCTCGGTAATCGCAGCTCCGCCCTGCTATTTCCAGGCTTTTTTCGATTATCTGGAAAAGGAAAATCTCACATTGCCCAGCCTGCAACTGCTGGAAGCGCGCGGTCACACTTCCCCGGAACTGGCGCGGCGCGCGCGCGCGCTGCTGGGCATTCCGCTGGTGTCAACCTGGTCGTGTCCCGAATCGCTGGGGCCGGTTCTGTGCTCCAGCCGCGACGAGGACGGCTCGCGCGCGCTTTACCTGCAAGCCTGCCCCGGCATCATGGAACAGGTAGTGGACGCCAGCCGTCACCCCGTGCGGGAAGGCGAGACCGGCATGCTGCTGATCTCCAGTTCATCCTGCGCCGCCAAGAGCATCTCTCCGGGGCTGGACGAATCCTCCATCGATGAGGATAAATGGATTCACACCCTGCACGTTGCCAGGCGCACCGGTCGCGAACAGCTCTCGCTCCTCGGCAACAGATACGACGCCGTGCTGCGGGACGGGGTCAAGACCTACCCGCGCCTCACCGCCGAACTGCTGGAAAATATTCCCGGCGTCCACGAAGCCGAACCCGTGCTGCTGTACGGAGAGCCGGGATGCGTGACCATGGCCATGGCGCTGATCGCCGATGCGAAGCTGCAGAACGAGGGAGAGAAGATCATGCAGGCTATCCGCAAATATCTCTCCTCTTCCCAGCGTCCGGATCGGATAGTGATAATGAATTCATTTCCCCGCAACCCGGACGGAACCGTCGCCGCGGACAAGCTGCGCGAAATCGTCGCCAGGCTTCCCGCGCCGGTAAAAAATCCAGCACAAGGAGCGCCGGATGCCTGATCTCAGAGACGCCTTTGACGAATTGGAAAAAATCTACGCCCAGCCCCCGGCGCTGCCCTGCGTAAGCTGCGGCACCTGCTGCGTCACCCCGCACCTGACGCTGGTGGAATTCGCCTACCAGCTCGATTCGCTCCTGACCCTGCTGTCGCCTGAGGAAATCTCCGCGCTGATGGACGCGCCCATGCCGGAAGCGGAGCATCTGCCCGGTAACTATCTCTGCAAACTGCAGAACGCGGAAAACAAATGCCTCTCCCATCCTGGTCGCAGTCTATCCTGCCGCCTGGAAGGGCTGCCGCTGATGGATCTGCTGGCCAACCGCATCACGCCTATCTGCCCCCACATCACCGACCAGGACGTCGCCTCCGACGTGACCGCCGAACTCATCAGCCAGTGGCAGGATCGGCTATCGGCGCTAAACGCCGGTTTTCACACCGTGATGGAGGAACCTTACTGGCTGGAAAGCCTCAACCTCGAATGCTGGTGGGCGGTGGCGCTGGATCCGAAAATCACGCAGCCGTTCTTCCTGCAAATCCGCCAGCACCTGGCCGACACCTTCGACCTGTCGCTCTTCGCGCCGCACTACGTCGACACCACCGACCTGTCCCGGAAGCTGAATCTGATCGACGCGTTTTTCGCCGCTAACGAACAGAAAAATCCTGACAAAGCCTTCAAGCTGATCCGGCAGGTAATGCACGACTTTCCCCGCACCGGCACCTATTACCGCCGCGAGGCGCAGGAATATTTCAAGCTGATGAAGCAGATCATCAAGTCGCGCGGCAAGTGAGTTTACGCCATGACCAAACCCCGCATCGTTATATCCCTGGGCGACCCGGGCGGCATAGGGCCGGAGATAATTCTCCGCGCCTTGGACAAACCGGTCATCCGCAAATCGGCCGAATTCCTTGTCTGCGGACACGCCTCGGTTCTTCGCAAAGCGGCGAATGCAGTCGGACTCGCGCCTGATCTGGAAGTGGTCAAGCCAGCTGGGAATATGTTCGGTGGCGGTGCGGCAATAAGAATTCTGGAGCCCTGCCCTCTTGGCGGCGCAGCGCCAGCTTTCGGCAAATGGACTGAACGAACCGGCCGCCTGAGCCTGGCATACGTGCAAGCAGCGCTGGAACTGTGCCTGGAAAACAAGGCCGACGCCCTCGTCACCGCCCCGATCTGCAAGGCGGCCTGGAAACTGGCGGGGAGCCATTATCCCGGCCACACCGAACTGCTGGCCGACGTTACCGGCACGAAAAAATTCGTAATGCTGCTGGCGGGAAAAGGCCTGCGCGTGGCGCTGGTGACAATTCACGAACCGCTGGCGAAAGTGCCGCGACTGGTCACCGCCAGAAAAATCATCGACACTGCCGTCGTTCTGCACCATGCGCTAATCAATGATTTCGGAATCGCCAACCCTCGCCTCTGCGTGCTGGGGCTGAATCCGCACGCTGGGGAAAGCGGACACATCGGAAGCGAAGAAAAGCTCGTGATAGAACCGGCGGTGAAAAAGCTGCGGAAGATGAAAATCGCCGCTATCGGCCCGGTTCCGGCCGACACCGCGTTTCATCATGCTTTGCGGGGAGAATATGACGCGGTGGTGGCCATGTACCACGACCAGGGCCTGGGGCCGCTCAAAACCGTGGCGTTCGATTGCGGGGTGAATATCACCCTGGGGCTACCGATCGTGCGCACCTCGGTCGATCACGGCACCGCTTTCGACCTCGCCGGCAAGGGCGAAGCGAACTCGCTTTCGTGCGAGGAAGCGATCCGTGCCGCGGTCGAGATCAGCCGCAGGCGAAAAGCATAAACGGTAACTACCCCTCGACATCCCCTACCTTGATCAGGTTCCACGCTCCCGTGGACGAGAGAACAAAGGCAAAATATTTCCTGTCGTTCCCAACTTTGACCGTAACGCTGGCGCGCAGATCGTTGATCGATTTGACTATCATCCGGCTCAAGTATTGCTGGCTGGAACCGTTCCACTCCTTGCGCAACTGAGCGAAAAGTTTTTCCGGAGTCATGTCTTTTTCCGCCAACCCAGCAATCAGATCAGGATGCAGCCTTTCGGAAAACATCAGGAGGCAGTCCTTGTCCACCGCCCAGAAAATGTCCCGCGCGGCGCACACCGGATCCTCCATCTCCCCGGATTCTATTTTTTTCAGAAAAGCGATTTCCGTCCTTGCGAAAACCACTTCCGCCTTCCGGCTGTCGGGAGGAAAAAGATTGATAAAGCGGGAGTAGAAATAAATCGCCCGCGGCAAGGCCTCGCTTTGCGCGAAGAGGTTGCGGCTGTAAATTTTTGCCAGCCCCAGGCTGGCGCCGTCGTGGAAGGGGTCGATTTCCAACGCCTCGAGGAAAAACTGCTCGGCCCTGTCAAACTTACCTTCCTGCTCCGCGTCGATGGCGCGCGCGCAGGCCAGATCAGCCCGCTCCCGCCAGTCCACGTCGCAGCCGCAGCCGCAGCAAAGGACGCACGGCAGGGCAAGAGCTATAATCAGCGGTAGGTGGCGCGTTTTTTCCATGAGACCGAAACCCGGCAAAAAATAAAAGAGACGCGAACCAATGAAGTCATTCGCGTCTCCTGCAAAATCTCCTGACCACGGTTTAGGCGCAGTTTAGCAAAACACCCCCGACCCTGTCAATCACTCTTCCTCGCTGTCGCCGTCATTGCCGTCGATGAAGGCCCAGGGGGAATTCTCGTCAGTGTCCTGCTCCTCGAATTCATTTTTGCCGCGGCAGTCGACGCAAGCGGTGGCATAAGGCAGAATCCGCAGACGCGAGGCGGTAATATGACACCCGCACCGGTCGCACTGGCCGTAGGTGCCCTCCTCAATCTTTTTCAGGGCGTCGTCGATCTGCTTCAGTTCCTTGTCGCTGGTGGAGGTTATCTCGAAAGTGAGATCCTCGTCGTACGCGTCCGAGGCCATGTCGGCCTCGTCGGAGGCGCGGTTGTTCGCACGGTTGCGGTGATCAGCCAGTTCCCGGCGGATACCGCGCAGCAGAACATCGCGGCGCTCCAGCAGGTCATCCTGCAAATCCTTAATTTCCTTTTTTGTAAGCTTGCACACCTCGTTCTGGCGCTCAGTATTTTTTCTAGTATTATCCTTGCGCGTGATCTTGACACCGGGAGCGGCGACCAGGGCGGGCTTGGCGGGCTTGAGATTGACTGTGAAGCCGGCTTTGGGCGCCACCTTCTGCTCGTTTTTAGCCTTGCCCCTGACGCTCTTCCCGCTTTCCTTCGTCCCCGCAGACGCCTTGCTCTTGGCGGTTTCTTTAACCGTGGTTTTCTTGGCCGGAGCTTTCTTTTCCACAGCCTTGGATTCTGCTTTTTTCTTTTCGGTCTTTTCGGTTTTGCCAGGGGTCTGCCCGGCTTTCTTGGCCGCTTTCGCGGTCGCCTTCTTTTTAGCTGCCATAAAATCCCCTTCAGGTTCGATGCCGAAACAGCCAGCCGTTATTTGTAATCCCGCGTAAGTTCACGCGCAATCTCTCCATCGAGGATAAACACCGGACTTTCCCCCGAAAGCTTGCCGAAAACCGGTTTCGGCCCGCGCGTATTGCCGGTCAAACCCTGGATGACATGCTCGGCATCCAGGCCAACCCGCAAATCCAGGGCGATTCGCGCGTTCGTACTCCCATCCGCTTTTTTTTGCCGGAGAGTAACTATCACATTCACCCCCGTCTGGTCAAGTCCAAATTTCGATAGTTCTTCAATCTTTTCAGAATAGTACGTCAGGCACTGCAACCGCTGCAGCTTGGCCACAAGCATGGAAAAATCCACGTCGTCATCCTCCAGCATCGCCAGACTGGGAGTCGTGATCGCCCAGCGGCCATGCGGAGTGCGCTGAAACACGGTGGTTATGCCCTGTTTTACAACCTTAACCGACTCGACCTCGTCGAAGGAAAAATCGCCGATCTGCCTGTCTCTGTAAAAAATCAGGGGCATGGAAAGGATGTTAGTGTGCCGCCTTCCCGACGCGAGAATGGCTTCTTCCCGTCCGTCCACCAGACAGCACACCTGATTCTTGTCGTCCACTCCGAACGAAACCCCGGCAATAGTCTGCCCGCCCTGATCGCTGCACACCACCCGCACCCGGGGAGGCGCCAGCCCGTAATCCTCTTTTTTCACCGCGCCGTCGGCGATGAATCCGGCAATCTCGAACCCGGCGAATACCGCCAGCGCCTGCTTGACCGAAGCTTCCTCGACCGGAAAATCGCGCGCGCCGGAAGCTTTCCAGCCCGCGCTGGTCAGAGTCAGTTCCAACGTGCCATCAGGAGTCTGCACGGAAATGAAGGCGGGGGTTCGTCCGTTCAGCAAATCCAGCACCCGCTGCCGATAGCGGTTCACGCCGAGATCCCGGTTATCCTGCTGACACACGCGCCCCGCCTCTTCCAACAGCGAGCCATCGACTTCCGCCGCGATGCCCCGCTCCCGGTGCAACGCCAAGGCAACCCCTTCTTTCGTACCCGGCAACAACGACACCCGATGCGTTTTTCCGCCGCAGACGATTTCCACATACGCCGCCCGGGCGAAACCGCTGGACTGTTTTTCGTCAGCCGGATTAATGACCTCGGCGCGCAGATTCTGGCACGATCTGAGCAGCCGCCCCACCTGCACCGCGTCGGCCGGCCAGGCTAAGGGAGAGCGGATAAACCACTCTCCGCTGGAATTTTCCAAAACCAGATCGCTGCCGCCGTCGGCGTGCACGATTATCTTTTCCGCTACGCCGCCGCCGAGGTCGAACAGGTAAGCGCTCCGGAACTCACCGGGATTTTTATCGGCAAAGGAACACAACTCGTCAGGAATGACGTGAACCTCGCCCGGCTTTTCCAACAGGCTGACGTAGCGGCTTTTTCCGTCCGCGGTCTTTTTGCCCACCAGCAGGTTTTCGTTTTCGTCTCCCGCCCGGACAGTCAGTTGCACAGCCGAGGCCATATCCATTCCCGCCTCGGCCGGAGGAATCGCCACCTGATTTTTCCGAGCCAGTTGCACCAGAGCGCCCAGGCTCTCCAACGACAGCCGGTCGGCCAAGTCAGGACGTTTCATTCCCGGCAGGGTGACAGACCACGCCCCGTCCTCCGATTTTGAAAAAGAAACGGTTTCCCCCCCCGCTCCCCGGAAAAGCTGGTAAGCAGTCACATCCTTCAGCGTAAAACCGAACAGGCGATTGCTGATTCCGGCGGAAGACCCGGCGTCTGCCTCGCGCCATGCGACGACAGCACTGACAGCCGACAGCGCCGCCGCCACGATCAGCAGAATCAAGCCCGCGCGCAGTTTCATGAACGCCTTTCCTTTATTGCTTCCGCACCCACCACACCAGCGCCCCCAGCAGCAGCCAAATCTGGGGCAGCGCCACCAGCGCCACCCAGCTTACCGTTTTCTTATCCGATCCGGTCAGGTCAAGATTGCGATCGACATGATCCTTGGGCGAAATCCTGATCTTGTAGTCTCGCCCCGCCAGCCAGTAGATACAGGACACGGCGAAAGACCGGTTGTGCGCCTTGTCGATAAACTGGTTGCCGACAAACTCGGAGTTGCCTATCACCACCACGCGCGGCTCGGGAACGGTATTTTTTGCGGCGGTGAACCCCAATGTCAGAGGACCGTGGCGCGGTTTCATTTTCCCGTCGACAGTCTGGTTGGCAACTGAATATTCCGTGCTCAACAGCAGCCTATCCATTTGCCAACCATGGTCGCTCACCGACGGCAGCTCCCTGATGCTGCGCGCCCGGGGCAGCAGGCACACAACCGCGCGCCCGCCCTTGGCGATGGAATGCGCTTCCGAAGCGGTGACGTAGATAATCGAAGTCTGGCCGTTCTCGTTGTTCCGTGCGTCGAAGACAGTATCACCGCGCGGCGACCCGCCCCAGCTTTTCACCAGCGCCATCAAGTCCTCGTCGCGGTCATCCTCGGAGCCGTCGCGATTCAGATTGGTTTCCGGCAGCAGCAGTAACAGCCTGCCGCCACGCAAAACGAATTCCTCCAGACTGGCGGCCACGTCTTTCCCGATAGGCACCCTCGGCCCGGCCAGCACCAGCACGTCGCAATCCGGCGGGATGGGATCGCCCTTCAGAGCCAGCAGGTTCACGTCGAACGCTTCCCGCCGCAGGGTAGCGGAAAACTCCCCCGCCAACCCTGGTCGCTTGTCCTTTTCCTCCACGTTCATCTCGCCGTGACCGGTGGAGAACACCACCCGCGTCGTGCGCGGATCGAGCAGGCGTTTCAGCGCGATGGTAAAAGCCATTTCGCCGTTGTAGGAAAACTGTTTGTCTCCCGACATCTGCTGCTGCGCGGTCGGCTGCTTCAGCAACGCCTGCGCAGGCACCGGCACGCGCCTGCCCTGGTAACTGGCCACCGCCAGATACGGCATGTGAGCGGGATCGAAATCAAGCTTGCGCGCAAGCTCCAGCGCCTTTTCCGATTCCAGCAGGGAATCGACGAAACTCAGCCGGATGCGCGGCGAATAGCTGGCGTAACGCTTGAGCAGGCGCCGCGTCTCCTGCGCCAGGTCAACTTTCTTATAATCCACCTCGCGGCTGAAAAATACTTGGATATCGGCCCGGTCGCGCAACTCGTCCAGCGTCATGCGCGTATCCAGCGCCAGCGTGTTTTCCGCCCCTTCGGACAAGTCCCAGTCGCAATGCAGCAGGCTGGAATAATAATTCAGATTTACGATAATCAGCGCCACGCTACCCGCCGCAAGCAGGGTCGGCACCAGGTCGGTTCGCAGCAGACCGCTGATCCTCTCTACCGCAGTTCCTTGTCGGGAGAACCAGTGGCTGGCCAAGGCTCCGGCCAGAAAAAGCAGCGCCAGTAACAACGCCCAGGTTTCTCCCGCTACAGCGAAAATCCCCTTGTCTCCCAGCAGCGCGACAATCCTTTCCGGATCGGTTCCGGCGATGTGCAGCCGCGCTATTCCGTAGAGCAGGAATTCTATTGACAACACCAGCAGCAGCCCCGCCGCGATCATCCAACCCCGCCGGGGAGAACCGCCTCCTCTCAGCAGCGCCCCGCGCGAATTCACCACCAGCCAGGCCAGAAATAACACTCCGCAGGTGGCGCTGGCGAAATAAAACAAGTCGCGAGTGTCGATCACTCCGGGCAGGAACCGTTCGAAATGAGGATGGAAACTCGCATATCCCAGCATTCCCAGCACGCCGCCGTAGTCGTGAAAATACGATAACGCCAGCAGGATGATCAGGATCGCGCAACTCGCCGCTGCCGCCACGATCTGGCTGGAGGTGAGACTGGACACGAACAGCCCCGCCGCCACGAACAGCGCCCCCGTCAGCAACAGCGACAGCACGCCCGTTATCACCGCCCCCCGGTCGACGTCGCCGTAAACCGACAACAGAATCGCAAAGGCGGCATAGGGAAGCAAAGTAAGGCAGTAATAAAAATATGCGCCGAAAAATTTCGACAGCACGATCTCTACCGGTCGCACCGGCGCAGTCAGCAGCAGCTCGATCGTGCCGGACGCGGTCTCCTCGGCGAACATCTTCATCGTGATCAACGGCGCCAGCAGCAGGGAGAGAAAACACGCGCACGCCGCCATCGGCTCGAACGTGGCGACTTTAATATTGTATACCACCTCGAAGAAATTCAGGCTGCCGATCAGCACGAAAAACGCCGTCACCAGGTACAGCGAAGGCTGCGCCAGCAGGCTGCCAGCCTCCCTCCGGGTCAATGCGCACAATCTCAACGCTGCTCTCACCCGGCGTTCCCTCCCGACCGGCTCACGCCCCTGGTAATTTTCACGAAAATATCTTCCAGCCGCACCGGTTCCAGTCTCATCTCCCGCACCAGCCAGCCGCGAGCGTTAGCCAGCTCGCCGATGGAGCGGCGCGGGTCGCTGCCCTTGGTGAATTTCAGCCGCACCTGCCACACACCCTCGATATCCGGCTCCGACTTCAGCACCTCCACCCCCGCCAGAACGCCCAGTTCCGGCGCGGGATTCCCCTCCGCCAGCAGCGCCAGCGTCATCTGCCGCTCGTCTGCGTACCGGTCGCACAACTCGCGCGTGTCCCCCTCGGCCACGATGCTACCCCGGTCGATAATCACCACCCGATTGCAGACCAGCTCCACCTCGTGCAGAATATGGGTGGAAAGAAACACCGTTCTGTTTTTTCCCAGTTCCTGAATCAGGCTGCGCGTCTCCACCACCTGGTTGGGGTCGAGACCCACCGTAGGCTCGTCCAGGATCAGCAATTCCGGCCTGCCCAGCAGACTGTCGGCCAGCCCCACGCGCTGGCGGTAACCTTTTGACAGATGCCCGATCAGGCGCCCGGTCATATCCTGCCCGCCGGATTCGGCAGTCAGTCTACAATGCCGCATGGCCTCCTCGATCGCGCCGTTACGAACGCTGCGCTCCACCCCTTTCAGTTTCGCCCGGTAAGTCAGGAATTCGCGCACCCGCATGTCGCGATAGAGAGGCGTGCTTTCGGGCAGATAACCGATACGCCTGCGCACCTCCAGGGAGTCGCGCTCCACATCAAAACCAGCGATTTTCGCGCTGCCGGATGTGGCGGAAAGAAAACCGGTGAGGATGCGCATGGTTGTGGATTTGCCTGCGCCGTTAGCGCCAAGAAAACCCACCGTCTCGCCGTCGTTGACGATGAAGGACACGTCGGACAGCGCCGCACGGTTGCCGTAATATTTTGTCAGTTCCCGGACTTCTATCACGACGGAATTATCTCCATTACTACTCGATATCACCAACCCCCAAAGGGAGCGAAAATTTTCTTTGCCCCCTTACTCGAGGGAACTGCGCCTGGCGATTAGTTCTGCAAAGTATATGGAATCGGAAGCGTGATTCAACTTTTTTCGGAGAAATGCCTAATATTATCCGGAGTATCTGAAATGGCTTGATGGCTGAATATAAAAAAGCCCTACATCCCGCTTGACAACGCCGTGGTTTTGCCCTAACCTGAAAGCTGCGCAAAGTCGGCTTACTTGAGATCATCCCGGACTACAGGCGCAATCAGTGAAGGTGTTCTGATATTTTCCGGCGAGGCGTTGATTTCCCGGTCGTAGCTTCGTCTTTTCCGCGCGGGAGAATTTACAATGGCGGAGGCAAACGTGAGTCGGCATGTCGGCATGGTGGCGATAGTCCTGCTGGGCGCGCTCGGTTTCTGGGGCTACCGCCTCTACAGTCGCCCGGCGACGGAAGTGCAGGAAGACCCCGGCAAACAGCTTACCGCCGCTCAGCCCGAAGAGCGTTCCCCTATTCCGGAAAACGTCTCCATGCCCGCCTCGCCCCTGGGACTGACCGAATCCGACCTCGACCAGATCGCCGAGGATGAGGGCATCACGGTAAATTCGGGCGAAATGCCGCCGTCACCACTGCCCACGCCTCTCCCCGGCAACACTGAGGAACCAATCGGCGGCGGTGCGCAGATCACCTTGGAGCCAGCCCCCCCGGCGCTGGAACAGAAAAAAAACGTCCTCCCACCCCCGCCTGCGGTGGATCGGGTCAGCATCGCCGAAAAAAAATCATCTATCGAAATCGAAACTCCGGCATCCGGCACATATTATGTCGTTAAGAGTGGCGATACTCTATCTTCTATCGCCGGGCATCTGCTGGGCAGCGCTTCCCGCAGCGACGACATCTTCCAGGCCAATCGCGATGCGATGCCGGACAAGAATCGCCTGGCTGTCGGCATGAAGCTGCTGATCCCCGGCGCGACCGAAACGGTACGGAAAACTCCCCAGCCAACCGCAGAGGAACTATTCCATACCGTCAAACGGAATGACAGCCTCTATTCCGTGGCGGTGAAATATTACGGCAGCACCGAGTGGAAATTCCTCGAACTGCTTCGCCGTGAAAACGGCCTCAAGGACACGACGACATCCTTGAAAGCGGGAACCAGGTTGAAAATCCCCGCCGCCGAAGCGGCAGGCGAAGTCGAAACCATCGCGACGGAAACGCGCACCTACCGCGTGCAGCCGGGCGATAATCTCTGCATCATCTCCCGCAAGGTTTACGGCGCGACCGATGGCTGGAAACAGATTTACGCCGCCAACCGCGACAAGATGGCCACGCCGGAAAAACTAAACGCCGGCGTCACCCTGACGATCCCACCCTACGCGCACAAATAGAAAGACTTCATGAAACTCATCAACTTCGAGAAGTTGCAAGGCAGCGGCAACGACTTCGTCATGATCGACAATCGCGCCGGAATCATCTCCGACAGCGAACGCATCGAATTTGTCAGGCACGTCTGTCCGCGCGGCACGGCGGTAGGCGCCGACGGCGTGATCTTCGTGGAGAACGACCCCGAGCTGAATTTCAAGTGGCGCTTCTTCAACGCCGACGGGTCGGAAGCCGAGATGTGCGGCAACGGCAGCCGCTGCGTGGCGGTGTTCGCGAATGCGATTGGCGCAGCGGGAAAAAGCATGACCTTCCGCACCATTGCCGGGCCGATCGAAGCGACTCTCACTCCCGGCGGCGCGAGGGTCAAACTGACCGATGCGACACTGCCGAAAAAGATAGAAAAGCTTTCTTACAACAGCAAAAGCGCCGACGCGTATTTTCTCAACACCGGCGTGCCGCACGTGATCGTGCCTGTCCCGGATTTGGAAAAAGTCGATATCCGTCCCGACGGCGCGGCGATCCGTTATCACGAAAAATTCGCCCCCGCCGGCACCAACGCCAATTTCATGGCGGCGGACGGAGAGAACCGCGTGGCGCTACGCACCTACGAGCGCGGGGTCGAGGATGAAACCTTGGCCTGCGGCACCGGCTCGGTCGCGGCGTCTATCGTCGCGGCGGAAGTGTACGGCATGAGCAGCCCCGTGACGGTGCGCAGCCGCAGCGGGGTGTTGTTGAATATCTCTTTCGAAATCGCCGCCGACAGCGTGAAAAACGTCTATCTCGAAGGTCCGGTGGTTCGCGTTTACCGCGGCGAGATGGAGTGGTGACAGAGGGCAGCCTCGGTTAATTGAGACCGCCCTCTGGTATACTGCCGATTGCCTTAGTTAGCTTACTTCTTCATAAGTTTCCAGCTGGGCAACGAGTCTTCCCTAAACGGGCCTTCCCGCAAAGCCTTGATCTGTGCTTCATCCAGGCGGGTGAGAAGATACAGCGACACCGCCGATCCCGGCCAGCGCTTCTGGCAATATTCCATCAGGTTAGCAACGAGCGCGGCATCGCGGCTCATCCCCTGCCCCTGCTCGTCTACCTCATAATTGCCGCAGACGTAGACGATTGAATCGGGATTGGTTATCGCTTTGCGGGCGTCGTCCAGGCGTTTGGGATCGAGACAGGTTTCATAGCTCATATCCATCATGAAGTCGCACCAGCCGTTCTTTTCCCACAGAATCGGCTTGCGCCCCTGCCAATCCGCATGGTCGGGATAAACGTGGGAATAGGCTGACATCAGGATATTCGGTTTCAGTTTGCGCGCGCCTGCGGAAACCCTCCGCCAGATATCGGAGATTGCGTCTTCCTGCCACTGCTCAAGAGTTGTCTTCAGTTTTCCCTCGTTATCCAGTTTGTCGTATTCCTTCCAGTCAGCCAGCAGATCGCGCCCGTATTTTTCATGGTATTGTTTCCGGCAGCGTTCGCACGTGCATTTTATACCGGTGCGGATATAGTCGAGGTTGAGGCCGTCGACCTCGTAGCGCTTCACCATATCCAGCATGATGTTGACGATGAATGTGCGGAATGTTTCGCTGTGCGCGTCGAAGGCTAACCCTGGTTTGCCGTCTTTCCATTTCTGATTACTGAAAAGTTCGCGCGCATCGGCGACACCCGGAACAGTTTCCGGCACGTGCTCGCTGGTGCCGTAGACCACGCAGAACCAGGGATGGACTTCGATTCCCAGCGCATGGGCTTTCTCGATCAACCGTTTCAGCGGGTCGCGCCCGTCGGCGAAGGCCTTTTTAGCTTCTTCCGGATCTTTCTGGGCGCGCATCTTGTCGGGATAATAATACAGGTCAGTACGGTAACTCGCGCCCCACGCCTTCCAGACGCAGGGAACAAAGACGTTGAACCCGGCGCGCTTGATCTTATCCAGCGTTTTGTCGGCGCTTTCCTCGGTCAGCCATTCCCAGTTTTCGTCGGCGATGACGCGGCTTTCCAGAATCCGGCCCTGCTTGTCGCGGCGGGGAGTATAGGGCTTGGCGAGAGTCGCCGCCATTTCGGGATCGACGTTGCCGATAGTCGCCCGGTCGTTCCAGCCGGGATATTGCGCAATCGCTTTTCTGATTTCGTCGTCTGTCAGGGCGCGGTTATAGATCAACAGTTCGTCGACGACGCCGGGGGCGGAACGCTTGGCGGGGTTGTGCGTACCCAGGTCGGAACCGAGGTAGAAGCGGGATTTGGGCGTGAGTCTGGCCGGAGTGTCGGGCTTGGCAGCGCCGGTGCCGCGCAGATCGCCGTTGATGAAATAACGCGCGCCGCCGCCGGGGCCGTACCGGCTGACGCAGGCGACGTGAATCCACTTGTCCCTGGGATAATGAACAAGGCTGCGCTTGGCGTTGCAATACCAGTTGTTCATGATGAAATATGTCTGCTTTGCGTCCCACCAGCCGTCGGTAAAAGCGGTGTATGGCGGGATGTCTTTTCCGGCCGGTTCGTTCCAGGGCAGGGAAAATATCGTGTGTTCCGCCGTGTCCTTTTCATCATCCCACGCGGGTTTGAACCAGAACATGACAGTCATGCCCTCGCCGGAAAAATTGTCTTTCGCGTTGTAACTAGCCCAGGCATCTTTCCCCAGGCGCAAACCCTTGCCGATAAAACCGTCTTCGACCACATTCGCGCCGTGAATCTCGGCCTTGGAATCATTGGCGGCGAATTCGGCGTCGGCTCCGTTTTCGAAAGTAACAGCCAAGGCCACGCCTTTAAGCGACTTCAAGTCACGCCTAGCGGCGAATTCATGCTTCTTCCCTCGCAATGCTTCCTCATTGTGCACAGACTCGGCGGTGCTCTCCTTTACCTTGCCGGATTTCGACCCAGACTCGGCAGATTTTTCCTCACAACCGGAGTAAAAAAATAGTATGCCCACGATAGTTGACACGGTGATTGCGGAAATTTTGCGGATTTGTGACATTCCTGCCTCCTATCAAGAAAAAACTGCGGCTTGTTGGTTCCATAATTTACAGGGTCGCATATAGCCGACAGGTTACGAAATTATGTGATATTTTTTTCAGGAGCGGTAGAAAAAACGCAACGCAGGCATTATTTCATTACGATGGCGAAACGGCGGAACGGATGACGGCGGGTAATGCCGACCTGACACCCAGCCCGGCGATGACCTGGGACAATGCTATGCCGATGAAAATCCCAGTCATCCCCAGCCACATCCCGCCCAGCCACGCCAACGGGCACATCAACAGGAAAACCCGGCCTGCGTTGAAAAACAGGGCGACTATTGGATAACCTATGGCGTTAAGCACGAAACCGGAATGCACCGCCACGTGCTGCAAACCTGAACCCGCGAAGGAGATCAGCAGGAAAAGCTGGAACGCGAAAACAAAAGTGTTACCGTCGGAAAAAATCCGCGCCATCGGCTCCAGCAGGGGAATCGACAAGGCGGTGCAGGCCAATCCGTAATAGAGGCTGAAGCGGTTGCTGAGCGACCATGCCTGCTCCACCCTGGCATATTCCCCCGCGCCCCAGTTCTGCCCGGAAAAGGGAATCAGCACCGACCCCAGCGCAATCGGAATCATGTAGGCCAGGTGTATGATTCTGCCGCCGGAACCGACCGCCGCCACCGCCTCGTGGCCGTAATCCGCGACCAGGCGGGTGGTGAACCCCATCGCCAACGGCATCAGCAGATGCGTCGCGGCGGCGGGTAGCGCGACACGCAGGATTCCCGCCCATTGCCGGAGCGTCTCGCGTACGCGCGGCAGTTTCCAGTCGATCAGACCCAGCCGATGAATGAGAATGTAGAGGGAAAGAATCACCCCCAGCCCCCGCGACACCACCGTAGCCAGCGCCGCGCCGAAAATCCCCATTGCCGGGCAGCCGAAATAACCGAAAATAAAAATCGGATCCAGTATCACGTTCATGACCGCCAGCACGATCATGATAATGCCGGGAGTCAGCATGTCGCCGGTGGCGCGAATGCAGTTGTTGCCCACCATCGGAATAATCAGCACCCACACGCAGACAAACCAGACTGTCATGTACGACTTGATCATCGGCATCAGATCCGGCTCCGCCCCCAGCAACCGGAACAGCGGCTCCATGGTCAGCAGGCCAACCGCAGAGAAAACAGCAACCACAAACATCGCCAACAGCAGGCAACTGGTCGCCAGTTTTTTCGCCTGATCGCGCTCGCCGCCGCCGATGGCGCGGCTGACCACGATCGACGCCCCCATGCCCAGCCCCATGGCAATGGCGCCCACCACCATCACCACCGGAAAAGTGAAACTGATTGCAGCCAGTTCCGCAGTGCCGAGTTTCGCCACGAAATAAGCGTCTGCCAGGTTAAACGCCGACATGGCGAAAATGCCGCCGATCATGGGAAGGGTAAGTCTCACCAAGTGGCCGGTGATCGAGCCGGTGGTGAGAGAAGGAGGATTTTTCTTCAAGGCGGAACGTTCCCTTCGCGCAATGGCGCATTTCTGCTATCAGCCAAACGTGACCGGCGCGACTGATCGGCAAGATAGATCGACAAAATGATAATTCAAATGGTCATTTTAAATGATTATTAGAGAGTGTCAAGAGCGTAATGGGCAACATTTGAAAAAAAAACGCCGTGCCGGAATCTCAGTGCTGCGTTTCGCCAGACATTACGGTTGCCAAAAAACGAGGCCGGAATACAATTAACCTAGGATTTTTTTGCGGGATCAAACATGGCGAGTCGGTCGGTTCTTAAAAACAGGGCAAGGAAAATCGTCGCCGCGCTGGCGGCCGCCTATCCGGAAGTCGAATGCGAACTCGCTTTCCGCAACGCTTTTGAAATCTTGGTGGCGACCATTCTGTCGGCGCAATGTACGGATAAAAAAGTCAACCAGGCTACGCCTGCGTTATTCAGGAAATTCCCTACTCCGAGCAAAATGGCGCAGGCGACTCCCGCGCAGATTGAACCGCTGGTCCACTCTTTGGGACTTTTCAAAAACAAGGCGAAAAATCTGATCGCCGCCGCCCGGATGTTGACCGACGAGTTCAATGGAGAAATTCCGGCAAACATGGAAGAACTGGTGCGTCTGCCGGGAGTGGGGCGCAAGACCGCCAATTGCGTGCTGGTAAACGCCTTTCACCAGCCCGGCATCATGTGCGATACGCATTGCTGCCGGGTGAGTAAACGGTTGGGACTGCACGACTTAGACGATCCTGTCAAGATCGAGGCGGCGCTGGCGGAATTGCTGCCGCGGGAAACGTGGGGCGATTTTTCGCACCGGATCATCCTCCACGGCCGCCGCGTCTGCCATTCCCGCAAGCCGGAATGCGAAATCTGCCCCTTGGAAAAACTGTGCGAATACTATCACTAAATACAGCACTCGCAAACAACGGGGGACATACAAGGGACTAAGGCGCTAAGGGACTAGTACCCTGTCAGCCCTTAATTACCGGATAGAGGCGTTTCAATTTAACCCGAGCGTCGGAGGTTGTGAAGTGCCAGTCTACTCCCTTGCCCGAAT
>JAGUZQ010000009.1 GCA_020060765.1 Planctomycetota bacterium | reverse complement strand
ATTCGGGCAAGGGAGTAGACTGGCACTTCACAACCTCCGACGCTCGGGTTAAATTGAAACGCCTCTATCCGGTAATTAAGGGCTGACAGGGTACTAGTGCGTGCCGCACAGGCATTTTTCGGTGCGCGCCGTACGGGCATACTTCGCAGACGCTTCCGCGAGCACAAAACTTTCGCGCTCCTTTCGTTCGCGGTTTACTACACATTTTACAAATGTCATTCCCGCGCAGGCGGGAATCCAGGAGAGGGGAGGGAAGATTTTATCGAAACGCTAACGCAGACGTGATCGTCTGTGCTCAAATACATCTATCAAACTGGAGTGTCGGTATGGTCTGCAAATTTGTTGAAGCAATGTTTTATAGCATAGACCAGAAGGGGAATGTTGTGGATTTGCGGATAGAAATTGATAGTCCGCACAGAACCGACAAAGGTGATTTTGTAACTGAAATCACTTTTACAGGAATAACGCCCTTGGTTAAGAAATATTGCATAGTGGGGGTAGATCCAATAATGTCGTTGTTGACCGCTATTGGCTTTATCAAAGGGAATATACAACACTTTGAAAAAGAAGGAGGGCAGATATTTCTAAGTCCTCTCCGGACTGAAGAAAGCCGATATACACCTGATGTATGGATTATGATTGATCAAGTTTCATCAGGCGTACCTGCAAAACTTAGAGAACTGTTGCAAGAAGTTGGAATGGATGTGCCTTTGAAGCAAACTGATCGATGAATGCAGGAGTATCGGCAATGATGAAGAGAAAGCGCCGCGAATAGTAAAATGATGCAGGCGTTCATGCGTGCGCCACTTTCTTCGTCATCCCAGGGCTATCGCATTAAAAATAGCTATGTTTCGGGAATTAGTACGCCCAAGTGGCATCCATAATTTACCGTGAAAGCTTCACTGAAGGGCAAAACAAGTTCCCTCGCCCCCTGAGGGTGAGAGGGTTAGGGTGAGGGGGTCACCTATGATCATCGATTTCCGATTCGCGAAGCATAATTTATGGAAACCCCTCACCCCTACCCTCTCCCCTTGCAAGGGGAGAGGGGGATTTTAATGCGATTGCCCTGTTCGTCATCCCCTTCCAGAACTTTCGCCTTTGACAAAAAGCCGCTTACGCTTCATAATCGCCTGATTGATTATGAAAAAGGACTCCCGTGGACGCGGAACCGGAATATATTCCCGAAAACGATATCGACGAGACGATGCTGTCGGAGCGCCGTTTGCCCCACGATCTGGAAGCGGAGCAGGCGGTTTTGTCGTCGCTGCTGCTGGCGCCGGATCGCTTCGATCTGGTCGAGGGGCGGCTGCTTTCGGACGATTTTTTCAGCCAGGCTTATGGCGCGATTTTCGAGGCGATGATAGAACTAGGCAAGCGCGGCCAGCCGATCGACATATTACTATTGAAAGACGAACTCGCGCGCAAAAGCAAGCTTGACCTGGTCGGCGGCGCGGTCGGTCTGGCGTCGATCCACGATTCCATGCCAACGGGCGCGCATGTCGAGTATTACGCCGGGCTGGTACGGGAGAAATCCATCCTGCGCAGGCTGATTCAGGCCGCGACGACGATTGTTGAAAAAGCCGGTTCGGCCACCGAGACCGCCACTGATATTCTCGAATCGGCGGAACAGGCCGTCTTCGAAGTTGCCACGCGCGGCACTTCGGCTGAAGCCGAATCCATCGGCCAGGTGCTGAAAACCACCTGGGAAAAGATCGAGAAATTCCGCAGCAATCGAGGCAGCCTCACCGGCCTGTCCACCGGTTATTACGAGCTTGACGACAAGCTCACCGGTTTGCACGAGGACGAACTTATCATCGTCGCCGGCCGCCCCGCCATGGGCAAGAGCACCTTCGTGCTCAATCTCATCCGCAACGTCGGCGTGGCGCAGGGGCTGCCCGCGGTGCTGTACACGCTGGAAATGAGCGCGGAAAATATCGTGCAGAATGTCCTCTGCGCGCAGTCGAAACTGGACGCGCAGAAGCTCAGAAAAATGACCCTGACCGAAGAAGACAACGTTCACCTGTTGAAAAGTTCCGATCTGCTCAACCGCGCTCCAATCTGGATCGACGACACGCCTGCCATATCGCTGGCGGAACTGCGGGGCAAGACCAGGAGGCTCAAGGCCAAGCACGATATTCAACTCTGCGTGATCGACTACCTGCAACTTATGATGGCTTCTTCCCAGGCGCGCAACCGCAGCCGCGAACAGGAAATCGGCGAAATTTCGCGCGGCCTGAAAGCGCTGGCGAAGGAATTGAAAATCCCGGTCATCGCCCTTTCGCAGCTCAACCGTAAGGCGGAAGACCGCAGCGACAACCGCCCGATACTTTCGGACCTTCGCGAATCCGGCTCGATCGAACAGGACGCCGATGTGGTAATCCTGCTGCATCGCCCGGATTATTACGATTCCGAGGATTCGCCCGGACAGGCAGAAATAATCGTTGCCAAGCAGCGAAACGGGCCGACCGGCACCGTCAACCTTACCTTTATCGGAAACCAGCTCAGGTTTGAAAACCTGAGCGCCCGCCCCGTTTCCGGCTTCGACTCAGACGAAGATTTGTGAGTATTTTCTAACGTCCCGCCCGCGACGTCGTTTGTCACAATTCTGGTTTGATGCTGCAAGTGCTTTAATGGTAAGGTTTTGCGATAATACAACTCTACCCGGATTAATCTTTAATTGCTTGAAAAAAAGTGAAAATTTAATATACTTTGACCCATTGAAACGCCGACTGCGAATCTGTATAATCGGAAGCAGATTTGAGTTATATTTTTTCCGGACAGGATTTACACCGGAAAGAGACAGAGGATTATCGATCAGACATAGAGCCGCAGCGGAAATCGGGGAGCGGAGGTTTCCGGCGGATTTCGACACAATAACAAGGGGGGGATATGCGCAACTTGACACGTTTGTTTTCTTTACTTACCGCGGTGCTGCTGCTGGGCGTCTGCGGTGCCAGGGGCGGTGAGGAAGCCGCGGCCAATGTTACGGCTATCGAGGTCGTCGGTTGTGTCACCAAGACCCCGACCCAGATCAAGGGCATGATGGGCACCCGCGAGGGGCAGCCGCTGGACAAGAACGTGCTGGCCGAGGACTTCAAGCGGCTCAGCAAGATGGAGGAAATTGCCGACGTCCAGATCAAGGAAAAGGACGAGGCCGGCGGCGTGCGGATCATGGTGCTGATCCGTGAGAAAGACATCGTGCGCCGAATCTTCTTCCGCGGCAACCAGAAGGGCAACGCCAAGAAGCTGAAAGAACTGGTCAAGAGCGAGGAAGGCCAGCGCTATTCCCCGGGACAGGCCAATCGCGACCGCCGCGCCATAGAGGACTGGTACAAGGAGGAGTTCTATTACTTCGCCAAGGTCGAGGCCAAGGTCGAGCCGTTCGAGGACGGCATCCGCCTGGTCTTCGACATCGACGAGGGCGGGCGTCTCTACGTCAGCGACCTCGTCCTGCGCGGCAACAAGACCTTCACCCGCAAGCAGCTGTTCAAGTTCATGGAAACCAAGCCCAGCACTTTCCTGACCAAGGGCAAGTACGACCGCCGGATTTTCGAGAAAGACCTTGAGCGCCTGCGCATGTATTACCAGTCCGAAGGATTCCTCGACGTCAAAGTCACCGAGCAGCCGTTTGAGATCACCGCCAGCAAGTCCGGCTCCCGCCGCGAAGCCTGCATCTATCTGGACATCGAGGAAGGCGACCGCTACAAGGTCGGACGCGTCGATTTCGATGGCAACAAGCTGGTTGATACCGAAGCCCTGCGCGCGGTTGTGGAAACCATGCCGGGTGAAACCTTCTCTCCCCTGAAGGTGCAGAACGACGCCAATAAAATCCGCGACATCTACGGCAAATATCCCTCCAGCCGCTACTTCACCAAGGTCTTCGGCGAGCGCGTGCTGACTCCCGCCGGGCCGGTGGTGGACGTGTTGTTCCACGTGAAGGAAGGCGACGAGGTTATTGTCGAGGATGTGCAGATCATCGGCTTGCAGAAGACTAAGGACTATGTTTTCCGCCGCCAGGTCGACGTCATGCCGGGCGAGAAAATCGACTCGATGAAAATCAACTCCTCCAAGCGCAACATCGCCAACCTCGGCTATACCAAGAACCTGAACTTCGACGTGCGCGAGGGCAGCGCTCCCAATCGCGCGAAGGTGGTGGTCGATGTGGAGGAAGGCACCACCGGCAAGCTGGCGCTGGGCGCCGGCATCAGTTCGGACGAAAGCTTTATCGGCTCGGTCACGCTCAACCAGCGCAACTTCGACCATCGCGATTGGCCCGACAGTTGGAAAGACCTGGTTCTCGGCAAGGCTTTTGTCGGCGGCGGCCAGAACTTCAATCTCAATATCTCCGCGGGCAGCAAGACCCAGGACTACTCCGTCGACTGGATGGAGCCGTGGGTGTTTGGCAAGCCGCTCCGCTTCGGCCTGGGCGGCTTTTACAAGACCTGGGAATGGGACGAGTATGACGAGCAGCGCATGGGCGGCTATGTCAGGCTGGGCAAGCAGTTGTTCAACAATCGTAATTTCGACGGCAGCATTACCTATCGTCTGGAGGAAGTGACGCTGGACAACTTCGAGGATGACGTCAGCCGGGAAATGAAAGATGAGGAAGGCAGTAACATCATCAGCCGCGTCATCTTCAACCTGACCTACGACTCGCGCGACAACCGCTTCGATCCGACCGACGGTATTCTGCTTTCGGCCTCGCAGGAATTCGCGGGAACGATTTTAATGGGCGACAAGGACTTCTGGAAAACCACACTCAGGGGCAACTACTACCACCCCCTGTTCAAGGACAAGCAGGATCGGCCCTGGTACATGGCCATTCGCGGCGAGTTCGGCGCGGTCGAGGCTTTCGGCGAGGACGAGCATGTGCCGGTCTACGAGAAGCTTTATTCCGGCGGCATGGGTTCTATCCGCGGTTTCGAGAACCGGACCGTCAGCCCGCATGATTCGGCCGGCAACGCCATCGGCGGCGAGATGAAGGTCACGGCTGGCATGGAATTCTTCGCCCCCGTGTATGAAAACATCGTCAAGATAAGCGCGTTCTATGATGTGGGCACGGTCTGGGCGCAGTTGGACGAGTCTACTACCAACTGGCGTTCCAGCTTCGGCTTCGGCTTGCACGTGAAGACGCCGCTGGGACCGATGCCGATCCGGATGTACTGGGCGCAGGTCATCGACGATGTCGAAGGCGACGACCACCAGCAGTTCCAGTTCACCTTCGGCGCGAATTTCTAGGAAATGGATACAAAGTTACTGAGTTACTGAGTTGCTGAGTAAAGCTACGCGTTAAACTAGGAACAAACGCATATGATATTATTCTCCCCCTTCCAGGGGGAGCTAGAGGGGGTAAAAGGGGAAGGCACTCACCCCCCTCCTAACCTCCCCTGGAAGGGGAGGAATCAGCTTTATTTACTAACTTGCATGGCGCTGTACGCAGTAACTCAGTAACTTAGCAACTCAAACTTATTATTTCTTGCGACGGCAGGGTTCTGTCTCTGCCGTCGACAAATTTGTGTATAAAAGTCAGGAGAAGCAAAATGAGGAAAAGTGTTGTGCTCGCGATAGCCCTGCTGGTGGCGTCGCTGTCGGTTAATGCCGGTGAGGCTCCCCGGGCTAAGTATATTCCCACCCTCGGCGTGGTGAAAATCCAGGAAGTTTTCAAGGACTATCAATACGCCAAGGATCAGGAGGCGAAGATCAAGGCTTCCCTGAAGCCGCAGGAAGACGAACTGGTCGCCTTGCAGGGTAAGATGAAAACTCGCATTGAGGCGCTGAAGAACAACCCCATGATGCGACCCAACAGCAAGCCCTGGGAAATTGAAATGCTAGAAATCAAGAAGATGGAAGTCGAATTCAAGGACATGCAGCAGACCTTCAACCGGATGCGTCGCAAGCACATGGCCGAGTATTACCGCACCGTCTACGCCCACTTCCAGGCCGCGATCAAGAAATATGCCGAATACTACAAATACGATCTTATCATCACCGCGCCCGACACCGAGCTTACTCCCGAAACCGACAACGACGAAGACTCCCCCGTCGCGTTGCAGAACGAGATTCTCATGCGCCGCGTGCAATATATCAGCAAGTACGTCGACATTACCGGGCCGATCATTGAGCTCATGAACACCGAATACCAGAAGAACGCCACCGCAGGCACGAAATATTAAAGTACAGCCTCCGGAAGCTGGCAAGGGACTGAGGGAAAGAGGGGATTAAGTTCGCATTTTCGGCAAACGCTGCGAACCGGGAAACAAATCCCCTCTCCCCCTGAGGGGGAGAGGGTCAGGGTGAGGAGGTCACCAGATACCGTCTCTTTCCGCTCAAGGTACACATACTCAAACCGGGACTGGAGACTGGAGACTTTATCCGGGTTCCCGTAAAGTTAAGAATATAATTTCGCCCCTCCCGCGTGTCTTGCGGGAGGGGGTCGCTGTCGAACCGGGGCGGTCGTGATGACGGTCGCCCGGAGGATGGGTAATGACGGCTTTCACCCTTGGTCAAATCGCGTCACACGTCAACGGCGAAGTCCTGGGAGACTCGACGCTGGCGATCACCGGCGTCGCCGCGCTGAACGAGGCTGCTGCGGGGACGCTGTCCTTTCTTTCCAATCCCAAATACTCCGAGCAGCTTGCCGCTACCGCCGCCAGCGCGGTTATTGCCGGTCGTGGGGTGACTGACGCTCCTTGCGCATTGATACTGGTGGACAATCCCGATCTCGCTTTTGCCCAGGCGGTGGAGCTGATGTATCCCGCGCCGCGCGGCCCGGCGGAGGGGATAAATCCGGCCGCGCACGTTGCCGCCAGCGCCAGGCTGGGGGCGAATGTACGCATCGGCGCAGGCGTCTATATCGGCGAAAACGTGGCGGTCGGCGACCGCACCGTGATCTATCCCAACGCGCATATCGGCGACGAGACGAAGATCGGTTGCGACTGCCTGATCTATCCCGGAGTAGTGATCTACCACAGTATAACCATTGGCGACCGAGTTATCATCCACGCCAACTCCGTCATCGGCTCCGACGGTTTCGGCTACACCTGGGACGGCAAGCGCCACTACAAAATCCCCCAAATCGGCACCGTAATCGTTTCAGACGATGT
>JAGUZQ010000120.1 GCA_020060765.1 Planctomycetota bacterium | reverse complement strand
CCGCCGCGCTGGACATGGCCGAGGCTGGTGACGCGCGCCTCGGTGCCGGTCAGCGCCTGCAACTGCCGCGCGAGACGGCTGGCTTTTGACTCCTGCACCACGCGGTATTCCCGGATCATTTCCGTGCCGCCGCTGCGGATAACGGCGGTCTCCATCAGCGGGTCGCGCGGTTGCTTTTTCCTTTTTTCCTTGGGGTCTTTCTTGTTCTGCTTCTCCGCTTCCCTGGCTTCCTCGATGCTCATCGCTCCTTCTGCCACGGCGATGATGGAGAAGCGTTTATTGTGGCGGCGGCGCTCCAGCAGGTGTTCGGCGACCAGGTTGATATCGTAGGGCTTTTCCGGAATCAGGATCACGTCCGCGCCTCCCGCGATACCGGCGCCCAGAGGCAGCCAGCCGGCGTTGTGTCCCATAATCTCGCAGACGATGATACGGTGATGGCTGGTGGCGGTGGTGTGAAGGCGGTCGATGGCTTCGGCGGCGATGGTCATGGCGGTGTCGAAGCCGAAAGAGGTTTCGGTTCCGCCCACGTCGTTGTCGATGGTCTTTGGCAGGGTCAGTACCTTGATGCCGGAGTTTTTCAGAAGCAGCGCGTTTTTCTGCGTGCCGCCGCCGCCCAGGCAGACCAGGCAGTCCAGCTGCATCCGCTTGGCGTTCTCGACCGCCACCTCGGTCATGTCGATCACCTTGCCGCCCATGGGCATTTTGTTGGGCTTGTCGCGGCTGGTGCCCAGCAGCGTTCCGCCCTGGGTGAGAATGCCGCTGACGGTCTTGTCGTCGAGCGGGATGGTGCGGTTCTCCACCAGCCCGCGGAAACCGTCGAGGATGCCGATCACCCGCATGCCGTACTCGTTCAGGGCAGGCTTGACCACTCCCCGGATCGCCGCGTTCAGGCCGGGGCAGTCGCCGCCGGAGGTGAGTATTCCGATGCACTTGGTCTTGCTTTTTCTTTTAGGCATTGCTCTCTCTCCCGTGATAAACATCCCCCCGAATTTCGCGAACGAAGGGAGCGCGAACAAGATGATGTTTCGAAACCGACTGCGAGTATGAAATTGGCATCATGCCGCCTTCCGTAATTTCAAAATCCCGAAAGGGGCTCGGAGTGATCGATCCGGATGGGAGCGACCACGTTCAAGCCCTGGCCTTCGTTCAGATCCACCCGGCGCGCGGGGCAGGGCGCGCCACTGCTGTCATAGAGGATCGCCACCACCGGCTTGGTGAATTCCTGCTGGTTGGCGCCGATTACCCGCGCCTGCTCGCCGCTGCTCAGGCGCACCCAGCTTCCAACCGGGAACAGGCTCAACACCGACAGGAAGCCGCGCACGAAACGGCTATCCAGTTTCTGAGCGCTGACCATGCGCAGCAATTCCTCCACCGCCTTGTAGGGCAGCGTACGGTCCGACCGGAACGGCCGTTTGGCGACCTGCGCGTTGTACACGTCGGCGACGGCGGTGATCTTGGCGTAGTCGTGGATGCCGGCTGATTTTTTCCCGTGGGGATAGCCGGAACCGTCCAGCCGCTCGTGGGACTGGTACGCCACCAGCGGCACGATTTTGGGCAGATAATTGATCTGCTGCAGGCGGTCAATGCCGTAGAGAGTGTGGCGCATCACTTCCAGCCGTTCGTTCCGGTCGAGTTTTTCCTTCTTGAACCGGATGGCGTCTGGCACGCTCAGCATCCCCACGTCAGCCAGCAACGCGCCGTAGCCCAATTCCGCCACTTGTTTTGGGGACAGCTTCTGGGTGGCGGCGATGTTGACAGCCAGTACGCTGGTGTTGATCGCGTGCATGGCGAGGTAGTCATCCTGGTTGGTCTCCACGGAACCCAACACGCCCAGCAGCAGCATCCGGTCGGCGACGAGGGCGTTAACTACCTGTTCGGTCATGGCTATCAGCAGGTCTCCCCGCACCGGTTCGCGTCCTCGCATGTTATTGAAAATCCGGGTGGTCTGGTCGATCAGGTTGCGATAGAGCTGGACGTAGTGCTGTTTGGTTTTTTCCGGGCGCGCCTTGAGGTTATCGACGAACTGGACGAAGCGCAGCAGCGACTTCATGTCGCCTTCCGCCGACACCCGCATCCCGCCAGACTGCTCCAGCATGGCGCTCATGTTCTCGACGCCGGTGGGGGTCAGCAGGCGGGGGGTCTGCACGATTTCCGAGGGGTCGAACCTGATTTCCGGGGGAACGTTGGATGCCTTTTCCTTCCGCAGCGCCTCGCGGAGCTGGTTCATTTGCTCCTCGCGCTGTCTCTCCTGCTCCTTCTTGACGTACAGCCCCATGATGCCGCGTCGCCGCAGCCGCGACAGGGTGGAATCGGTTACCGTGACTCCCCTGGTGAGGAGCAGCTTGCCGTCGCGGGTGTGCAGATCCTGCGCCAGGATCGAGCCTGGCTCGATTTCATCCAGTCTCATTTCCCGGAATTTCACCTGATGGAAAAGCTCCTCGGTGTTTTCCCCCGTATCCAGCAGGGCGACCTGCTTGACGCCGTGCGTGGCGCAGAGTTTGATGACTTGCGGTGTGATTCGGTCGCCGCGCAGAAACAGCCTGGCGCCGCTTTGCACGTCGTGCACCGCACCCGTGATTTCCGGAATAGCCGCCAGGTTTTTCAGATCGAATATTTCCACGCTTGTTTCCGCTTGAAGACTGAGTCCGTACACGGTTTCACTGTATATCATAAGACGGTTTTTCTCAAGCAGAAAGATTGTTAAATAGCTGGCTGGCGGCGGTAAAGGTTGACTTTCCGCCTGTCGATGCATAATGTTAAGTGTCAGCTTGATCTGTTTTCGCTTTTATGGAGGTGGCATGGTTCACTGCCATCTGTCGCAAGCGATTTCGAATCATCTGTCCATTCGCGCTCCCTTCGTTCGCGGATCATATGGTTGCACTTCATCAGGAGAAACGCATGTCATTACTCGTAGTCGGTTCCGTCGCTTTTGACACTATCCGCACTCCGGACGGGAAGGAATACCAGGACGTTCTGGGGGGCAGTTGCACCTATTTTTCCTGCGCCGCCAGCTATCTCGCCGATGTGCGCGTGGTCGGCGTGGTGGGCGATGATTTCGGGCAGGAACCAATTGATTTGCTGGAAAAGCATGGCGTCGATCTGACCGGCCTGGAAGTGGTGCAGGGGGGGCGCACCTTCCGCTGGGCCGGCACCTATGCCGAAAACATGAACGACCGCACTACCGACGATCTGCAGTTTGGTGTGCTGGGCGGATTCGACCCGAAACTGCCTGAAAACTACCGCGATTCCGACACTGTCTTCCTCGCCTGCGCGCAACCCGAGTTGCAGTTGAAAGTGATGGATCAGATGCGCGGCTCGCCGCTGGTGGTGTGCGACACCATCGAGTTCTATATCGAAACCGCCCGCGAGGCGCTGGATCAGGTTTTGTCCCGCTGTGACGGAGTTATTATCAACGACGGCGAGGCGAAACTGCTGACCGGTGAGAGCAACGTCATCCGCGCGGGCGAACGGATAGCGAAAATGGGGCCGCGCTTCGTAGTGGTGAAGAAGGGCGAACACGGCGGGGTTTTGCTGGCGGAAGGCCAGGCCTGGCCCTTCCCGGCGTTTCCCCTGACCGACGTGGCTGACCCTACCGGCGCGGGCGATTCCTTCGCCGGCGGCTTCATGGGCTATCTGTCGCGGAAAAAATCATCCGACTTGAACACGCTGCGCCGGGCTACTGTCTACGGCACCGCGTTGGCGAGTTATGCCTGCCAGGGAATCAGCCTTAACCGGCTGGCCGCTCTCTCGAAAGTCGAGGTAGAGAAACGAGCCTGTGACTTTGCGGCGATGTTGCGGATACCGGAGTGAATCGATCATGAAGATTAATGGCCTGGCGCTGTTTGCGTTGATATTTTTCCTCTCTTTTGCCGCGCGCGGCGGGGAAGGCGGACGCGTTTACGCGTCCTTCGGCGGCGGGGAATCGGGGTTGAAACTGACTCCCGCGGTGTCGCGCGCCAGCATCGGCCTGGACGATTTCGCGCGCCAGCACAACCTGACGCTGGTCTCTGCTCCCGGTGCTGGAAGTATCGAACTGGTCGGCAAGGGGGTCAGCCTGCTTTTCGCGCCCGGCTTGCCGATGGCGGCGGTGAACGGGCAAAGCAGTACGCTCACGCAGGCACCGTTCGTGTTGCGGGGCGAGGTCAGGCTGCCGGTGGAAATGGAGTCGCTGCTGCCGAGCGCGTCTACCCGGATTGACGGCACGGTGGTGCTTGATGCCGGTCACGGGGGCAACGACACCGGCTGCACCGGCTTCGGCCTGCGGGAAAAGGATGTGGCGTTGGATATTTGCCTGCGGGCGGGGGAACTTCTCCGGCGGCGCGGCGCGCGAGTGTTCTATACCCGTTCTCGGGACGAATTCATCGAGCTTTCCCGCCGCAGCGAAATCGCCAACAGCCAGCCCGACGCGATTCTGGTTTCGGTTCATCTGAATTCAGTGGCGACCGGTTCGAAAGGACGTGAAAACGCGCGCGGGGTCGAGACTTTTGTTCTTTCCGGCAGGATAACAGAAGGGGCGCGGGTAAGCGCGGCTGCCCGCAAGTACGATCTGGCAGGCGGCGCGGAGGCGGTTTCCTACAACCGGAAAAAGGAAATCATCGCCGCACTGAGCGGTTTCTCCCGCGACCGGGCTCGGACGCTGGGCGCGTGCCTCCAGCAGCGGCTGGTGGGGGAATTGGGTGAAACGGATCGGGGCGTGAAACAAAAAAATCTCGCGGTTTTGCGGGAGACCTATTTCGTGCCTGCCGTGCTGACGGAAGTAGGTTTCCTGTCGCATCCCGCCACGGCGAAAAAGTTCAAATCAGCGGAACACCGCCAGCGCGTGGCCGAGGCGCTGACCGCAGGCATAGCGGATTACTTCGCTTGTCCGGAATGATATTTCTGTCACCAATACAAAATAAGCACGTGCATCGCCACTGCTCCCACCAGCACCAGCAGCGCGGGAGCGACAATTCCGCGCAGGCTGTGCAGCAGGCGCGTGCGGAAATGCTCGTTGGTGACGATCAGGCAGATATGCACGGGCGATAGCATCATTCCCACGTAGCCCGCGCCGTAAGCCAGCACCGTGGTCGCCAGCAGAACCTTTAGCGGCGGGTTGTCACCGATCAGGTTCAGCACAACCGGAAAACTCGCGCCCACGAACCCCACTGCCAGTCCCGTGCTCATCCCGCCGACAAAGGGCAGTATCACGATAATCGCGGTTATGGGAATATGCCAGTTGGCCAGTTCCTGCCGCATGTGCTCGGGCAGCGACGCGCCATCGGGGAGGTCGGCGTCGACGAACGCGCCGAAAATCCTGACCATGATCACCAGCAACAGCAGCCCAGCCGTCTTGCCGGAAAAGACAATTCGCGCCCATTTTTCCTTAGTCAAAGGCCGCTGTATCTGCACCAGCAGGATTGCCAGCAGCACTCCCGTCAGCATGGGCAGATATTTGTGCGGCGCGAGCGTGCCGGGAAAATAGCTCGACATTGCTCCGAAGAAAACCCGCATCAGAAGGTAAGTCGCCACCACTACCAGCACCGGCGCCACCAGCGGCAACAGCGGCGGCTTTTGCAAATCAGCCGGTCGGACTTCGGTCGGAGTATTTATTTTGCGCAGGATAAAAAAATATCCCCCCGCGGCAGCCAGCAGCGCCATGGGGAAATGCAGCAGCATCACCTGCCACACCTCCAGCCCCGTCAGATCCAGCGCCAGCAGCAGCCCCGGATAAAGCGGCCACCAGTATTCCCACACGTGCCGGAACCAGTAATTGACCTGCGCCTTAAGCACCGGCTGGAGTTCGTTCCCCTCGTCGCACTTGTCGACCAGGGGCGCGGAAAACAGCGCTCCTCCCGGCATGGGCAACGCCCCGATCAGCGCGGGCAGGGCGGCGATGGCCGCGCGGGGAGACAGCCGCGCGCGCACCGCGCCGACAAGATCGTGCATCACTCCCGCCGCCGACATCTGCGAACTCAGAAATACGATCAGAGCGACTATCGCCAGCAACAGTAGCAGATCGGGGGAAAATAGCTCCGCCGTCGCGATCTGGATAATCCCTTTCGAGCTTTTCCCCGGCAACAACGGATGCCCGCACCACAGCGCCAGCACCAGCGTAGCCGCCACCAACGCTGGCAGCAGTTTGTGCAATAGTGAATTGAGGACAATCACCACGGCCAGCGCGCCCATGACCTTGACCAGCGCGGGAGCGGACAGAATTACAGTCAACATGCACGTTTCATCCTGGGAAGTAAAAGTGCAACCATACATGATTTCCTTCAGCATGCAAGAAAAAGCGTGCTGGCGGTTTCGTGCGGGTGGGGAAATTGGTATACTTTTTAGGGACTATGGGACTAAGGCTCTAAGATTTATTTTTACAGACGCGGTACTGACATCTTAGAATTGTGAAAAGCTTATGCAAGCAAGGATATTCTCCAACCAGAACCTTAGTCCCTTAGAGCCTTAGTCCCTTTTTTTGAGAACCCCATGCAAATCGAAAATCCTGAAACCCTGGTAATATACTCCGACCGCAACCTGGTGGCGGCGGCGAAACCGGCGGGATGGGAAACTTTTGTCCAGGGCGGCGGCAAAAATTGTTTCAGCAGTCTCCTGCGGCGGGCGCTGAACCTGCCCCGCCTCGCTCCCGCCCACCGCCTCGACCGCGACACCACCGGCGTGCAGCTTTTCGGCACGGACGACGCGTCGCTGAAAAAGCTGGAGGATATTTTCCGGCAACGTCAGACCATCAAGCTGTATCTGGCGCTCTGTCTGGGAGTCCCCCGAAATCCCTCCGGCACGATCAGGCGCAACCTGACGGAATGGCAGGGCGGCCACATGCCGGTGCGCGTGGTCAAGGGCAGAGGCGGGCTGGAAGCGGAGACCGATTACAAATTGCTGATTTCCGGCGAAGGGAGCGCCAGCCTTGTTCTGTTCCGTCCCCGGCAAGGGCGTACTCATCAGATCCGCGTCCATGCCCAGGCGTTGGGTTATCCTGTGGCGGGCGACGACCAGTATGGGCACAGGCCGGAAAACGCGGCTCTGAAAAAAAGCTGTGGACTGGCGCGGCAAGCCCTGCACGCGTGGCGTATCGCCTTGCCGCATCCGGAGAACGGAGAAATCCTGAAACTGGAGGCGCCGCTGCCTGAGGATTTGCGTCGTGCCTGCGATTCGCTTTTCCCCGACTGGGAAACCAGCCTTTCGAAATGTGAGCAATAACTCCAGGTCGAGTAAACTTTCATTAAAGCACTGTAACATAACAATTATTTTGCTTGACTGGGGCTGACCTTATAGGTAAACAATAACTCCATGGCACATGGTGACTTCCTGAAAAAATGACTAGTCTGCCAGATCAAACTCGTTGCGCCTGCGCGCAAGCTTGCCATTTGTAGTTTCAGAGATTCCTGGGGGTGATGAATGATCGCATGTTGTCCTGCTTGTGGCGCGCAATACAATGTTCCCGACGAGAAGAAGGGCATAAAGTTTTATTGCAAGAAATGCCGCGCTGTCGTCGACACCGGTATGCAGATTCAGATTACTCCCCCCCCGGTACCTCAGGAAAAACGGGAAGAAGCGGTTTCCCGCCGCCGCGCCCGGCTGCACGACCTGCGCAAGATTACCCGCGTCATTCCCCGGGAAGAGGAGCCCGTCCCGGAACCGGAAATAGCTGAGGACGATATTCCGCAACTGCCGGATCACCCGTTGCTGGCGGAGTTGGACGAGGAGCCGCAGGAAGACCTGTTCGAGATGGACGTGGCTAGCCACAGCGCTTTCGCGGCCGCCATCAATGCCCATAATGCTCATACCGTCGCGACCTTCGAGGAGGAGCCGATGGTGTCCGCGATGGAACCGGCGGTTGCGCCTGAACCCGAGCCGGAAATTATGGAGGATGAGGCGGAACCCGACGTTGTTGTGGCGGAAGTTCCAGTGGTGGAGGAGCAGAAAAACGAGATTGAGATTTCGCTTGATGATTTGTCAGGCGAGGACGAACTGGATGTAAATCTCGAATACCTGGAGGATATCGACGCGCTCGACCTGGAAGTTTCGGTCGAAAACATCACTATCGGTGGTGGTCTGGATATGGACGATATCTCCGAGGAGGACGAGGAGCCGCTTGTCGTATCGGCGGAACTGGTGGAAGAGAAACCTCTCGCCGTTGCGGAAGAACTGATCGGGCAAGAAGTTCCTCTTGTCTCGGTCGAGGAAGACGAGGACGAACTGGTTGCGCTGGAGGAATTGGAAGAGGAGCTGTCCGAAGACGAACTTGCCGTCAGCCTGGAAGATGCAGCGGCTGAAGAAAATGAGCTGGCATTAAGCCTCGACGATGTCTCTGTCGAGTCTGTTGCGGAAGAAGAATCGTTCGCCGTTGCGGAAGAACTGATCGGGCAAGAAGTTCCTCTTGTCTCGGTCGAGGAAGACGAAGACGAACTGGTTGCGCTGGAGGAATTGGAAGAGGAACTGTCCGAAGACGAACTTGCCGTCAGCCTGGAAGATGCAGCGGCTGAAGAAAATGAGCTGGCATTAAGCCTCGACGATGCCTCTGTCGAGTCTGTTGCGGAAGAAGAATCGTTCGCCGTTGAGGCAGAACTGATAGAGGAAGAAGAGCTGGCGGAAGACGAACTTGCAGTCAGCTTGGAAGAGGTCTCGGTTGAGGAAGAGGAGCCTCTCGTCCCGGCGGAAGAACTGTGGGAAGAGCCTCTGCTCGCGGAAGAGGAATTGGCCATCAGTCTGGACGACGTCTCCATTTCGGAAGAAGAACCTCTTATTGTTGCGGAGGAACTGGCTGGAGAAGAGCCTCTCGCTATGGCGGAGGAGATGATTGAGGAAGAAATTTCTCTCGCTCCGGTTGAGGAAGAAGAGCCGCTTGTTGCAGGCGAGGAGGAAACCGGTCAGGATGAACTGGTCGCGCTGGACGAACTTGAGGAAACTCCCGAAGGCGAGGAACTCGATGCCGGCGGTGGCGAAACTTTAGGGGATGTACTCTCCGTCGGTCTGGACGAGGTTTCAGTCGATGAAGAAGAGCCGCTTGTCGCAGGCGAGGAGGAAACTGGCCAGGACGAACTGGTCGCGCTGGACGAACTTGAGGAAACTCCCGAAGGCGAGGAACTTGATGCCGGCGGCGGCGAAACTTTAGGGGCTGAACTCTCAGTCGGCCTGGAAGACGTTGCGGTTGAGGAAGAAGAACTTTCCGTCAGTCTTGACGATGTTGCGGTCGGGGAGGAAGAGGCGGAACTGGCGGTTAGCCTTGACGATCTGGAAGAGTCTTCCGCTCTCGCAGAGGAGGCGCTGGACGTCTCCCTGTCTGATCTTGAAGACGAATTTTCCGTTTCCGCCGACGATGTCGAAAAGGAAGAGGATACCGGCGTGATGGACGCCATCGACGGTTCCCGCAACATGAAGGCGTACTGTGGCGACTGTCATGCGCGGTTCATGCTGCCCAAATCCTACGCCTGCCGCGATAACCTGAAGTGCGCGCTGTGCCACGGGCCGGTGACGGTGGTGGGAGCAGAAGGCGCGTTTCCCAAAAAGCTGAAAGCGGAATACATCGAGGGGAGCGGCAGGTTTTTCATTCCCCGTGACGTTACTCCCGAGGAACTTTACGAAACCAATCTGCACGAAGTGGTGCTGCTGGGAGACGAACACCGTTTCCGCAAGCCGGAGGATGCGTCTGTTGACGTGCCGGAGGAAAGCATCAGCGTGGTCGCCGACGGTCAGGACTGGGACGGCGACGAAAGACCGCTCTCTGTCTCGCTCGATTCGGCGGTAGAGGATGATTCGGATACCAGCGATTATTTCGATGAATCGGGTGGACTGGACGGTTATGCCGGTTCCCCCAGCGGTTTCATCACCTCGGACGATGACTTTGGCGGCGAATCTGCCGATATTCTGGAGGGCGAATTGCAGGTTTCCTCCGACGATCTCGAAACAGGAATCGGCGATGACGAGGACATGGAAGTTTCGCAGGATGATCTGACGGAGGAAGACAAGGAAAAATTCTAGGTCAGGCCGGATTTTTTTCCAGACGGCAATAAATTCTTGACCGTTGGCGACGTTAAAATACCATTAGCATGATCCACGGGGGAGAGGGGATAAATTGCCCTAGTCCGAATACGGTTTAGTTAAGGAGAAACCGTACTGTTTTAGATAAAACTTATAAATCGTCATTCCCGCGAAGGCGGGAATCCAGGCGGTGTTGCGTACGATTTTCCCACTGGATTCCCGCCTTCGCGGGAATGACGCGCGTAAATTTAGTCCTAAAACAGAAAGACTTTTCGTTAACCTAAACCGTATTGCCCATAGTCCCTTGTTCTGTCACAGGATTTTAAAATGAAAAAGTTTCTGCATCTGACCTTTGTGCTGGCGTTGGTGTCTGCCTTGGCTGCCGGTTCTCTTGCTTTTGTTTACAGCAAAACCAAGGTGAAAATCGCCGAACAGGCCGAGGCGGCCAAGGTGAACGCTCTGAAAGACGTCTTTTTTCACGGCTTTGAGAAAGCAACGGTTATCAATGAAAACGTGACCGCGATTTACCTTGACGAAGAAGACGAGCAGCCCTCCTATTACGCCGTTCTCGGTTCAGGCGTAGGCTACAACACGGCGGTGCCGATCGAACTGATGGTGGGTTTTGTCAACCCCGCCTGCGACGCGGCCAAGTTGCTGCCCGGTTACGCCGACCGGACGGAAGCCAAGAGCGGCGGACTTTACCTCGTCGGCTGGAAAGTGGTGAAAAGCGAGGAGACGCCCGGCCTGGGCGAAAAGGCCAAGGACAGAAAAGCTCCCTGTACCTGGGCGGAAGGCGGGCTTTTTTCCGGCAAGGAACCCCTGGCCGATGCGCGCACCGATTTTCAGAAACAATTCGCCGGAGCCGACGTACGTATTCTCGCTTTGAAAAAGGACGGCGGCACGGTGGATGTCATCACCGCCGCGACCTATTCCACCCGCGGCATTGTCGCGGCGATCAAGGATGCAGAAGCCAAGCTGAATGCGGCGGTAAAATGATCTGGTGTCGTCTTCCGGCCTGCGGGGAGCCGGGAGAAGGATCAGGCGCGATTTTCGACAATGACAGTAGCGCCGGTCTGTTTTCGGGTTTCTCAAAGGAAAAGGCAGAATGATTAATATCCGCAGGTATCTTTTCTTGTTTCTGGCCTCGGCGTTGCTGACTGCCGGTTTATTCGGCGCCCGTTCCTTCGCCGAGGAGGATCAGCTTGAAATCGAAAGTGTGTTGCCGCCGGAAACACTGTTGTTTTTCCAGCTCCCCGATGGCAAGGCGCAGGCTCCGGCTTACGAGAAGTCTGTTCTGCGTCAGGTTGCCGGTCATCCCGAGGTCGCCGCGTTCCTGACCGGCTACCAGGACGCCAAATCGAAGTTTATCCAGCAGGTGGCCGAGGTCGCCAAACTCGAACCCGCCTTTATCGCTTCTCTGCTCAGCGGCCAGCTTTCCGGCGCTATCCTCGACGTGAGCGAGGATCAGAACGGCCAGGTCGACTTTACTTCCCTGATGGCGGTCAGGCTGGCACAGGAGCCAGACCAGAAACAGTTGTTCGACGCGGTGAAGGCGCTGGTCAACAAGCCGCGCGACATGTCCAATGATCCCATCCCCCTCAAGAACGTCGCTTGGGAGGAGAAATACGCCGGCGACCATACGGTGCTGATGATCGCTGGCGAAAAGCCGTTGCGGTTCGTGCTGATGGGGCGGTTCCTGCTGTTTTACCGGGGGCCTTCCAGCGACGGGCTGAAAGCCATTCTCGACCGTCGCAAGGACGCGCTGGGCGCAAAGTCTCTGGCGCGTGATCCCCTGTTCAAATCAGTCTACGCCGGAGCCGAGGCCAGCGGCCAGATGGGCTTTATCTACATCAATTCCAGCCGCCTTTACGGCCTGCTGGAAGCCTTGCGCCTGCCCCGCCAATTGCGGCTGCTGGACGCGCTGGGGTTGAACGGGGTGCAGGCGCTGGGCATGGCTGGCGGTTTCCAGGAAGAAGGCATCCGGCATACCATGTACCTGCACGCTCCCGGCGAGCGCCGCGGCATCCTCTGCACCCTGTCCATGCTGACCAAGGCGGAACTGGCCGCGCAGCAGCTTCCCGCCGACGCTCCCGGCATTCTCGCAGCGCGCGCCGACCTGCCCAGCCTTTACCGTGAAATCCCGCGCCTCTTCGACGCGGTGGAGGAAGCGTTGGGCATCAAGACGCCCCTGGGGCTGGCCAACCTCGCGGGCAAGCAGGACATTCTGGGCGTACCCGCCCCCGAACTGCTGGAAACGCTGGGCGACGCCATCATCATCCAACCCGGCCCCGCCGGAGTCGCCATCCGCTTCGACACCGCCAATTGCCAGGCTTTCGAGGCGGTGATTGCCCGGATGGAGCAGACCCTGGAAGCCAAGTTCACCCGGCTGCCGGTCAAGACCGGAGACGGGCGCGAGGTGGTGATCAAGTATTTCAACCGCTCCGGGCAGCCGGTGCCGCTGGCGCCCAGCTACTGCGTCTACCGCCAGGCCGGCGAGACCGGCGTGATTTATTTCGCCACCCATCCGCAGGTGCTGAAAGCGATTTTCCGCCAGCCGCCCATGCGCCCGCTGACCGAAGCCACCGACTACAAGCGCGTGAGTCGCGGCATGGGGCAGGGCTACGGCGTGTTTATGTACAGCGACAGCCGCGAAAGCTACCCGCGAGTCTACGACGCCGTCATGCCGATTTTGAACGTCTGGACCGCCATCCCCTCCTACTCCGCCGATGCGGGGTTGCTGCCGCCCGGCAACGAACTCGCGCAATATTTCTTCGGCTGCGGCATGGGCATCAAGAACAATCCCCAGGGCATCACCTTCACCACCTACAGCCCGCTGGGATTCGGCGCGGTGCTGGTGTATATGTCTGACAAGTTCCTGATTTCCAACCCCACCACGCTGGGCGTGATCGGGGCGAAGCTGGCGGAGTTCTTCGGCGCCGACAGCGGCAACCAGCCCAAGCCGCTGGTTCCTCGCCACGGCACCGCGCCTTCCATCGGCGGCGAGGAAATTCCCGGCATCGGAAAATGAAAAAGTCTCCAGTCTCCAGTTGACAGTCTCCAGTGATGAAAAAGCGCGCCGGTTATTGGCGCGCTTTTTTTCGGAGAGGGAAAATAATACACGAAGGATTTAGCCAATCGAATAGGGGATAACAATGGGACGTACTTATAAAATCACTATCTCGCTACTTGCGTGTTGTTTATGCGTAGTTTTTTCTTCATGCAATCAAGGCAGCGAAATGATCGAATCAAGAAAAATGAGAGATGAGGATATTGAATATCAAGAAAGACCATCGATGGTATTTGAACTGTGCATTGTGATGGATGAAGACAATAAAGAATCATATCAAATGCTAGATGCTACGATTAATACATTACGAAGATTAGGCAACGATTATGGGCGACGTAAGTCGTTAAGTGATATTTATGATATTTTGCATCAATATAAAGAATCCACATGTGAAGTAATGATATATTCCCGTCCGTTATGTGCAATTACAGAATACAAAAAAAGTAGGATGCTCAATAAGAACGAATTTGATTGGCTTAGGGATAAACTTAAGGAGAAGAATAAAAACAATATTACGTTCAGCATTCATTACGGGGAGCCTGTCAAAATAATAAATATCCCCGTAATGAGTGATATCTCATTTCCAGAGATATTTAAATATACGGGAATTCCAGCAGGGATTCCGTGGACACAATACTTGGATATCAGATCCCCGTATCTCCCCCGTAATTAACAAAAATCGATAAATAGGATTGGTGCTTTGCTAATTAGTCAGTTGGCGCAGGCAAAAAGCCTGCGCCAACTGGCACTGGAGACTGTCAACTGGCGACTGGAGATTTATCTGTATTCCGGCATCTCGTGGAAATTGAGATACCGGTAGATTTCCTCCCGCGCGGGTTTGACGCATTTGTCGTATTCCGCCAGGTATTCCGCGACTGTCGGAACCAGCCCGTATTTCGCCACCACCGCCGCCAGTTCCGCGCTCCCGAGATAGACCTGTGCGCCGTCGCCCAGGCGGTTGTTGAAATTTCTGGTGCTGGTGCCAAAGACCCGCGCGTCGTTCTCGACCCGCGCCTGGTTGCCCATGCAGAGCGAACAGCCGGGTATCTCCACCCGCGCGCCGATCTTCTCGAATTCCGCGATAACGCCTTCTTTTTCGAGCTGCTGCCGGTCCATCCGCGTGGGCGGCGTCAGCCACAGGCGTTTCACTTTCAACTCGCAACCGGCGAGAATCTTTGCCGCCGCGCGGAAGTGGCCGATGTTGGTCATGCAGGAGCCGATAAAAACCTCGTCGATTTCGTCGCCCGCGATGGCCGACAGCCGTTGCACGTTGTCGGGATTGTTGGGGCAGGCCACTACCGGCTCGGTGATGGACGCGAGGTCGATTTCCAGCGTGGCGAGAAATTCCGCGTGGTCGTCGCGCGTGAGCAGCTTCGGATTGTCAACCCAGGCTTGCGCTTCGGCGATGCGTTTTTCGAGAGTCTCGACATCCCGATAAGCCTCGCGCGTGAGTTTCTTCATCAACGCAATGTTGCTTTTGATATATTGCACCACGGATTCAAGCCCCAGCGCCACCGTTCCCGCCGCGGCGGAGCGTTCGGCCGACGCGCAGGTCAGTTCAAACGCCTGTTCGACCGTCAGTTCTGGCATGCCTTCGATTTCCAGGATAGTGCCGTTAAAAATATTTTTCGCGCCTGCGCCGGGGCGGTCGACCAATCCTTTTTCGATTCCGATCAGGGCGATGGCATTTACCAGGTCGCGCAGGGTAATGCCGTCGTTAAATTTCCCCGTCACCTTGACCAGTGTCGATTCCGGCATGTCCAGCGGCATGATCCCGAGCGCCGCCGCGAACGCGACCAGGCCTGAACCGGCGGGGAAGGAAATGCCGGTGGGGAAACGCGTGTGGCTGTCGCCGCCGGTGCCGACGGTGTCGGGGAGGATAAAGCGGTTCAGCCAGGAATGGATAATGCCGTCGCCGGGTTTGAGCGCGACGCCGCCGCGTTCGGTGAAAAATCCCGGCAAGGTCGTGTGCATCTTCTTGTCCTTGTCCTTGGGATAGGCAGCGGTGTGGCAGAACGACTGCATGGTGAAGTCGGCCTGGAATTTCAGGCACGCCAACTCCGTCATTTCGTCGCGGGTCATGGGGCCGGTCGTGTCCTGGCTGCCGACGGTGGTCATTTTCGGCTCGCAGGTTTCGCCCGGCAAAACGCCGTCCACCCCGCAGGCGCGGCCGACGATTTTCTGCGCTAGGGTATAGCCCTGTCCCTTCTGCTTCGGCAAAGGCGGCACCATTGCAAATACGTCAGACGGTGACTTGCCCATTGCGCCGCGCGCGGCGGCGGTGAGTTTCCGCCCGATGATCAGCGGCACCCGCCCGCCTGCACGGTATTCGTCCGCCATCGTCACCGGCGTAAGTTTGAATGTGGCGAGAACCTCGCCTGACTCGCCGAGAATTTTTCCGGCCTTGGTGTCTATAGTGACAGCCTGTCCGGTCTTCAGTTTATCCACCTTGCAGCGGATTGGCAGGCCGCCGGAATCCTCGAAGGTGTTGAAAAAGATCGGCGCGATCTGTTCGCCGATGACGACTCCGCCCCGGCGCTTGTTGGGAATAAAGGGGATATCCTGGCCGATGTGCCAGATCATGGAGTTGGTCGCCGACTTGCGGCTGGAGCCGGTGCCGACGGTGTCGCCCACAAAGGCGACGTCAAAACCCTCGGTGCGGAATTTCGCGATTTCCGCCACGCCGCCGGGAAAGCGGGTCTCGCCCATCGACAGCGCGTGCAGGGGAATATCGGGACGGCTGGGCGCGTGCCCGGCGGGGGACAGGTCGTCGGTGTTGGTCTCGCCGTCGACTTTGAAAATCTTGACCTTGATTTTTTTCGGAAGTTCCGGCAAAGACGTAAACCATTCCGCCGCCGCCCATGACTCCATCAATTCCTTGGCGAACTTGTTGCCGCGCTGGCGCAGTTCGTCGACGGTTTTGAAATTGTCGAAAATAAATACCGTGTGCTTGAGAGCCTTGGCCGCCAGGGGCGCGAGGCGCACGTCATCCAGCAGTTCGATCAGGCGCGGAATGTTATATCCGCCCAGCATGGCACCCAGCAGTTCCACCGCTTTTTCTGGCAGAAGGAAATGAGATTCCTGGTCGCCGCGCGCGATAGCGGCCAGAAATTCGGCCTTGATTTTCGCGGCGGGGTCAACCCCCGGCGGCACGCGCTCGGCCAGCAGGTCGGCTAGCGTTGCGTCCTGCCCGATTTCGGGATTGACCAGTGACCGGCAGACTTCACCCGTCTGCTCCGCCGTCAGCGGCAGGGGCGGAATGCCTTGCGCGGCGCGTTCACGGACGTGCGACTCGTAACTCTGGTTCATGACGTTCTCCTGTAGAAAATATGATTTCAGACGCCGGGGAATAACATTTTCCCCCTGCCTGAACCGATGACATATTATATAACGCGAATTCCGACCGGATGCAAGATTCTTAACAAAATACCACTCTCGGCAGTTGACAAACAGATTTTCTCCTTGTATATTGTAGGTACAAATGGGATTTAAAAACCAGCCATGTTGGAATTAATATGAGTAAGAATCGTTTTAAATACCAGGAATTCAAGCGGACTTTGCTGGAAAAGATCCGCTCAGGCGAGTTGAAACCTGGCGAAAGATTGGTTTCCGAGCCGGAATTGGCGGAAAATTACGGAATTTCGCGCAATACTGTCCGGCAAGCGATAAAAGAGCTGGAAACCGAGGGCTACCTGAGCCGCACCAGTGGTAAGGGCACTTTTTTGCGCGCAGCCGCGCCGGTGACATCGCGCCGGATCGGGCTTATTGTGTTTGATATTGCTTATACCACGCACCCGCTTACGGCGGAACTGATCCGCGGGGCAGGTGAAATTCTGCAGGAAAACGGCTACATTCTCGACATTCTCGCCAGCGAACGGCGGGAGATTACCGAAACTTTTATCCCGCAGACCGCCGATTACGCCGGTTTCCTGATCGCTGCCTACCAGATCGACCGGCGGGTAATAAACCAGCTTGAAAGCAGGAACATCCCGCATCTTTTTGTCAAAAACTACCCCGAAGGCGGCGAGAACCGGCGTTATTATTTCGACTATCGCGGGGCGGGCTGGGGCGCGGTGGAGCATCTGGCAGGGCTGGGGCGCAAGCGGCTGGCGGTGTTCTGGTTTGGTGAAAATTACCCGTCGTCGCGCGATTTTCTGGCAGGTGCAAAAGCGGCTTGCCTCGAATTCGGTTGCCGGTTGAAACAGGAACATTGCCGCGAGGTCGGCTTCGATGGCGAAGGCGTGGAACATGCCTTGGAGTGCGTGTTACGCGACCCCGAAGACCGCCCCCGCGCCATCGTCACGATGGAAGACACGGTGGCGGCGCGCGTCATAAAGTATTTGCAGACTGGAGGGCTGTCAGTGCCGGGCGACGTGGCGGTGACCGGCTGCAACAATTCGGAGATTTCTCAATTGATGACGCCATCTATCACGACCTTTGAATTGCCGGTGCGGCAACTGGGCAAAGACGCCGCCCTGCGCCTGATCGAGCAATTGACCAATCCCTCGCTAATGGAGGAGAGGTGTTACGAGCCGAAAATGATCGTGCGTGATTCGACCGGCGTTACTGAGAAATAAACGAAATGCCATTTCGAGAAATGGTTTATTAACTTGGGTGTTGATATCGAATCAATCAGCGAAAGGAAATTAAAATGAGCGGCAGCTGCCTGTCCTGGAACAGGAATGAAGTCAAGGGAGAAGGTATTGCGGAATTGTTGTCCGTGCTGGGCAGGCATTACCCGATTGCGGAAAATGGCGAAGGTTTGCCGCTGGAAGTCAAACTGGCGGGCGAAGGGTTGCGCGTCGAAAAGAGCGGCGGCAAAGCAGTGATCGTCGCCAGCAGCGTCAGCCTCGCGGCGCGGGGAGTGGGGATGTTGCTGTCCGGCCTGGTGGAAGACGGGCAGGCGGTAGAGGAAAAACCTGCGTTCAAAACTGTCGGCGTGATGTTCGACTGCTGCCGCAACGCGGTGCTGAAGGTGGATTATCTGAAAGAATGGCTGCGTCGCGCGGCGTTGATGGGCTATAACCTCGCCATGCTTTACACCAAGGACACCTATGTCCTCCCCGACGAGGAAGGCTTCGGCTATCTGCGCGGCAGCTACACCGCCGCAGAATTGCGCGAGGTCGACGCGTATGCGTCGCAGCTCGGCATTGAGATGACTGGTTGCGTGCAGGCGCTGGGGCATCTGGAGCCGGTGCTGAAGTGGGGGAAATATCATTCCATCCGGGATACTGCGGCGGAATTGCTGACCACCGAGGAGAAATCGTACGAACTTATCAACAAGATTCTCGATTTCTTCGGCAGCGTCTTCAAGAGCCGCCGCATCCACCTCGGCATGGACGAGACCCACGGCCTTGGGCGCGGCCGCTACATGGATTTGAACGGCTATCGCCGCCCGTTCGACATCTACGTCGACCACCTCAACCGCGTGATGGGCGAATGCGACAAGCGCGGACTGGAGCCGATGATCTGGTCTGACATGTTTTTCCGCATGGGTAGCAAGAACATGGATTATTACGACCGCGACGCAGTTACGCCTCCTGACGTGATTGCCAAAATCCCGCCGCAGGTCGACCTGGTTTACTGGGACTACTACCACGAGGACGTGGAATTCTACCGCGAATGGATCAGGCGGCATCACAAACTCGGGCACAAGCCGGTCATGGCGTCGGCGGTGTGGACATGGCCGGTATTCTGGTACAACCACCGCAAGACCGCCGCTACCGTGACTCCCTGCATCGAGGCTTGCGCGGCGGAAGGGGTAGACGAGATCATTTTCACCATGTGGGGCGACGACGGCGGCTACTGTGACTGGAGTTCGGCGCTGGCCGGAGCCTGCTACGCGGCGGAAAAATGCTTTTATCCGCAAAGCGAGCCGGACGAAAAAAATATGGCTGCTAAATTCTCCGCCATTTGCAACGGCGACTACCAGGCGCACGTCGCCGCGTCCGAGTTGACCATGATGACCGAAAAGGAACCTGTCTCCGCTGAAAGCCTGTTGTGGGATGACCCGCTGCTGGGTATCTACCGCAAGGACTGCGAGGTTCAGTTCGGAACCGGCTTCTGGCCGAAACAGGGGAAAAGATATAGCGAACTCGCCTCGCGGCTGGAAGGTTGCGCAAAAGGCGGCGCCGGCAATCTGCCGTTGGCTGGCGAACTGGCGCGGATTCTCGAGAAAAAAATACGCGCCTTTCGAGCCGCCGAAGACGCCCTTGTAAAGCCGGAAAAAGTACGGGAGGCAATGGACGCCGTTCAGGCAGTGGCCGAAGCCCTGGAAAAATTCGAAGTCAGTTATCGCGGGCAGTGGTATTGCCGCAATAAGACGTTCGGTTACGAAGTCATGCAGATCCGTCTGTCGGGGCAGATCGCGCGATGGAAAGAACTTTGCCGCCGCCTGGAGGAAATCGCTAACGGTACGGCTAACACGATCCCGGAACTGACCGAACGCATCAGCGTGCCGATTGGATTGAGATGCCAGTACAGTTTTCTGGCGACTGCTTCAGTCTATTATTGAAAAAAGGAAAAACCATGACCACCGCTGCGGAGAAAGCCAGGCAATTTATCGAAAACGAAACACAGTTCCATCTCGGGTGTCTGCCGACCGAGCAGAGCAACCCGCTTTCGCGCGGACTGTCCGGAGTTTTGCAGAAAAATACCGCTGACGGAATCAGGCTGTTGCAACGGGTTGACCGCGAGATCGTTGAGCCGGCGAAAAAGGTTTTTGCAAGCAAGGAATTCGCGAAAATGCTTGCGGCGATTCTCCGCGCTCTCGACAACGGCGGCAAGATCGTCTTCAGCGGCTGCGGCGCGACGGGCAGGCTGAGCATTCTCCTGGAAAGCGCCTGGCGCGAATTCTGGCAAGGCTTCAAACAGGATAAAAAAGATAAGCGCGATTTCTGCGAACAGATGGAGAACTCCGTTTTCAGCATCATGACCGGCGGCGATTACGCGCTGGTTCGTTCGGTGGAGAATTTCGAAGACTACCAGCAGTTCGGACGCAGACAGGCGCAAGACTTGAATATCAAAAAAGGCGATGTGCTGATCGCTATCAGCGAAGGCGGCGAGACTTCCTCCGTCATCGGCACGATCCACGAATGCGTCGACCGCGGCGCGGAAGTGTTTTTTCTGTTCAATAATCCGGCTGATGTTCTTTGTGAAAATGTTCAGCGTTCGCGCGAAGTGATCACGCATGAAAAAGTGACGGTTATCCCGCTCTACTCCGGGCCGATGGCCGTGGCTGGTTCCACCCGGATGCAGGCGACTACTTTTGAAATGCTGGCAGCGGGAGCGGCGCTGGAACTGGCGCTGGGGGAAATCATCAAGCGAGAGTTCCCCGCAAGCCCCGCCGTCGCGCAGGCGTCGCCGGACAAGTACACGCAATGTTTCACCGGTTTGCTGGAAGATTTCGGGAAAGATGATGCCGTCGCGCAACTGGCGGCGTTGACCGAGTTGGAAGCGGAGGTCTACCGGCAGGGTGCGCGGGTGACTTATTACGCCGGCTCGTGCCTGCTTGACATTTTCACCGACACTACCGAGCGCGCGCCCACCTTCATGCTGCCGCCGTTCCGGAAATGCGACGACGCCATCTCGCCTGCGTCGTGGGCTTTTGTGAAACATCCCTGCCTTCCGACGGGAGAAGCGTGGCTGCATACCTATCGCCGCGCGCCGCGCTGCCTTGAATGGACGCCGGAAGATTACAAAAATATGAAGGCGCCGGAAAATCTCATCGCCAATCCGCCGAAACTGCGGAAAGAGGAACTGTTCAAGTTCATGATCGGTTGCGAAGACGATTCCTCGCGTTACGAGAAGCCCGGCAGTTTGGCGACATTTGTCTGTGCAGGAAAGGAATGCGAGGAAATTTACGCGGATAAAAATCATCCCATGCAAAAAGGGTTTAAAAGTGCGGCGGCGAAATTTTCACGTCAGGCAGTTTTTTTCATCGGCAGCAAAGGTGCAGCGCTCGCGCGGGAAAACGGTTTTTGCCTCGCGGCGAAACTGCCGGAGTCGGGTCTGCGGCTGTGGGACAGGCTGGCGGTGAAACTGGCTTTTAATACCATTTCGACCGCGACGATGGGCTTGCTGGGGCGGTTGTCGGGAAACTGGATGGCGCATGTGGAGGCGAGCAACAAGAAGCTGATCGACCGCAGCACCCGTTTGATTTCGGAACTGGCCGGTCTTTCATATAACGACGCCTGTCTGAAATTGCACGAGGCGCTGGAGGAATTGAAAAAACTTCCCGCCGGGGCAGAGCGTCCTTCCCCGGTGCAGAAAACATTGGAGATGATCGCATGGACAAATTCCTAGAAAAAATCACAGGCTGGGAACTGGGCGTCGGCAATGCGCCGGAGGAATTGCATTATTATTCCTCGGCGGAGATGCAACAGAAAACGGTGGTGAATTCGTCGGCGGAAACGCGGATCACCTGGCGCGGGCATCCGGTACTGGGCGAGGGTTTCGAGGTGGTTGCCATCTGGTGCAAAGACGGAAACAGCTTCTGGCACGGCAGATTTTCCTATTCCGGCTATTCGTACGAAAAATTTGTCGAACAAATACATTTCCCTATTGTAAAAGCCGGTTGCGAAAAAACTTCCGGCTTTTTGTTCGGCGGTTCCGATACGGGGGTGATCTGGCGGGAGCAGTTCGCGGCGGGCACGGATTTTTCCCGCTCCGGCGATTACCGCAGTATGCAATTCTCTGCGCTGCTGAACGAAAATTTGCCGTCGGTCTATTTCGACCATCGCGACTCCGACTGGAACGTCAAGGGCTACTTTTTTTCCCTTGCGGAAAACGGGACTGTCTTTACTTACAAGGGCATTCATTACGTTCCCAACGACTTGCCCCCTTTGGCTGAATATGCGATTCCTTATGAAAACGTTTGCGGAACTTTTCGTGGCGGCTGGTTTGAGGCGGGGCAGATTTACAAGAAGTGGGGAACGCTTCAATCCTGGAACGCGGAACGCAAGGAACCGAATCCTCTGCGCGAAATCGGGCTGTGGGTGTGGAACCGCGGGCTGATTTCCGAGGTGGCTCCGCCGGTGAAACAGTTGCAGAAAGACTGCGGCGAGGCGAAAGTCGCGCTCGACTGGTACTGGTGGCACGCCAACCAGTACGACAGCGATTATCCGGAATTCTGGCCGCCGCGCGAAGGCGAGGACAAATTCCGCGACGCCGTGGCCGATCTGAAAAAAGACGGAGTATTTACACAGGTCTACATCAACGGCATGGCCTGGGATATGGACGGAGAAACCTGGCAGGAGGGCGGGGAGGAATCGGTGGTTATCCTGCGCGACGGGACTCCCATGAATGCCGAGTTCAACCGGTACAACCATCACCGACTCGCCTACATGTGCGGCGTAGCGCCGAAATTCCACGACAAGATTTCTGTATTGGTGAAAAAGCTGCACGGGTCCGGCTTGGACGGACAATACCTGGACATGATCGGCGGCGCGAGTCAGCGTTGCTGTTACAGCCGGGCGCACGGTCATTCTCGCGGCGGCGGCAATTACATGGTGCGCGGCTACCGGAAATTGCTTGCCCGGCTGAAAAAAGAGAACCCGGATTTCCCGCTTTCCTCGGAATACTGCAATGAATCGTACCTGGATCTGTTCGACGGCGCCATCGCCTGCGGGTCGGTGTCGTCGGAACGGTTCGGCAAGGATGGCGATTACGTTCCGCTCTTCACCTCGGTTTATCACGGTAAACTGGCGGTATTCGGCAGCTATGCCCACGTCGATGGCGTTACGCCGTGGGATCCGCTCTGGCCGCCGGAAGACCGGTGGCAGGAAGAAAAGGAATGGCACAAACTCTACCCCGAACAGTTCCCGCTGGAGCTCTCGCGGGCAGTTGTCTGGGGCATTCAGCCGATGGTGTGCAACCTGACCCTGTGCCACTGCCAGGAACCGGAATTTGCCGGCCTTTACCGTTTCATCATCGATACAGCGAAGTTTTACCACGCCAATCGGGAATATCTTTTCGACGGAACCATGCTTTCGCCTGACGGTTTCAAGTGCGACGAACGGGAAGTAGAATTCATGGTGCGGACGATTTTCACAAAAAAGGAAAACTCTCGCATTATCAAGAAAGCAGTGCCTGCTGTCCTGCATTCCTGCTGGCAGGCTCCGAGCGGAGAGAAAGTCTTGTTCGCGGTGAACTATACGGGCGCGAAACAGCGGTGGGAATACCTTGGAAAATCCGGCGTGCTGATGCCGCAGTCTTGGCTGAAGCAGGATTTGGCGGATTGATTATCCCCGCCGGAGCGAGCCCGGGGTGTGGCCGCGATAGCGTTTGAACGCTTCATACAGGCGGCTGATTCCGGCGAAGCCGCACTGGTAGGCGATTTCCTCCAGCGGCAGGTTGCTGGTGCCCAGTTCCAGCGCGGCCATGCCGACCCGGATTCGGGTGACGTGTTCAAAAAGCGTCGTGCCGGTAAGGCGCTTGAAGGTGGCGTGGAAATGGCTGCGGCTGAGGCAGGCGATTTCCAGCATCTGTTCCACCGAAATCCGCTCCGCCGCATGGGCGTCGATATAGGCGAAGACATCCGCCATTTTCCCCGGCGATTCCTCGTCTGCCAGGCTCATTGCCGACTCGCGCGAAATCAGAACCAGCGCTTCCAGAGCAATCGCCTTCAGCATGACTCTGCTCCCCGCCTGCGCCGTCGCGTTTTCGGCCACCGCTTGCCGGAACAGCGCGCGGAGTTTGCGCGCGCTGGTGGGCGACAGTTCCAGCCGGTTGCGACCCAGATGCGCATGTTGTTTAAGTCCGGCCAGCCAGTGGTGCGCCTCGGCATCGACGGGATCGTCTGCGGCAAATGCCTCGTCCCGGAAACGTACAGTCAGGCACTTGCACGCGACACTGCTCTTGGCGTGCTCGTGCAACTGTCCTCGCGGGAAGAAATGAATATCCCCGGCCGAAAATTCCTGCTCGCCCAGAAACGTACGATGAACTCCCTTTCCCTCCAGGATCAACAGGAATTCGTTGGCAGGCTGGGTGTGCCAGCCTTCCTCTTTGGGACGGGGCAGGGAAATCTCCGCCGACGAAATTACCTGTGGCCTCATTACAATGTTCATGTTAATCAGACAATCCGGGAAAAATAACCAAGCTATTCAGATTGCGCGGGAAGATAAATAACGGGCATATGCGCAATTATGGCGTATATTTGAGATATGAATTATTTTACAATATTCCGCCGCTAAAACAATAAAGGAAAAAACATGAGTGCGCCCAACTTTGTTTTCATCATGGTCGATCAGATGCGCGGGGATTGTCTCGGCGCCGACGGCAACGGATATATCGACACGCCGCACCTCGACTGCCTCGCCTCCTGCGGCACGAGATTCAATCACGCGTATTCGGCAGTGCCGTCCTGCATCCCCGCGCGCGCATGCCTGATGACCGGGCAGAACCAGTGGAACGCAGGCATTCTCGGCATGGGCTGGGGACAGTGCCATATGCCTAACGATTATCCGCATACCCTGGCGGGAGAAATGAGCAAGGCTGGCTACACCACCCACATGATCGGCAAGGGGCATTTCCATCCCTATCACGCGTCGATGGGGTTTAACAGCATGGAACTGGAGGAGTCTTCCCGCCTGCAGAATCAGGGGATACTCGACAGCTATCGTTCCTGGTTTTACGCGCAGGTTCCGAGTGGCGTAACTCCTGACGACCATGGGGTAGGGTTCAACTCCTGGCTGGCGCGGCCGTGGCATCAGGAAGAGCGGTTGCATCAGACCGCGTGGACTGCGACGCGAGCCATCGATTTTCTCGCCCGGCACGACAAGTCGAAACCGTTTTTCCTCAACGTCTCCTTCGCCCGTCCGCATTCGCCCTACGTACCGCCGCAATGTTATTGGGATCGCTACATCGACGCGGAACTGCCGGAACCAGTTGTCGGCGACTGGGCGGCGATGCACGACGATCCAACGACGGCGGTCGACACCGACGCCTGGCGCGGCAAGATGAAAGACCGCGACATCCGCCGCGCCCGGGCGGGCTATTTTGGAGAAATCTCTTTTATTGACAGCCAGATCGGTCGCTTTATCAGCGCTTTCCGGCGGCAGTATCACGAGGCTTTCGCCAACACCTGGTTCATCTTTACCTCCGACCACGGCGACATGCAGGGCGACCACAACCTCTGGCGCAAGACCTATGCCTACGAGGGCAGCGCGCGGATTCCGTTCCTGGTCGTGCCGCCGTCTACTGCCGGAAAGCCTGCTTGCGGGGTCTGCGACAAGGTGGTGGAGTTGCGCGACGTAATGCCGACTGTGCTGGCGGCGGCGGGAGTGGAAATTCCGAAAACCGTCGATGGGCAAAGCGTGCTGCCGCTGCTGGCAGGGCAAGACGTTGATTGGCGCAAATATCTCCACGGCGAACACTGCCGCTGCTATCACGACCATAACGAAATGCACTATGTCACCGACGGCAGGCGCAAGCTGATCTGGTTTCCGCGCACCGGCCAGGAACAGTTCTTTGATCTGGAACAGGATCCGGGCGAATTGCGCGATCTGGCGGCGGATTCTTCGCGTAAGGAAGATGTGGCGCTCTGGCGCGGATACCTGACCGAAGAACTTGCCGCGCGCGATTGCGGCTGGGTAAAGGACGGCAAGCCTTTCTGCATCGAGGGCGAACCGCTGGTTTCGCCTTATCGGGACAAGCGCCGGGTGGTCTAAGGACAGCGCTCCGCAAAAAGAGTAAGCGCAAGTGTATTATTCTCCCCCTCCCAGGGGGAGTTAGAGGGGGTGAGGGGTAGACTCTCACCCCTCCTTCCTCCCCTGAAAGGGGAGGAATTATTACCTTCTTTTCTCCGGAAAATTGAGCGGAATCACGCCTTGCCGGTCTCCCGGTTGCGATAGTCGCGCGGGGGCAGGCCGACGATCTTGCGGAATTGGCGGGTGAAGTAGTTGCTGTCGGCAAAGCCGGTTTCGCCCGCGATTTCGGAAACGGTCAGGTCGGTTTTCTGCAATAATTCGCAGGCCTTGCGCACGCGCAGGCGCAGCACGTATTCGATAGGGCTGGCTCCGGTCGCTTTGCGGAAAGCCCTGAGCAGGGTGCTTTCCGACATGTGCGAAATAGCGGTCAGGTCGGCCAGCGCGATCTCTTTCCGCCAGTTGGTTTCCAGATAGGAAATGGTTTCCGCCATCCTCAGCACATGCCGCTGTTCCGGCAGCTTGCCGACAACGTAAAACCGTGATAACACTCCCAACAGGTTCATGAAGTGCGACACCGCCATGAAGGTACATCCCGGCTGGCGCTTGCGGATTTCCGTTTCGATCTTATCGGTCAGGTCGCATACCGGCGCAAGTTGCTGCTGGTTGAGGTGGAGACTGCTTTTGAATTCATGCTGGCGGCGGAATTTCGGCTCGACATAAAACAGGGCGTGGAATCCCGGCAAGGCGCGCAGGTCGTACAGGTTAAGGGACAGCGCCTTCTCGTCGTACAGGATGTTGACGAGGGCGAGATCGTGCAGGTCGCGGTAACCGTGGCGCAGGTCGCCGTGAATCACGAACACGTCTCCGGTGGAGACGAGATACTCGGCGTTTTCGGTGAAATGCGTACCGGTGCCGCGCGTGATGATTACCAGTTCGGTGACGTCGTGCGCGTGCAGGGGAAAAGGCGGTTGTGGGTCTCGCCCGATCACTTCCAGCGGCAGCCGCGCGTCGCCGAAGATTTCCTGTTTGCGCAAGACTATTCCCATGGGATTCCCGTTGACGGTATTGCAAAATCGTTCGCCTGGATTGTGCTATAAATCGACCGTATAATCAAGGAATAACTATTGTTGCCGCAGTAAACTTCAGGCAGGAATAGAGAGCGGTTTGTTTATTGGAGAAATCATGGCGACTAAATTCTCGGAAAAGTATGCGGACGAGATAAAGGCATTTGTCAGAGCCTGCCGGGTATTGAGCGAAAAATGCTATGTGGCCGGCACCGGCGGCAACCTGGCCTGGCGGCTGGAAAGCGACCTCATTCTAATCACGCCCACGCAGGTGCCCAAGGGCGACATCGGCGAGGATGACCTGGTTTGGATAGACACCGCCGGGAAGGTGCTGGCGGGAAAGCGTAAACCCACCGGCGAGACGCCGATGTATCTGGAATTTTTCCGGGAACGCCCGGACGTCGTGTCTGTCATGCACTGCCACCCGGCGGCGGTCTGCGCGTTCGCGGCCAGCGACGGCGAGAACTGGCTGGCGCGGCCAGTGTTTCCCGAAGCCGTGATCGAAGCCGGGCCGGTGGCGAATGTGCCTTATGCCGAACCGCTGACGGAACGGTTGGCGGAAAATTTCCGGCCTTTCCTGCCGACGCACAACGCGTTCCTGATGGAAAACCACGGGCTGGTGGTGATGACGCCGCGCGGGATCGACTGGACGCTGAACGTGACCGACCTGATCGAAGCGACGGCGCGGTCGTTGCTGGCCGCTCTTCCTGCGCGCCGGGTCAAGGAAATTTCTCCTGCTGAACTGGACAATCTCAACCGCACCATGCAGACGCGGAACCTGCTCCTGCCCGGCAAACCGGGAGTCAACCAGTCGCTGAAAGACGCCTTCTCCCGGACGCCGAAATCTTCCTCGCCTGATACGCGCATACAAAAGATGTTTCGGCTGGCGGAGGAGCAGTTTGCCGAACTCGGCGTCGATGTGGAAAAGGCGCTGGCGCTGCTGGATGACATTCCGGTTTCGATCCATTGCTGGCAAGGTGACGATGTGGGCGGCTTCGAGCAGACTGACACCGGCCTGACCGGCGGTATCCAGGCGACGGGGAATTATCCCGGTCGGGCGCGCAACGGCGAGGAATTGCGTGCCGATATGGAGCAGGCTTTTGCCCTGATTCCCGGCAGAAAAAAAGCGAATATCCATGCGATTTACGCCGAAACCGGCGGAAGAATTGTCGGGCGTGACGAACTGGCTCCCGAACATTTTTCCGGCTGGATAGACTGGGCGAAAAGACTGGGCATCGGTTTGGATTTCAACGGCAGCTTTTTCTCGCATCCCCACGCCGCCGATGGGTTCACCCTCAGCCATCAGAACGACGACATTCGTAAATTCTGGATAGCCCACGCCAAGGCTTCGCGAAAAATCGGCGCGGCGATGGGGCGCGCAACCGGCTCGGTCTGCGTGAACAATGTCTGGATTCCCGACGGTTACAAGGATACGCCTTTCGACCGCTCTGCGCCGCGCGAACGGTTGCGCGATGCACTGGATGAGATTTTCTCCGAGGAGATTTCCTCACGCTACCTGAAAGACGCGGTGGAAAGCAAACTGTTCGGCATCGGCTCGGAAAGCTATGTCGTCGGCAGCCACGAGTTTTATCTGGGTTATGCGGTAAAGCATAATAAATTGTTGTGTCTCGACGCGGGGCATTTCCATCCCACCGAGTCCATCGCCGACAAGATCAGCTCGACGTTGTTGTGGGTCGATGAACTGCTGCTGCACGTGAGCCGGGGCGTGCGCTGGGACAGCGACCACGTGATTACGCTGAACGACGACCTGCTGGCAATTGCGCGCGAGATAGTCCGTTGCAATGCCATTGACCGCGTGCATATCGGCTTGGACTTTTTCGACGCCAGCATTAACCGCATCGCCGCCTGGGTTATCGGCTCGCGCAACATGCGCAAGGCGCTGTTGCAGGCTCTGCTGGAACCTGCCGCACGATTGCGGTGGGCAGAGGAGGAAGGCGATTACACCTCGCGCCTGGCTTGGCTGGAAGAAGACAAGTCGCTTCCCTTCGGGGCGGTTTGGGATTACTATTGCGTCAGTCGCAATGTACCCCGCGACGGGGAATGGTTGGCCACGGCGCGGAAAGCGGAACGCGGAGACAGCGCATGAAAATGACGACACGGGAACGCTTTCAGGCAGCGATGAATTTCCGGCCGTTTGACCGTCTCCCGGTGGTAGAGTGGGCGGGCTGGTGGACGGAAACTGTTGCGCGCTGGCGCCAGGAAGGGCTGCCGGGCGATTTGGAAAACTCGGCTATCAACCGCTATTTTGACATGGATGTTTTTCTGACTGAATGGATCGCCGTTACCACCCCCGACTGTCCGCACCCTGCCAGTCACGGTGCCGGTTTGGTCAGCAACGAAGAGGAATATGAGCGACTGCTGCCGTTTCTGTATCCGCGTAACGCGGTCAATCACGAATCCTGGAGCCTGGCGACGCGGGAGCAGCAGGCAGGGAATGCTGTGATGCGTTTCACCTTCGACGGCTTTTTCTGGTTTCCCCGCCGACTGTTCGGCATTGAGAATCATCTTTACGCCTTCTACGACGAGGCGGAATTGATGCACCGCATAAACGCCGATCTGACCGCATTCATGTTGCGCGTGATTGACGAGATTTTTTCCCGTTATCAGCCTGACTTCATGACTTTCGCCGAGGATTTGAGCTACAACCACGGCCCTATGCTTTCCAAGGAAATGTTTGATGAATTCCTGCTCCCCTATTACCGGCAGGTCATACCTCGCATACAGGAACATGGCTGCCTGTGCATTATCGATTCCGATGGAGATATCGGCACCGCCATACCCTGGTTTGAAGCAGCCGGACTCGATGGGGTGCTGCCGCTGGAGCGGCAGGCTGGCGTGGACGTCGCGGTTTTGCGTCAGCGGCATCCCTCGTTCCGTTTTATTGGAGCTTTCGACAAGATGACGATGAACCGGGGCGAAGCCGCGATGCGCGCCGAGTTTGAACGCCTGCTGCCCGTGGCGGCGGAGGGAGGGCTTATTATCAGTTGCGACCACCAGACTCCTCCCGGCGTATCCCTGGAGCAATACCAACTGTATCTTCGACTTTTCCGGGAGTATGCGGATAAGGCAGGGCAGTTGTCCCTGCGTGCCTCGCAGGCGGCAGCGCTTTGATCGTAATTACGGGGTTCCCGATTGAGAAAGGGGTTCTGCATGTTCCACGCTAATCACATATTGAATGATGCGAAATGGATCTGGCCTGACCCGCGCAAGTATCTGTACAATAATTACGCGTGGTTCCGCAAGGATTTTGAACTGGCTGTAGTTCCGGCGACAGTGCCGTTTTTCATCACTGCCGACAAGTGCTACCGGTTATATGTCAATGGCGCCTATGTCTGCCGCGGCCCGGCGCGCGGTTATCAGGATCATTGGCCGTTCGACGAAGTCGACATCTCGCGCTATCTGCGTGTTGGTGCGAACAGGGTAACAGTTGAAGCCTATACTCCCGGTATCGGCACGTTCCAATATATTCACAAATCCATCGCGGGTATGTTGTGCGCGGCTGATATCGGCGAAGTGAAAATCAGGTCGGATCTGTCTTGGAAAATGCGCCGCTCCACCGGCCACCGGGTGATGACCGCGCGCTATTCCGTGCAGCTTGACTTTCAGGAGGATTTTGACGCCGCCGTGGACGGGCGGGACTGGATTCATGCCCAAACTCCTCCGGCTGACGCCTGGAGTACGGAGGACAATTCCTGGGAAGCTTTCAGCGACGATTACGAAGTGCCGCCGCATGTGGGGATGGTTCCAGGCGAGATTACCTTCGGTCGACCACCGTGGGACACGGTCGAGCCGCGCGGGATTCCGCACCTGGCCGACAGTTTCATCGCTCCGGTCGGCATCACCGCGCACGCTGTCGGCAAATCGGGAAGGGATTACAAAACGCGCGAGAATATTTCCTGGGGCTGGATCGGTGAAGGGAAAAAAGTTTCCGCCTGGGACTCGGGCAAGGACATCGCTGCAAGGAGCGACAACGGCTGGCTGGAATTCGAACTGGCTCCGGTGGGGCAGGGGAGTTTCCGCGCCGTCACGCTTGATCTGGGCAAGATTTATTACGGTCACCTTGAAATCTCCGCCGTCGGCGCGACTGGCGGCGAGATTATAGATTTTCAATACGACCAGTGTCTGCGCGACGGCAAGCCCGCTTTTATCCAACCCGGCAACGCCTGCAACATTGCGCTGGCCAATCGCCTGCACCTTGCGCCGGGAAAAACGGAACACGATTTTTACCATATGCTCGCGTTCCGTAACGTGACCGTGATCGCTCGTGACGTCACTTCGCTTTTGAAACTGAAAATCCGGATGCGCGAGTATGGCTATCCCTTTTCCATGCAGGGCGTTTTTGAATGTTCCGACCAGACGCTGAACGGGATTCACGCCGCCTGCCGGCATACACAGAAAATCTGTTCGCTCGACGCCTACGTCGATACGCCCTGGCGGGAACAGGCGCAGTGGTGGGGCGACGCGCGGGTACAGGCGTGGAATACTTTTTATCTCGATGGCGACGCCCGCCTCTTCGCGCGCGGCATCCGCTCTATCGCCGGGCAGCGCACTTCCCACGGCCTGACCTACGGCCACGCGCCGACTATCGCGTATAATTGCATCCTACCGGATTTCGCGCTGACCTGGATCATGACCAACTGGGATTATTACTGGCAGACCGGCGAGATCGACCTGTTCAAGGAAATGCTGCCGGTGGCGGAAGGCATCTTCTCCTATTTCGATTCGCCCAGGGCGCGGGGAGCGCACGGGTTGTTGCGGCACGACGAGCGCTTCTGGTATTTCGGCGACTGGGCGCCGTTGTACAAGGGTTACGGCGAGCCGACTCTGCTTAATCTCTATTACTTGCTGGCGCTGGACGCGATGGCCAAAATGTTGCGCGCGGCCGGGTTGACAGATAAGGCATTGGATTTTGAGAAACGTCTGACCGAACACACCACCCTCGCCAGGAAATATTTCTATAACCCTGAAACGAAACTAATGTTTGGCGGGCTTGAAGCGGACGGTACACCGTCGGGCGTGGAATCCGTGCACGATCAGATCCTGGCGCTGATGCTGGAACTTGTGCCGGAAGCGGAAGAGACGATGATAAACGAAATCGTCCTGCCCTGCCTGCGCGGGGAGGAGATGACGCGCGCGCAACCCAGCGCTTTCTGGAGCGCATACATGCTGACCGAGATGGGGAGGCGCGGCTACCGGCAGGAATGCATGGACTACATCCGTCGCGGCTGGGAGCCGATGCTTTCGACCGGCACCACCTGGGAAATCTTCACCTGGAACGAAACCAACAATCATTCCTGCACCCACGCCTGGAGCGCGCATCCGTGTTACCATCTGGTTAACCTGCTGGCAGGCGTACGGCAAACCGCTCCTGGCTGGCGGGAGGTCGAGATAGACCCGTTTTTCGCGCCGGGAATCGCCAGCGTCAAGGCGGTGATTCCTGCTCCGCGCGGAAAAATTTCAGTGTCGTGGCAACTGTCGTCCGGCAAGCCGAAGGTTGACCTCGACCTGCCCGAAGATGTGAAACTTGCTGGCAGATAGACAATTTCGACCGAAACTGATATAATATTCCGCGCATTGATGATTGCGTGGAGAGATATATATGAGTTTGCGGAAGAGTTTGCAATTGGCGTCGCTGATCTGGCTGGCGGCTGTTGTCTGTGGCGGGATTAAGGCTGGTGAAAATCAGGAGAGCAGTTTCAAGCTTTCCTGTTGCTGGGAAAATCCGACAGACGGCGCGGAACTGTCGATCGTTTTTCCCGGTAACGCGCTGGTGGCCTGCGCGCCGGGCGGCACGGTTATGGTGACCGCCACGAGCGGCAACCGCAAGGCGCGGATTACTGCGGTCGAGACTGACAATATCTTGACTTATCGCGGCGGAGGCGAGGAAGTTAGACTGCTTGCGCCGGAACAGGTCGGCCCGCATTTCGTGCGGCTGGGACTGGATGAAGGCGGGCGGGTCGGGGCGCTGACCTTGTGCGTTTATGTTCCGCACAAGGCGGAACTGTCCCGGCGGGGATATCTCAGCCTGGACGGTTTTGTCTTTGGCCTGTACCGCGACCCGGCGAAAAGCGGCGTAGCGAAGGTGAAGGCAAACGCGGACACATATGTCCCGCCGAAATGGTTTATCGGTATTTCGGCGGAGACGGAAAAGTTGCTGGTCTCTCCTACCGTCACCCTGGGCGAATTGGTGGTAGCCGGCGAGGACGACGGCAAGCGGCATTCGGATTACGCGCCGGTGTGTTACCCTCTCCTGCTGGCGTTGGAAAATTTCCGCGACGCACTTGCGCGGCAAAAGGTTAAGTCAGGCGCGCTGAAAATCATCAGCGCGTTCCGTTCCCCCCGCTACAACCGCAAAATCGGTTCCGGCGCTTTCAGCCGCCATGCCTATGCCGATGCTTTCGATTATATCATTGACGCCGACGGGGACGGGAAGATGGACGATCTTACCGGCGACGGCAAGGTTGATCGCCTTGACGGGCTGTGGCTGGTGGCGCTGATCGAGGATTTGCAGGCTGACAAATATCTTCCGGTCGGCGGCATCGGGGTGTATACTTTCGCCACCGGCGACCACACCGTGACAATGCACCTGGATCTGCGCGGACACCGGGCGCGCTGGGCGTTTCACCACGATGCGCGCGGGCGCAAACAGGAATTTTCCTGGAAGAGCAGGCGCTTCGCTGAACTGGACGAACGGGAATGGCGGGAAAAGAAAACCTCCTGGCGCGCGCCGGAGGAGAACTTGCCGGTAACGGACGGAGATTGAATGGCGAAGAACAAGGCGCAGGACGAGGACGGAACCAGCCTGATCGCGAAAAACAAGAAAGCGTTTCACAATTACGAGGTGATGCAGCAGCTGGAGTGCGGCATCGCGCTGACGGGGACTGAGGTGAAAAGCTTGCGGATGAAAAATCTCGCGTTCACCGACTGCTACGCCACGGTGCGCGAGGGGGAGCTGGTGTTGGTCGGCCTGAATATTTCCGAATATGCGATGGGTCACGAGATGAACCATGTTCCCGACCGTAACCGCAAGTTGCTGGTAAAGAAACGCGAGATCAGGAAACTGAAAACCGCGGTGCAGGAAAAGGGACTGACACTGGTGCCGCTCGATCTACACTGGCGGCGCGGGCTGGCTAAAGTTGAACTGGGTCTGGTGCGGGGCAAGAAACTGTACGATAAGCGCGAGACTCTCCGCGATCGGGAAACCAAGCGCGACCAGGATCGCGCGCGGCGGCAATACGGACGCTAGTCCCTGTCAAGGTTGGCAGGGTACGGGGGGCGGATGTGGCTGAAAATGTCGGGCTGACAATATCCCGTTGCGGGCGTCTGGCGATTCCGGCGCTGTTGTTTGCGGTATCATTCTATCTCGCTACGCCCCACCTCGCCGACGAATTCTGGTACGACGAAGCATATACGCTGATTCATTTCGCGACCGGCGACCTGCTCACACCTTTTACCGATTATAGCGCTCCGAATAATCACATCCTGTTCAGCATGATGCTGGGTCTCTGGCGCGGTTTTCTTGGCATCGAAACGCTTTCGGTTTTCGGCTTGCGGCTGCTGCCATGCCTGATGTTCACGGTCGCGACTCTGGTCGTCTGGCTGGTATTTGAAAAAATCTCGGCAAAAAGCGGAGCGCTGGCGGCGCTGATATTTGCGACCAGTCATGTGGCGTTGAATTTTTCCTGCCAGTTGCGCGGGTACGGACCGTCATGGTTGCCGGTCGGTGTTGCGTTGCTGGGACTGGTGCTGCACCTGGACAATCCGCGAATTTGGACTGCGCTGCTTTATGCGTTGGCTTCGGCGGTGGCGGTGGGGATTGTGCCGACGAATCTGCTGGTCTGCGGAGTGCTGGCGCTGTGGGCAGTATTGGACAGTATTCCACAAAAGCCTTGGCGGAACGGAAAGCTGGCGCTGCGTCTGCTGTGGATTTGCGCGACGCCGTTTGCGGGACTCTTGTTCTACGTTTGCGTCTTCCCGGAACTGCTGGAGCATGGGCGCAAGAACTGGAACGCGGACGCGACTGTCCTCGGCGTGTGGGGAGAATGGCTTTGGTTTACGCTGAAGGATTTATGGCTGCTGGCTCCGCTGCTTGTGGCGGGTGTGGGAAGTCTGCTGATCCAGGTAATGAAAAAAACGGAGGTTGCCCTTGGCGCTCGTCGGCAATTGTGCCTGATTGTCGCGTGCCTGGTGTTGCCCCCGGTGTTTCTGCTGATGCCGCATAACGTGCCGTATTCGCGGACGCTGACGCCGCTGCTGCCGCTGTGGTTGGGATGCTTGGCGCTGCCGGTGGCGGCGGCGGTAAAAGCATTGCGCGAAAGTTTGCCCCGGGTGGGCGCGGCGATTTCTGTTTTGCTGCTGGGCTTTCTGATCCTCTCCGGAGTAAAGCGGGAAGCGGAAGGCGCCGGTTATGGCCAGAGATACGGGCGCGAGGACAAGCCTTTTACTCTTTACGACATGTATTGCCATCACGGTTTTCATCCGTTAAAGACCATGGAACAGTTGGGCGAATTGGCCGGGAAGAAGAAAATTACAGCGTTCACGGACACCAGCGATCTTTTTGCGCTGATTTTCGCGCGGTCGATTACGCAGAAGTTCGAGGCTCCTTTCATGTATTATCGCAGCGAAAAAATAGACGCGGAAGACATGCGTCGGCATCTGGTGGGACGAACGCCAATTTTTATTTCGTGCAGCCTGACCAGGGCTGAGGAAATGGTCTCGTTCCTGCGGGAGAAGATCCCCGACACCATTCCCGCAGGCCTGGAGGTGCGGGAAATATGTAACGCCGGTTTTTTCAAGATTTATTGCCTTGCTTCAACTGGAAAGGACGAAGCTGATGCGGGATTTTCCCCGACCGAGACTCGCGGCGAGTAAATGCCTGGGCTTCGCGGCCTGCCGCTACAACGGCGCGATCAAAACCGATGCTTTTGTGATGAAGTTGGCGGAATTCGCGGAGGTTTTGCCGGTCTGCCCGGAGATGGAAATCGGCCTTGGCGTGCCGCGCGATCCGATCCGCGTCGTGCGCGGAACAGGCGGTTTGAAGCTGATGCAGCCGACGACCGGGCGCGATCTCACGGCGGAGATGGAAACTTTCTGCGCCGCTTATGTTGGAAACGCCGCCGACTTCGACGGGTTTATCCTGAAGGAGAAATCTCCTTCCTGCGGTTTGTCGAGAGTGAAAATTCACAAGGATCTAACCAGGGAAGGAGCGGTCGCCAAGGGCGCCGGTTTTTTCGGCGGCGCGCTGCGGCAGGCGTTTCCCTCCCATCCCCTGGAAGACGAGGGGCGTTTGCGCAACTTCACCATCCGCGAACATTTTCTGACCGCGATTTTTGCGTTAGCCGATTTCCGAATGATGAGAGAGAACCCGGCTATGCGAAAACTGGTCGATTATCAGTCGCGTTACAAGTATCTGCTGATGGCTTATAACCGGAAAGAGTTGAAACTGCTGGGAAAAATCACGGCCAATAGCGCGCCTCTGCCGGTGGAGGAGGTTTTCGCCGATTACGAAAACCATCTGCGCGCGGCACTGGGCAAAACTCCGCGTTTTACCAGCCTGATAAATGTCTTGCAGCACATGGCCGGGCATTTTTCCAGATTGCTGAATGCGCGCGAGAAAAAAATGTTTGCCGAAATATTGGAAGAATACCGCGCCGGGCAGGTTCCGCTCAGCGTGCCGCGGGAAATTCTGCATTCCTGGGTGGTGCGGTTCGATGAGTCTTATCTGGCAGCGCAGGCTTTTTTCGAGCCGTATCCGCGCGCGCTGACCGAGATCAGCGATTCGGGCAAGGGGCGGGATTACTGATCCCGGTTTCCCCTGACCAGCCGGTCAAGCCGCGTTTGCTCCAGGCGCAGCGACAGGGTCTTGTGCTGTTGCAGGGAAACCTGTCCCGCCGGAGCTCCTTTGCTTTTGCGCACGTGTTTGGCCTGGGTGTAATGCACTTCCGCGCGGGTGGCGTTCCTGGCCTTGGAATAATAGACCGCCAGGTGAGCGGCGTCGAGCAGGGTTTCCTGTGGCAGAAACATTTCCTTGCCCCGGCCATGTAAAGTCTCTTTTACCACGACATGGCTACCGGGATGATGGGCGATGTGGAACCACCAGTCGTTGCCGCGCGCCACCTGCAGACTCAGCCTGTCGTTGTCGCGGTCGGTTTTACCTACCAGCATTTTCATGCCGTCGGCGGAGACGAATTCGCGCACCGACACCTCGGGAGCGCGCTTGTCCTTTTTCATCCCTTCGATTGGCGGAGCGAGTTCCAGACCCTGCACGTGTACGCGCAACTCCCGCGCGGCGGCGGCCAGTTCCGGCGGGGGAGGGGAGTCGTCGGGCGCGTCTTCCTCCCATGCGGAATAATCGGACAACAGCTTCTCCAGCGTCTCTTTTTCTCGGCGGCAGATTTCCAGCTCCTGCTGTTTGTGTTCCAGTCCGTCGAGGAGTTTGCGCTGTTTCTTGAAGAGGCGTCTGGCGTTCTGCAGGGGTTTCAGCATGGGGTCGAGTTCGATGACACGGGTCTGCCCCGGATGGTACATGTCTGGCAACTCGACCGAATCGCTGCCGCGTTCGACCGAGGAAAGATTGGCTTTGAGTATTTCGCCGCATTGCAGCCAGTATTCCGCGTCGCCGCATTCGGCGATTTCGGTCGCAAGCTTCTCTTCCTTGCGCGCCGCCTTTTTCAGCGCGGTTGCCAGCGCCTTGCGGAATGGTTTTCGCATAGGATTAAGCCGCGATGCTTCGGCCTGTATTTGATCCGGCATGAGATGATCCTGTAAAAAATCGCCCCCAAATCTGGGGGCGATCTGAAAATATTGATTTGTCAGTCTCAGCAGGAGACGTTGGTCTTGCCTTCGTCGGCGGCGTTCTGCGCCAGCAGGGTGACGCGGCTGGATTCGAAAATCTCCTCGGATGAAATTTTCAGTCCCACCTTTTGTCCGCCGATCTCCGCCAGGAACGCATCGAGGTATCCGCCCGGAGTCTCCGGCAGCGGCGGGACGAGGCGCATTTCCTTTTCGCCGTTCTTGTACAGTTTGACGCCCTTGTCGCTATAATTGGTTTCCAGCACGCCGCCGCGACCCCAGACTGTGACGCGCCAGTAATGCGGCATGGAATAGCCGAAGCTGTCGGGGGCGAGGTAGGAGACGTCGCCCATCACGCCGCAGCCGTTGGACATGGTAAGCATCATCTGCGCGCAGTCCTTGAAGAAGGGAACGGAGGAAAAACGTCCGTTCCAGTTGCGCGCGGCGTTGATTTCGACGAACTTCAGTCCCGTCAGCCAGGGGACGATGTCGATGCCGTGGATGGCGATGTCGTTGATGGTGCCGCCGTGCTTGTTTTCCTCGAAGTACCAGCCCGCGCGTGAGCCGTACATCAGTGGGTGCTGGCCGCCGAAGGAAACCGCCTGCACTTCCCCGATCTCGCCTTTCAGGATCAGGTCGCGGGCGGTGATGAAGTTGGCGCCGTCGCGGACATCGAGCATACAGCCGACAATGCGGTTGCCGGTCTTGGCGAGTTTCTCGATCTGCTCCAGTTCGGGCAGGGTTGTGCAGATGGGCTTGTCGGCGATGACGTGCAGGCCGCGCTTGAGCGCCTCGATGACGACGGCGCCGCGTTTCTGGTAGTAGTCTCCCACCGCCACCGCGTCGCACTTGGTTGAGTCCAGCATTTTCCCGTAGCTGTCGTGGGTGATTTTGACCGCATTACCCGCGTTGAGGGCGTTGCGCGTTTCGGCGTGCTCCTCGCAGGCGGCGACGATTTCGATGCCGTCGCGCTGTTTCATCAGCGAATAGAGGCTGTTGATATGCCCGTGCCTGAAGCCCATGAACGCCACCTTGAAGCCCATTGCAGTTCTCCTGTAAAAAATCAGTCTGAAGTCACGGATAGCTCCCTCGATTTATCCATGAATCTTACGAATTGTCATTCCCGCGCAGGCCAGTGGCTGGCTGCCAGCGGAATCCGGGCGGTGTTGCGTACGATTTCCCCACTGGATTCCTGCCTTCGCAGAAATGACGACCGTATGTTTCTATTTAAAACAGAAAGGCTTTTCCTCTATTTCCGCGCGGCTTTCCGGATCAGTTCCAGCCTTTCGCGGGACTTGGCCGCCTTTTTTTCGGCCGCCGCGGCTTTAGCGGCGAGTTCGCCGCGGGTGATGCGTTGGGAGGTGCGCTTGACGTGGTCGTGCTCGGCCTGCGCCTGTTCCCGGCTCTTGTGGTTGCGGATAATGCTGGTCTCGGCCTTTTCCATTTCCGCTTCCGGCATGTCCCCGAACAGGTGGGGGCTGACGGGATGAAACTCGCGCAGGTGGTGGCGCACCACCACGCCTTCGACCGTGAAAATGACTTCCTCGGCCACGTTCGACGCCTGGTAGGCGACGCGGGTGAGGGACTTGGCGATGTTGAAAATGTGCAGGCCGCGTTCGATGGTCCGCGGGTCGCGGCGCATGATGTCCAGCAGTTGGCGGAAGATGATCTGCATCTCGTCCTCGACGATCTGGCGCTCGTCGATGATCTTCCAGGCGAGGTCGGGATCCTGCGTAATCAGCGCCTGGATGCTTTCGCGGGTCATGGAGCTGGCTTGCTCCAGCATGTACTGGAAGTCGATCACCTGCGCCAGCACCGACTTTTCCCGTACCAGGAACAGGACGTGTTCCGCGATGTTGACCGCGAGGTCGCCGATGCGCTCCAGGTCGTTGTTGATCTTGACGGCGGAGATGACAAGGCGCAGCTCCTCGCCCGCCAGTTGACCCTCGCCGATCAGCGTGGTGCAGTCGCGATCGATGGACAGCTCCATTTCGTCGATCTCGGGATCGTATTCGATGACGTAGCAGGCGAGTTCTGAATCCCGATCCATCAGCCCCATGAGGGCGCTCATGAGGGCGTGCTCGCACATTTCCCCCATCGCCAGCAGGTTGCGCTTGAGCTTGTCCAGAGCCATCTTCGTGGGCATACGTGCTCCTGTTAAAGTCTTAAGAACCTGATGCTTGGTCGTAAGCAAAAATCGCGTGGGTTATTCCCGCGCGCGGATACGGGGCAGAATCTCGGCCTGGAATTCCTCCTCCGAGTAGGCGCTGATGGTTCCGTCCAGGTGCAGCACCAGCCGCCACTGTGAATAGGGGCCGCTTTCGGTGGGTTGGGGACCCTGGGGCTGGAGCATGTCGCGATACTCGGAATGCCAGGGCGCGCCTTCGTACAGGATCGGCAGATCAGGCTCGTCGTTGGTGCGCAATCCCGACAGATACAGGTAGGACTGTTCCAGCGCGGCGTCATAGCCGACCTTCTCCACCGCTGCCGGGCAGGCGAAAAGGGACGCTCGCCGCTCCTTGGGGAACAGCTCGCGGAATTCCGCCAGCGATTCCGGGTAATGGCCGCGCTGGGTGGCGTAGGTCTGCAGTTCCAGCCACATCTTTCCGATATTGCTGCGGGAGCGGGAAAGATAGAGCCGCGCGCGTTCCCTGACCCACCTGGGCATGTTCAGCGCCAGCATTCCGCTGAGGGTAGGCGCTACCGCCGTGGGCGACACCAGCGTGGTGCGGCATTGCTCCGCTTCCTGCAGCAAGGCGACGCCGCAGGCGACGCCCGGCATGTGCTGGCTCACCACCGGTATCGGCGGACGCCGGGTGATGGTCTTGATGCGGGGGAAGAAGGCGTTGACGGTTTCCGCCAGATCCTGGTATTCGTGGGAAATGACGGCGGGAAGATTGTAGTACCAGACCAGGCTGTGCCCGCCGCCCAGCGCGGCGAGGCGGTCGGCGAAATCCTTGTTGTCCTTCAGCGTGGCGCTGATGGCGGTCGCCTGGTCGAGGATGTTCTGCATCAGCTTGCCCGAGGAAGTCACCAGCAGGTAGGAATAGGGCAGGTTCTGGAAGCGCGCCTGGTCGATGACGGCGTAGCATTCGGCTTCTTCCCAGCGGTCATTGCCGGCGGCGGTGAAAATTTTAACCCCGCCGGTCTCGTCCGCCGGGGTGCGGTGGGCGAAAACCTCCGCCGCTTTTTCCGCGCTGTGCAGGTCGAAGGCGAAAATCCAGGGGCGCGTCTCGTCCTGCACCGGCAGCAGCGCCAGCGACATCTCGCCGCGGAGAATGTCGTCCGTCGATGCTTTCAGATCCTGCGTCAGCAGGCGCTTGACGGTTTCCGGCAGCATGATTGCCAGTTGCGTGGCGAAGTCGGAGGAGCCGAAGGGCTGGGCGACTTCCAGCAGGCTGGCGAAGGTGGAGGGCTTGATCTGCGCGGCCAGGAAGAAATCAGGCTGATATGGCATCAGGCGGGTGGAGCCGATGTCCCACTTCTCCGGCGCGGGCTGGCAGACCTGCAGCAGCCGCGCGGGCAGCCCCGGCAACTCGTTTCTTTCCAGATCCACGGCTGCTGGGCTGACGAGGTGTTCGATCATGCTTTTGTTTTCGACGTTCAGATCGTAGTAGATCACGTCCTGCCCCGTGCGCCCGCGTCCGACCACGTCGGAGACGAAATCGATCATGTCGACCGCGCCAGGAAGCTGCTGCAGGCGGGTGTACTGGAGCAGCCGCCGCAGGTCAATGAAGCCTTTGGCCGCCGCCTGGGAGCTGGTGCCCCCGCCGAGTTTGAGGTAGGCGGGAGACTGGGCGAGGCCGCCGCTCTTGTCTGCCGCCGCCGACAGGAGGCGCTTGGCCAGTTCCGCGTTGGTGGAGACTACGACGAAGTCGCGCACAATCCCCAGGGCAAGCTCGCAGGTTCTCTCTTCCGAGCGGATGACGTCGAGGTAGTCGTCCTCGTGCGCGCCTTCCTCAACCAGGAAATTCGGATTATTGCCAAGAAAGGCGTCGCGCCAGGCCACGAGTTTTTCAAAAGCCTGCTTGCGGTCGCGCCCGACCTGCGACAGAAAAACCGCGTCCGCCTTTTCCTCTCCGGCGTAAATCGCCAGGGCAACCTTGCCGGAGGTGGACATGAGCGAGTTGCTTAACGTGTAGCCGTTGGTGAAGAGGCTGATTTTGTCGGGGCGGCTGTAGGGTTCAGGCAGGTCGGTGAAGAGATTCTGCCAGGTGATGGGGTTTTCCTGGAAGAAGGCGGAGATTCTCTTGTCGCCGAGAAATTCCGCGAAAGAACTGGATGAGAAAATCCTGCCCGATTCCTCCCCGTTGGCGCATTCGAGATAGACGCAGGGGTCTTGCGGCAGGATCGCGCCCGCGTCTTGAACCATCTCGTTGATTTCGAGCTTGCGCGGAAATACTTCCTTGTCGGCTTCCCCGGCTGCTCCGGGCTTGGCTTCTTCCTTCTGCGGCAGGCCGATTGAAGGCAGTGTCTCCTCCGCCCAGGCACCAGTCGCCGACAGCAACAAAACCAGCGCCAGCCAGGCTCGTTTTCTCGGCTGCATGATAGTCATAACCCTTCCCCCTTCAAGCAAGATTATTCAGTCTTTCACGGCGAACAGGCGGCAATGGCAATGCCCGTCGCGCCGGATTTGTTCCTCCAGTTTTTCGCACGGGCAGACGTTCCTGTCATCGATTTCGCTGTTGCCGGTCAGGAAACAGCAGGTGCAGTAAGGTTTGCCCTTTTCCCGTTCCCGCGCGCAAAGTCCCCGCAGCGTGGCGGCTACCGTTTCCTCGTCCGGATAATAGCCGAAATCCTTATCGGCCAGATATTCGTCCAGCCGTTTTTTCAGTCCGGCTTCCTCGGGAGTAAGTTTCACGCCGACGCCTTTGCACTATACATATATTTACGCCTATTGATAATATTGAGGCAGGCAGGGGAAGTCAAGCGCAACCTCTGGCAAATCTGGCAGGGAAAAACATTTCCGGTTATTGATATCGGGGGATAATTCCTTAAACTGGATGTTTTGAGGAGGGACTAAGGGACTAGGGGACTAAGGGACTAAGGTAGAGTTTCGCAGTTTTCCGGCAAACTTGCCTGCAAAAAAGCATAGTTCCCTCTCCCCATTTGGAGGAGAGGGTTAGGGTGAGGGGCTTGTGCGATATTAGGGAAATCGCCGACCAGAATCTTAGTCCCCTAGTCCCTTAGAGCCTTAGTCCCTACTATTACACTTATCCCGATGAGGAAAAAAATGACTGATAATTGGCAAAACGGCTTGGCCGGGCACATAGCCGACTGGCAGGAGCAATGGACCCGGGCGGGAACGGAAAGTGCATCTTCCCAGGATTGCGAAGATTTGCAGGAGTTGATATTCCAGCAGCACTCCCGCAATCATCGTCTGTGGCTGGAAGAGGACAAGGCGCGCGCGCCAGATGCCGACGATTCGGTTATTGCCGCGGTCAAGCGCCGCATCGACCAGCTTAACCAGCAGCGTAACGATCTGGTGGAAGTGATTAACGACTGGCTGATCGTGAAGTTGGAGAATGTCCAACCCGTTCCCGGCGCGCGCTGGAATACGGAAACTCCCGGCAGCGTGGTGGACCGGCTATCGATTCTGGCGCTGAAGATTTTTTACATGCGCCGTCAGGCCGAACGCGGCGACGCGGAGGAAAGCCACCGCGCGAAGTGCCGCGCGAAAGTTGAAACCATGCTTTTCCAGCAGCGCGACCTCGTGGCGTCGTTGCAGGAATTATTGGACGACCTGGTTGCGGGGCGAAAGGAGATGAAGCAGTACCGCCAGTTCAAGATGTATAACGACCCGTCTCTCAATCCGGCGATTTATCTGGCGAAGAAGAAATGATAGCCTCCAGCTACCAGTCTCCAGTTGTTTTGCGTGAGTGTGCGCGCAGGATCGGGAACGGAAGCTGTCCTTTTTTGGGGAAAGGCTTTCACCCCTCCCAACCTCCCTTGTAAGGGGAGGAATAATCTTCCGTCAATCGTTCAATCATCCGGAGACCAAAGCTGGAGACTGTCAACTGGAGACTGGAGACTTTCACCGCAGGGGCTTGACGACCTCGGCGAATTCCAGCACGCTCAGGGGCGGGTAGAAATCCAGCTTGCGCGCGGTTTCCATATTGAGCAGAAAGACGAAACTCTTCAGCGTCTCTACCGGAATTTCGCCAGGTTTGGCCTGGGCGAACAGAATTTTTTCCGCCTTGAACGCGGCGAACTGACCGACATTGTAATACCTGCTTACCAGCCCCATCAGCGCGCCCGATTCGCGGATCGATTCCTCCGTGGCGGAAAATGATTTCAATCCCCGCTTGTTGATTTCTTCCGCGACAGTTTTCGAATTTGAAATCAGGAACGAGTCGGAAGGAATGTAAACCAGGTCGGGACTTACCCGCGCCACGTCCTCGACAAGCGCGGGAATAGCGCTCGCGTCGGGAAGATTTTTCCCGTCCAGCGGCACCGGTTTCCGGATCAGTTCAAACCCGCCGGTCTGGTCGGCGGCGTGTTGCGCCAGTTCCTCGACGGCGGTCAGGGAGTTCCCTTCCTTGGGGTTGTAAATGACGGCGATTTTTTGCAGGGTCATCATTTTGCGGATCAGGCTGAGTTGGCTGGACATAGGCACGACATGGGATACGCCGGTGAAATTGCGACCGCTGCACAGGACGTCGACCGGCATGATGTTCGCCGACGGGCTGCGCGGATAGGCCACGAAACAGAACACGATCGGTATGTCGAGAATATTTTTTTTCTCGTCGCGCGCGTCCAGGGTTCCGGCCAGTTCCTGCATGACGGTGGTGCCGAAGGCGTAGATCAGATCAGGCTTTTCCGTTTTCAGTTGGGCGATGAATCCGGGCAGCTTTTTCCTGTCCTTGGCGCAGTCCAGAACGGGCAGGATTTCCACCGGCAGATCGCGCTTCCGGAAATAATCGACAAAGCCTTTCTCGCCTTCGGTCATGCCCCGCCACAAGAGCAGGGCAATCCGCTTTTTCGGCACAGGCTTCCCGGTTAGTTCGTCGTCCTCGCCCGCATAGGATGCGGCGTTCAGGCATATCAACAGTGCAAATATAAGCAGTCTATTCACCATCGTCTCCGCTTTCGGTCAGCGAGATAATAATCGTAAAAATAAAAATCCCGGACAAGGTCAGGACGCCGATGCCGAAGAAAGTCCCGGCGAAGCCGACCGAAGCGATCAGCACTCCCGCCAGCAGCGGGCCGACAATGCTGCCGGTGCGTTCGATCAGGCGGAAAATTCCCATCACCGTGCCGTGGCCGAAATGGGTGGTCTCCTTGCGGCAGATTTCCGGCAGCAGCGCCAGTTGCGAGGGCACGCCGATAGCGTGAGCCAGCCCCAGCAGGCCGATACTTATCATTACGCCCTGCATATTGGGCAGGAAATAAGTGACCAGCAGCCCCGCTCCGGCGATGGCCGAACCGATCTGCACGAACAGCCGCCGGTTGCCGAGGCGGTCGGCCAGCCGCCCCGCCAGCGGCGCGACCACGATCATCACCAGCCCGTAAGTCATCAGCACCCGGCCGATGGAGGACTGCCCGCATTCCAGCTCGCGCAGGAAGAGCGGCGCGGTGTAATTCATGAACCCGGTCAGGCACATCTTGGCTGGGATAGCCACCAGAAAAGTCAGCGCCAGAAACCGCAGGTTGCGCATGAACATGATGTATTTGTTTCTGCTTTTTCTCATCTGAATCGTGAACTTGCCGGGCGCGGATTTTTCCACTACCCGCTTGGTCTGGGGTATGACCGAAAGCCAGAAATAGATGAAGAAGGTGGAGAAAAACGCCAGCGACCCGGAAAGCAGGAAAACGTTGGCGTAGCCGATCCGCTCCGCCAGTATCGAGCCGATGGCGGTGCCGCAGAGCGAGCCGGCGAAAAACACCGACAGGAACATCGCCATGCCGCGCGTGCGGTTGGTGGAGTCGGTGTGGGTGGCGACGTAGGTGGTGGAGGTGATGAACATCATGCCGTAGCCGACGCCGCCGACCGCGCGGTAGGCCAGCAGCTCAGGCAGGCTGTGGGCGAATCCCGAGCAGGTCAGGCCGATGGCGGTCATGATCGAGCCGCTGATAAACGCCGACCTGATGCCGAAACGGTCGGCCCACATCCCGCACAGCGGCTGCGCACAGCCCCAGCAGAGCATGAACACCGAAATGGGCAGGCCGATAATCACCTCCCGCGAAATCCACGTCGCCGCCGGATCGACCAGTGTGGAAGTGTAGATCGGCATGAAGGACATGGACATCGCTTCGGCGAACACCAGAATAAACAGCGGCGGCCTTATCAGGTAGAGATTACCGTGACGGAGGGCGTTTTCGGCTTCAAGCGAGGGCGCGAAGTTGATTCCAGGCGCGGACGTTTTTTCGCAGGCCGCGCGCAGGCGGTCAACCCAGGCGTGCAGCGTCCGGGTGAATCTGCCGATTTCGCCAACGGGAACGATTTCCGGCGGGGAGCTGAAATCGTTCTGCGCGCCGCGCCGGAAAAAAGATTCCATGTCGGTGATGGGATTTATCACCGTGCGCGTGACGAGAAAAAACAGCAGCTCGAACGTGATGAGCAGCGACACCAGCATGACGGTGAAACTGTCGAACAGCACGTTACGCAGGGTTTCCCGCACGAAGGTCTTGCGCACCCCCAGGTGCAGCGCGCCCAAAGTTTCTCCTCCCGCCGAAACTGGCAGGCTGTTGTCGGTGAAGGAGTCGGAATAGATTTTGTGCGGCGCAACGTTGCATTTTTCCGCTTCCCGCGCGAACAGGTTGGACACTTCCTCCAGTCCCTTTCCGGCGCTGTAGAGGATTTTTCCCGAACGGTCGGTGACGGCGAGATAGGCGAGGTCGCGGTTCTGGGGCTGGGAGATGATTTTGTCGAAATACTCCTCTGTCCCGTTCAGTCGCTCGAACGGCACCCCGTAATCCAGCGCGCGGGTCAGCACGGCGTTGACCGCCTGCCCCACGGCGACCGACTTGCGGTTGATGACAGGCAGAAGCCTTCTCTCCGCCTCGCGGGATGTGTTCCAGGTGGTTACGCCGCCGCAGACGATTACCAGCAGGATCGCGCTTCCCATGATCTTCTTGCTTAAGCTCAATCCGGTCATGTCTGCTCCGAGGATTGCCCTGCGTCCGGAGGCGAGAGTCGTTTAAGCGCGGCGGCGGAAGCTTCCCGGAAAGCGGCGAAATCCGCCAACATCGGGTCTGCCGGGTCGAAGTCTGAAGTTGCGCCGGTTTCCAGCGCTTCGGTCATGGCGCGGATTTTGCGGCTGGTGCGAGCGGTGATGAGATGTATGCAGAGGAATCCCAGGACGCTGGCTACGGCCATAATCGCGGCGAGATTGACCACCAGAAAACGTTTCATCTCCGAGAAGGCGGAGGCAGCGTCTTTCCGGTCGTAAAGCAGGATCAGTCTGCCGCCAGTTTCGCCGAAACTGTCGGTGAAGTTTTTCACTACCGCGCGGTAGGAATACGTCGCCAGCAGATCGCCCAGCGCCTTTTCCGACAGTCCCGGTGGAAGCAGCCTGAAATCCTGGGAAAATTCGGGGCAGTCTTCCCTGGCCGCGCTGAACCGGCAGATATTTTTCGCATCGAGTATCCGGACTGAAACGACGTCGGGATTCTTGGCGATGAAGTCTTTCAGCTTCTCCCGCAACGCCGCCATCTCCGGCACCGTCAGCCCCAGCGCCAGCATGTTGTCGACGATTTCCTTGACTCCCTGGCCGTAGACCTCGTAGCGCTGGCGCTCGAAATTAACGTAGGTCTTCTCGAAATTCAGCATGTTCAGGGCAGAATTCAACGCCAGCGAGACAGTGATGATAATCATCAGCGTATAAGAAATTTTGACAGACAGTTTTTCAGACATTAGCTTTCCGCAAGCCTGTTCCGGTTCAGGCAAGCCCCGCAGGATTCCCGTACGATCAACCGGGGCTCAATTATGGTTTTGCGCGGCTTGTTGTCAAGCGCGCCCCCGATTTTCGGCACCAGCAGCTCCGCCAGTTTTTGCGCAATTTCCGCGCGGGGATATTCGACCGTGGTCAAGGCGGAACGCAAGTAGTTGCCTTCGGCGATATTGTCGAACCCGACGACGGCGAAATCATCGGGCACGCTTTTTCCCGCGCTGTAAACCGCCCGCATCGCGCCGATGGCGGCCAGGTCGTTATGGCAGATCAGCGCGGTGGGCGGATTGGGCAGGGCGAGTATTTCCCGCATAGCCCTCAGCCCGTTTTCGTAGCCGTCGCCGCCGCTACGGATCCATTCTTCCCGGGTGGCCAGGCCGTGCTTGTCCAGCGCCGCGCGGAAGCCGGAGAATCGCAGGCTGTTGCCGCCGCCGAGAAAACCGATTTTTAAGTGCCCCAGCCCGATCAGGTGTTCAGTTAGAATGAATCCGGATTTTTTTCTGTCCACGGAAACCGAGTCTACTTCGCCGTCCTGGTGTTCGCTGAACACCAGCGGCAGGTTCAGGCTCCGCAGCCACGCGTAATCTTCGATCTTCACCGGGATGGAAATCAGGCCGTCAATATTCCGGGCCAGCAGCGCCTTTACCGCCTCCCGATAATCTCCGGCGATATCGGTCGGCAGGCACAGGGCGATATAACCGTAATCTCTTAGCGCCCGCTGGATTTCGTTCAGCAGGTCGGCGTAGAAGGGATGCCGCAGGGAGGAGATCAGCACGCCGACGGTGAAACTCTTGCCTGCGCTCAGGCTGACCGCCGCCTGGTTGGGGCGATAGTCGAATTTTTCCGCGCACTCCAGCACCGCCCGCCGCGTCGACTCTTTCACTTTCGGCGAGTTGCGCAAGGCAAGCGACACCGTCGCGATCGAGATGTTCAACTCCTGGGCGATCCGGCGCTGGGTCATGAAAATTCTCCGCTTTTCCGGTACGATTTTAACTTTTCCCAGGCCAGCAGTAAATCGCTTTTTCCCGTTACAGCGACAATGATCGCGCCGCAGGAAAGCACCCACAGTGTGATTTTCAACAGAACCAATCCGACGGAGATTGTCCCCGGCAGAAATCCGATTGCCGTAAATGCCGCTCCGCCCAGCAGCAGCCCCGCCGAAATCCGCCGGAAACGGTGGGGGATGGAAAAATGTTTTTCGCCCAGCATGACATATAAGATAAAACCGGTTCCCGCGCTGAGTGCCGTCGCGAAAGCGGCACCGTAGACTCCGTAGTAGGGAATCAGCAAGAAATTGAGCGCGGTGTTGAGCAGGGCGACCAGGATATTTATACCCGCGATCTGTCTGGTCTGTTTCGCAATCGCCAGCCCCGGCGCGAAAATGTAGGCCTGCGAGATAAACAGCGTCAGCGCCGCCAGCGGCACCACTCCCGCCGCCGGGTAATACTGCGGTGTGGTGAAAACCCGCAGCAGCTCCCCGGAAAAGCAGCGCGCCCCCAGAACCGCAGCCAGCCCGGTCACGAAATACAGCCGGAAAATCCGCTCGACGTCGCTGGGCGTCCGCTCCTCCTTCAGGTTGGCGTAGATCAGGGGCGTAAGCGCCATCTGGAAGCCGCTTACGATAAGCTGCACCGGGATAATCGTGCGCAGGGCGATGCCGTAGATGCCCACGTCGCTCAAGCCGGACAATTCCTTCAACGCCACCCGGTCGATATAAAGCGAAACGAAAACCCCGAGGCTGGAGGGCACGAACGGCAGGGAGAAAGACAGCATCCGCTTCAGCCTTTCCCCGGAAAAACGGAACGCGAGCAGGTGGCGGCTGAAATACAGCCCGCAAGCCACGCCCAGGATATTGCCGAAAGTCTGCCCGGCGAAAGCGCCCAGCAGACCGAGTTTCAAATATAATATCAGGAACAGGGAGGCGAGGATTCCGGACAGGGAATTTATCAGGTTGAGCTTGGCGCATTGTTTGGGCTTGACGTCGAAGCGCAGCAGGTTCTGGAGAAAATACACCAGCCCGTTGCTGATAATGGTGGCGATGACCGCGGCGTAAAGAACCGGCTCGCCGTCCACCCCCATGATCCATTCCGAGACATAGGGCTTGAAGGCGACCACCGCCAGGAGAAACGGCGCATAGACGGCCAGGGTGAAAAACAGCGCGGTCGAAACCAGCGTCTTCTTTTCGGAGGGGTCTTTGGCGTCGACCATGAAACGGGCGATAGCCTGCGAGATTTCCAGGGCGAGGGTGAGGTTGACCAGGCAGGTAGCCATCATCACCATGTCGATCACGCCGTAATCCTCGGGCGCGAAGACGCGGGTGTAGATGGGAATAATCAGTATCCCGATCACCCGGAGAAACAGCAGGACAGAGGTGTAGGTCAGGGCGTCGGCAAAAAATCGTTTCAGCATTTTACCGGCCCGATCAGCATAAAATATTCCGGGTTCTTCCCCTTGCCGCCCAGGAACGGCGTCAGGTCAGGCCCCCGCACCGGCGCACCGATACTCTCCGCCGTCCTCCGCGTCACAGCTACGATCCGGTCGAGCGCATCTCCCTTAACCCTGCCTTTGCCCTTGATCATTTCGTCTTTTTCCGCTTCGTACTGGGGTTTCAGCAGGCTGAGGATATAGCCGTCCGGCTTCAGCAGCGACGCCGCTTTGGGCAGGACTTTTTCCTGCTTCGTCCAGCCCACGTCGCAAGTCACCAGGTCGACCTTTTCCGGGAGTTCCACGTGCAGCGCGTTATTTCGTTCCATTACTACCACGCGGGAGTCATTGCGCAGCGTCCAGGCGAGGGTGCCGTAGCTGGTGTCGACCGAATAAACTTTCGCCGCTCCGTGCTGCAGCAGAGCGTCGACAAATCCGCCCACATGGCTGCCCAGATCGCAGCAGGTTTTGCCGACGACGTCGACGCTGAAATGTTTCAGCGCCCACGCCATCTTCTCGCCGCCCCGCCCGACATATTCCATGGCTTTACCTTTCCCAGACCCGGCGCAGGCGGGGATGTGCCTTTTCGTCTTGCTTCAGGATTACGGCGGCGGCGCGGGTGGCGTCGGCGAGTATGACCTGCACTTGCAGCCGCTCCAGACCCAGCATCCCGGCGATTTCGGCATAGCTCAGGCGCTGGACATGATAAAACAGGAACGGCACCTGCCAGTTTTTTTCAAAAGAGTTATGCGCCTGCCGGATGATGCGGTGGCGGCGGAGCTTGTGGCTGCCGGTGTAGCCGGAGAGGCCTTCATCGTCGTCGGCCAGCGACTCGCCCTTGCCCAGCCAGTCGCCGCGTTTGGCTATTTCCCCCACCCGCCGGTCGATCCACGCGAGAAAGCCGACCTGGGTCAGGTCGCCGTCGAAGGCTGGCATCCCGGTAGCGAAAATCTCGTAGGCGATTTCTTCCGCCCAGTGAAAATCGCGCACCTGCAGGAAGGCGCTGACGTAGGCGTAATGCTTGAACCGGTCGACGTGGCGTTCATAGGAAAAAGTGTTGCCTGCTTCCGCCCGTTCCAGCATGTCGGCCAGCCCCCGCTGCTGGAACATTTTCCGCTTCCCTACCCGGTGCGGCCGCCATTCCTGCATCACGCGCGGGCGGAAGGTGCGGCTGAGCTGGTATTGCGACAGGTTTTTCGTCAGTTCGTTCGCGGCCGCGCGCAACTGCTTGAACTCGTCGGCGCAGAACATGCAATAGTGCAGGTGCCGCTCGACGGCGGCGTTTTCCTCGGGCGAGGTTTCCCCATGCGCGGAGGCGACGAGGTAAAAGGGAATCACCGCGTCGGTTTCCGGCCTGAGAGCCGCCAGGCTGTCGCGGCACTTTTTGCACCCCTCCAGATGCAACTGCACACCGCGCATCAGGCCAGGGGTGAGTTCGCCGTGCAGATAGTTTCTGAAATAGACAGTCGCTTCGTCGCAGAGCATGGCTTATCCCGGAGGCCAGCCGAACGCGCGCCCGGCCAGAAGATGTACATGAAGATGCCAGACGGTTTGCCCCGCGTCCTCGCCGCAGTTTATCACCACGCGGAACTGCTCCAGCTTTTCCTGGGCGGCAATAATGTTGATCACTTTCAGCAGATGCCCCAGCAGCGCCGCGTCCTTTTCGCCGAAATCGGTGAGCCGCGCGCGGTGTTCCTTGGGTACGATCAGGATATGCGTCGGTGCCTGCGGGGAAATGTCGCGGAAGGCGAAGGCGAGGTCGTCCTCGTACACCTTGCCGGAGGGAATTTTCCCCGCGACGATCTTGCAAAAAATGCAGTCTTTATCGGCCATGACCAGTTCCTTTGCCTGGAGGTGAATTGGACAAGCATATTTTGCGGCAAAACCCCGCCGTGTCAATCGCAAAGGTTGATTTTGGCTGAATGGCTCATTGGCTGAATGGCTTGATGGCAGACTGGCTAAATGGCTAAATGGCTAAAACCTGGCGCAAAGATAAGCCAGTAAGCCAATCAGCCATCAAGCCGCAGTTGTTTCCGCCGGTACTCGCTGGCGGAGACGCCGGTTTCCTTGGTGAAGACGCGGGAGAAATAGTTCTGGTCGGAAAATCCTAGTTGAAAGGCGATCTGCTTGACGGAGAAATCGGTCTGGAGTAAAAGTTCCCGCGCGCGCCTGACGCGCTGGAGGATCAGGTGGCGTCCGGGAGTCTCGCCGGTGACGCGGCGGCATTCACGGATAAAGTGGAAGCGCGACATCCCCGCGCGCCGCGCCAGTCCGGTGATGTTAGTCTCTCCTGACGACAAGGCCTGAAAAATCCTGGTCTCAACAGGCGTCTGCCGCTTCGGATGCTTGATGAGTTCCAGCAATATTTGAAAGATAACCGCAGATGCGTTCAGGCCGGAACCACTCCCGCCTGCTTGCAAAACCCCGCATAATTCCCTGAACAGGTTTACGTAAGCCTTCTGTACACCAAGGTCGAGTACCAGGCTGGCCAGAGAAAAGCCGCACTGCTCGGTCAGACGTGCGGCCAGCTCGCCGTCAAAATGAGTGAACCAGATATCCCACCCCTGTTCCGGGTCGGAATAGTATTCATGCGGTAAATCCGGGGGAACAAAGAAACATTGCCCGGCGGAAATCTCGAAGTCCCGCTCCCCCTGGCGATAGAGTCCGCAACCTTTTACGCAATAAATCAGCAGAAGATCCCGCCGCACCCTGCTTTTGAGAATATGGTGGCGGGAAATGAAATGTCCGGCCGAGTTAGCCCAGAGCCCCAGGCGGATTTCCTCCGGGGAGGGGGAGTTGCCGAAGCCGAGGATCAGTTCCTTGCCAATCATAGCAATATTATCCAGAAATAAAGACCAATGTCCAGATAAATAAACTGGCTGAACGCGGAGAGTGGGATATGCTGAAACCGGTTGGTATGGTGCCCCGCATATAGGGGGGTAAACGCGAGGGTATTCTGTTTTCCCCTCTCGGTGGGAGTTAGAAGCAACGGTTTAATCAAGGAAAAAATCGTTCTGTGTCCATAAAAAAACTTACGGTCGTCATTCCCGCGAAGGCGGGAATCCAGGTAGGAAACCGTACGCAACACCTCCTGGATTCCCGCCTTCGCGGGAATGACGGTACAAGTTTTTTCCTTAATTTAACCGTAGTGGAGTTAGAGGGAGTGAAAGAGAAGGACTCTCTTCCTGACCTCCCCTGGAAGGGGAGGATTTATTCTTTACGGAGAAAACTCATGGACGCGGAAGAAATGGTGGCAATGCTTGAACAGAAAACCGAAGCTCCGAAAATCCGGCAGGCGCAGCGCGGGGAATTGACCCTGCGCGAACGCTATCGCCGCGCGATAAATTTCAGGAAAGTCGACCGAATGCCCAATTTCGAATTCGGCTACTGGGCCGAGACGCTCAACAACTGGCATCGTGAGGGCTTGCCTGCAGAAGTCAAAGACGAAAAGTCGGCTTACGAGTATTTCGGCATTGAAAACTGGAAAACCGCGCCGATCAACGTAATGGGCATGAAGCCGGCCTTCGAGCATGAGGTATTGGAAGAAGACGAAAAATATCTGACCTACCGCGATTCCAGCGGCTATATCGCCCGCATCAACAAGACCGGCGACAAGTCCATCCCCCAGTACATCGATTTTCCCATCAAGGATCGCGCGACCTGGGAAGCGTTCAAATTCCGCCTGCAGCCCGGCGCCGACCGGGTTCCGGAAAACTGGGCGGAACTCGTCGCCGCCTACAATCAGCGCGACTATCCCCTGTGCGTCCCCATCGGCTCGATGATCGGCACTCCGCGCAACTGGATCGGTTTCGAGAATATCGCGATGATGATCTACGACGATCCGGAACTGCTGGAGGAAATCGTCGAGACTCTCTGCTGCCTCGTGACCGACACGCTGGCGCGGATTCTGCCTGACGTGGAATTCGATTTCGCTGCGGGGTGGGAAGACATCTGTTTCAACTCCGGCCCCATCGTCGGCGTTAATTTCATGCGCGAGGTGGTGATGCCGCGTTATAAACGGATCACCGACCTGCTGAACCGCCACGGTTGCCACGTCGCCTTTACCGACTGCGATGGCAACATCTCCGCCGTCGTCGACTCCTTCCTCGGCGGCGGCATCAACTGCATGTTCCCGGTGGAAGTCCACGGCGGCAGCGACCCTGTGGCGCTGCGGGCGAAATACCCCGACCTGCGGATGCAGGGTGGTTTCGACAAGATGAAACTGCTGGCGGGGAAAAAGGCGATCCTGGCCGAACTGAAACGCCTGTTGCCGGTCGTGAACGAAGGCGGCTTTATTCCCGGCGTCGACCACCGCGTCCAGGCAGACGTCAGTCTGGAAAATTACAAGTACTATCTCAAGATGAAACGCGAACTGTTCGAAACCGGCGGCATGCCGCAATACGACGAAACAAAAATTTAAGATAATCAAACAAACGGAAGCCAGCGCTTCTCCCTCGTGCGACTGTCTTTGGCAGCCGCACGAGGCTTTTGCAGGCAAGCAGTCACTCGACGCCGTGCGCTATTCCGAACGCTTTCAGATAGCCCTGGAAAAACCGGGGCGCGCCGGGGAAAAACTCCTCATAGCCGGGGCGTCCGCCGAAAACGCAGGGCGCCATATACAGCGCGCGCGCCGACAGCGGTACCGATGTCCCTTCCCTGCCGTTCACCTTCACGCGGAAGGCGCGGTAATCATAAATCACTTCCACTTTTGACCACTCGCCGGTTTTTACAGAAATCCGCGGATCAAGCCGGTGCAGTTTGACCTTGGTGTCGACAAAGGTGCCGGTGATAGCGCCCTTGTTCAGGAACAGGGAGAGAGAGCCGATCAGCGAGCCATGATGCGTGAACAGCACCTGGTTTTCTTCCGAGGTCGGCTTGATCTCGAAACTCAGAGTAAAGCTGCCGCGCGGGAACGCCTCCGTCGGGAAGTGGGCGAAGTTGCCCCGGCCGTCGAATTTCAGGCAGGGGAAACCGTCTTCCGTCGCCCAGGCAGGCGCGGTGATGACGGTTCCTTCCGGGTAGGCGCGGGAATGGAAAGTTTCGCCATACTGCACCGCGCCGCCCAGTTGCCCGTTCCAGCGGGGCGAGTTCCTGCAGGGCAAGACGCCTCCGGCGGCGGGGTTGAAGTCCCAGGTCAGATCAGGCACCCGTTCCTTCGCGACAACGATGTCGACTGGCTGCTGCCTGGTTTCGGAAAACACGGTCAGCTTCGTCGTCTGGCCGGAACGCGGCGCGCGGTGGATGACCGGCGCGCTGCGCCAGGTCTTGCCTGCAACCGTGACGGCGCGCATGTGGTAGACCGCGTCGGCTTCGTGCAGCGCGGCGGGAATATCGAATTCAGCCTTCGGCGCATTGATGCGCGCGGGAATATCCGGCAGCCACGTCCAGGGCTGGACGACCAGGGAAATGCCGTCCTCGCCGGTCAGTGCCGCCATGCCGTAATCCAGTGCGGTTTTCAGCGCGATGTTTCCTTTCAGCAGGTTGAAGTCAATGTCAAGTTCACCCTGTGCCGCCTCCGCCTTGGGCACGGCCAGGAAAAACCCTACCGGAGGGCCTACCACGCTGGCCTTGAAATTGACAGACACCGAATCTCCCTTGCAGCTATGGAAAGTCAATCCCCGGTCGGGCGGAGGCAGAAACTTGAACGAAGTGTTCTTGATCGTCACCTTGCCAGTGAAAGGCTTGCCGCTTTTCCCCTGATAATAGACCCGGAACAGCGTGTGCGTGTCGAGTGAAGGATATTCGTTCTCGCGCCCCGCGCCGTAGATTTCCCCGTCGTCTTCCAACACCTCCAGCGCCGCCAGGTTTTCGCCGCAGGCGAATGCGCCGCGCAGACGATGCTCCGCGGTCGACGCGAACTCAGCCTGTTGCGGCTGAATCAAATCGCGCAGCGGCTGCTTGACGCAGAGATAATCTATGTTCCAAGTCGTGTGTATCCGCATCGCCTGCAGCCCCTCGGCATAGCGAAGCGTCTTGCCGCGAGGCGGCTTCACCGTGAGGACAGGGCGCAGTATCTCGGCGTCGGGAAAATTTTCCGTCGGCAGCGACCAGGTGACATCCTTCAACTCTGCGGCAGGCAGTTTCATCCCGGGGAATTGTTTGACCGTGCGCCCGTTTTCGTCAAGCAGTTCCAGCCCGACGGAAAACTCTCCAGCCGCGGTTCCGTCCGGAATGTTCAGCACCTCCACCTCCAGCGGCTCGCCCAGCCTGAGATAAGGACGATAGCTGAGGATGAGATTCGGGAGCGAGATGTCGTCGCCGGGGTTGGGCGCGGGAGCTTCGTTTCTGAGCACGTGCATGTAATACTTGAGAATACGCTGGGTGGAGAAAGACTTGGCCACCGTCGGCATGAAGCAGGTGTTTTCGTTGACCTCATTCCATTCCGCCAATTGCATCACGTCGGGGCGCACCCGCAGCGCGGTCTCGAAGCCGTAACGCAGGGTCTTGGTGCATGCCTCGCTCTTGGTCACGCCGCTCATGTGGTTGATATAGGCCAGGCCGAGTTTGACGCCGAAGTATTTCTTCGCATAAGCGGGGTCGTTACGCAGTTTCAGAAACAGGGGGATCACGAAATTCTCGAAAAAATCGCGCGGCGGCCGCCGGTCGTAGCGTTCGTCGTCGCTGACCACGGTCGGCATGTTGAACATCACGCCATCGGCGGTTTCCAGGTAGGAGCGCACCGACGCTTCGACTTCCCGCGCTTTGTCCTCCGGCATGACGCGATTGTTTTTGCAGAAAGCGTCGAAGGCCGACACCCAGGGGCAGGCTACGTCTGCGAGGAAGACGAAGGAGTCGCCGACCTCCCGCCGCAGACCGGCCAGAATTTCGCGCCACTTCTCCGGCGGGATGCCGTCAGCCACGTAGGAGGTGATAGCGATTTTTCCGTCCAGACGCGCGGCGTCAGGGCAGGCCAATTGTCGGCGGATCGATTCGGCCTGGTAGGCGACAACATCCTCGGCCGGGCTTTTGTCGCCGGAAAATTCTATCAGCAGGGAAAAATTTTCCGGCGCGGCTTGTTTGGTGAAATCGATGGTGGCGAATCCGTTTTCCGCCATGCGCTTGTAGCCCAGCAGCACCGCCAGTCCGTCCAGCCCATAGGTTTTAGCCGTGTCAATGTCCTGGCGGAAGCTGGCGAAAGTGCCGCCGTAGCCGGGAGCGGGGTCGCCTGGTTGCGGGCCGAGGGCGCGATCAAACAGCAGAGGCCGGTCTAGCCAGGTGCGGTTATTGAGATAGTTCTTATAATAATTGTACTTCGTCTGGCTGCGGGAAAATACCAGCGGACGCTTGTCCGGCGCCCAGGCGGGGCGAACCGCCTGTTTCTTCTCCGGAGCAGTCTCCGGTTGTTCCCCGCAGGCAAGAGGCAACAAAGCGAGCGCGGCAACCGCCAGCGCCAGCGTGACCAGTTTTTTTAAGGTGATCGCAAATACAGATCCGTGTTCGTTCGCATTTCCGGTCATGTCATTCCTCCGTATGAAAGGTCAGTTGCGGTCGAAGTATTCCGCCGTGCCGCCGACGGCGCCATCGTTCTCGAATCTGACACAGGCATCCTTTTCGTGGGAGACGTGTCCGTCGACCCATTGCACCTGCGCGCCGTCGCGGTGCCGGTCGTGGATCAGAATCTGGTAGCTGAAGGTACCGTCCTGGATCTGGTAGGTTCCGACGTAGATTCCCGAAAGGTAGGAGGTACGACCGAAACTGTCGGCCAGCAGGATAGTGGCGGAAGGATTTTTTACCTGGCTGAACTTGGCGGGAGGCGAAGTCCAGTTCCAGGTGTACTTGTAACTGCTGCCAAGGTGGTAGACGTTATAGCCGTAATGGACGTAGAGAAAACGGGAGGAGGAGGCAGTGCCGGTGCTGAATTCTGAATAAAGCGGGTTAAACGACATCATGGTGGGGCAGGCGTAGATGGAAATGTCGGGGACGTATTGCTCCTGGTTAAGCCCCAGCGCCCAGCTCCAGGTATAATAACTGACGCCGAAGGCGCTGTAGTCGGCGCGGATGAAATAGCCGTGGTTGTTGTCACTATACATCTGGTGGCCGAGGCCGATCTGTCGGATGTTGCTGGCGCAAGAGATTTCTCGCGCCATCTCCCGAGCCTTGCCCAGAATCGGCAGCAACAGGGAAGCCAGAATGGAGATAATCGCCACTACCACCAGCAGTTCCACTAGAGTGAAACCCGCGCGCGATAAAGAGGACAAGTGCAGCCGCCGTCCCGCGCTTGCATCATTATTCATTGTGTTTGGCGATTCTTGAAAAGGAGACTCGGCGGATTTCAGCCAGCCCATTTTCATAACCAGCTCCTTTCTGATTTTGCCGTTTTCCACCGCGCGGCGCACCGCATTTTCCCATTCCTGCCGGGGCAGAACCGGCTCCAGATCGCAGAAGGTTCTGAGCAAGCGGGTATAAAGCAGCTCTCCCTTCCTCATTATATCGCATCGGGGTAATTCCGAGCAATGCAACCGGCAATCCGGGGGAGCTTCCCGGTCTGTTCCCGGTGGAACAGTTACCTCGGTTACCTCAGGAGCAGATTCCGATAATTCATGTAAACACAAGGCGGTTGAGTGACTGGCAACGGCCTGGATAGTACCATCCTTGTGGCGCAGACTCAACAGGCAGCGCATGGCCTCGGAATCCGGCGTATCTGCCCAGCCGCCAAGGCGATACAAACCGCGCCCGATCCGCAGCCAGTTGCCCTGCTTGAGGTGATAGCTGTGATGGTTGCTTACATACCCGACCGCGCTTGCCTGGCCGGCGGTAAAGTAGCCGTATTGGCGATTCGCCCTGGCTGCAAGCTCTTCCCGGTGGCTGTGTATTGCCCCATCCATGATTTACCCTAAAAAAAATTCAGCTAGATATATTCACAGGCATAATACAATACACAAAAGCTTAGTCAAACAGCTTCTGTGGAAAACTTCCAATAATACAGAAGTTGTGTATTTACGGGCACTAAATAGTTATAAGATAATTCGATGTTTTTGCTTATTATCACTGAACTTAACGAATTTATCTCGCAGCAGGTTTCTGGCAAAATTATTTATGACATTATCTCGGTTATTTCAACCATCCCTTTAAATCAACCCATGCGGTATCATTTCTCCAGAAGCGGTTTAGTTCCCCATTGTTCGCTATTTTTCTGACTTGGGAGATAGGTATGGCGGAAAATACTTCCTCATCGTTATCGCGGGTAATGTCTGCTTTCGCGCTTGAGATTCCGGACAAAGTCCCTTTCCATGCGTACGAGTCGCCCGAAAATGCCCTGAGGCGGATGGGTATCTGCGCGCATGAAATGTATCTGGACAAGGATATTCTGCCAGCAGCAATGATCAACAGTGCCAAGCTTTACCAAAACGATATCATCTATATGCGACCCGGCCTTGAAGCAGGTGTTGACGAAAAAATCGTCAGGGAAGGTGATGGCCTGGCATTTTTTGACAAGCAGACCGGGAGACAGACTTTCCGGGTGCTGCATGACCAGAAAACGAAAATCCCGTTAAGCAAAAGCAGGCCTCTTGTCGAAACCGAGCGCGATGTCGAAAAAATGACGGTCACTCCCTGGCGGGAGTTATTGCAAAAAACCGGCTACAGCAGCCTTGCCCGTTATGTGGAGGAGTTTAAAGGCAAGCGGTTTTTGTTCGGGTTTGCCTGCAACCAGTCGGCCAATGAACTTGCGACTCAGATGGGGCTGGAGGAATCAATGCTGGCGACCATGACAGACACCGGCCTGTGCCGCGCCATCCTTGACCGGCGTTTTGAACAACTGAAGGAGGAGATGCAGGCGCTGTGCCATCTTGGCTGCGATGGCGTATACACCGGCGATGCCACCGCTTCCTGCAGCCTGTTTTCGCCGGAAACCTATCGCGAGCTTTTCTTTGACTATCATAAAAAATCCATCGCCTATGCTCACGGGCTGGGCATGAAGGCGTTGTTGCATATCTGCGGCAGAATCAGCCCGATTCTGGAGGATATGGCTGCTACCGGGGCGGATGTGCTGGAATCAATTGACCGCCATTGCTCAGGCGGGGATATGACCCTGCGCGATGCCAAGCAGCGGGTGGGCGACCGCGTTTGCCTGAAAGGCAATCTTGATGCCGTACACGAGATAGAACCGGGCCCGCCGGAAAAGATCTATGAGCTTTGTCTGCAGGCAATGCGGGATGCGGGGCCGGGCGGCTATGTTTTGTCTACAGAGCAAATTACCCGGGATACTCCCCCCGAGCATGTCTTAGCCATGGTGCAGGCCAGGGATGATTTCAAGCCATAAGGTCTGGATCATACCCTGATTTACAAGCCAGCCTGATGCCGTGCAGCACCAGGTTTTCCTGCCAGACCGCTTTTCTTTTCAGGTGATTTGCCAGGATTTGTCCCCAGCCGCCAGTCACAACTACCATCGCTTCCGGCTTCGCCATTCGTTCCACCAGCGCCTCAACTGCGGCGGGCAAGCCTGTCTGCAACCCAGCCATCACCGCTTCGCGGGTGTTACCGCCGATTTTCCAGTTTTCCCAATCACAGTCGTCTGGCGAAAAACCCGGTATCTGCGCTGCGCCGGCCAGGCTGTCCAGCCACATCCGCGGGCCCGGAATAATCGCGCCTCCCAGCAAAACGCCGCGTTCCACCAGATCGACCGTGACTGCGGTGCCGGCCTGGATCACAACCAACTGGTTGGTTGGTTTCGCTGCTTCCCACCCCGCCCGCGCTGCCAATAGTCGATCAATTCCGGTTGATTCCGGCGCGCTCAACCGGTGCGGCAACAGGCCGGAATGGCGGAAATCGACGATTTTCAGCGCCAAACCCAACTTCTTCGCCACGGCTTTCACCAGCTCTGTGTTTCCAGGCACAACCGACGCCAGGCAGATTTCAGGGAGTTCTGCGGCTTTGAGCCGCGATAATTCGGCTTGCAGCACAATTTCCGATAGTTGATTGTTTGTTATAACAGTTGATCTGACAATGATTTGCGTGTTAAACTCAGCGATTTTCAGGCAACTGTTGCCGCAATCGATTGCCGCCATTTCCGCCGCCATCAGAATAATCCTATCTAATCCAAGAATATCAATAGGTTACAATGTTTCACGCTTTCGTCAACAAAAAAATCCCATTTCCGAGTATTATCGGACTAAGAGTAGGCTAATTAAAAGATTACACAGTGTAGATGTATAAATTGGTGTTTAGATAACTTGGGGATAACAGTGTAAGCTGCTTCAGGATAAATCTTTATAGTTTTAAAAATCAACCTTAATCGTATGTTTCGCCTCATTTGGGGCTTTTCTCTTGACAAAATCCCGTTTCGTGCTACCATGACTTTCGAATCAGGAGGGGGTTCAGCCATTACCACCAAAAGCTGCTCTGCGAGTTCTGCCACATAAGAACTGGTGCTGGTTAATTTTGCCGGACCTCTCCCCGGCAAGAACCATACGAAAGGGCGCGCACATGTCAAAGGAAAGCAAGTGTATCGTGCCAGGTTGTAGTAATAAGGCTCATGCAAAAGGTTACTGCAGAAAGCATTACGGGCAAATCTGGCGAAAGGGAAAAATCTACACCGACGAGGAGGAGCAACTGGCTAGCGAGAAAAACATCCGCCGCGACGACACCGACCGGATGCGCGCATTGGAACGCGAACTGCGCCGGGCGGAAATGATGTACCAGAACGTAATCGGTTTCGAAGGTCGGCTGAAATGGCGGCGGGAAATCGACGAGGTGAAAAAGGAAATGAAACGACTAGGCATGGAAATTCCGGAACAAGTTCCGGTCTGACCAGCGAAATTACAAACAGCTAACGCCAGCCCAGGACAAGAGGCTGGCGTTTTTTTCAGAGGCTAAAATTTTCAGGTACTGCTTTCGCGGGATGAAGATTCGTCAAAAGTGCGAAGCTTGAACAAGGATGAATTGATGAGTTATCTGCCTTCCAGTCAGCGTTACGACAGTTCCTCATTTCGGCGTTGCGGCCACAGCGGCCTGCTGCTGCCGCCGGTGTCCCTGGGGCTATGGCACAACTTCGGCGGCGTGGACGCCTTGGAAAATGCCAGGGCGATGTGCTGGCGGGCGTTTGACCTGGGCATTACCCATTTCGACCTGGCGAATAATTACGGGCCGCCGCCGGGATCGGCGGAAGAAACTTTCGGGCGTATCTTGAGCGAAGACCTGGCCCGTTACCGCGATGAGCTTATCATCAGCACAAAAGCAGGCTACCGGATGCAGCCAGGCCCTTACGGCGAATGGGGTTCGCGCAAATATCTGCTGGCGAGTCTCGACAGCAGCCTGCGGCGAATGGGGCTGGAGTACGTGGATATTTTCTATAGCCACCGTTTCGACCCGGAAACCCCGCTGGAGGAAACCATGGGCGCGCTCGATACCGCCGTGCGCCGGGGGAAAGCTTTGTACGCAGGCATTTCCAACTACGGGCCGGAGGAAACCAGCCGCGCGGCGCGCATCCTGCGCGGACTGGGTACGCCTTGCCTGATACATCAGCCCAGTTACAGTATGTTCAACCGCTGGATTGAAGACGGCCTGACCGACGTGTTGCGTGAGGAAAAGATAGGTTGTATCTGTTTTTCCCCACTCGCGCAGGGATTACTCAGCGACCGTTATCTTTCCGGCATTCCCGAAAATTCCCGCGCCGCCAAGCCGCATGGTTTTCTGAAGAAGGAACGGATCACCCTGGAGCAACTGGCAAAGGTGAAAGCGTTGAACGAAATCGCCGGCAAACGGGGACAGACGTTGGCTCAGATGGCATTGTCCTGGGTCTTGCGCGATCCCGTGGTGACCTCGGCGCTGATCGGGGCAAGCCGGGTAGACCAGATCGAGGCCAATGTGCGCGCGGCGTCGAACCTGACCTTTGGCGAGGACGAATTACGGCAGATAGAAGCGGTGCTGGCAGGCTGACGACCGCTGTTTTTCGTCAAGACTGTTTTTTTCTGCCATTGCTGTTCCCGCGTGATAAGGCACTCAGTTCGAATTTCGCACTTTTTACGAATCGTCATTCCCGCGAAAGCGGGAATCCAGGAGGTGTTGCGTACGGTTTCTCCCCTGGATTCCCGCCTTCGCGGGAATGACGACCGAAAGTTTTTATTTTTGCTAAAGTATGTTTTTTACCCTCACCTATCAAAAATAACCGGCACTTCGTACTTTTCAACATATGCGAAACAAAAAAGTGCGAAACTCGAACTCAGTATTTCCCCCGTATTACCTTAGCTATGTTGATAGCCATTAATCATATCCCGCTGATTACCAGTGCGATAGCTGTCATATCCATTAAAATAAAAACTCGTAAAGAATAATTATAAAGATTTACAGTAAAGGATATTACATGTTCTGTGAAAAATACATGCGGGATTTGTTAGGCAAAAAAAATCTCGTATACTGTAGTTCAGGAAATAAAGCTTATGAAAAAGAACAGATTATCCCGTTTGCAGAAAATCGCAGCCAGTCAGTACGGATATTTTACTGCCAAGCAGGCTTGCCGGGCAGGCTTTTCCGGCAGTAATCTATGCCATTATAACGTAGGCTTATGGTCTTTGGTGGAAAAAGGCCTGTACCGTTTTGAGGGGTATGAGGATTCGACAGAATCGGAATTTGTCCGGCTGGCATTCTGGAGCAGATCGCAGGCAGAAGTTATTCAGGCCGTAGTCAGCCATGAATCCGCGCTGGCTTTTCATTGTCTGGGTGATTATCCTGCGAATAACGAAATCACGCTTTCCGTGCCGGAGGGATTTCAGAAAAAATGTCCCCCCGGTTGCCGCCTGGTGAAAAGGGATATCGAAAGGTTGTCCTGCTCGGACTATGGCATTTTCCGCGTTACCGCTCCTCTGCAAACCATTCTGGATCTGGAACGGGTTCTGGCGCGCGATGGAATGCTGAATAATGCCCTGCAAAAAGGAATGAACCGGGGTATACTTAAGCGCGAAGAACTGGAACAGCGGGGCATCCTGTCTAATCCAGCTTTTTCCTTGCAGACGGCAAACAGGGAGAATCCGATGGGTAACAAGACAAATATATTTCCCGTTCACCGGGAGGCGCTATTTGCGCGGGTGGGAACGAGGGCGTTTACCCTGGTGGAACTGCTGGTGGTAATCGCCGTGCTTTCTATTCTCGCGGGATTGATGCTGCCGGTATTGGGCAAGGCGCGGGAGGCGGCTCGGGGAATCCAGTGCATGAACAACCTCAAGCAGTGGAGCGTTGTCACCTCCCAGTACGCCGATGATTTTGGCGATTATTATTTTCCCTGTGCAACCCAGGTTACTCCTCTTCCTTCTACTATACTTCGTTACTGGACGCATATCGAACATCCAGTATACCGCTATATCGATTGTTCGAATGAAGATCAACGTACAGCAAAAACCATCAATGGCTGTCCCAGTCACACCAACGAGGTTTCCATACTGGGGTATCTAAACAAGCGTTATTTCAGCTATGCCTTGTCCTACGATATTGCGAAAAAGAAACGCAGTAAATTTTTCAACTGCAGTAAGTTACTCTGGATAACGGACTTATCTAACAACCTTGATCCTGATAATGTTGCGCAAGTGTTCAAATCAGGCGGAAATTATAAAACCAGGGTCGGGTATATCCATAATAACAAGACGAATGTTTTGTTTGGAGATATGCATATAGAAGCAGTGCGGGAGGTCACAGACGAATTTTTCCCCTAATACACTCTCATCATCTTTCTTTTTTCTTTTTGGAGAACGCCTATGAAACTGCTTACGCCAGCAACCGGAAAACTTCGCTGTCTCATGATACTGACGTTGTTGGGCGCAGTGCAGGCGCTTGCTACTGCCGCCGAGGAAAACGAACGCAAGCCTGAGTTGACCTTCCATGCTTCTTTCGACCGCTTCACCACCATCGCCGATTTCTCCAAAGGCGATCCCAACGCTTCGCTCAACGTCAGTCTGGAACTGCGTTCGACCGAAGGAGTACGTAAGAGCGGTTTGCTGGTGGAAGAGGGCGAGTCTTGCACCTACGCGGTCAAGGACAACCTGAACATGTCGGCGGCGACGGCTTCGATGTGGGTCTGTCCCAAGAACTGGTCGGGCGAGGACAATCGTTTTCACCATTTTTTCGGTGTTGCCGATACGACTTTCCGTCTAAGCGTCTATGTCCCCGGAAATAACACTGCCTGCCTGTACCTGGAATTCGGCGACAGGAACGCGGCTTCTTTCCGCACGCTGAATGTTGCGGCACAGGTAGATTGGAAGGTGGGCGAGTGGCACAAGATCGACGCCTGTTGGGACAGCACCACCTTGCGGATTTACGTGGACGGAAAGCTGGGCGAGAAGAAGGATTTGCAAGGGATCGAGTTTCCCGCTCTGCAGGACAAGCGTTTCAATGTCAATCTGCCGTGGCAGGGAAAGACCAGCACCACCCACGACCGCGCCGACCTGACGGTGATGGATGAAGTTAAGCTTTTCGACGGCGTTCTGAGCGGCGAGCAGATTTCTCTCAACTACGCCGCCGACCAGGCGGCGCTGGCGGGAGCGCTGCCGGTTTCGCTGGCGCGGGTTCCGCTTACTGGTGAAAAAATTACCGCTGACGGACGCCTGGACGAACCGGCCTGGAAAAACGCCGCGCAACTGCCGATCCGCATCAAGCCAAACTCTTTTCCTCACGAACGCGAAAGCTTCGCGTTGCTGCTTTATGGCGCGGACGCTCTGCATCTGGCTTTCCGCGCTCCGCTGGAAGGGAGAACCCCGGTGGCCGAACAGGTCGAGCGCGACGGCAGAATCTGGCAGGATGATTCTTTCGAAGTCATCCTGTGGCCCGAGGATCAGGAAAATGACGACAAGCGGTTTCATTTTATCGTCAACGCCAAGGGCGCGGTCTACGACGCGCAGGGGCCAGTCAAGGAGTGGAACGGGAACATCGAGTCGGGCGGCAAGGCCGGTGAAACCGAATGGACGGTAGAGCTTTCCATCCCCTTTGCTTCTTTCGGCCTGGATCGACCAGCAGTCGAAGCGAAGTGGAAAGCTAACTTCTGCCGCAACTGGTGGCGGGAACAGCCGACGCCGCCAGTGTTCACCGCGTGGACTGAATTTCATGGCAGTTACTACAACGGCAAGGGCGACCTCGTGTTCGGCAAGGAAAACGAGGGCGTGAAACTGGCGCTGGGCGACGACTTCGTCTCCGGCAACCTCCAACTTGCAATCGGCAATAAAAACAAAGACAAGGCCGTCTGCGTGCTTGACGCCAGCGGCAAGGGAGTGCAGCCGATCAAGCTGGAAAATGAAATCGAACCCGCATCAGAAAAGATACTCAACGCTTCGCTGGTAGGGTTCAAAAACGGCATCCTCTCGTTTTCCGTCACGGACGCGGCCAGCGGCATGAAATTGGCGGAGTACGCCACGCGCCTTTATGTCAAGGAGCCGCTGGAAGTCGAATACATTCCTGATGTCCTGGGCAAGCGTCTGTCGCTGAAAATCGACTTCAGCAACCTCGACCAGCAGCGAGCCGCTGCCCTGCAATCGGGGAAGGCGACGCTGAACGTGGCGATTACCGGCCCCGTGGCAGAGGCTTGCGCCAAGCTGTCGTTTCCCGTAAAAAGCATGCGCGAGTTCATAACTTTCCCCATCGTCTGGCGTGAGGGCGACTACAACTTTGCATTCTCTCTAGCCAGCGAAGGCATTGCTCCTGTTACTGCCTCAGGCCACTTGTTCAAACCGGACACCGCTTTTCTGACCGCCAACGCCGGAGTCACCGACCAGGTGCTCGATCCCTGGACGCCGATGGAATATGAAAAAGAATCCGTCAAGTGCTGGGGGCGGGAATATGTGCTCGAAGGCCCGTTTGCCTGTTCGCTGAAAAACCAGGGCGCGGAACAGTTGGCCGCGCCTATGCGGCTGACGCTGGCTACCGACGCGGGCGAAGCCGAACTGAAAATCCTGCACAATCGCCGCACCTCGGAAAAGGCGCACCGGGCGGAATGGCGCGGCGTGGGGCGCTTCGGCGAGTTGGACGGAACCGTAACGTGGGAAACCTGGATGGAGTACGACGGCCTGGTCGTGACCGACCTGACGATTTATCCTCCTGCTGGCGGCTGGAACGTGCGTTCACTGGCGTTGGAAATTCCCCTGCGCGGCGACCTGGGCAAATATATCCGCAATCCCAAGCGCGTGCCGGCGGTTGGCGCTGCCGTAACCGAGCAGCGCGGCGCGGGCTGGGACGGGGTGAGATGGGAAAGCGGTTTCGAACCGTATGTCTGGCTGGGAACGGAAGAAGAAGGCTTCGACTGGTTCTTCGATTCCGACGCCAACTGGTTGTGCGAGAAGCCGCAGGCGGCGACGGTGCTGGAAGTAAGCGCGGAGAAAGCCGTGTTACGCTTCAATATCATCGCCAAGGCAGCCAAGGTCGACCAGCCGCTGACCTACCGTTTTGGATTCGAAGCGACGCCGGTCAGGCCGCTGATGAAAAACTGGCGCGGGGTACACCAGAACTCGCATATGATGAAACATCTCAATTATATCGGTTATAGCGCGGCCCAAGGCACGCAATTCGCGTATTATGATGTGGCTCATCCCGATCTTTTCCGGGCGGCTTGCGAAAAGAAATTGGCGGACCCAAAAAAGAAGGATATTCCCACGCTTTATTATGGCGGCGCGACCTGCGGCCCGAACAAGAACAAGTATTACGATTTCTTCAAACCGCTTTGGGACAACCCCCTGCGTGGTGGCTTCTATAATACGGCGCGCGGCCCGAGTCCGCTCAAGCCGGAAGGCGATCCCACGCCTTACGACCTGGTCAGCGTTTCCCAGTCCAGTTCTTACACTGATCTTCTGATGTGGCAGGCGCAGGAGTTAACCAAGTATCCTGGTGTGACTTCTTTTTACACTGACATGGACCGGCTGGTGCCGTCCGCAAATCCTCTGCACGGCGGCGGATATGTCAACGACGCATTTGGCCGTTCCGGCGTGAGTTATTGCATCGTGCAACGGCGGCAGTTTTACAAACGCCTGTTGACCATCGCCCGCAATTCTCCCAACGGTTCCGGCGTGTACATGGCGCATGGCCACGACGCGCTGATATTGCCTTATCACGCTTTCGCCGACATGTTCTATCCCGGCGAACAGTATGCGCACGAGACTTTCAAGAAGCCATATTTCTATATCACTGACCTCGATCCTGTTGCATGGCGCGTGGAGTTGGCGAGTAAAGCCAGCGGTATCAACAATGTGCTTCTGCCGCAATTCGAGCGGGGTACCGGCGACAAGCAGCATCGCAAGGTGCCCGAGTATACCGAAAGCCTGATCGCGATGTGTCTGGTCAGCGACGTGGTCATGAGCGCGAGTTGGTGTAACGATCCGGCGATGGAGCAATACTGGGAAACAAGAATCAACACCGGCATTGATTCCGACGAGGCGGAATTTGTCGGTTACTGGACAGAAGACTGCCCGGTTAAGGCAGGGACGGAAAATGTGCTGGTCTCGGTTTATCGCCTGCCGGGAAAAATCGTAGTAGTCGCCGCCAACCGTAACGAGCAGCCGACAGAGGCGAAGATTGCGCTGCATGTCGAAAAGGCCGGTCTGGTCGGCGAATTAAAGATTACCGACGAGCGGACGCAAACCCAGTTGACACTCGCTGATGGCAGCTTCGTACTCCCCATGAAGGGTTACAATTACGCCATTGTTACAATAACAAAAGAAGCGGGTGAATAGTTTCCGTGAATCGGGATGGCTTGCAACAGGCAAAGTCGGGCTAACGGCAAGTCGGCACCTGGCGTTTGAGTAGTGGGGTTTTGTTTTACGGGTGGGGATCGAAAAGGCAGGGGCTTGTTAACGTTCGTTGTCAGCATCTGTCAACTGACAGCGAACGCTCTCTGGCCGAAGAAGCTTTCAGGATTGCGGAAATCTCCCGCGGGATTTTTTCCAGCGCGACCGCTTTTTCGATTCCACCCAGCGCCATTGCTTCCTTGGGCATGCCGAAAACCGCGCAGCTTTCCTCGTTCTGGGCGAGGGTGTGCCCCCCGGCGTCACGGATTTTTTTTATCCCCACCGCGCCGTCGGCGCCCATGCCGGTCAGGATAACGCCAATTGCCCGTGCTCCCGCGACTTGCGCCACCGAAGAAAACAACTCGTCGGCGGACGGCTTGTGCAGGCAGGGGCAAACCGGCGCGGACAGGCGGGCGACGTAGTTGTTTCTGTCGCGCGCAAGATGCAGGTGCGTACCCGAAGGCCCCACCAGCGCCTGGCCGGGAAGCAGGCTTTCGCCGTTGCGGGCGACTCTGATTTCCAGTGAGCAGTTTGCATTCAGCCGGTCGGCGAAAGGCTGTACGAACGGGGCAGGCATGTGCTGAACTATCAGTATCGGCGGGGAATCCGGTGGCATGGCTTGCAGCAGCAGGCGCAGCGCCTCAGGCCCTCCCGCTGAAGCGCCGACAGCGATGATCCAGTTTTCTGCTCTGGCGTCGTCTTGGCGAGGTGCTGACGTTGCCTGTATTTCTGCTAGTTTTTGCTTGAGCTGCTCCGCCAGGGCGGTGGGATTGGAATCACCGTATATAACGAAAGCGAGGAGCGGGGAAAGGCCGGAAAGCTCCTGGGCGAGATGAATGTTTTTCCGGGACAGAACCAGAATGACCGGGACGTGATGCCTGACCAGCAGCATCCGCAGAAAAACCAGCCCCGCTGTTTCTACCAGTTCGTCCCCGAGCACAATCACATCCGGCAGCAGGTCGGTCGCCAGTTTCCAGGCCACATGTTGATTGACAGGGCCGAAATGCAGGTCTCCGTGTTTCTCCAGCAGAGCGGCCAGTCCGGTTTCCACCTTGCCCAGAACCAACAGAACTCGGGGTTGCGTTCGCATGGCGGCTCCGTCCCCTGCACGGAGGCAGGTTCAGCTTGCCCGGTTGATCGCCTTCTGCACGGCGGAAATCACGCGGTCGTCGTCGAAAGGTTTGACGATGAAGTCGGACACGCCCAGCCTCATCGCCTGCAGCATCGACTCGCGCTGGTCGACGGCGGTCACCATGATGATGTTTGCCAGCGGCGCTTCCTGCCGGATATTCCTGAGCGCCTCCAGCCCGTCCATTTCCGGCATGATGATGTCCAGCGTCGTCACGTCGGGCTTCAACGCCCGGAACATGTCGATGCCCTGGGCGCCGTTGACGGCTTCGCCGACGATCTCGAACCCCAGCGGCTCCAGCGCGCTGCGGATCATGTGCCGCATGAACATCGCGTCATCGATAATCAGAATCCTGGACATGGTGGTCCCTCCTACTCGCTGCTGATGACAGAAGGAAGCGCGTCGATTTTTTCGCGCAGCTTCTCGTCGAAAAATATGTGAATGCCGCATGCAGAATCCGAATCGCCGGTTTCCAGCCGCATGTTCAGCAGCAGAATCTCGTCGCCCAGATCAGGCACGCTGCCGACAATCGAGGCCAGCATCGAACCGGCCATATCCATGGCAACTTCCGGCGGGGAGGTCTTGACCGGTTCGTCGAGGTATTTCGCCAAGCCGTTGGCGAGGGCGGAGCCGAAGATGTTGCCGATTTCCTGCAGCACCGAATCGACCAGTTCCGCATTTGACAGACCACCTTCCCCCAGCAGGATTCGCGCCGCGCCCAGGCGCGCTTCGGGCGTAAATACCATCAGCATCATCAGGGTGGGAGAAGCCATCAGCGTCATGCCCACGCCGGAGACGATGTCTTCCTCTCCTCCGTCCAGGCTGGTGATTTCCTCCAGCGAGGAATATTGGCAGCCCTCGTACTTCACCCGCATTCTCCCGGCAGTCAGGCGGTTGAGGTTGCCGTCGGCGGCGGAAAAAACGTTGTGCATGATTTCTTCGATGATTTTCATCACTGTCTCCGGGGTTACCGCGCCAGTCTTTCCAGCCGCGAGATGGCGAGAAGATTTTTCATGTTGGCGTTGGCGCCCACGATCTGCAGTTCCCCGCCCTTGTCTTCCAGGTGGCGGGCGGCAACCGCCAGGAAAGCCAGGAAACCGGCGGAGCTGATTTTCGTGCTTTCGGTGGCCGCGAGGTGGATGTGGGTAATCCCGTTCTTGATCGCGGCCTGGATTTTGGCAATAGCGCTCTGCGCCGTGCGGAAGGATATCTGCTCGTTCAAGACAATTTCCACGCATTCGATGACAGCCATGATCAGCCCTCCAGTATCCCAATGATGACGTTTCTGAACTTTTCCCGTTCAAACGGTTTTTTTACGTACACTGCCGCACCCTTGGCCAGCACTACCCGGCGGAGCCATTCCTGATCCAGGGCGCTGACTACCACGATCTTCGCGTCCGGTGCGATGGTCACCAGTTGATCCAGCACCCGGCAGCCCTGCGCCGGTTCCTCGGTGTCCAGCGTCAGGTCGAGCGTGACCAGATCCGGCGTGTGCAGCCGGGCCAGAGACAGAGCCTGTTCCATTCCACCCGCCTCATGCACCACCCCGACCAGTCCGTCCAGTGTGTCGCGGATTACTTCGCGCATGAACAGGGCGTCGTCCACTATCAGCGCCACTTTATCGGCGATCACAATATCAGCCTCCTGTTGGCGAAATCCTCCACCACGAATTCCCAGGTCGAAAGCCTGAATTCCACCTTGCGTCCCAGCGTGCCGCCCACGTCGGAGCCGACCACGGGAATGCCGTGAATCTTCAGGGCGTCCTTGACGGAATCGATATTCATGCCGCCGACGTCGGTGGACTCGCTCTTGATGGCGGTTTTGAACATCCGCGAACCGCCCGCGATCTTGGCTTTCAGGTTGCGCGCGGAAGCGCCGTATTTCAGCATTGCCTCGTACAGGCAGGGAATAGCCTTGTCGGCGTATTTTCCCGGCAGCGCTCCCTCGGGGCGGCCTCCGGAAGAAGGCAGCAGCACATGCGCCATCCCCGCCAGACCCTGGGACTGGTCGTAGATCGACACGCCGATGCAACTGCCCAGCACCGCCTGCAGCACCTTGGGCGCGCGCGCCAGATGCACCTGCCCGATCAGGACTTTTATCACTGAGAAATCGGCATTGTTAGGCACCGGTCAGACCCTCCTCCAAGGCTGCGAGCGACTCGGGACTGGGCAGAAAAATGAAGATCGCGCTGAGGTTCTCTTCCTTGCAGGAAAAAGTGGTGGAGATAACCAGCGCCCGATCCGCGGCTTCGGCTATTTCCATCAGCGCCACCGACACTATCGCCCCCGCCAGGTCGAGCAGATAAACCGGGGCGTTGGGAATGCAGCGTTCGCCCAGGTGGCTGGTGAGGCTGTTCATGAACGAAGTGATCGTCACGTTGGCCGTTTCTTCCAACATGGAACGCTCCAGTTCGCCGAATCCCTCCACGTTGCCGTTGCCGTTTTTCCTCTTGCCGCCGAGAATGGCTACCAGTTTCAGCGCATCATCCCGCCCGAACAGCAGCATGGAATTGCCCTCGACGTCGCCGACCACGCGGGAAAGCAGGCCGACTACCAGATTGTCGCCGCCGCCGAACTGCTCGGGGATTTCCTCCAGCGGTTCCACCGAAACCGTTCTGACCGACACCTGCGTCCGCTCCCGCAGGAAGATGGAAAGGGCTTCGCTGGCGTTTTCCGCGCCGCGCCTGGCGACTATTTCCAGCTCTGAAATCACTTGTGTGCTAAGCATATGCCTCCTCCTTCCGCGCCGCCCGGCACCGCTCGACGCCGCCGTTCTTCGACAATTCGCCAATCGCTCCTGTTTCCAGGATCAGCGCGATGCCTCCGTCTCCCAGCACGGTGGCGCCGGAAATTCCCCGTACTCCGGCGAATTCCTCGCTCAGGGGCTTGACCACGATCTCTTCCTTTCCCAGCACCTCGTCCACGGACAGGGCGATGAACTCCGAGCCGTTGCGGACGATGACCGCCCGCAGCATTGCGCCTGCTTCGCCTCCGGCCTCGATGCCGAGTATCCGCGACGGCTCCACGAACGCGATCACGTCCTCGCGCAGGGTCATGAGCCTGCCGCCGCCTTCGGTCGCGTGCACGTTTTCAGCCGCCACCTCCACGATCTCCTTCACCGACTCCAGCGGCAGGGCGTAGCGTCCCTGGCCGACCCTGACCAGCAGCGCGTCGATCATGGCCAGCGTCAGCGGCAGGCGGATGGTAAAGGACGCGCCTTCTCCCGCCCGCGATTCGATATCGATCTTGCCTTTCAATTCGTTGATCTTGCTGCGCACGATATCCATGCCCACGCCGCGCCCGGAGATGCTGGTGACTTTCTCCGCCGTGGAAAAACCGGGCTGGAAAATCAGCGCGTAAATTTCCTGGTCGCTCATCTTCTGGAAAGACGCCTCGGTCACGAGGCCGTTTTCCAGGGCTTTTTTGCGGATTTTGTCTCTGTCCAGGCCGCGCCCGTCGTCGCTGATGCGGATGCAGATCTGCCCGCCCTCGTGAAACGCCTCCAGGCGAATGCTGCCGGTTTCGCACTTGCCCTGGCGCAGGCGCTCTTCCGGCGTCTCCAAACCGTGATCGACGGAGTTCCGGATCAGGTGAGTGAGCGGGTCTGCCAGTTCGTCTATTAATTTTTTGTCCAGTTCGGTGTTTTCGCCGTTGGTGATGAGGACAGCCTTGCGGTTTCTCTCCTTGCAGACGTCCCGCACCAGCCGGTGGAACCGCTGGAACAGCGGGCCGATGGGCACCATCCGCACCTGCATCACGCAATTCTGGATGCTGCTGGTGTGGCGGTGCAGCACCACCGCCGTGTCGCGCAGTCGTCCGGCTACTTCCTGCGCCGATTTGATTTCGCCCAGCCACTGCTCAGCGTTCCTGATGCTTTCGAAAGTCAGCGCGGAACCGTTGCCGGCATTTTGCTTGGCGTGCCAGATCAGGAATTCCAGCCCGCGGGTGTCGATGGAGCGCATCCGCGAGGCGAGCCCTTCCGACAATTGGCTGATGCGCGCCTTGGTTATGGCCAGTTCGCCCGCGACGTTGATGAGGTAGTCCAGCCGCGACACGTCCACGCGCACCGTGTCCTGGATAGCGCCGACCGATTCCTGTCCTTTTGCCTGGACGGTAGCAGCCTGGGTCGCAACCGCTTTCGCTTCCGTCTGGTTTTCCTCAACAATACCGGTCTCGACCTCGGCAATTTCCAGCCGGATCACCATGTCCAGTTGCGCGGCGTTCCGGACGGTTTCGGCGTTTTTGCCCGCCACCAGCACCCGCAGGTACGGAACGTTTTCAATTCCCTGCTCCAGTTCCGCGAGGCTGGGATGGGAGAGGATGACGGCGGCGGACTGGTCGAGGTTGTTCAGGATCATGCCGTAGCGCAAGTCCGCCAGCGGCGAATCGGGGTCGAGTTCGACCGCCAGTTTCCAGACCCGCAAGCCCTCGGCCGCGGCTTCGGCGCACAGCTTTTTCTCCTCCGGAGAAAGTACCCAGCCGTCGACCAGTCCGGAGTTCTCCTCCGCCGTAGCCTCCTCGTTGAACAGCCGCAGGAAAACCGCGTCCATAACCCCAGCGTCAGGCGCTTCGGCAATGCCTCCGTTCACCCGCTTAAGGCAGTCGTTCAGAAAATCCTTGACCGCGAACAGCGCCTTGAAACCGTCCTCGCCCGGAACGGCGTCGGTCTCGCGGTAGCGCGACAGGAGTGATTCGCAGTTGTGCGCCGCGCGCGCCATCTCCTCCAGCCCCATGCTGGCGCAGGAACCCTTCATCCGGTGCATGAGGCGGAAAATTTCGTGCAGGCGCGTTTTGTCCTCCGGGTTTTTCTCGTAAGTCATCAGCGAGGAGTCAAGCGCGTACAGTTCTTCCTGCGTTTCCGACAGCCAGGTCGAGAGATGCTTGGCCATGCCGGGATTTATTGTCAGTTGTCCGATCCGCTCGCCGACCGACACCGCTGATTCCGACCGAATCGTCAACGGCTCGCGTAATCCTCCCGCGCGGCAAAGCTCGTAGGCTTCGCAAGACGGCAGCCGCACCGGCTCCAGCGCGTCAGACAGGTTCTTGCGGCAATAGCACAGCACCGCCACCTGGCAGTCGTAATCCTGCAGATTGCCCCAGACCGAATCCGGCGCCGCGATCAGCGGAACCGTCGTCTGGATGCGCACCGCTTTTTCCAGCGCGTGGTAAATCTCGATCGGGTCGCGCCCGCAGGAGAAAATTTCCGACAGCGGTATGCGCAGCAGCCAGGGCGTTTCTCCGCCATTTTTCGCGATCAGCGTCTCCAGCACGTCATCGACGGTCAGCATACCCCGGATAAAAGCAGGCACTTCGCCCAGGTCGTCGGAGGGGTCGCGCGTTCCGGCAGCCGGGGTTTCTTCTCCCAGGACGGCTTCAAGCGACGAGATCGTATCTTCGATGCCGGTGGACTCGCACTGGCAGCCGGCCAGATCCGTCAGCAGGGAACTGATGGTGTCCAGCGCCGCGAACAGCGCGTCGGTGATGTCCTCCCCCAGTTGCAGCTTGCCCTTGCGCACCCGGTCGAGCACGGTTTCCAGGTGATGCGTCACCTTGGCCACCTTGGCGAGATTCAGGAATCCCGCCGCGCCTTTCATCGAATGCGCCGCGCGGAACATTTCGCCCACCACTTCCTCGGCGCTGGCTCCGCTCTCCACCGCCAGCAGTTTCTCGTTCAGGGTGGCGACGCACTGGCTCGCTTCGTCGAGAAATCCCGCCAGCACTTCCGGATCAGGGTTGGTCTTAATCATCTTCAGATCTTTCTGAATATGGTTGGCTTCACGTATTCGAACCGCTCCCGGTGCGCGGTCAGGGACTCCGCTCCGCCGAGAATCAGGTATCCGCCCTTGCGGATGCGGTTGGCGACGTTATCCACCACCCGCGATTTGCTGGCCTCGTCGAAATAGATCAGGACGTTGCGCAGGAACACGAGGTCGTAACACGCGCCGCGCATTTCCTCCAGCAGGTTGTGCCGCCGGAAATTCACCTTCGCGCGCAGCTTTTCGCGCACGACGTATTCCTGTCCCTCAAGCGCGAAATATTTGGTGAGGCAGTGCTTGGTCAGTTTCTGCACCGCGTAAGCGTTGAAGCGTCCTTCCCGCGCCTGGCGCAACACCTCCACGTTCAGGTCGGTCGCGTCGATGGTCAGACTCCACCCCTGTTCCTCCGGTAGCAGTTCCTCCACCGCGATGGCGGCGGAATACGCTTCCGCCCCGACCGAGGCCGCCGCGCTCCATAGCCTGATTTCCTTGAGCTGCTTTCCCTGCCGCGCGGCCTTGAGTTCAGGGATGAATTCGCCGGTGAAAAAGTCCCAGTGGTTCTTGTGGCGGAAAAAATAAGTCTCGTTGGTGGTCAGCGCGTTCATGCACTCCTGGAACTCTTCGGGATGAGCGGGATCGACGACCAGCTTGAAGTATTCCTCGTAACTGGTCAGTCCCAGCAGCCGCAGTCTCTTCCGCAGGCGGTTCTGCACCAGCGCGTGCTTGCTTTCGTTCAACTGGATGCCTGCGTGATCGTACATGAGGCGCTGGTACTTCCGGAATTCGGAATCCTTCAATACTGGTTGACTTTGCTGAGTCGTCGTCCCGCTCATCGTTCCGCCCTCCTCCGTTCAAGATGTTATGCGTGGTACAGCGCGCCGACGTGGGATTCGGCCGGTTCCTTCGTGAACTTGTGTTCGACCGCCGCCGGTTTCTTCGTCGTGGCAGCTACGGGTGCGGCCTTCTTGGCGGATCCGGCATTGGTTTTGTCCAGCTTGAAGCGTTCGACCAGCCCCTGCATCCGCTGCGCCTGGGCTGATAGTTCCTCGGCGCTGGCAGCCATTTCCTCGGCGCTGGAGGAGTTTTCCTCGGTGATGGCGCTGATGCCTTCCACCGCCTTGGAGACTTCGTTGGCGGTAGTCGCCTGTTCCTCGGTGCCGGCGGAAATCTGCTGCATTCCCTTGGCAGTGTTTTCGATGCCCGCGAGGATGTTGTCCAGGCTCTTGCCCACTTCCTGCGACAGGCGGGAGCCGTCGTCCACCCGGCTGGTACTTTCTTCGATCAATTGCGTTATTTCCTGCGCGGCCTGGCTGGAACGCTCGGCGAGTTTGCGCACTTCGTCGGCCACGACCGCGAAGCCCAGCCCGTGTTCCCCGGCGCTGGCTGCTTCGATAGCGGCGTTCAGGGCGAGGAGGTTGGTCTGGTTGGCGATTTGGCTGATGACGTCGATGATCTTGCTGATCTGCGAGGAGCTTTCGTTGATCAGGCGCATCCCGTCGATGGACTGCTTGACGGTCTTGCCGCCGTTTTCCGCGACGGAGGTGGTCTCTACCGACACGGTGTTGGCTTTCTGCGCGTTTTGGGAGACTTGATTGATTGAAGCTGTGAGTTCTTCCACTGACGCGGCGATTTCCTCGACGGAGCTGGCCTGCTGCTGCGCGCCGGAGGAGATGTTCTGCGCGGCGGCGGAGAGTTCCTCGCCGGAAGCGGCGGTCTGGTCGGCGGCTTCCCTGATTTCGCCCACGATCTGGCAGAGATTGGCTACCGTGTCGTTAAGGGCGGCAGCCATCATCCCGATTTCGTCCTTGGAATCCACATCCACCTTGGCCGTCAGGTCGCCGTCAGCCACCAGCGCGAGTCCCGCCGCCATTTTCTGCACCGGCCCGGTGATGCTGCCCGCGATGAAGATCGAAAGGAAGATGCCGATGCCGATAGCCACCAGCGCGCCGACCGTGATCGACCAGTTGGCGCTGGCCATGGTCGCGGCCATCTGCGTGTTCTGGCTTTCCACCGCCTTGATGGCCTCCTGCGAGGCTGTCGCACCCACTACGCCCATCTCATCGTTGATCGCAAGTCCGTGCTCGATAGAGTCGGCGAATTCATTGAATTTTTTCAGATAGACATTCGTGGCAGTTATGGCGTCGTTGACCTTGGGCAGGTTGACGTTGTTGGCGTAGCGCTCTTGCAGTTCATCACTTTTCTTGAGTGCCAGGGCGACTTTATCCTCGACGATTTTGCGCAGATCTTTGGTCTTGAAGGTGGTATACTTGTACAGGTCACCGCGTACGTCGGTCATGTAGCCGTCGATTTCCCGGATCAGGTTACGGTTGTAGGTGCGTCTTTCGTCTTCGGATTGGGCGAATTCCTGATAATCAGACAGATTTTTGTCTTGAATGGCGGTGAGTTCGTTGCAGGCGTCATTTAACTTTCCCGCGATTTGTGCTGCTGCGAAAAGCTGCTTGTCAAAGGCGGCCTGATCGTCTTTCAGCTTGCCGTAGGATTCGGTGATGGCTGTGTATTCCTTCAATCCCGCCGCCACCCCCCCCATCAGGTCAAGGTTTTTCTTGTTCTTGAATTTAGCCGTCAGTTCGTCGCAGATGCGCAAAGCCTTGGGCAGGATTTCGTTTATATGCTTCAGATTCTCCGGCGCGAATCCCTGCGAATATTTCAACGAAGTAATCCGCATGGCGTTGATGTAATCCACCAGATCGCGGGCGATGACGTTGGCTTTCCATGTACGGTCGGCAATTTCAGCTTTCAGTTCCTTTTCCGCGTCGGCCACGTTTTTCGCCTGCGCCGTCATCAGCGCCTCTAGCGATTTATTCAATTGATCCCGAGCCTCGTTCCGTTCCTTCCGGAGCCGTTCCTGCTCGTCCATTGTTTTTACGTATTCATCCACCTTCTCCTTGTACTTCTTGCCAATATCTCTGATTTTGGCAACTCCCTCGATGTCGGCTTTTTCCGTCAAAAGGCCTATAGTCTTGGCGGAATTGGTTTCCACGCCTTCCAGCGCCGTAACCGAAGCGTCAAGATATTTTTTGTCCAGTTCCGTCTGATATTTCATAAAAGATAGGCGGGTTAAGTTTACGGAGTCGATAGTGTCGTTCACCCCTGCTAAGCGGTTGTTGTAGTCATTTACATTCGCCAGGCTGCTGTAGCCGATGTAACCGACAAACGCCGTCAGCGCCAGCACCAGCGCGAAGCCTCCCCCGATTTTCTTTGCCAGTTTCAGATTCTTGAACATGATTGGTTCTCCTCTCTCTCGTTCTAAAAAAAATCAGACAAAAATATTCACGTAACTTTAATCTGAAAAGTAGTAAAAGCTTTCTCCCAACCAAGTCGCCTTTGTCTTCAGGCCGTGCAGTTACATGACTTCCACCGTTTCCGGCAACTCCGCCCGGGTCAGTTGCGCGTGTTCCCCGGCGCTGATCACCTTGTCGATGTCCAGCAGCAGGATGAGGCGCTCGTTTACTTTGCCTACCCCGATCAGGTAGTCTCCCGCCAGCCCCGCGATCGTTTCCGGCGGTTCCTTGATTTCGCTTTTCGGGATTTTCATCACCTGTGACACCGAGTCGACGATCAGCCCCATGATCCGCGTACCCATCCGCACCACGACGATGCGGGTGTGTTCGCCCATCTCGGTGCAATGCAGTTGCAGGCGCTTGCGCAGATCCAGCACCGGGATGACCTCGCCGCGCAGGTTGATGATTCCCTCGATGAAGTCGGGCATCTGCGGCACCTTGGTGATGCCTTCCAGCAGGATGATTTCCTTGGCTTTGGTGATTTCGATGGCATACTCTTCCTTGTGCAGCTTGAAGGAAACCACCTGCAGAAAGTCGTTCCGTTTGATCTTCTGTTCATGTTCCTGAATCGATTCATTTGCGGCCATTTCTTCCTCCTTTCCCAAAACAAATTTCCAGCCTCAGCGTTGTTTTATTTTGAAAGTTCTCCGGCCAGCCGTTCGCGTTTTCCGGCAGTCTCCCGTTGCTGGCTGATGAAATCAACCAGTTTTAACGCTTCGTCCGGCTTCTTGAAAAAAGTGTTTACGCCCAGTTCGACGGCGGTTTGCTTTACTTCCGGTTTATCCGCCTCGTAGGCAAAGAGGATTTTTCCGCTGCTTGGCATCTGGATAATCCTGATCAGATCCAGTCCGCTGCCGTCGGGCAGAACGTAATCCAGTACCAGCCAGTCATAGCGGTTGAGCGCCAGTTTTGAGATCGCTGCCCGGCAGGAGCCGACCATCTCTACCAGACAGCCGGTTTGGCTTATTTTTTTTACCAGCATTTGCGCTATCTCGGGATGCCCGTCAACCACAAGGATTTGCATTATCAGCCCCTTTTCAGGCAAATACCATTATCTTGGAATACTGCCATGGCGCTCTCTCTATGCAATTCCTTTGCCAACTTCAATTAAAAATATAACTCCTTTCTAAGAAGATCCTTATGCGATTTACGGCCTATGCCGGCATCAATCACCCAGATCAAGTTTTCTTGATGAAAAGACAGGAATGCAGAGCTATTGTCATGTCACGAAAGAAGTTGAGCAGGAGATCAATAAAAGTTTACGACCTAAATTTTTATTGATGAGGATAAGCTTTTAAGGGAAGCAACGGCTGCTTTGCGAACGCTTGCTTTTTTTTGCCTTATAAACTATGATAGGATATATTTCAATTCGAAGGGGAAAATAATGTTAAAGGGAATCAGCCCGTTACTCAGCCCCGAGTTGCTTGCGACTCTCTGCCGGATGGGGCACGGCGACGAGATCGTGCTGGCAGACGCGCATTTTCCAGGCGACACCTATAATGATTTTGTCCTCCGCGCCGATGGCTTGCGCATTCCGGAGTTGCTTGACGCCATCCTGCCGCTGTTTGAGTTGGACAGTTACTGCGAAGCTCCGCTGGTGATGATGGCGGCGGTGCCGGGCGACAAGCTCGATCCGAAAGTGGAAAAGTCATATCTCGTTCCCGTGAAGAAACACGCGCCGAAAACCCCTCCCGTCGCGCGCATCGACCGGTTCGAATTTTACGCGCGCGCGGAAAGCGCGTTCGCGGTGGTGATGACGGGAGAGACCGCCAAGTACGGCAATATCATTTTGAAAAAAGGCGTGACTCCCGGCGGAGGCAAAAATGGCTGAGGGAAATCTTGCGCAAGCCTATCGCGACAATCTCGGCGAAAGCCTTTCTCCGTGCGTGCCGGAACTGGTCAAGGCGCACGAGGTGCTGGCGGCGTGTTTCTTGCGCGGGGGTAAACTCCTCATCTGCGGCAATGGCGGTTCGTTCGCCGACGCGTTGCACATCTCGGCGGAACTGCTGAAGAAATTCGAACGTCTCCGTCCGTTGCGAAAGGAATACTCGAAGAAATTGTCCAGCCTCCCGTTCGGGGAAATTCTGTCCGATCAGCTTGAGGAAGGCTTCCCCGTGGTCGCGTTGGGCAACAACGGCGCGGTGCTGACGGCGCTGATCAACGACAAGGATGACCCGCGCCTGCTGTTCGCGCAGGAAACCCTGGCGCTGGGGCGGGAGGGAGATGTGCTGATGGGTTTGAGCACTTCCGGCAACGCCGAGGATATTCGCATGGCGATGAGCGTGGCGAAGGTGCTGGGCATGACCACCGTGACCCTGACCGGTTACCCCGGCGGGAAGATGTCGCTGGAGGCGGATATCGCCGTCAAGTCCCCGGCCACAATTACCGCCCGCGTGCAGGAGCAGCACGTCAGAATCTATCACGCGCTGTGCGCGCAGATCGAAAAACAGTTTTTTCCGGAATAGAGTAGTAATACGAAAAAAATGAGAATTGTTCGATACAAGCAAAGCGAATTTATGATGCCATGGAGGTGGAGGAAGAAAGCTCCCATTCATATATTTTTACCTCGAATACCTTATGGCCTTTACTTTTCAGTCGTTCCCTCGTTTGAAATAATCAACGAGTTGTTGTCAAGCGGCGTTGCTGGAGGAGGCATGGGGACAGGTTTCCATTGGGAGCCGTTTAGAATAGATGTGAACGAATATGACGAGGTGCAATTGTTTTGGAAAACCATGAACTACAATGAAGATGTCAAGCTGATAAAACCGTATAAGGGAGTTCATATACCATTTGTCTTTGATGATGAAATCCTCAACATCAAAACCCACATCGATTACTTACAAGCTAGCCGTGTAAAATACGAAAATGTATTTATTGCACTTTGTAATCCGCCATCGAGCAAATGATGTTATTTTGTCAAAACAAAAGCCAATAAAGAACCGGAGAAATAACCAACCATCAGACAATTGATCCTAATTGGTAGCGCCTAGAAATGCTGCGAATAGCCAAAACTTATTCCCGCCTTTCTCCCCGAAACGGGAGGCAAAGGATTTGACAAGAATAATCGCGGAGGAAAACCATGCCGTTGTTTGAATTTACCTGCAAGAAATGCGGCCACGAGTTCGAGGAACTGGTTCGCTCCGACACCGTGGTCAAATGCCTGTATTGCGGCAGCGGCAGAGTGGAGAAAAAGCCCAGCGTTTTCGCGGCTCACAGCCAGACCGGCGGGGAGTTGCCGCCGTGCCATCGCGGGGGGCCGGGGTGCGATCTGGGCAAGTGCGGCTCTGGCTGCTGCGGGATGAAATGATTATAAGGATGCTCTATGTTTAATGTATTGTGTGTGGCCGATATCCAGTCGTTACTTTTGGGCGGCGGGGAAAGATGGGGCGTGGCGCTGGCGTTTCTCTGCGCGGCGGCGCTGGTGGTGCTGGCAGGCACCAAACTCAGCAAATACGGCGACGCGCTGGGCGAGCGCACCGGCCTGGGTTCGGGGCTGGTCGGATTGCTGTTCCTCGCGGCGGTGACAAGCCTGCCGGAACTTGTCGTCTCCACCACCTCGACCCTGTCGGCGTCTATGAAGGCGAGCGGGCTTGACCCGTCGTCATTTCCCAGCCGCGAGGCGTACGAGGCGGCGTTCGCCGCGCTCATGACCGGCGGCGCCGATCTGGCCGTGGGCAACATGGTCGGCAGCAATTTATTCAACCTGATGATCTTTGCCATCATGGACATCGTCCAGGGACCGGGCGCGTTCCTGCATCGGCTCAGCCGCAATCACATCATGTCTGCCGCTTCCAGCCTGGTGATGCTGGGGATACTTCTGTTCGGGTTGGCTATCTGCGCGAAGACGAATTTCATTTTTCCCTGGCTGGAAGTGGGGCCGGTGACGCCGCTGCTGCTGATCGCCTATATCGTCGTGATGACGATGCAGGGCAAGCTGGAGAAGAAAGACGACGGCATGGCGGGGCTGGAGGCGGAGCCGGAAAGCAACGCCGAGGAAAGCTTACTGACGATGTCTGCGGCAAAATTTTACGGAATCCTCGCGGCGCTGGCGGCGTTGATCGTGGTCGGGGGCATGTGGCTGAGCCTGCTGGGCGACGTGATGGCGCAGCCGAAGGAGGCGGGCGGTTTCGGGCTGGGGCAGAGTTTCGTGGGCACGATTTTTCTCGCCATCTCCACCAGCCTGCCGGAAGTGGTGGTGTCGGTGGCGGCGGTGCGGATGGGGTGTTATAACATGGCGGCGGGCAACGTGCTCGGGAGCAACATCTTCAATCTGGTGATCGTCTTCACTTCGGAACTGGGAATGCGCGGCGGTTCCCTTTTGCATTACGCCAGTCCCGCGCATCTGGTGACGATCGCGATGGCGATGGTGCTGACCAGCGTGGTGATGATTGGGATCATGTTCCGCTCCAACCGGAGTTTCGCCAAGATCGGCCTCGACGTGTGGGTGATGATATTCGTCTACGTCGGCGGCAACGTGGCGCTGTACTTCGCACAATAGCGGGATAAGTTATGCAGGCGATTAATCCTGAGCAGTGCGCGGAACTTATCGGCCACTCCAGGAATACCGTTGCGCTGACCGGGGCGGGAATTTCCACCGCCGCCGGTATTCCCGATTTCCGGGGGCCGCAGGGGCTGTATGTCACCCGCCGTTACGATCCGGAAGTTGTTTTCGATATCGACTACTTTTACCGCGACCAGAAACCGTTTTACGATTTCACCCGCGACTTTATCGGCGTCATCGACGGAATCCAGCCGACAGGCACTCACCGTTTTCTCGCGGAGCTGGAGGAGCGGGGTCATCTATCCTGCGTCATCACCCAGAATATCGATTTCTTGCACGAAAAAGCCGGATCGCGCAAGCTTATCCCCCTGCACGGTAGTTACTGGCAGAGCCGCTGTCTGTCGTGCGGTGAGGTTTTCGATTTTGCCTGTATGCGCAAAGCGATCATGGAATCCGAGTCGCCGCGCTGCGCTTGCGGCGGGATCATCAAGCCCGACGTGGTCTTTTTCGGCGAGCAGGTCGGACGCATGGAAGAGGCTCAGGCAGTCGCGGCGCGCGCGGAGTTGATGCTGGTAATCGGCAGCAGCCTTGCGGTCTACCCGGCAGCGCACTTGCCTCGCCTGGTGCCGGGAAAAGTGGTGGTGGTAAACCTGGGCGGCGTGTCGCTGGAGGATGCCCCCGGACGGTTTCTCGCGGAGGAAGACATCGACCGGTTCTTCGCGGTGGTCGCGGACTTGCTGCGCTGATTATGGAGGTGGATGTGAAAAAGTATGGCCTGCTGGCGATAATCCTGTTTGGTCTCGGCACGAGCGTTTTCTGCGCGGACAATGACACCGCCTTGCGGCTGCCGCGGAATACCATCTTCTATACCCGCCTGAATTTGCCCGGCCTCGGCGTAAAGACGGAAGCCTACGCCGAAAAACTGTACGCGAGTTTCGCTACGTTGGGAAAACTTGCCGAAGGTTGCGGCCTGGACGGGGAAGCCTGCGCCAGTTTGAGTAATGCCACCATCCATTTCGCGGTATATCTCCTGGAAAAGCCGGTCATCCTTACCAACAGCGCCGACACGCCGAAGTTCGATCCCCAGACGGGGAAAATGCTCGAAGGCGAAAAGCAGTCTTACCGCTGGACAAAGACCAAGCGCTGCGGTCTGGTTCTTTTCCTCGATTGCGGGACGACGGGCGAAACGGGAAAACTGTTTGTCGGTCTCGCCGATTTTCTGCAGCGCGCCGGGTGCGGCATAATCGAAAACGGCCTGGACGGGGAGAAGTTTTTTTCCGTGCCGGAGATCGGCCTGTATTTCCGGCCTCGGGAAAACTTCCTGATATTTTATGACAGCCCGACCTTTCCCGGGGAACCTGTCGGCGGCGCGGAGGGAATTGCAGGTTTTCCTGTTTATCAGGCTTACGGAGTTGACGCAGGCGCGGCGCTGTCCCTGTTTATGAATTTCCCGCCGCTGCTGAAATATGCCGAGGATTACCTGAAGGAGGAATTGCAAAGCGCGGGCGCGAAAGCCGAAAACGCGACAGAGGAAGAACGCGAACCGGCGCGCGAGGAACTGGCGGAAAAGCGCGTCTCGTGCGAACTTTTCCTGTCGGCGAAAAGGCTGCTGGGGCTGGATGGGTTGTCGGCGCTGTGCCTGAACTGGCGTCCGCATACGGCAGGCGCGAACCTCCGCGGCGGGCTGGACGTGACGCCGGAGCCGCGGGCGCTGTTGAAACTGCTGCTGGCGAGCGAGGCCGATTTCCGGCTGGTGGCGCAGTCGCGGCGGGAGGATTTCTGCCTGACCGGAAAACTGGATTTCGGGGAGATGCTGGCGCAGGGGATGCTGGCCTTGGAACCGGAGCAGGCGCGCGCGCTGGAGGAAGCGATTGGCGAGGCAGGCGCGGCCATCGGCGTCGACCTGTTCCGGCTGCTGGGGGAATTTTCCGGCCGGTTCCTGCTGTCGCTGTGTTTTCCGGAAAAAACTTTTTCCGAACGCGCGCTCAATCCCGCCACCGGAAAAATGGAAACTGTCGAGCGGCGGGAGGAGCGACCGGAATTTTTTCTCAAGCTTGAATTGAACGATGGCGAAAAGTTCGCGCCGCTGCTGACAAGTATCTTCGGCAAGCTGATCGTTCATCCCGCGACAGCCGGTTATGTCAGCCGCAAGACGACCGAAACGGGAGAATTGTTCGTGCTGGGCAACATCGCCAACCAGAATCCGCCGGATGGGCTGACATCGTTCGCGGTGGCGGCGCGCGGGAACGCGCTTGTTTTCGGAGAGGAGGAGCGGCTGATTTCTCTTTCCGCAAACGCAAAACAGGAAGACCTGCCCCCGGTGCGGCCTGCCGCCTATGCGGGAATGGTCCCGGTTTCATTCAAGCGTTCGCTGCTCGCGCGCCTGCTCAACGACGAATTCAGCGGTGAGGACGCCGCCGCGCTGGCCAAGTGGCTGAACGGGAAAAAACTATGGATGAGTAACGGCGAGAAGTTGGAAGCCGCAATCCTGGAATTTGCCGCCAGTTGGAATGCTTTCCGCGCCGACTTCATCGCCTCGCCGCAAAGCGCGTCTTTCTTCCGCGCGGACAGGAACGAAACCGGCCTGGAATTTTCCGCGGGCGTGGTGCTGCGCTGATTCACGCCGGGGTTATGCGGAAAACGGTTTCATCCAGCCCCGAAGAATCGAATGCCAGCAGGATAGTTTCCCGGTGGGAAAAACCATGAAACGATCTGGCCGGTTTTAGAGAGCAGGCCGCGCCAGTTTCGCAGGTTATTTTCAAACCGCCTTCCCCGTTTTTCAAGACGAATCCATCGGCGCAGGCTGTCGCCGACACTTCCGGATGCAGGGAAAAAAGGAATGTCGTTTTTTTCATTTCCTGTCCATGCAATCTGTCGCAGACTCGGATGCCGCCGCTTTTCTCCACCAGGATATTTCGCTCCCACTCCACACCTTTCCAAGTGGGCGCGTTGCTGGTCAGTCGCGAGGAAATCGCGAAGCCGTCGTTCTCTTCCCGCCAGGTTTCGCATTCGGGAGCAGCCCAGGCGTTCCACTTATAAGTGCCTTCCAGCACGCTGTCGCCGCCGCCGTCCAGCAGCAGCGAGCCGTGGCTGGCGGAAGATTTGTATGCGCCAAACATTTCGTCGTCATAGCTGCAGCAGCCGCAGTCAGCAAAAAACGGCAGGCCGTCGCGCCAGAGGATGAGGCTGTTCTTGCCGCCGTGGTAATGGGAAAACTGTCCCGGAAAAGCGGAGGCGTCCAGCATTAGATACCAGTTTTCGTCGCGGTAGGATGCGAGTCCCGCGCGAGGGAACACGGCGGTCTTTGCGCTTGCGCCGCCGTTGCCGGGCGTTGCGGGGAACGACGCCAGGAACGGGTCGAGGTTTACGGAGTAGCCGTCGTTGATCGCCATCGAACTGCCGTCAGGCTGGCGGATCGAGCGCACGAACGCCGCAGCCTTGGCAAGCGTTTCGCGCGCGCCGGGGCAAAGTCCGAAGCCGTACTTTTCCGCCAGCAGGCAGGCGTCGCGCAGATGCCAGCTTTCGAAAATATGGTAGGAGGGGCTGATCTCATGCAGCACGCCGTCATCCAGCCAGTCGTTGGCGGCGTGGTAATTCGTTACGCGCAGACCCTCGCGCAGAAAAGCCTCCGCTTCAGGTTCTCCCTGGAAATACGCGGCGGCGTAGAGCAGGCACATCCCCCTCAGCGACTGGTGGTTGCCAGGAGCGAGTTGGGCGAAATGTTTTTCTTCCAGCATGATCAGGCGCGCGTGGTCGCGCAGCGACTGTTCGATCACGGCGCGGTCGTCTTCCGCGACAAAATCCCGCAGGAAGTGCAGCGCATAGAAAAAATGCAGAATCCGGCTGGCGGGCTGGAAGTCGAACCAGACGTACTCGACGTCGGTTTCGTCCTGCTCCCATTCTTCCCTGGGAAGGCTGTTATAGATCGAGTCGCGGTTATGGTAGACCCGTTTCAGGTGCGCGCCGATTTCTTCCAGGTCGCGCGGCGGTGGGCAAGAAGCGATAAAATGCCTGATCGTGTCGATCACGAGCCTGGCCGTTTTCGCATCGTGGTTAGTGCAGGCGTATTTCGCGAGCGGAACGATGAAATAAAACCGGTTCAGCCAGCAGCTTTTTTCTATTGTCCGCCAGCGTTCGAAGCGGGAGAAGTCCAACTTCGGTAATGTTCCCCATTCGTCCAGCGCGCCGTCGTGCAGCACCGCCTTCGCAATGCCGTTATCAGTGATTGAGCCGACAATGTCGTGCGTAATGAAACAGCCGCCGCCGTCGAAGGGATAGAGGTCGAAAAAGTTGCCCGAGTTCAACAGATGGTCGGAAATCAAGGGGGCGCAGGGCATGTTTTTTCCTTTTGTCATGGGGTGAAGAACGCTGGTTATAGTTCACCGTTAGGCTGAATTATGGCGCGGATCACGCCGTCGGCGTAATTGTGCACCAGCGAAAACGCGTCGGAGATTTTTTCCAGCGGGAAGAAATGCGTCGCCAGCGGTTTTACGTTTATCCGGCCGGACGCGACCAGCTCGATGCACGCTTTCATCTCGCCGTTGGAACGCCGGGCGTTGTGCATCTCCAGCTCCCGCCGCCGTACCTCGTGCAGCGGCAGCAACAGCCTGTCTACGGAAGGAATACCGACAATCACCGCTTTTCCACCGCGCCGCGAGCACAGGCAGCAGTGATCCAGCGTCTCCTGCTTTCCCGCCGCATCGACAGTTACATCGACGCCGAGTCCGCCGGTGTTATCCAATATCCATTCGACGACATCGCCGTCACTCGGATTCATCACATAGTCTGCGCCTGTTTTTAGCGCGAATGTCAGCCGCTCCGGAATCAGGTCGGTCATGAAAACTTTGGCCGCTCCCGCCGCCTTCGCCGCCAGCAGCGTCACCAGTCCGATCGGGCCGGAACCGAACACAGCCACCGTGTCGCCCAGGCCGACTTTGGCCAGGTTGACGGCGTGAAAACCCACGCCCAGCGGCTCCAGCAGCGAGGCTTCAGTCAACGACATCGAGTCGGATATGGGAAAACAGCAATGCTCCGGCATTACGCGATATTGGGAGAAAATTCCGTCGATGGGGGGCGTGCCGAGGAATTTCATTTCCAGGCACAGGTTCTGCCTGCCTCTCTGGCAATAGACGCATTTCCCGCAGTGGTTCGCCGGTTCCACCGCCACCCGGTCGCCGGGCTTGAGTTTCACTCCCGCGCCGACCGCGTCGACGACGCCGGAAGGTTCGTGCCCCAGCACCTGCGGGAATTTCACCACCTGCGAACCGATGCGGCCTTCCTCATGATAATGCACGTCAGAGCCGCAGACGCCGACTGCCGCCACCTTCAGGCGCACTTCCCCGGTGCCCGGCTCCGGCAAAGGCATATCCTTGATTTCGATTTTCCGCAAGGCGGTAAGAACGGCGCTTTTCATGTTTCGCTCCTTTATCCGTTAGATAGGCTTATTGTAAACCAGGCGGGATTTTTTGCCAGTAGTTTGGCTGAAGTTTGTTATGCAATGAAACGCTTGGATAATATAGCAGCAGGGCTTCCCGCCGGATTCCTGCCTCAGCAGGAATAACGGGCGATGGATTTTCAGATGCGATTGCCTCGATCCTTGTCAACCATTTCCGCCGCGATTGGTTCCAAACTGAAACCGCGTAGTGCCGTGGCTGCCAGCAGCAGCGCGGCAATGCCTCCCGCGTAGGGAAGCAGCGCCGCGTAGCCATGATGCAGGAAAGTATCAGCCGCCAGCATTCCGCTGCTGTCGGCTATAATTCCCGCCATAAGCAGCCGCAGGACATTCGCCAGTAACGCGACCGGCAGGCTGAACGCGGCCAGAAAAATACGCGCATATTTCCTGCCCGGCACCAGCAGGTGGCCGATCAGCAATGCAGCGAAAAAAAGCAGGGTGAGGAACTTCAACCCGCTGCACTGTTCGGCGACATTGAGAGCGTTAGCGCCGACCGAGAGCACCGTTCCGCTGACCGAGGTTTCATAACCGAAAATTCCCATCATCCCGCCCGCCGTCGCGGCGCTGGCGCGTTGCAGGTGAATATGAATCAGATTTCTCGCTACCAGATCAGGCAAGGGAACCACGAACAGCAGTAGGAAAAAAGGGAATGCAAGCATCTTTCCCCGCTCCCGTCCTCCCAGCAAAAAAACCGCGCCATATCCTCCTGCGATCAGCCCCGTAGCCAGCAGCGCGATTTCTTCCAACGCTGCGTCCATGTAGAGGCAGGCCAGCCCGAAGACGAGCAATGACGCTCCCGTCGGCCAGTCGGTTTTTCCCGTTCCCGGCGGTTTGCGCAGATATGAAAATAACACGAAAAGCGCGGCAGGCAGGGCGAAGATGACGTGTTCGCAGTTTTCATTCCCGCTCCACTCGGTCAGCAGGCGCGGGAGAGATTGCCCCAGTAAAAACAGCGCCGCCAAAAGCAGCGCTGCCGGAAGGATTTTTGCCTTTGTCGAGTTACGGGAAGCGGGAACTTTCTCCATCAGACCGCGTTACGCTCCCGCCGTAGAAGCAGGGAGCAGCCGACCGCAGTTATGATGAGCAGCAGGGTTGATGGTTCGGGCGAACCGCCGCCGCTGCCGCCGAGGTCGATCACCACCACCGACTGCAAGGCCAGTCCGTCGTAGGTGCCGCCCCAGGCCATCCGACCGACCGCGGCGCCCGCGCCGGTATCGACGTCGCCGTCGTAGCGGCCGCCTTCGCGCCAAGTGTCGCGCACCAGGATTTCGCCGGTGCCGGTGTCGTAGCCGTAGCCGACCATGCTGTGGCCGGTGATGCTGATCAGCACCGGGCGGTTGTTGTTGATTTCGTTTTGGAACTGGGCGAAGGAAAAGCCGCCTGCCTGCTGGTTGTCGGTGGCCTGGTGGTAAAGCGAGTCGACAGTGTAGCCCTGGTTTTCGATCCATTCCTGGATGCCGGGCAGCGCGATGTCGCCCCAGTACTTGGAGCCGTCCCAGGCGTTGATGTAGTCCTCAACCGTCCAGACGGCGTTATTACTCAGGGAGATGAAGGAGGAGGAACCGTTGGAGTTGACGTGTTCCTTCCAGGGGGAATGCGCGTCCTGGTTGGTGCCTAGAAAATCGGCGATACAGTCGAACGAATTGGGATTGTCGTAGGAATGCGGGTTGGTGGAATAGACGCCGTCGACCAATGTGCCGTAATTCCGAGCCAGGCCGCTGCTCAGGTCGTCGCCGGAAAGGTTGTATTTGTTGCTGCCGTCGCCGGTGCCGCCGGGAACGAAGTCGTGAATGTGCCCGCTGCTGGCGATGGCGTTGCTGGCGACCATGGCCGAACCGCCGGTGTCAAGGTTATACCCCAGCGCGCCGGTATAGGTCGTAAGCGGAGCAACTCCGCCCGGCACGATATTGGCGTATCCGTTGCGGTCGTAATAGCCCATGATCATGCCGACCGAGGTGGGGGTGCAGCCGTAATACCAGTGATAGTCCGGCATGTCGGCGATAGTCACGGTCGCCGCCCGTGCCGCCAGTGGCGCCAGCAATGACAGCAGCAATACAACCAGACTGAGTTTAAGTTTTTTCGTATTCATGATCAGTTCACCTGCGACCCAGATATAGCGCCTTTGAAGTATACAATCGTTTTCAGGAACTTGTCAAGTTTTTCTCGCGGAAAAAGCTTCCAAAGGTAGTCTAACCTTTTGAATAATATATGGATATAACAATATAGGCGGCCATGCAGTCTGGCAAATATCAATTAAACTCATTGCGTCACGCTTACGCCTGTTTCGGCGGAGTCAACGCATGTGGCGCGACACGAAGGCGTCGTAATCCTCGCGGGTGTCAATACCTTTATGCGGGCGGCTGGAAAGCAGGCCGACGATGATTTTCATCCCCTGTTCCAGCGCTCGGAGCTGCTCCAGTTTTTCCCGCTGTTCCAGTTTGCCTGGGGGGAAAGAGACAAATCGCGCCAGCGCCTCGCGACGGTAGGCGTAAATGCCCAGATGCCCGTAACCGAGTACGCCGCCCGAGCCGTCGCGGTCATGCGGAATCGGAGCGCGGGAAAAATACAGTGCCTTGGCGTCGAAGCCACACACTACCTTTACCAGGTTGGGATTTTCGAAATCGCCGTCGGCCAGGATCGGCCAGGCCAGCGTCGCCATATCCGCTTCCTCTGCTCCGGGCTGCGCCAGCATTCCCGCCAGCCGCACGATTTCCTCCGGCGGCATTTCTGGCTCGTCGCCTTGCAGGTTGACCAGCAGGTCTATTTCCGGCGGGAGTTTAGCCGTCACCTCGGCGATACGATCAGAGCCGGTGGAGTGGTTAACCCGGGTCATTTCCGCACGGACGGGGAGATTTTCCTTTCGGCAGAACTGGTTGACGACATCGCAGACCGTGAGGTTGTCTGCCGCCACGACTACTTCCCGGAAAAGTCCCGGTGACAGCGCCGCCGCCTGAGCCGCTGTTCTGACGGTATGGCAGATCAGGGGCAGGCCGGTCTCGTTCAGCAGGAGTTTTCGCGGCAGGCGGGTGGAACCCAGTCGCGCCGGAATCAGGATTGCCGCTTGCATCATCGCCTCCCAACAAAAACGCCGGTTTACTTTTCGCAAACCGGCGCAGATAGTAAGATGTGGGCTTTACGCCTTATTCCTCTTCCGGAGGAGTAATACCAGCCTCTTCTACTGCGTTTTTCTTCAGTTCGGTATTTTCTTCCTTGATCAGCGTCGCGGTGGCGGTACCGATTTTCACGTTTACCGACAGCATCAGCGGAATACCGGTATTTTTCTCCAGCCAGATGCTGGCGCTGCCGCTGGCTGCGACCAAGTCGTCTCCCTCAGCTTCGTTGTCGCCGGTAGGCTCAACCACCACGCAGTCAAAGGTGCCGAAGGGGGTGACGGTGCGCCGTTCGAACTTGATCGCCTTGACGGTGACGATGTCGGTGCGTTTCTTGCTGCCTACCAGCACCTGATGTTCCTGCCCGACTTCGGTGAATTTCAGATGGCGCATGTAATAGACCATCGACAGCGCGTCCTGCACCGGCCCGGGGATTGGCCGCGGCGCGTTCTTGATGGTTTCGCCGTTTTTAACCTTGGAGTAAAAAGACAGCGGCTCGATTTTGCCTGTGTCGTCCTTGGCGGTGCAGTCGAATTCCAGCCGGTCATCGACGCGGCGGGAGCCTTCGCGGAGTTTCCGGCGGAACAGGTAGCTCTGGCCGGTTCTGGCGTCTACATAACTTTTTACCGTGCTGTCGACGGGATACATTACCGAAAGGAAGTCGTTGGTGAGGGTGTGCATTTCCAGTTGCAGAACTTCGCGGCCGCGCATGATTTTCTTGCGTTTGACGTCGAGGGAGATGCGACCGGCGGGGATGCCTTTCCACTTGACGGCGTATTCGAGCTTTTCGCCTACTTTCGCCACGCTTTCGAGATCGCATTCCTGGTTGCGCACTTCCGCGTAACGGTCATTGAAAAACGCTTCGGCAGGTTTTACCTCGGCCTTCTTCTCAACCTTGCCGCCGTTTTCCTCGGCGCAGCCGACTGCCGGGAAAGCCAGCGCCGACAGCAGGATGATCCCGAATAAATACTTGCCAATCATACTCAATACTCCGTTAACAACCGGAAAGCGTCGAAATTAACTATACTCCACCGCCGCGTACTATTCAAGCTTGTCGCCTGGCGCGCCGTGAAGACAATACCTTTGTATAGTATCGTCATTTTTCCATCATTTTGTCAAGGAAAATTTCAGTCGCCACGATTTAAACAGACACATCGTTCCTGTCTTCTTCGAATAAATATCGGATAAATACTCTTTAATTTATGCTATATTCGAAATAAAGCTTAAAAAATGATATAGTATACGTATTTGCGGATAAAGATCGAATGAGATTTTATTAATCGCACAATCTTGGTAAGGATCGGCGCAGATGCCAGACAAATCCGACTTTTTTTGAATCAGTCTGAGGGGAAATCGCGTATATACTACAATAGTAGTAGTAGTATGCCTTGGCAATCTGTAAACAAACTGGAGGTGTCATGAATAACGTAAAACTGCTGGTCGGACTGGTTTTGTGTCTGGCAATCGGCGCGGGGCTGGGAATTGTTTACACCAATAAGAAAAATGCGGAAGCGAAGGAGAGGGCGGAAAGCAAAAAATTCAACATGGTCAAGGTACCCCAAAGTGCGCACCGGGTTTTGCTGGAGGCGGCGGTGGCAACAAAAATAGAAAAACCTTTTTCTCTAAATGACGGCAGTGGAAAGGGTTGCGGTTCTAATGCGGAGAAATGCCTGTATCTGGGGCCGGAAAAAGTGAATCAAAGTCCGGAAACTGCGCAATATAGTAAAGGACACCCGCTGGCTCCCCATCCGGGGTTTGCGCGCTATGAATTCACCGTACCGGAGACTGACGAATACGTGTTCTGGCTGCACGCGTTCTGGGTCGACGACTGCGGGAATTCGGTCATGGTGTCGATAGACGGTTCCGAACCGCTCACGCTGGGGGGCTCGACTTACGGTTCCTGGAACTGGGACGTGCTGAGGGATAACGAGGGAGTGCCGCTGCATCTTTCCCTGAAAAAAGACCAGACCCATACGATAACCCTCTGCAACCGCGAGGATGACCTGTATATCGGCCAGCTTATGCTGCTGGGCAGCGACCGCCCCTGGCCGGTGCCGGTGGGTATTGCGAAATAGTTCGTCAGGAGGACACATGGATACGCCAGCGCCGAAAGTGATGAAAAGTTTTGCCAGCGCCAATAAACAGGGCGGTTCGCTCGTGTCGACGCTGTTGGGCGTCCTGTTGTTGGCCGGAATCATCGGCGGCGGCGCGTACTGGCTGTATCTGGGGCCGGCTAAAACCTCTTCCATCGCCGTCGAGGAAGAACCGGTCGCCCTGACCTCGACCACGGTGCAAACGGAAGAAATCCCTGCCGACCCCCAGACTGGCATTGAAACCGTCATGCCTGCGGATATCCACCGCCCGGAAGATGCCCCGGCGGAAGTCGCCCAGCCCGAGGCGGAAACGGTGGAGCAGACGCCCGTCGAGGTGGCCGAGGAGAAAAAGCAGCCTGACTTTGCCTCTTTGGGCGCGTCGGCGCAGTTGCGCAAAATCGACGAACTGATGCGCGGCAGCAACCTGGCCGAAGCCTTGAGCGCTTTGGAGATTTTTGTCAACGGCGGGCATTCCGCCGAGGAAACCTCCCAGGGCTATTACCGGATGGGCATTGTGTTTCGCACTCTGAAACGGGAAGACGAAGCCGTCTCCGCCTGGCAGAAGTCCTTCCGCTCCTATCCGCAAACCGTGGGCGGGCGGCTCTCGGCGCTGGTGCTGGGAGACACGAAATTCTCCCAGGTCTGCGGAGCCAACCCCAAATACGACGAATGGGAAAGCGTGCGCGATTTCTACAGCGCGGCGCTGGGCGTGGACGGGGCGCGCTTCCTGTCGCCGCAGGTCGCCTCGCGCGTGGTCGGCAACCTGCACACGCTTAACGAACGCATCATCTTCAGCCGCTTTCCCTGCACCGGCGCGGTTTATCACGAAGTAGAGGGCGGCGATTATCTTTCCACCATCGCCCGCAAGTATGGCGTGCATTTCGATTCCATCGCCCGCATCAACCAGGTGAACCCCGATCGCATACGCCTGGGGCAGAAGCTCAAGATCATCAAGGGCGAGTGCTCCATCGTGGTCGATAAGAAGGATTTGACTTTGACCTGGTATCTGGACGGAAAATGGGTCAGGCAATACCCCTGTTGCGTCGGCCCTGAGGACAAGACCCCGGCCGGCAGCTATACCATCACGCGCAAGGAAGTCGACCCCGCCTGGCCCGATCCCGTCAGCGGTCGGGTCTACAAGCACGGCCATCCCTCCAATATCCTCGGCAGCCGCTGGATGACGCTCGAAGGCGGTCGTACCGAGGGGTTGGGTATTCACGGCACCACCCTTCCGCAGAGCATTCCCGGGCGTACTTCCGCCGGTTGCGTGCGGTTAAAAAACGAGGACGTGGAGGAACTCTACGGTTTCGCCCTCATCGGCACCACTGTGATCGTGCGGGAGTAATCAGTGTAAAGTGCGCCGCGAAAAAGGTTTTCCGGTATATTTGCGCGTTTACCTCCATGGTTGCAGGATTTGTGAATCAATTCACGCAATAAAAGCAAGCCCCCTTGTAAAATTCCAAATCAACCTGTGCAAAAAGCTTGACGGCAATATGCCGAAGGTAGTATTATTACGCCCCAATGACTCCAGGCGCTTAGGTGGTGCCTGGCAGTTTGAAATTATGTAAATTACAGGAGCATTCGGATAATTATGAAAAAACGCTTTTTGCAATCCTTGACCTGTTTGATGTTAATCTTCGGCGCCGCGCAGGGAGGAGAAACCCCTGCCGTAGACAAGCAGAAAGCGCCGTGGTTCGTGGCGTGGTTCGATGCCGATCTTGACCAGGACGCGGCGGTCGGCTGGGAGCAAGGCCAGATGGATCTAGGCTGGTCGCTGGCGCGAACCTACCAGCACAAGCCTTCCGCCCGGCAGAAGCCAAATCCCAAGACCATCGTCGCCATGCTCCCCAAGGAATCCGTCAGCTACCCCAAGGCGTTCGGCCAGCTGCTGCGGTATATCGGCAACAACTTCGCCGGTTCGCGGATCATTCTCTGCAATTTCTTCAAAAAGGACGAGAACTGCCCAAAGATTCTCGATCTGGCGAAACAGCAGCACGCGAACCTGATCTTTACGATCGGCTCGGAATCAGCCACCGCCGCCGCGCAGTTCTACACCGGCTGCGGCATTCCGATCGTCACCTGCAACAACAAGGATCCCGTCATCCTGGGTCTGTTGAAAGACACCAAACGAGGCAGCGGCACCAACATCGCCTACACCACCGTCAACATGACCCCGGAAGACCTGGTTTTATGGCTGTTCAAATTCCGCCCTGCGCTCAAGCAGGTTGCGCTGGTCTATGACAAGCAGCATAAGGAAGTGAACGCCGCCGAGGTTAATCCGTTGCGCGAAATGTTCAAGCAGCGGGGTATCACCATGTTCGACGTGGGAACCGAAGGTCCGAAAGATGCGGTCGAGGGCATAAATCGCCTGCTGCCGACGGTACTGGCGGAGATGAAGAAGAACGATCCGGAGACGGCCAACTCGGTGTTCCTGGTTACTTCCTGCACCAGCCTGTGGGAACAGCCCGGCCTGGGTGAGATCGCAAAACTGGCGGGAACCACCCCCGTGCTTTCCACCATCACCGACGCTGTCAGCGGCGGCGCGGACGGAGCCCTGATCGGGATCGGCCTCGACCGGGCGACCGCGGGTCATCTTGCCGCCGTATATGTCGGCCGCATCCTGTCGGGCAAGGAAAAGCCGGAAACCATGCCGCTGGGGCGCGTGTCTCCCCCCGACATCGCCATCAGTTTCATGAAAGCCAGGCAGATCGGCACCGCCATTCCCTTCGAGTTGTTCGAGAACGCGAGCTTCGTCTACGACTACTCCGGACAGCGCGTGCAGCAGTACGGCACCAAGAATGAATCTTCCGCAGAGTTGGCAAGATAATTTCCCCCAGCGAAAGGAACGTCCCGCATGAAATCTCTCTTACGTGTTGCGCCGATCTGGTCGGCGCTCGCCCTGACGGTCATACTCCTCGCCCTGGTCGGCATCGGCGAGACCAGGCGAAACTTCTACCAGTTCCGGATTGATACCACGACAGTGCAAAGCGAATCGCTGCTGCGTATCATCCACCGCGACCTGAACAGCGGCACGGCGCTGGGTTCGATTTCGGGCCTTTCCGCCCTGGTGAATAACCTGACCAGTTCCGACTCCACCCTGCTGGACGTGACCTTTCTCGGGGGCGACGAGACGGTACTGGTAAGCGCGGATTCCGAGGCGCGGGCGAGAGCGGAGAATGAGGTCTTCAGCGCCTGCAAGGTCGTGCCTCGAAACGAAGATTATGCCGTGCAGGAAAGTCCCGGCCTGCTGCGCCTGACCAAAGCCGTGCAGACCCGTTTCGGCCAGGCTGGAACCATCGTCCTGCTGCTGGACAAGAATAGCCTTGACCATGCCCTGGCGGACAGCGCCTGGGTCATGGCAATTACGGCTGTGGTGGTTCTCGTTTTGCTGTACGGCCTGATGGTATTGGCGTCGATCCGGTATCCTTCGCATCCCATGCGCCTCAAGCGCTTTCTCCAGGTCTGCTATTTTATGATTTTCCTGGTGATTTCGGGAGTGATTGTCCAGCAGACGCTGGCGGTTTATACCGTGGCGGTGCGCGAAAAGTCCGCGGTGCTGGGCAGCTTCCTCGCCAAGCGCCTGTCGATGGCTTCCGGCGCTGGCATTGATTTTCGGGACATTTCCGGCATCAACGACCTCCTGGTTTCGTTCCAGGCGGAGCATGAGGAAATATCCCTGATCAACCTCATGGTCGAGGGGAAGCCCGTATACTCCGCCGCCGACGCCCGTACTACGGCCGAGACGTCGGAAAGCGAACTGATCACTCACGCGATATCGCTTGATACCTTTGAAAACGGGCAATCCGCGGCGAAGAGTTTCCTGCAACTGCAGGTCAAGGTGCCGAAATCGGTTATTCGCAACGCCGTGTACGACAGTGCGGTCAACCTCATCGTCCTGCTCTTTGCCTGTAGCCTGATGGCAAACCTGATACTGGAGATCGGCGTGGTGCGCCTCGCCGCCCGGCTGACCAATAATTCCCAGATATCCGAAAACGAGCACGCGCTTTCCTCCATCCAGGCTTCATACCTGATAATGGGTTTTGTCAACGCCCTGACGCTGCCGTTTCTGGCGCCGATCCTGAAGGAAATGACCGGCCACATCACCAGCCTTCCCTTTACCGTCTTTTTCATCAGCTTTGCGGTGTTCATGATTCCGGCCGGAAAGCTGGCGGAACGCGGTTATACAAGGCACATATTGATTTTCGGAACGGCGATGGAAACTATCGGCTGCATTCTGATCGCACTTTTTCCCTCGCTGTGGCTGCTGACCGTGGGCAGGGCTTTCTCCGGTCTGGGGCAAGGCGTGTTCCTGGTCGGGTTCCAGTCATTCATTCTCAGCGTTACCAGCAAGACCGAGCGCACGCAGGGGCAGTCCTTGAAGGTGGTTATCCGCTATACCGTGTTGATGTCTGGCAGTGCAATCGGCGCGCTGATGTATGTTTTCCTCGATTACCAGATCGTTTTTGCCATCTCCGCCGCCCTCGGCTTGATTGCCCTGGCATACAATATGTTCTTCCTGCCAGATCCCAACCTGCTCCAGGATAAGGTCAAGGAAACGGCTCAGGTTGCCAAGCAGGCAGCCAGCCGCTTCGGTATCCGCCCCCTCCTGCAGATATTCAAGGACGGCGAGTTCATGAAAACGCTGCTGTTGAGCGGCATTCCCTCGAAAATCGCCGTGGCCGGCGTTGTCATGTTCTCTATTCCGCTGCTGCTGAAGGAGCAGGGCGTCGCGGCCGAGGCTACCGGTCGATACCTCATGGTGTATTATGTGGCATGTATGCTTTGCAGCCGCTGGGCGTCGAAAAACGCTGATTCCACGGGAAATACGCAGAGGCTGCTTGTCGTGGGTTCCGTGATGTGCGGCGTCGCGTTCACGTTGCTGGGAGGAATTACCGGCAATATCATTCCGGGAATGGAAAACTGGCTCGTTGTCATTCTGTCGGGCAGCATTCTGCTGGGCGGCATCTCCAACGGGATGACCGCAGCCCCGATCCTCACGCACATCGGCAAGACAGATTCCGCCAGCGTGCAGGGGAAAAGCACCATGATCGCGGTTTACAGCTTCGCCGAGCGCTTCGGCCATATTTCCGGTCCCGCGCTTTTGGCGTACTGCGCGGCGAAGACTGGCAGCATGGGTGTGGCAATCATGTATTTCGGTGCCGCCACCCTGATACTCGGAATTGTTTTCAAACTGACATCCCGGAAGGTGTAGTTTAGGATAGAGTCGCGCTCCGGGGTTAAGGCAAGGATTAAAGATACTCGAATGCCGTGACATCATGCACGGGTTCGAGTATTTTTTTTCCGGCAGCGCCAAATTTCCCGCAGATCAAACCTGTTTCTAATTCAAATCGAATCATCGCAGGTATGATTGCAATGCGCGGCGGTTCGGCCTTGCTCTCCGACCGAAACGGATTTTTCATACTGTACTTCAAAATATAAAAGTGCTAGATTGGTCGGCGATTAGATGACCCGCCTGTATTTCAAGGATATGCCCCATGCTTCATAACGACGAACGCCGCACGGTGGTGAACAGCCTCATCGAACTGTTGCGGGTCGAGGCTGACCGGCTGGCGCTTAAGCAGAAACTGAAGGAATTCCACTCCGCCGACATCGCCGAGGCGCTGGAGGACATTTCCGAGGAAACCAAACGCACCATCATGGAAAGTCTCGACGTGGAACAGCGGGTCGAGATTCTGGAGGAAGCCAGCGAGCAGGACATCGACACCTTCGTCGAGGATGCGCACGTCAGTGACCTGGTGGAACTGGTAGGCGCCATGTCCGTGGACGATGCGACCGAGATTCTCGACCGCGTGGACGAGGACAAGGCGCAGGCGGTCATGAACAGGCTCGACCCCGATCACGCCGAGGATCTGCGGGAGCTGCGCGAATACAAGCCTGAAACCGCCGGTCGTATCATGACCACGGAATTTTTTTGGGCGAAACCGGAGGAGGACTGCGCCGCGGTGCTGGAGCGGCTGAAAGAAAAACACGAGGAACTGGAAACTTCGCGTGAGATTTTCGTCTGCCGCGAGGACATGAAACTGAAGGGTATGGTTGATGTGGAGGATATCCTTCGAGCCGAGCCGGGGCACAAGATCGGCGAACTGGTAGACACCGCGACCATCACCATCGGCCCGACCGTCGACCAGGAAATCGCCGCTCGCTATATGCAGAAATACGACCTGTCGGTATTGCCGGTAATTGATCCCGGTCGCCGGATGCTGGGCATCATCACGTTTGACGACATTCTCGAAGTCATGTCGGACGAAGCGTCGGAAGACATGTACCGCATGGCTGGCGTGGGCGACAAGAAGCCGTTGGAGCACGGCGCCTTTGAACGCGCCTACAAGCGCCTGCCCTGGCTGGTGACGACGTTGGTTGGCTCCGGGTTTATTTCCCCGCTGATCATGAACCATCTCTATCATGGCACGCTTACCCGCTTCGTCGCCTTGGCTTTTTTCATTCCCGCCATCGCCGGGCTGGGAGGAAACGCCGCCACGCAGAGCTCAACCATTACCGTGCGCGGCCTGGGCACGGGCGAGATCGTCTGGTCGGATCTCTGGTGGCTGCTGAAGCGCGAGATGTCGGTGGCGCTCATCATTTCCATCAGTTGCGCCATCGCCCTGGGATTTTTCTCCTATATCATATTTTCCCTGGGGTTGCAGCAGAGCGGGGATTTGTCCGTGGTGAAAATAGCGGGCTGCATTTCCTTCTCCATTCTTTGCGGCACTATCACGGCGGTTTGCCTCGGCACCTGCATCCCGATGGTCTGCCACCGGGTGGGGGTGGATCCTGCGATAGCGGCAGGGCCGTTTATCACTACCCTGATCGATTTCAGCAGTCAGTTGATCTACCTCACCATCGCCACCTATGTCGTGCTGGGGTGATTAACCCAATCAACTTTGGGTACACGCCCATGCGCGCTCCGAAAAAACTTGCAAACAAATCCCGATAAATGTCTAATTGCATTATCGGGATTTTTATGCCTGTCATCCGCAACACTCTGCTGGAGAACGTTATTCATGAGAATTCACAGACTGCCCTGCGCACTGTTTTTACTGACGATTTCGTTAGCTTTTTCCGCTGGCGGAGCGACATTTCCTGCCGGAAGAGATGCTGGCGTGGATGCGGGGAAAATTCTGGACGAAGGCTGGAAATTGCTGCTGGCGGGAAAAATCAAGGAGGCGGAAGCCTGTTTCGGGAAGATCGGTGAAGATGACCCCGACGCGGAACTGGCGTTGATCAGCCTGTCCGAAACCGCGATCGAAACCGGGGAGGATTACCGGTCGTTCGAATGCGTGGTCAAGGCGCTGGAGAAAGGCAAATGGAGCCCGTGGATGGAATACGCGCTGAACGAGGCGGCGAGTCTGGTGCGGATGGAACGGGAGCATGGCAGGTTGGAAAGGGTTTTAAGCAAAAGGATGCAAACCGACGATTGCTCCTGGCTGGAGGAGGCGCTTGTCTCCACGACGCTGTGCAGAATCCGGGAATTCAATGACTTTGACAAGGCCGAGGAATCGATCAGGACGCTGGACAGAGCCCGGTTCGCGCGGGACTGGCTGTTGCTGGGGCCTTTTGGCAACCGCGACCGCGGCGGTTTCGAGGAGGCGCGCGACCTGGAAAACCGGCTGGACAAGATTTCCCTGGAAGAGGAATTCGAGGGGCGCGGGCGCAAGATAAAGTGGTTCCGTTATCATGCGCCCTGGACCGGCACTCTCTCATTGCATAATGTATTTTATCCCGACAGCGAGTCGCTGGGCTATGCCTGCACCTATGTCGAGGCCAAGGAGGCAATTGATGCGACCCTGGCACTTGGCGCCGGCGGGGCGTCGCTGCTGTGGGTGAACGGGCAGCCGGTTTATAAGGAAACGACCTATCATCGCTTTACTCCGCTGCAAAGGCTGGTGCCGGTGCGGCTGCGGCAGGGACTTAACCAGATCGTCATCAAGGTGGCGGGGGAACAGAACGGCGACTTTAAGTTGGCGCTGCGGATCGTCCCCCTTTCCCCGGCCGAGTTATCGCAGGCCGGTTCTGCGCACAAGGCGCGCAAGCTACAAGGCAACCTGCGCCTCGGCGTGGCGGATGAGGATATCGCCAGGTATGCCGATCAACCGGCGGTGGAAAAAACCGGAGCAGTCGCCGACGGCAACTGCGGCCTCGATTGGGGAGCGCTGGCGTATTTTTCCGGCGTGCTGAAGGAAGACAAGGATAACCCCCTCGCCCTGGCCGCAAAGGCGTATTTCCTGATTACCTACAAGCTCGACGACGGAATGTTCCGCCGCACCCGCCCGCTGATGGATGCGGCGGTGAAGCAGTGTCCCGATTCGCCGCTGATCCTGTTATTTGCGTCTTATCTCCAGCAGGACGAGAACGAGGCGCGCGAACTGGTAAAGAAAGCCGCCCGGGTCGAAGGCGCGTACCAGGCGGAAATGAATCTGCTGGACAAGGAACTTCGCGGCGGTCTGTACCGGCAGGCGGAACAGGACGCCGCCAGGCTGCTGGCGCTCAAGCCCCATTACCGGGTTTGCCGCGCGCTGGGAGAGGTGAACAAGAAGCGCGAATGGAAGCCGGAAGCCCATGCGCAATATCGCCAGGCGATTACGCTGGCGCCGCGCGAAGGCGGGCTGTATCTGCTCGCCGCCGACACCGCCGGAACCGAGGCGGAAAAGGAAGCGCTGCTGCAACAGGGGCTGGAAGCGACCGGCGACGCCAACTTGCGCCTGCGGCTGATCGGCGAATTTTTGCGCAAGCACGATTTTGCGGCGGCGGAAAAACTCTGCCGGTTTCATGCAGCCATGGCACAGGACAGCTATGCCCACTGGGTGAAACTGGCTGACTGTCAGCGCGCGGGCGGCGACAGCGAAAAGGCGCTGGCGACCATGCAGGAAGCATTGGCATATCTGCCCCAATCGCCTGCCGTGCTGGAATATACCGGCAAGCTGCTGCAGGAGATGGGCAGGCAGGAGGAAGCGCTGGATTATTTCCGCCGCTCCCTGGCGATCAAGACCGACAATCCGGAACTCGCGGAATTGCTGAAGGAACTGGAGCCGAAGCGCAAACTGTTTTACGACGGTTACGACATTGCTTACGAAGACCTCTCGGGACGCGACGCCGCGCCGGAGGACTATCCGAAATTCACCTTGTTGACGTTGCTTGACCAGGGCTTCGTTAAGGTCAATCCCAACGGCACGCAAAGCAAGATGATCCATTCCGTGAAGAAAGTTCTCCGACGGGAAGCGATCAGGCAGGCGGCGTATGAACAGATTGCCTACGACCCCGCCCGCCAGAAAGTGGAGGTGATCCGGGCGCGCGTCATCCAGCCTGACGGCTCGGTGGCCGAGAACGCCGCCATCAGGGACAATGCCTACGGTCGCAACTCCGGCCCCGGCAGCGTGTATTCCGAATACAAAAGCAAGTCCATCCAACTGCCGCAGGTGAAGGAAGGCTCGATTGTCGATATCCAGTACACCGTCGAGGATCGCAGGGAAAATATCTATAACGACGAGTTCGAAACCAACTTTTTCTTCGGCAGTATGAACCCGACCCTGCGCTTCGATTTCACCGTCATCCTGCCAAAGGATAAGGACGTGCGCCACGGCCAGGCCGGCACCGAAGTCGCCGCAGCCGAAACCACGCTTCGTGACGGCGGGCGGGAATTGCGCTGGCGTACGGAAAATATTCCCGGCATAGAATCCGAACCCATGATGCCGCCCTATTCTGAAATAGTTCCATCGCTACGCGTCAGCACGTTCAAGGACTGGAGCGAGGTGGGCAAGTGGGTGTGGAATCTTTCCAAGGAGCAGATGGAAATCCCCGCCGACATTAAGGAAAAGTCGCGGGAACTGGTCAAGGACTGCAAAACCCATGCGGAAAAAGTCGAGGCTATTTATCGCTTCATCACCAAGGAGATCCGCTACGTCAGCATTTCTTTCGGCGAATTCGGCTGCAAGCCCCACAAGGCGGAGCGCACTTTCCGCGCGCGTTACGGCGACTGCAAGGACACGGCGGTGCTGTTCTGCGCCATGCTGAAGGAAGTCGGCGTCGACGCGCGGCTGGCGCTGGTCAGGACGTATAACCTGGGGCAGGAGCCGACCAACATTCCCGGCGGCAGGATTTTCAACCATGCCATTGCCTACGTGCCGCCGGAGAAGGAGGGCGGAAAACATTACTGGCTCGACGGCACCACCGACTACGTGCCGTTTGGCGAAATTCCGCCGATGGATCGCGACACCACCGCGCTGGTGGTGGAGCCAAACGGAGGTTCGCTGATCGCCATCGACCCCGACCAGCCGGAAAACAATCTCAACGCGCTGGAAACCAGGATATTCCTTTCTCCCGGCGGTAAGGGGATAATTGCGCACCGGGAGGACTTTTCCGGCATGAGTTCCGCCGGGGTGCGCCGCGCGCTGGAAGCGCCGGAGCGGTTGAAGCAATACTTGGAAATGATGACCCAATCGCGTTTTCCCGGCAATACTTTCGGCCGGTTCGAGCATTCGTCGCCTGCATTGACCGAAAAGGACTGCTGGCTGAAATTTTCTCTGGAAGCGCCTGCCCTCGCGCAGAAGGAAGGCGAGGTGATGAAACTGAAAACAGCGCTGATGCCGGTGCAACTGACCAGGCAACTGGCTTCGCTCAAGGAACGCAAGCACGACATGGTTCTGGGCGCGCCGTTCGTGCGCAGATACAAGGTCGCTATCGCTTTGCCGAAAAACGCCAGAGTCGTCAACCTGCCCAAGGATATCAATCTTGAGGAGAAATACGCCTCCTTTACCCGCAAAAGCGCGGGAACGGAGAAAGGCGTCGAGATAGAGACCATTATCCAGGTCAAGGTGCGGAAGCTGGCGCTGGCCGACTATGCCCAGTGGCGGGAGTTCTGCAACACCGTCGATTCCTCGCAGGAGGAATTTCTCACCTACGCCGACGGCACGGAAAATCCGGACGCTTACGAAGACGCCGTCAAGGAACTGGGCGACAAAAACGCCAAGCCGGAACCGGCGAAAAACGCTCCGGAAGAAGCGGCGGAATAGGCATGAACCGTAACTCCGCCGCGGAAATCATCCGCCTGCGCCATCTTTACCGGAAAAAGATCATGGACGGCAAGGCCAGGATCGAACGCGCCGCCGCCGTAAAGATGGTCGGCCCCGATTGCGCATACCATCTCTATCCCGGCCACCAGGGCGGCATGATGCCGCTTTCATCTTCGCAGGCGGAGACGGAAAAATAGTCCAATTGCGCTCCCTTCGTTCGCGGATTTCAAATAGGCATTCATCTACGGAAGAACTCCGCTTGTCGTAACGAATACTCGGTGTATTTTGAACAGGAATGGGAAGAAGAATGAAACACCTGCATTTCGATTGCGTTTCCGGCGCGGCGGGAGACATGTTGCTGGCGGCGCTGGTTGACCTGGGAGCGGACGCCGATTACCTTAATGCGGAACTCTGCAAACTCGGTGTGGAGGACTGCGGATTTTCGATAGAAGAAGTAATGCGCTCCGGTTTGCGCGCGGCATACATCAAACCTTTCTGCGCACACCACGCCCATCACGATCATCATGGACACGATAAGCACCACCATCATCATACTCCTTACCGTCATCTGGCAGACATGCTCGCCGTTGTAGAGGCGTGTCCGTTTTCTTCGCGGGTGAAGGAACGCGCCGCCGAATGTTTCCGGCTGCTGGCCGGGGCGGAAGGCAAGGTGCATGGTAAACCGCCGGAGGAAATACATTTCCACGAAGTAGGCGGAGTCGACACCATCCTCGACGTGTTCGGGGTGTTGCTGGCGTTGGAAAATCTCGGCGTCGGTTGCGTAACCGGCGGGGCGGTGTCGGTCGGAACCGGCACGGTGACCTGCGCGCACGGGGTGCTGCCGGTGCCTGCCCCGGCGACGCTGGAGATAATCGCGGCGCGGAAAATTCCGGTCAATCAGGCGGAGGTGCGCTCGGAACTGCTGACGCCTACGGGTGCGGCGTTGCTGGGCGTGGTAGTCGATGAGTTCCGCGCCTGCCCGCAACTCGCCGGACTGAAAATCGGCTACGGCGCGGGAACGCGGGAACTCCCTGACCGGCCTAATGTGGTGCGGGTCATGCTGGGCGAAACCGTCGCCGGGAACTGGCGCGACCAGGTGGTGGAACTGCGTTGCGTCATCGACGACGCCACCGCCGAGGAAATTGCCTATTGCTGTGAACGTTGTTATCTGGCGGGCGCGGTCGAGGCTTATGCCGTCGCCGCGACGATGAAAAAGGGGCGCCTGGGCACGGAGCTGACGGCGTTGGCACCGGAGGAAAAAGCCGAGGCTGTGGAACAGGCGCTGTTCCGGCACGGCGGCACCTTCGGCATTCGCCGCCAACTGGTCGAACGAAGCATTCTCCAGCGCGAACTGCGGGAAGTGGAAGTGTTGGGCGAAACGATCAAGGTGAAAATCGGCAGCGGGGCAGGGGGGATGGTTGTCGCGCAGCCGGAATACGAGGATTGCCGCCAGGTCGCGGAAAAGAAACATGCCAGGCTTTCGGATGTATTCGCACTGGCGCAGGCGCAGGCTTTGCAGAAATAATATCAATTCAAGTTAATGATGCCGAAAGTTCCTCCCCTTCCAGGGGAGGGAGGGGTGAAGCCATTCCCCGTTCACCCCCTCTAACTCCCCCTGGGAGGGGGAGAATGTCAGCATATCGGTCACTGCTAACCTGAATTGATATAACAGATGCTTGCGGCAAATAAAATCTGCACCTGGCGTCGTTCAGGGGCAGCTTTCCAGTTCCTCCTGTAGCAGCAGCCATTCCTCTTCCAGCAACTGCTGATCGGCGGCGAGCAGGTCGTGTTCTTGTTTCAGTTTGGCTGCCTGTTGCCAGTCGGGTTCTGCCAGCATTCTGGCGTGAAGCGCGGCGATGACTTGCGCCTGCTTTTCCAGCCGCCGTTCGCAGGAGGCGGATTTCTTGGACAGTTCGTAGCGATTCTTGCCTTCGCTCTCCTTTTTCATAATCTGTTTAGGCGCGGCGCGGGTTGCTTCGTCCTGTTCGAGATCGACTTCCGCCAGATAGTCGGCGTAGTCGCCGGGGAAATTACGCACCCCGCCGTTACTTACCTCCAGCACCCGCGTCGCCACCCGGCGGCAGAAGTCGCGCTCGTGGCTGACGAAGACGATAGTGCCGGGATATTCCTCCAGCGCCTGCGCCAATGCGTCCACGGTTTCCACGTCGAGATGGTTGACCGGCTCGTCCAGCGCCAGCACGTTTCCGCCCCGGAGAAAAATCCCCGCCAGCGACAGGCGCGCCCGTTCCCCTCCCGACAGCACCGCTATGCGCTTGCTCCCGTCGTCGCGGGAAAAGCCGAAACCGCCCGCGATATTCAGCACGTCCTTTTCCGTGTAATCCTGCCCGGCGTTGGCGATCAGGTAGTCACGCGCGGGCAGGTTCGGCGGCAGCGCTTCATAGACGTGCTGCGCGTAGACGACCGGACTCGCCCCGATCGCCCAGCGCTGTTTGCCGGAAATTTCGGGAAGGCTGCCGGTCATGGTGCGCAGCAGCGTGGTCTTGCCCTGGCCGTTGTCGCCGACGATCGCCACCTTGTCGCCGGGTTCGATGCTGAAGGAGATATTTTCCGCAATTGCCTTGCCATCGTAACCGATAGCCAGTTCCTCGCACTGGTAAACGGTTTTCCGCAGCGGCTCGGGCAGGGGCAGGCGCACGCGCGAAACATAATGCTCGGTTTCGATTTCGTGGATTTCCTCGATGCGGTCGAGTTGCTTCTGTTTATTCTTGGCCTGCGCGGCGGTGTTGGCACCGGCGCGGTTCTTGTCGATAAAGCGCTGCAACTGTTTCATCTTGCTCTGGCGGGCAACGTTCACCCGCTCCTGGTGTTCCAGCCGCTCCTGCCGGTGCGCGAAATACTGCTCCACCGTGCCGGGGTAGGAATGCAGTTTCGCCAGCGACAGTTCCAGCGTGTGCGAACAGGTGCGGTTGAGAAAGGAGCGGTCGTGGGAGATGATAAGCGCGCCGCCGCTCCAGCCGTTAAGAAAATTCTCCAGTTTCAGCAGCGTGCGCAGATCTAGAAAGTTGGTCGGTTCGTCCAGGATCAGGAAACTTGGCTCCTCCAGCATCAGCGCCGCCAGTTTCAGCAGCGTGCGCCAGCCGCCGGAGAGAGCCCGGGCCGGGGCGGCTAGCTTGTCCGGATCGATGCCGAGTTTTCCCGCCGCTTCCCCGCAGCGCCATTCCGGGCTGCCGGAGGAACGGCGCAGAAAATCCAGCGCGGATTCGTCCTCGCCCAGCTCGCCGCCCTGCCGGAGATAGCCTATGCGCAGAGACGGTTGTTGCCGGAGTTCGCCGTAGTCGGGCGATTCCTCGCCGGTGATGAGTCGGCAGAGCGTGGTTTTGCCTGCGCCGTTGCGGCCGATCAGGGCGCACTTGCGGTCGGAGAAAAACGATTCGGTAATCCCCGAGAAAATGGGGCGCCCGCCAAAGGCGAGTTCGATGCTGTCCAGTTCAAAAAGCAGGGGCATGTCGGTTATTTCCGGAAGAAATTACGGGTATGGCGTGCGCCAGACCGCCTTGCAGTCGTCGCAGGTGATCTTGACGTGGCCGCGGAGCTTGCGGTAGAAACGGAATTGGAAGGGGAAGGCAAAGCGGGTGTTGCCGCCGTTGCATTGCACGCACTTCATGATCCGTTTTTTCTGGTTAGCTTTTTCCATCCAGCTTATCATATGCGGAAATGGGAAAAAGTAAAATCCTGATGCCTGGATTTTGCAAAAAAATATGTTATTATTGTGGGACTTATTCAATAATGGAGAACGCATGGAACGTAAAGCTGAATGGTTTGCCCAGGCAAGATTTGGGCTGTTTATCCACTGGGGTTTATATGCCATCCCCGCCCGGGGTGAATGGGATATGTTTAATAGCGACATCGACCCAGGCACTTACCGTGCCTATATGGACAGATTCAACCCCGTCGATTTCGATCCCGGCTATTGGGCTGATCTGGCGTGGGACGCGGGAATGCGGTACGTGGTTTTCACCACCCGCCACCACGACGGCTTCTGCATGTACAACAGCCGCCAGACCGATTTCAATATTATGAATACGCCCTACGGTCGCGATATCACCGCCGAACTGACGCAGGCTTTTCGCGCGCGCGGGCACCGGATCGGGTTTTATCACTCCCTGCCGGACTGGCAGCATCCCCACTTCATGCCTGACCAGGAGCATCCGCTCTGGCGCAAGGGGGAGAGGGAATGGCCGACGCGCGATATGGCGATCTACCGGGAATATCTGCATAAGAACGTCAGGCAGATACTGACCGATTATGGCAAAATCGATCTGCTGTTCCTGGATTACACCAGCAAATGGAAAAAGCCGGAAGACTGGGACGCGGAAGTTTTGCGCCGACTGGTTTACGACTGCCAGCCCGACATCCTGCTCAACGACCGCCTGAGCTACGACAAGAAATCCTTTCCCGGCGATTTCGGCACCGCCGAGTTGTGCGTCCCCACAGCGCCGGTCGAAATCGGCGGCAGGCAAGCCGAGGTCTGGGAAGCCTGCATCACCCTTAACGACAACTGGGGCTATGCCAGGAATTACGCCGCGTACAAGCCGATTGAATCCGTCCTGGGAACGCTGCTGGGTTGCGCCAGCCGCAACGGCAACCTGCTGCTCAACGTCGGCCCCGACGCGCGCGGACGTTTGCCCAAGGAAAGCGTAGAGCAACTCGGCAAACTCGCCGAATGGATGGATCTGTACCGCGACTCGCTGCACGGTTCGACGGCGGCGGAATTAACGCCGCCATTCAACGCCTGTTACACCCAGAAAGGCAACCGGCTGTTCCTGCACCTGCTGGGCAAGCAGACCAGTGACATCATTTTGCCGGGGTTGAAAGACCAGGTCCGTCATGCCACCATGCTGGGAGACGGCGCCGACGTGCCGCAGATCATGCAGTGGGGAACCGATTCGCTTAAAGCGGGCGAACTGCGCCTGCGCCTGCCGAACCGGCGGTTGGACGTGCCGGTGGAAGTGGTGGAAATAACGCTGAAATGAAAAATCCGGTTAGTGGGCGTTACATGAAATTCCAGTTGGGCTGGTATTCGCGGGTAACTCCGCGCAGATAGGCCATGACCTCGCGGCTGGTGCCGAGGCTTAGCGCGTGGTCGGACACTTCCTGCGCCTTGTCCAGCGTTACGTAGCGGATCAGCTTTTTCACTTCCGGAATCAGCGGCGGGCTGACCGAGAAGTTGCGCAGTCCCAATCCCAGCAGGAACACCACGAACGCGGCGTCGCCCGCCATTTCCCCGCAGAGGCTGACCGGAATGCCGCGTTCGGCCGACTTTTCCAGAACCTCCCGGATCAGGCGCAGAATCGAAGGATGTCCCGGCCAGTAAAGCCCGGCGACGTGCTCGTTGGTGCGGTCGGCGGCGAGGACGTATTGCGTCAGGTCGTTGGTGCCGATGCTGAAAAAATCGCAGTGATCGCAGAAGCGCTCTATGGTGAGTGCCACCGAGGGTACCTCCACCATGATGCCGATAGGCATGTCGGGATTGAAAGGCACATCTTCGTCGGCCAGCCGTTCCTGCACTTCCGCCACCATCTGCCGTACCGCGATAACTTCGTCGCAATAGCTAACCATCGGGATCATCATCTTGACGTTGCCCAGCGCCGAGGCGCGGCAGATCGCCCGGATCTGCTTGCGGAAAACGTCAGGGTAACGCAGGCAATAACGGATCGCCCGGCAGCCGAGGGCGGGGTTGCGCTCGTGCAGGATGTCGACCGTGCTCTTGCCGATATGGAAAAACTTGTCCGCGCCGAGATCCAGGGTGCGGATGGCGATAGGCAGGCTGCCGACCATGGAGATGGCGCGCTCGTAGGCTTCGAAGTGCATGGCCTCGTCCGGTTCTACTTCCGATTCCAGGTACAGGAATTCCGTCCGGTACAGACCCACTCCCTCGCCGCCGAACTGGAGTACGGTTTCGATTTCGCGGGGGAACTCGATATTAGCCGCCACGCTCACGCGACAACCGTCCAGTGTCACCGCCGGCAGATCCTTCTCGCCGATCAGTGCTTCCTCGAAGACGTGGAAATCCTTCATCATCCGGCGGTAAGCGTCCATCGTCTTTTCGTCGGGATTGACGACCACGATGCCGCGGTTGCCGTCGACGACCACAAGGTCGCCGGTGGAGACGTCGGTGGAGACCGTGCCCAGGCCGACCACCGCCGGAATTTCCCGCGCGCGCGCGACAATGGCGGTGTGACCCGTCATGCCGCCGACGTCGGTGGCGAAGCCGATCACCTTTTCGCGGTCGAAAGCAGCGGTCTGGCTGGGGGTGAGGTCGTGCGCCAGCAGCACCACCTGGCGGTCGAGTTGGCGGATTTCCTCCTTGCGTTCGCCCAACAGCGCCTGCAACATGCGTTGTTCGATGTCGCGCAGGTCGGTGATGCGCTGGGCGAGATAGCTGTTGCCGGTGCGGAGAAACGCCTTTTCAAATTTACGCAGGCTGCGGCTGACGGCGTATTCGGCGGCGAAACGATTGTTGCGGATGCGCCCGAGGACTTCATCGTGCAGGGGCTTGTCGGAAAGAATCATGACGTGGGCGTCGAAGATAGGCGCCGCTTCCTCGCCGATCTCGTCGGAGACACGGCGCTGCAACTCGCGGATGTCGGCCTTGGCCTTTTCCACGGCGGCGTGAAACCTGGTTACTTCAGTCTCCACTTCCGGCTGGGAAATGAAGCGGCGGGGAATGACCGATTCCTCGCTGTCGAGAATAAAGGCTTCGCCGATGGCGAATCCGGGAGAGACCGGGATGCCTTTGAGAATTTCCATGAATCACCTTCGATGCTTGTTGTCGCGCTTGCCGCCGGTCGCAACCGGCATTTGAGCCAATGCCATAAACTCTTTAATTATATTATGTTAACTTCGGAATGGTTCCTGTCAAGAAAAGTCGGGAAAATCTCCGAAAAGTTTTTTAGGTTCAGGCGTTGCTGGAGGAATTAAGCACCTGCTCCTCGACGAAAATCGGGCAGCCGTCGCGCACCGCCAGCGCCACCGCGTCGGAGGGGCGGCAGTCGATTTCGATTTCCTCCCCGTTCTGCGACACCACCAGCAGGCCGTAGAAAGTGCCGTTGCCTTCCTCGTCTTCCATCAGGTCGCTGACCACGATCCGCACCAGGGTGCCGCCCAGGTTTTCGATCACCGCAGCCAGCAGGTCGTGGGTCATGGGTCTGACCAGTTCCTCGCCGTGGACGTGGCGGTTGATGGCCAAGGCTTCGAAAAAACCGATGTGGATCGGGAAGGCGCGCGCCCCGTTTTTTTCCCGCAGCACGATTACCTGCGGTGCCACGGCGCTTTCGGTAATCATGATCTGCGCCAGTTCGCATTCCACCAAAGCCATCTTATTCCTCTTCCGCGAAGGCTTCCGGGCAAGCCACCAGTTCGTCGTTGCGGTGCGCCACCAGCAGCGCTTTCACCACGTCCTCGTCGAACTTCCTGCCGCTTTGGCGACCCAGTTCGATCACTGCCTGTTTCAAGGCTTCGACTTCGCTGATGCCAGTGGGGGTGGTGATGAGGCGGTCGAATTCGCTAGCCACCGCGACGATTCGCGCGGACAGGGGGATATTTTCGCCTTTCATCCCTTCCGGGCCGGAGCCGTCGTTGAATTCAAGCTGGTAACGCACGCCATCCTCGATGGCGGAGAAGCAGGCCATGTCGCGCACGATGTCCAGCGAAAAGCGAACCTGCCTTTCCGCCTGCGAAAACTCGCGTCCGTCCTTCTCGCGGTATTTTTCCGCCACTGTCTCGTCGTCCTCGGCCAGCAGGCCGATGTTGTGCAGCAGCGCCGCCAGTTGCAGGCTTTCCAGTTGCAGGGGAGTCATGCGCATCCGCCGTCCGATCGCCAAGGCGTAGTTGGCGATTCTTTCGGATCTGCCGCGCGCGGAAGGCTGCTTCATCTCCGCTGCACGCACCAGGACGCGGATGGTGCTCATCAGGTTTTCGCGCTGGGTCTCCTGCACTCGCAGATGGGAGATAGCCAGCCCGATCTGGTCGGCCATGGCGGCGGAAAGTTCCAGGTCTTCCTCGTTAAATACATCGGAAGGGCTGTTGCCCGCGAGGTACAGCACTCCCGAAAGGTCGCCGGTGACGGCCAGCGGCACGCAGATCACGCTGTGAATCTGTTTCAGCATGATGCTGTCACGGGCGGAGAAACGGTCATCCTGCATCGCGTCGGAGGTGAGCAGCGCCCGTTTTTCCTGGATGGCGCGGCGGATAATGGAGCGGGAAATTTTGCCGCCCTTCTTGCCGCTCCGGGAAAATGTGCCAATGGGGACGATATTGCCCTTGACCGCGTCTCTGGTGAAGAGATAGGCGCAGTCGGCGTTAAGTTCACCCGCCACGAAAGGCAGCACCTTCTCGATCAGCCCCGCCTCGTCCTTTTCCTCGGCCAGGATGCGGCCCAGGCGGTAGATGCCGCGCAGCCGCTTGGCTTCGCCGCCGTCGCCCTCGCCCACGTTCATGGCGGAAAGGTCTTCCAGGCGGAGTTCGAGGGTGTTGCCGACCGCTTCCTCGGAAAACTCCAGCCCGTCGTTTTCCGCCGGGGCGTCGCCGGTTTCAAATACCAGGATAGTGGCGCCGATCTGGATGCGGTCGCCTTCGCGCAGCAGTTCCTCGTCGATCTTGACCTCGTTGACGAAGGTGCCGTTGCGGCTTTCCAGGTCGCGGATAAAACACATTTCGCCGATCCGGAACAGTTCCGCGTGGTTGCGGCTGGAACCCTTGTCCATGATCTGGATGTCGCAGGTCGGCTCTCTCCCCAGCGACAGCGGCTTGTCGACGACGTCGTAACAGGAATTTTTCGCCGGACCGTTCTTGACCCTCACGCGCGGCATGTTGTTTTCCTTCCGGAAAAGACCAAAAGACCAACCCTGCGGGATCATGCCGGATCCCGCCTGCCGGAGAAAACCGGCTCAAGTAAAATCGAAGCAACCACATTGTGCCTAATCACCGGAAAAAGTCAAGACAGGTAACTGCTTTTACTTTGCCGGAACAGGCGTTATACTGTTGCCGGAGGAAAAACAGTGCGGGAAAGTATTGTCCATGCCAGGAATCGTGCTTGCGAACTTTTGCAGGCGGAAATGACTGCCGGTAATTTCTGGGAAGGGGAACTGTCTTCCAGCGCGCTGGCCACCGCCACCGCCGCCAGCGCTTTTTCTGCCTGCGGTCGCGAGGAAGACCACGCGCGGCTTAATCGCAATTTGTGCTGGCTGGCTGATAACCGCAATCCCGACGGCGGTTGGGGCGACACTACCGACAGCGCCAGTAACCTGCCTGCGACCGTCCTCGCTCTGTCCGCGTTCAGTCTGGCGGGAGGAGCGGATTTTTCGCGTATTGAGGCCGAAGGCGAGGAATATCTCTCGCGTGCGGCAGGCGGAAAAAAACTGGCAGACGCCATCCTTGCCCTTTACGGCGAAGACCGCACCTTTGCCGTGCCGATCCTGTGCAACGCGGCTTTGGCGGGTTTGGCTGACTGGGACGATATTCCGGCGCTGCCGCTGGAACTGTCGGCGCTGCCGTCATCCTGGTTGAAATTCTTCCGGCTGGAAGTGGTGAGTTATGCCTTGCCTGCCTTGATTTCGCTTGGGCTGTTGCTGCACCGGAAAAAAGCCGGTGGCAACCCGCTGACGGGGGTTCTGCGAAACGCGGCGATCCCGGCGGCGCTGAAAAAGCTGGCATCTATCCAGCCTTCCGGTGGCGGTTTCCTCCAGGCCGCGCCGCTCACCGCGTTTGCCGCCATGGGGCTGGCCGAAGCCGGACTGCCCCGCCATTCCGTCGTGGACCGATGCCTGGATTTTCTGCGCCAATCCGTCCGCCCCGACGGCAGCGTTCCCATCGACACCGATCTTTCCGTCTGGCTGACTTCCGCCGCTGTATCTGCCCTGCGCGCGGCGGGAAAGCCGGTGCCGGTCGAAACTCTCCGCTGGCTGCTGGGGCAACAGCACAAAGGCATTCATCCTTTCACTGCCTCCGCTCCCGGCGGTTGGGCGTGGACTCACCGTCCCGGCGGCGTGCCTGACGCCGACGACACCGCTGGCGTGTTGCTGGCGTTGACAAGCGATACGACAGAAGTTTTTTGCGAAAAAGAGGAATTGAGCCAGGCTGTCGCCAGCGGCGTGAACTGGCTGCAGCGTCTGCAAAACCGCGACGGAGGCTGGCCGACGTTCTGCCGGGGGTGGAACCGGCTGCCGTTTGACCGGAGTAGCGCTGATCTTACCGCGCATGTAATCCGCGCCCTTTCCGCCAGCGCCGCATATTTCCCCTCGCCTGGTATCAGCCCCGCGATAGGTCGCGGTTTTGAATATTTGCGGAAGTCGCTAAATTCCGACGGTTCCTGGTTTCCCCTCTGGTTCGGCAGCCAGGAAACTCCGGACAAGCGTAATCCCGTCTTCGGCACGGCCAGAGTATTACGGGCTTATGACAGTTGCCCGCGTGTCGAAGCGCCGACCGCGAGCGTGGAGTTCCTGTTGTCGTGCCGCAACACCGACGGCGGCTGGGGCGCGGCGTCTGGCGTGAAAAGCACGATCGAGGAAACTGCGCTGGCGGTGACGGCGTTATCCGGATTTCCCGGCAATGAATCCGCGAGGCAAGCAGCTCTCGGCGGCGCGGAATTCCTGGCTCGGAATATTTCAGACCAGATGAATCCTTCTCCCATTGGTCTGTATTTCTCGCAACTCTGGTACGGCGAAAAACTGTATCCCTTGATCTGGAGCGTCGAGGCGCTGGGACGGGTTGCCGGTTGCGGTTAGTTTTGGGCATTGCTGCAAGCGCTGCAAGACGAGAAACAAATCCCCTCTCCCCCTGAGGGGGAGAGGGTTAGGGGGTCGCCAGTTGCTATCTGTTTTTAGTGCGCGAAAATTATCGCAAAACCGCGAACGAAGGGAGCGCGGACAATTTGTGCGTCCTCAACGCGGCAGCGTAGTATGCGAGTGGCGCAGCCACCGGCACGCAATCAGCGGTACCAGTATTTCGGCAGAACCGCTTTTTCCGCCGCGAGCAGGTCTTCGATGCAGGCGTCGGCGTCGGCGATGTTGTTGCAGAGCGGGTCGGTCAGCATGGCGCGGCGGAGGATAGTGCGGTCGCCGGTCATGGCCGCTTCGGCGGTCAATTCGTGAGTGTCGATCATCTGTTGCTGTATGGCCAATATTCCGCGCGGCATGGCGCCGAAATGCTGCGGGCGGGGGCCGCGCATATCCAGGTCGCAACGCAGTTCCAGGAACGCGTCAGGCTGGAGGTTGGTAACCGCGCCGTTACTGGGGCTGTTGATATAGAACTGCTTGCCCAAGCCCCCCCACATGCTTTCGATAATGTCGGTGGCGTGGTCGTTATGCACCTGCTCCATGAATTTTTTCATCGGCAGTTTGCCGTTGGCATATTGTTCGGTAATCGTCCAGGCGGCGTCCATTTCCTCCTGCCGATTGTCGGCGTCGAACAGGCGTATCGGTTCGGGCATGTTGGGTTTGACGCCGTAACCCTGGAAGAAGGGGACGTATTCCTTGGTATGGCTGACGGCGGTGGGAATGGCGCCGTAGAGGTCAAACAGTTGGACAAGATAGTTGATATTGAAGCGGGGTTTTGCCTTTTCGCCGGGATTTTTCTGCTCTTCCCGCGCCTGCTTTTCATAAAACCGACGGAGCGTCGGCAGCATATCCTTGCCCGCGTAGGTGAATTTAACCACCCAGGTGCAGTGGTTGATGCCGCCGATGCGCAGATCCAGTTTCGGCCACATCTGCGGCGGGATGGCGGTCGCATCTTTAGGCAGCAGGCCCGCCATCACGCACCAGCGGACGGTATTGTAAGGTTCGTGGTTGCCATCGCAGAGGGCGAAACTGCGCACCTCGGAAGCGAACCGGCGCAGCCCCATGCCCATCGCCGCGGTGGGATTGACGAAGTTGATTACCCACGCCTGCGGGCAGATTCTGGCGGCGTCCTTGCAGATATCCACCGCGATCGGAAGCTCGCGCAGGCAGCGGAAAACCCCGCCCGGGCCGACGGTGTCGCTGCTGCACATGCGGATGCCGTGGCGCGCGGCGATTTCGGTGTCGAGTTTGCGGTACTTGGTGTTGTCGCGCGAAAAACTCAGCACCAGAAAATCGCTGTCCTGCATGACTTTCTTCCGGTCGGTGGAGCCGACGAGTTTCACCTTGCACTTCGTCGCGGCGAATACCCGCTTTGCCAGCGCCATCATCGTGTCCAGCACCTTCTTGTTGGTGTCCACCAGCGCCAGGGTGCCGCCGTCCATGATAGGGCTGGTCGCCATCTTGTGAATGATAGGCTTGCCGAAAAAGTAGCTTCCCGCGCCGATGACCGTAACCTTGGGGCCTGACATTTTTTTCTCCTGACGATTATAGACAAAAACTTGCGGTAATACTCCGAGGGACTAAGGGACTAGGGGACTAAGAAAAATCCTTTGGAGGCGCGACGCCGATAACCCCTGATTGCGAAAACTTTACGGCAAAAAGAGAATTATTCGACCAGAGCCTTAGTCCCTTCCTGCAAAAATGTTTGACTCACGCCTTAATTATGCGCTATAATCAAAGCTAAACAAGGGGAATGGCGTGATACTTTCTGGACTTTTGTGATGTTTGTCGAAAAAGAACTGCTCTATCGCCCCACCGCTTCTCCCGCCGCCGAGGTGCCGCTGGGCGCGCGCAGCGTCGGGCATTACCGGGTGGAGCCAGGTTACCGCGATAACGTGGCGGTGAAACATTTCGTGCAGGTGTTCTGGGGTGTGTCGGGTTACGGCGCGCTGGTGTTGAACGGAATGGAACGGACGCTGCATCCGGGGCAGGTGGCGGTCTATTTCCCCGGTATGGAACACCGGGTCTACGCGCTGGATGTCGAATGGGAATACCGCTGGTGGACGATGGACGGGTCGCTGGCTTCCGCCTGCACGACTGCCTTCGGCCTGGCGTCGGATATCTTCGACGTCGGTCCCGCGCCAGTGAAGGAGTTCAAGTCGCTGGCGAAAGCCATCGGCGATATCGGCGAGGCGGGAGAGATTGCCGCCAGCGCCCTCGCTTACAGGCTGCTGGCGTTGGCTTCCTCGCGCAAGAAACCTGAAACCGCCGATCCGCTGATCCAGCAGGCGCGGGAAATCATGCAGCGGGAATGGGGCAATCCCGCGCTGGGAGTGGAGGCGCTGGCCTATCGCCTGCGCCTCCACCGCAGCAGTTTCACCCGGCGTTTTGCCGAAATCGTCGGCCTCGCGCCGGTGGAATATATCTCCAATCTGCGGGTGCAGAATGCGCTGTCGCTGCTGAAGCAGACCGATCGCCCGGTGGCGGAAATAGCGCGGAGTTGCGGCTATACCGATCCGAATTATTTTTCGCGGATGATCAGAAAGGCGACCGGCCTCTCCCCCCGCCAGTTCCGGGAAAGAATCTGAATGCCCCGCGTCATTTACGCGCTAGCAGCCAGGTTTCGATTTTTCCGTGCAGCAGTTTAGCCAACTCCGCCAGCGCCGCCTCTTTCTCCGGAGTGCGCTCGCCCGCGACCGCCAATTTCACGAAACAGCCGTCGGCGCGCGAAAGTTGCAGATTCTGTTCGTACTGCCAGAGCGCGTGGGAAAACCCGTCGGCGGAAGTCTTGCCGGGAGATTGCAGCCAGTACATTAACGCTGCGGCAGCCTCGCCTTTCCGCACGACAATGTAACCCACCGGCAAATCCGGCTTCAACGCCAGGGTCGTCAGCGCCACCTGCTGGTAACCGCCGTGCAGGCAGTTGACGAAATTCAGCGAAGTCGTCAGCCGGTTATGCGGGCGGCGGGTGGCGCAGTAGAAAATCTGCGCCTCGATTTCCAGCCCGGCGGGATTTTTATAAATCCGGAAAATCTGGTCGTCATACTTCCCGCCCACCGCCTGCAACAGAGTCTGTTCGGGTCGTAACTTCGAGTCGATTCCTTGCCAATTTCCCGACTTGTACGGCAGCGCAGCCAGCGGTGCGCCCTGCGGCACCGGTTCCCGCCAGGCTACGAACTCAGGCAATGCGCACGCTACCACCAGCCACGCCAGCACCAAGATTTTCCCGCTCATGCACTTCTCCGCCACAGCCAGATTTCATTGTAAACCCCAACGGTACGGTGGCAACAAAAAACGGCCGCAACCTGCGGCCGTTTTTGTTTTGAAGAATATTTGGTTACAGCGCCAGCTTTTCCTCCCTGCTGCTGACAAGGCTGCGCTCGGCCGCGTCCATGATGGCCTGGATTTCCAGCGTGGTTTCCATCGGCACGGGAATGGTTCCTTTTTGCAGGAAGATGCGCAGTTCCTTGAGCAGATAGTAATAGAGAATTTCTCCAGAGACAAGGCCGAAGTTTTCGACAGGGGAGTCTCCCTCGCCCTGCGCCCGGCCGCCATACTTCCAGGCACCCTTGATGCACTCGGCCACCGCGCGCCGACCCTCGCCGTAGTGAACGGTCGCCACCACGCCGCAGTCATCCTCGCGGACGAACACGCTTTTCGCACCCAGGCCCATCACCGTCGCCATCATCTCGAAGGTGTGTACCCCGTACCAGACCAAATCGCTGCCCACGGCCGCCTTTCCCAGAGGGCCGTACACGTTACAGAATTTGGCTTCAGGTACTTTTTTACACGCGGCGACAATGCTTTCGAAAAAGCGGAGAGAACTGCTGCTCCAGACCTTAGTGCCCTTGCTCTTGGCCAGGTCGTAAATCTTTTTGCCTTCGGCCAGGTTTCCCGCTAGCGGCTTGTCGATAAAAACCGGCAAGCCCAGCCCCGCGACCTGCTCGAAATATTTCAGATGCAAGGCCGGGTCGTTGATTTCCAGAAAGACCGCGTCCATGCCGTCGACGGTTTCGGCCACGGACGAGGCCATTTTCACGCCCATCGCCTCCATCTCTTTCTGCCGCCCGTCCTGCCCCTCTTCGCTCTGGAAGGCGGAGGGGAACCGCATGGCCTTGGCCACGCGCATTCCGTCAATCCGCTGTTCGGCTGGCACGTCTCCCTGCATTTGTTTGGTAAATGCCACGGTATGGCTGGTGTCCAGGCCGATAATACCGATTTTCAGTTCTGCCGCCACGATAACTCCCTTCTGTCAGAAATATGCCGATCACAAAGCCAAGCTATAGCTTCGCGCTTTTGCCGGTTTTGTCAATACCGCTATAGCTTTTTCGTGAACTTGGTCTTCCGGGGCAGCCGGTTCTGGCGGTGGCATTCCTCCATGACCTCGATCTGTCGCCGCACCTCGTCAAGCTGGATGATGCGCTTGCCCTTGTTGACCAGTACATCGTACATGTTATCATAAACCCCTCTTGAATTGGGACTGAAATCGGAGGCGTCGCCTTTCTGTTCCCAACTTTTCTCTACCCAATTGATTTTCTCGGCGCAATAACCGCGATCTTCCGACCAGCCCGGCATGAGCTTCGGCTTGGGGTGTTTCTTCGGATCGAAGTATTTCCATTTCAACCCCGCCGGGCCGCCGGTCAGGCCGCCGAGGGTGCCACTGACGCAATACTGCTCGCCTTGCGGATAGGCTTGGTACGAACTGAGCAGCACTTCTATCACCGGTGCGTTTTTGCCATAGAGGGTGACGGCGCAGAAATCGTTGGCGTCGCCCGCGGTGTTGATCGCCTTCATCTGGCAGAAGACGCTGGGCTTGCGCTTGCCGAAGAGGACGATGGCGTGATCCATCGGGTGCGGGCCGGTGTTGAGCAGATTTCCACCCAAAAGTTCCTGCCTGGTCTGCCAGTCGTTGCGGCGCTGGAACCCGCTCCAGCTGCTGCGAATATGCACGATCTCGCCCAATACGCCGGAGTCGATGATTTCCAGCATTTTCTGGAAGAAGGGATAAAAGCGTGAGTTCTGGAAGGGGAACAGCTTTTTCTTCGCCTTGTTCGCGGCCTCCACCATCCGGTCGAAATCCTTCACTTTGGCTGCCAGGGGTTTTTCGGACAGCACATGACGACCACTCTTGAATGCGTCGATGGTTCCCTGCGGATGCAGTACGCTGGGGAGGGCGTTAACGAACAGCTCCACATTCTTGTCCTTGAGCATGTCGCGGTAATCCTTGTAAGCCTTGCAGCCGAATTCCTTGACCGATTCGTCGCACCGTCCCGGAATGTGATCCGCCACAGCCACAATCTCGTACTGCTTCTGCGCCTGCCGTAACCAGTGTATGTGAATGTTGAACCCGCTGCGACCCTGTCCCATTACGCCAACCTTGATTCTCTTCTGTGACATTTGTTTCCCCTTTGTGAAAACGATGCAGACGCGCCCGCGCCTGCAAAAAAATCAAACGGAATGCCGGTACCACGCCTCGTAATTATCGCGGACAACCGGACGGTCGTCCGGGTGTTCGCCGTAGATATAGGTCCAGTCCAGCCCCGCGGCTTTCGAGCGCCGCAAGGCCTCGGCGATGTTTTTGCCGTCCTCCCTCACGCCGTAGAAGACGTCGCTGTTGGTGCGCAGAGCCGCCACGCCGTGCGGGCGCGGACTTTTGACGCCCTCGTCGACCTTCATCCTGCCGTCGTCGTAAAGCTGCCACGACAGCGTTATGCCTTCGGGATAGTCGGGCAGTGCCGACGCGATTGTCTCCAGCTCTTCCTTACTCATTCCCAGGTAGGTTTCGCTCACGATCAGCAGGTCGTCCTGCTTTTCCAGAAACGGTTTCACCACCGCGCCGATGCGCCTGGCGCCGTCGGAAACAGATGTCCGCTCGCCGAGGTGGGTGATCTGCTGTCGCTCCCGGCAGCGGTCGCAGTAGCACAGGCCGCTGTCGCCCTGCTCGATCTGGAAGCCGTCAAGGTCAAATTCCCTGAGCAGCCATTCCAATGACTCGCGGTAATAGTCCAGCACTTTTCCGTCCGACGGGCAGGCCTTTTTCCGCGCCTTCGTGTCCATCGGCGGCCAGAGGTGGGTCGCCGGATTGCCGTTTTTGTCGACCGCCTGCGCTTCCGGATGCTCTGTCAGATAATTGTCCAGGGCATATCGGGAGGAGCCTTCGTAATACGCGCCGCCATAATCGTCTACGCCGAAGCCGGGCAGGATGCGCACGCCGCGCTTCTCCGCGTGCTCGCGCACCTCTTTGGCAGCATCGATGCCGCCGTGTTCATCGCGCAAAAAGCCCCATATGACCACCGCCTCGACGCTGTAGCGGTGGGCGGCGTCGAGCAGTGTCTTGTAATTGGCGACGAAAGATTCGTGCGAACGGCAGAAGCCCCAGTGCCAGCGCATGCGCAAATCCCATGTCCACCAGATGCGGTTCATTTTCAACCCTTTCCCGAAAGTCCTTCCAGGCCGTGGATCACGTTCTCCCGTCAACCCTTTTGGGCGGAATCAGCACCTGTGCCGATTCGCGCTTTTTCTCGATCAGTTCGACCAGCCTTTTTACTCCTTCCGTTATCAGCAGGGGAAAATCCTGCAGAAACGAAGTGACCTGGAAGCCGAAGACGTTTTCCGGATAGTTGTTGTCGAAATCGGAATAGAAAATTTCCTCGCCCCAGCGTAATTTCTGTTCGCCGACCCAAGACACGACCGCGCCGGTATTGGCGAGAGCCGAGGAAACCAGCAGCAGCATTTTTCCTGCGTGCGGTTTTGCGCGTTCGGCCAGGACGTTTTTTTTCTGCTCGAATTCCCCGGGCAGCACGACGATTTCGTAAAACCTCCCCGCGTCCCGGCAGGCGGCGACAAAACCGTCCATGCGCATCTGCTGCACGATATCCCGGTTTTCCGGCGAATGGGTGGTGAGGAAAAGCGGCACTGCGTCTGGCAATTGCGCCAGTCGCTGGCTGGTCACCGACTGGATCGCGCCTTTGTGATCCGTGGACACGTAGTTGAATTCCGGCAGATGGCGGTTGATCACGATCTGCGGTACGCGCCCCTGGAATTCGCGCATCCATTCTATCCTGCCGAAGTCTGGCATGTTCCAGACAATGCCGTCGAATTCCTCCAGCCGCCGACGGGCGCTGCGGGTGGCGCAGGCGTCGAAAGGGAGGTACGACAGCCGGTGGGGAGGGCAGGGCGGAATCCGGTCATCGCGCTGCGGCAGACCGACAAAAACGATGGAATGCCGCTGCTCGTTTTGAGCGATAAAAGTCCCTGCCCCGCGTCGGCTGGTTAAAACGCCTTTTTTCACCAGCAGCCTGATGCTGCGGTCAACCGTGGCGCGCGCGACCTTGAATTGCCGCGCCAATTCGGTCCGGCATGGCAGCGGCGTTTCGGCGCTATATCTGCCGCCTGCGATTTCCTCGCTCAACGCCCTGGCTATAGTCTGATATTGCTCGTTCATAAGTATTTATCTGGCAATCAGTTGAACCAATGTAATCAGTCGCGGAACATAAAAACATAGGTATTTATCTGTTCGACAAATAACTTAGTCATATGGAATTTTAAAGCATGGATAGCCTTATGCGAATTATTTTTTATAATTTTCGATTAAAGTTGAGGGCGCAGGTAAAAAAACGCGCCGCTTTGTCAGGCGACGCGTTTGTACGAACTCTGGTTCAATTAGGATTTCTGTTATTTCCCCGCGTCGCGCGACGCCAGCAGTTTCTCCGCCTTGTCCAGGAGTTGCAGGAACTCGGCGCGGTAGCCGTTCTTGTCCGCGCCCTTGCCGGACGTCGCCAGTTCCCGCACCAGTTTGAGGTCGCCCGCGCCCTTGTATTTCGAGCCGCGCAGGATCATCCCGAATTCCGCCACCGCCGACGCGAAGCGGAAATCTCCCGACAGTTCCTTCATTTTCAAACCCTCGTCTGTCAGCGGGAACGAGATCAGCGTGCTGGTGTCGCCGTCGGGAGCCTTATAGCGCAGTTTCAAGGTGAGAATCTCATCCTCCGAAGCGGCGTCGCTGGTCTCGCGGTCTTTCTGATATTTCAGCGGATCGACCTTCGGCTCGCCTTCCTTCGCGATTCCGGCGGGGACGATTTCATACAGCGCCGTCACGGTGTGACCCGCGCCGATTTCGCCCGCGTCTTTCTTGTCGTCGTTGAAATCTTCAGCCGCGAGCATCCGGTTTTCGTAGCCGATCAAACGGTACGCGCCCACCTGCATGGGATTGAATTCGACCTGGATTTTCACATCCTTGGCGATAGTGACGAGAGTCCCGCCCATTTCGTTGACCAGGACTTTTTTCGCTTCGTTGAGAGTGTCGATATAGGCGCAGTTGCCGTTGCCCTTGTCGGCGAGGCGCTCGCACATGTCGTCGCGATAGTTGCCCATGCCGAAACCCAGGACGCTGAGGAAAACGCCGCTCTTGGCCTTGTCGGCGACGAGTTTCTCCAACTCGCCCCGGTCGGTCACGCCGACGTTGAAATCGCCGTCGGTGGCGAGAATCAGGCGGTTGACGCCTTCCTTGTTGAAGTTTTCCATCGCGGTTTTATATGCCAGTTCAATCCCCGCGCCGCCCGCGGTGGAGCCGCCCGCGTTCAGGTTTTCCAGCGCGGCGAGGATGGTCTTTTTGTCCGAAGCGGGAGTGCTATCCAGCACCTTGCCCGCCGCGCCTGCGTAAACCACGATCGCCACGCGGTCGCGCTCGGTCAGTTTATCCACCAGCAGCGCGAGAGATTTTTTCAACAGCGGCAGCTTGTTCGGCTCATCCATCGAGCCGCTGACGTCGAGCAGGAAGACGAGGTTGCAGGCCGGACGCGCGGCTTCGGCAATCACCTTGCCCTTGAGTCCGATGCGGACAAGGCGGTGTTCTTTCTGCCAGGGGCATTCGGCGATTTCGTAATTGACGCGGAAGGGCCGGTCGGAATCGGCGGCAGGAGCTTCGTAGTCGTAATCGAAGTAGTTCAGAAATTCCTCAATCCGCACGGCGTCGGCGGGAGGAAGATCGCCGCCATTTATATACCGCCGCATATTGGCGTAACTCGCCGTATCCACGTCGATGGAGAAGGTAGACAACGGTTTTTCCGTCACCGTCTCGAACGGGTTTTCGGTGATCTGCTCGTATTTTTCGGCGGTATTTCTTTCTTCAAATTTGGCTCCGATTTCCTTTAAAAATTTTTCCGACACATTAAGATATCTGCCAGTAACCAGAGGATCGCCATTAACGGGTGGGGAAGGCCGGGATGCCAATCTGTTGTTACTGATGCCGCCATGGCGCCGGGAAACATTTGTTCTTGTGCCAGTTCTTCCGACAGTCGACTCTCCCACTCCCATCAAAGCCGGAGTGCCAGAATCAAATACGGAGGACGATACCAGATCGTCCTTCATATTTTCTGAATCTTCTGCGTTGGCGGTTTCAATCTGATCGGAAACCTCGAAATCGGTAGTGACTACAGTAGTATCAGGTTCATCTCCCTCTCTTTTCTTATTGAGAATCTTTGCGTCCACACTCCCGCCGATAGTGATTTTGCCTTTCTTTTTCATCGACGTCAGGTTCTCGGCATCTCCATTCAACTCCGCCTGCATCCGCTTGACCTTTTCATGCCACTCCCGCGATTCATCTTTCAGCGAGGCCGGTTCGCCTTCAATCTCCGGCGGCTGGTCGCGTTGGGCGAGGCGGCGCATTTCTTCGCGTTCGATGCGTTCCATCTCCTCCACCGACTGCGGAATCGGGGGCTTGCCGCTTCTGGCGTAGCGGTTCGAGAAGGAGGGCGCGTTTTCCTGTTCCTTCAGATACGGGATCAGCAGCGCGAACACGAAACACGCCGCCGTCACGAACGCGAACAGCCGCGCCACCCTCGGCAGCAATCTGAACTCGCCGATATCCGGCACCATCTCCACCCGGGCGTCCAGCATTTCCTGCTGCTTGGGCGTAAGCCGTATTCCCGGTTGCGCTGCCAGTTCTCCTTGCAGTTCTCCCCCCATCTGGCGGATGGCGCGGATTTCTGCCTGCGCTTCCGGATCGGCCGACAGCTCCCGCTCGAACTTCGCCAGTTCCTTTCCCTCCAGTTCGCCCAACGCATAAGCGGTCAGGCGCGGATCGTTTTTATCGATAGACATTTTTGTGCTCCCTTATGGGTTGACGGATTGACAGGTTGACTGGTTAGGATTTGTTCAACAATAAGTTGTGCGTCAAACCAGTTTTCTCTGCTTCGTCATTCCTGCGCAGGCAGGAATCCAGGCGGTGTTGCGTACGGTTTCCCCACTGGATTCCCGCCTCCGCGGGAATGACGCGCGCAACTTTAATTTGAAAACAGAGCGTGTACCTTTAATTAAACCTTATTGGCGTTAACGGGGTGTCTGGTTGTTGGCTGACAGGTTAATGGGGAGTCGGGTCGGCTTTTATGTATGCGCAAGCCGTTGCTTTTTGAAAAATTCCTCCCCTTTCAGGGGAGGTCAGGAGGGGTGAATGCCTGTCCCCTTTCACCCCCTCTAACTCCCCCTGGGAGGGGAAGAAATTCTGCATAATCCCGTTCTCCACTAACCCGTCAACCTGTCAACCCGACCATCCGTCAACCCGACGTAATTTCGCGCAGTCGGCGGATGCCTTCGTGCAGGAGGTAGCCGACGTTACCCATCGAGGTCTGCATCACCATGCTGATCTCGCGGTAACTGAGGCCTTCCTGGAACTTGAGGGCAAGCGCTTCCCGCTGGTTGGGAGGGAGGTTCTTCATCGCTTCTTGCAGGCGCGACGCCTCCTCTCCGCGTTCGACCTGGTATGCCGGGTCGGCGTCTGCTTCCGCCGCCAGATCGGGCATATCCGCGGTCACGGTCATTTTTTTCTCCTTGCGCAGGCGGTCGATGGCTCGACTGCGGCAGACGAAAAAAAGCCAGGCGGAGAGGTAGTCCTGGATTGCGCGCGGATCCTGTTCGCACAGCCGCAGAAAAGTCTCTTGCACGGCGTCGCGGGCGAGTTCCTGGTCGCGGGTAATGCCGTACGCGTAACGGCACAGCCGCTCCTCGTAAAACCCGACCACTTCCCGGATCCATTCGGCCACCGCCGAAGTCTCTTCCATGCAAGTCTCCGCCACTCTGTACTATTGACGATCCGCAACGCCTTTTGTTGGCGTGTTTTTTATTTTTTTCAAAAAAATTTATTTAGCAGATTATCTTGTCCCCATCATTCCCGCGAAGGCGGGGTGCGTGCCGCACACGCATACTTCGCAAGCGCTTCCGCTTGCATAAAACTCTCGCGCTCCCTTCGTTAGCGGTTTTCCGTAAACCTAACGTACGTCATTCCCGCGCAGGCGGGAATCCAGGCGGGGGATATCTTATCCGAACAGATAGACTTTGTTCTTTCGAAACTCCGGCAGAGGTTTTAAAAAAAACATTCCCCTCGGTACAAGCTCACACCTCCTGGATTCCCGCCTTCGCGGGAATGACGTGCGTGAGTTTTTTTTTGAAAAACAGCCCCTTCAACCCAACAACCCGTCACCCCGTCACCCCGTCAACCTGTACCTCCGCCCGCACCAGCGCCTCGGCGATGCGCAGGTCGCGGGGCGTGGTGATTTTGAAATTCGTCTCGTCTCCCAGCACCACCGCCACCTCTTTGCCGTATGCTTCGACAATACTCGCGTCGTCGGTGATATTTTCGGAAAAGCCGCCGGTGCTGAGGACGTATTCGCAGGCGTCGAGAAACAGTTCCCGCTCGAACACCTGCGGCGTCTGCACCCGGTTCAGTCCGCGCCGGGGCACGGTTTCCACTACATGGTCGGCTTCGGTGCGTTTGATGGTGTCGCTCAAGGGCACGATCGGAACCGCCGCGCCGCGCTGCATGGCGGTCTTGAACAGCATTTGGGCTACTTCTTTCGTGATGAAAGGGCGCACCGCGTCGTGAATCGCCACCAGGTCGGCAGACGGATCGCAGGCGGAAAACGCGCGCCAGACCGAGTCCTGCCGGTTCTCGCCGCCCGCCACCACCATGTTTACGCCGCGCGCAGACAGTTCGTCCCACAATTCGCCCTGCACATAGTCCAGGTCTTCCGGGTGCACCGCGAGGATGATTTCCGTTACGCCCTCAAAACTTTTCAACCGGCGGCAGGTGCGGAACAGGATCGGTTCGCCGCAAAGCTCCATGAAGGGCTTGCGCGTGTCGCCGCCCATGCGGGTGGAGGCTCCGGCGGCGGGGATAATCACGCTTACGTTCATCTGGCGTTGTCCTCCGCCTGCGGTTTGCCGAAGATCATGCGCCCGGCGCTGGTCTGGATGGAGCCAGTGATGGTGATGGCGATGGCCTGTTCGATCTTATCCGCCGCCTCCTCCACCACCACCATCGTCCCGTCATCCAGGTAACCTACGCCCTGTCCCGCTTCCTGGCCGCGCTTGATGATCTTGATCCGCATTCCCTCGCCCGGAATGACCACGGGTTTAACGGCGTTGGCGAGGTCGTTCAGGTTGACGATGGTCACCCCCTCGATCTGTCCGACCTTGTTCAGGTTGAAATCAGTGGTCATGACCCTGCCGTGTATTTCCTTGGCGGTGCGCACCAGTTCGTCATCAACCGAGGCATGCGCAGGAACTTCCGTCTCGCGCACGACCAGTCGGATGGATTCGTTTTTCTGCAGGCGCGAGACCACGTCCAGCCCCCGGCGGCCTCGCAGGCGCTTGGTCTTGTCGGCGCTGTCGGCGAGGGTTTGCAGCTCGCGGATGACGTAGTCGGTGATTACCAGCGGCACGGCGATGATGCGGGTGTCGACGATGTCGGCGATACGCCCGTCGATGATGGCGGAGGTGTCAAGCAGTATTCCGCCTTCCTGGGTGCCGCGCTGGGAAAAGTCGATATAGGGCAGCAGGAAGCGGAAGTCGCTCTTGGTCTGCAGGACGATGGTAATGGAGATGTAGCAGCAGGCGATGAGGATCAGGGGGATCCAGGGCTGTACCCGCCAGAAGGCGATGGTGAAGGCGCGGCTCAGTTCCCGCGGGCCGGTGTCGACGATCACGACATTGTTTTTTTCGCCCGCCTGCACCGAGCTTTCCGGCACGACGGTGGGAGTTCGGTTTTTGTCGTAGCTGGCCGAAGGGAGGAAGAAGGCGATCATGATCAGCACCAGCAGCGCCGCCACCAGCAGCCCCGCCGCCAGCCCGAAGGCAATGGCCACTATTTCGCGGATGATGTTGCGCTGGAAGCGCGATTCGAAAAAAACCACCAGGAACGCGACCATGGCGGTGACGGCGGAGTAGAGGATGGCTTCGTTGAATTCGAGCTGGTCCTCGTACGCCACCTGCAGCGCCTTCAGGGCGAACCAGGTGGAGAATACCACGAACAGGATGCGTAACAGTATTTTCAGAATCACATCATTCTCCCGCGTTATCGGTTATAAATAATACAGCGATTATGATGGCCGAGACATGCGAGTCGGCCAGAGTTATGTATGACCATATGATAAATAAAGGGAGCTTTTGCACAAGGGCTTTCTTGGGCGATTTGATTTTGTTGCGGGGCAATACGATAGCACGTCAGTAATCCTTCCGGTCAAGAGGAACCACTTCGCCTTTCTGGGTAATTTCGTAGAGGTGGCGGTGTTTGAATTCCTCGCGGTTGACCAGTTTCCGGTTGGCTTCGCCGTTGTTAATGGCGTAAATCACCGGGTCGTGCAGATCGGGAGAGTTGATCAGCGTCGCGTGCTGGTGGCCGATGTATTGGGAAAATTTTCCCACCGGATACGGCAGGAACACCAGCGCCGGCGCGGTCACGGTTTCAGCCAGGTTTTCATGCAGTTTCTGCCGGAATTTACTTACTTCAATCTGGTTGGCGTATTCGCCCTGGTAACTGGTGACGCAATTGGCTGCGCAGGCGATTGCCAGTAGCAATACCAGCGGAAAACGGAATTTTTCCGATACGGCCTGGTCGAGTTTTTTCGTGGCTTCAGCCAGCAGCGGCGCGAGTAACAGGAAGACCGGCAGCAGGCACGCGAATTCGTAGCGCGGCCCCCAGGCATGGTGGCCTGTGCCCGAGGCGAAATAGAAAAAATGGCCTGCCAGTATCAGGCTTGCGCAAGCCAGATGCAGGCCACGGTAATCCCCGGCATAAGCGCGGAAATAAAAATACAGAACCGCCAGCAGCAGCAAGCCCCCGGGGAAGATCAGCAGGGTCTGGTTGAATCTGCCCAGAACGTCAAGCAGGTTGCGGATTGCGTCAAACGGGGTGAACTGGAAGTAGCGGCTTTCGTTGCTGCCGATAACGTCTTCGCCCTTGAATTCGCTTTCGTGTTCGCGGAACTGGTTCGGTTCCCAGTCCTCGGTGTCTTGCGTGAACAGGCTGGTAAAGCCGGGCTTGTCGCGCGGCCAGAACTGGGTGAAGGGAAAGTCCAGCGCGCTGCCGGTCAGGTGCTGGTTATAAAGCAGGAGCGCGGCCAGCGGAAGCGCCGCCCCGAGCGCCATCGGCAGCCAGCGCGGCAGGATAATCGCGAATCCCTCGCGTTTCAACCGGTAAAGCTCCCACAGCAGCGCCGCCAGCGACACGCAGGCTCCCGTCATCGGTCGGCAGAGAATCACGAACCCGTACATGAAAGCCGCCGCTCCCGCGGAGAGGGCACGCCCCGGCGCGGTTTTGGCTTTGTCGGCGAGCACGTGAAACAATACGGCATAAGTCAGGAACATCATGGTCGCACCGTGGCTGAGCAGGGAAGTAGCGAAGGCGACAAAAAAAGGGCTGATCGCCAGCAGCGTCAGGCCCCACCGCGCGGCGCGGCGACCGTGGGCGAGGGCGAGAATCCGGTGCAGGCCAAACGCGATCAGCGCAACGATGATAAGGGGAATAAGCTTATAGTCGCGCAAAATCATTTTGCCCAGAAACAGCACCGCCGGATAGCCGGGAGAGTAACGGCTGTACATGAAGCGGTATTTCTCGCCGTTCTTGTCCAGGTCGTCGAAGGAGTTAGGCACCACCATCCAGGTGCGGAAGAATTGCGGTTCGTCGTTGGCCTGGCGGATGTCTGGGTGGTCGGGCGCGGGAACAGGCACCTTGAGCTTGCCCAGGGCGAAAGTTTCGGCGGCGAAAATATAGCCGGGCACGTCGTTGTTGGCGATGTTTTCGGAAAAGAGGTAAAATCGGAAAAACGCAGCGCCAAGCGCCAGCAGCAAGACCGGCGCGAGCCAGCCCCATTTCGAGTCAAGCCACCAGCCCAGCCAGCCGGTGGCCGGGGGGTGCGAATCAGCTTTGGGGTTCACTTGCTTTTCCGGCATAGCGAAAGATTATAGCGGGAAGCCAGCCTGTTGCAAGGCCATACTTGCGGCGGTTGCGAAGCGGCGACCCGTTGACAATCGCGCGGCTTCAGATATACTGATAATATGTTTAAAGCATGGCAATTTGTTTCGGTTATGCTTCTGCTGTTCGCCATCGGTTATGGCGCTGTTCCCCTGTTTGCCGACAATCCCTCTTCCGGCGGTGATTCGCCTTCGGCCTGTCCTGCTTTTCCGGCAGAAGGCTTCTCCGGCAATCTCTTGTCAAAAAAACGGGGCGGCGTATTCTGGGGTTGCGGCGGCCGGTATAACGAGCCCTGTTCCCTGCCCGGCGATTTTCCCGATCCTGCCTGGGTTCCCGTCTGCGTCAGCCCTCACCGAGTTGTTAATTTCCCTGCCCGGCGGCAAGAACTCCGGCTTTGATCCTCACCCCTTTCTGAGTGGACAAGTTTCGGAATCCGCCTGGATTCCGCCTGTGGTTCCCCAAAATGAGGAAGGGAGGCAAGTCAGATGAATCCTGCCGAAAAGAAATATTGCCATAAGTGCAAAAAAGAGGTCAGTTGCCACTTTGATCCGATTGCCCATTGGGAGCATTTACTCGCTACGATAATTACCTGCGGGTTATGGCTGCCGATCTGGATCGGGATTACGTTTTACCCCACCAGCATCTGCGACGAGTGCAAAGAACCGATCTATGAAAAAGTCAAGTGAGCTGAGTTCAAGTTGATGATGGCCGATAAGCCAGTAAAATTGATATGAGATGGCAGGGCTATCGCATTAATAATAGCTGTGTTTCGGGAATTAATACGCCCAGGTGGCATCTACACTTTACCGTGAAAGCTTCATTGAAGGGCAAAACAAGTTCCCTCGCCCCCTGAGGGGGAGAGGGTTAGGGTGAGGGGGTCACCTATGAT
>JAGUZQ010000106.1 GCA_020060765.1 Planctomycetota bacterium | reverse complement strand
TCGCGGGCGCCGCCGCCCAGGCGAATCGCCTGTTGATGGAGTATGGTCATGGTTTCCCTCCTGATTGCCGGGTAGAGGCAAATACTCCCAGCTTACCAATATAGGGCTTACCGGGCAAAAAGTCAATAGGTATTTTGATGATATTTTGTAAAAGCATATATCATGTTAGCGTTTCAAGGGTTGTGGAAAGAGTTTTTTGGGGAATTGTCCGGATTGCTGATAATAATGCTCAGGCTGGCCATCTTTCGCTTGAGGCTGCGTGTTTTGTTGCCGACAATCAATGCGTGCGAGGGATTATTTTCCAGAGGATCGCGATATACAATTTGCTGGCAAGACCTGGCGTTTCCGGCGGTCAGGGCGATAAGACCAAATCCTTCATGTCCCGCAAGGATTGATTCCGGAGGCAGGTTGTATTCTTTGAGAACGGATTCAAGATTTACCGATACTTCCATCCCGTCGGTATTTCTGTCGGCAAACACCGCGCTACTGATGGTATAGCATTGCAGTTTCTCATCAAACCTTATGGCGTCAGGGTAGGCTCTTCGCAGGAGTCGTTCTTGATCCGAGATGGTTTTGTCGTCAATTCGCATATCCGGCATAATTGGGAATATTATCCAGCGTTTTGCTTAAGAAATTTCAGTGCATTCCAGACATGGCTTCCGTCGGGAAACATGCTTCCTTCCCATTCCTCGCCGGTTTCAAAAAATTCATAATAGGCAGTAACCTTGGTAGGGGAGATTATTTCAATTTCCATTCCCATGTATTCTTTATTCCATTCAAATTGTATGCCTCCATTAGGCACGGGAATTATTTCCGGTGGAGGGCAGCCATTGCGCGCAAATTCTGTTAGAAGCTCTAAGGCAGGCATTATGGCAATTATTCCAATAGCCTTGGCGTTATAGGAGTCCCATCCCGGTTTAAGATTACCAAAATCTAAAATCTTGCATATTGCGGACTCGAACCAGTGCGGAATAATCACATCATCAACTAGTTCTATTTCAACTTGGCCATATTTGGCGACAAATGCAAAAGTTTGGGAAGAGTCGCCAAGGTTTCGCTGCTCGCTTTTTACATACCGGATATTGTTGCCGCCAAGCAGGAAATTGTCGGCTTGTTCGCACGAAAATGGCAAATCAGCAATACTGCTCATTGTTCTCTCTCCCAGATTGGGTGCATCTCAGGATTTGTAATTTCAGCGAAAGCACGAACCACGATTTCCCGTCCTGTATCAAAAAAATCGTAGACGCCTGCCAGATCTTGACTGGAGGGGGTGCCGCGAAAAGTAAATTTAAGAATATACATGGGTGAATTGTCATCTACGGAGAAAGCAGGAGTTAAGCCGACATGCAGGCGCGCAAATGGCTTGTTGTCCCTATCAAAGTAGACAAATCTTTCATTTAAGCGTATATCCTCCATCTGGGCAGAAGGCAAGGAAGGCCGGATTTCTGAAAAATTTGCCATAATTTTGCCAACTTCGCTGTGTAGTTTCCAGACTTCTCCGGAAATGATATGGTTAATATAGATGACTTCGCATTGATTAGGTATCCATGCGCTAAGCTTCTTATTGGAACAATAATCAATTAACTTTGAAAGAGATATTCCAAAAGAATTCTTTACCGCTTCATAACGAGGATATTCTCCTCCGCCTGCATGTTTACGCCAATTATGCACGAAACGATCAGGTTGTATTTGAATCAGGCGATCCCTGCTAGTAGAAAGGAACCAACAACGCGGAATAAAGTCAGATTGATTGATAGGCTTGAACCGGATAGAAGAACCGGTGGTAACGGGAGTGCCGAATTGTTCGTATACCGGTTCTAGTGGAGCCTGAATTTCATGTAACGGGAACTCGTCAATATAGAGAGACCGCAGGCTCTCTAATGAAAATACATCAAGGCCTATGATGGGCGAAAATTGGACGCCAAGCGCCATCTCATGCAGCGGCGGATTGCAAAAGCTTGGTAAGTGGCTCGATGATAAGTTCATGTAATCTGATCCAGACTTTGTTAAACGCTATTATTAAATAATATCGGATATAACATTCTATATCTATATAAAAAAGCCTTCCTTTGTATTATAGATAAGAAAATGTTTATTTTACAGAATAATCATATTGTCGCGGTGGGCGACGGTGGCGGGGCAGTTGCAGCCGAGGATCAGCTCGCATTCCTCCCCGTGGCGACCGGCGATCTGTTTCAATTCGTCGCTGGAGAAATTGATCATCGCGCGGGCGATTTCCTTGCCGCCGGACGACATGATGCCGACGGTGTCTCCGACGGAAAAAACTCCGCGCACCTCGCGCACTCCCACCGGCAGCAGGCTTTTTTTCTTTTCCACCAGCGCCTTGGCCGCGCCTTCGTCCACGACCAGGGAACCGCTGGCGGCGCGGCCAAAGGCGATCCATTGCAGGCGGGCGTTGGCGGGATTCTTGCTGGGAGAGAAAAAAGTGCCGATCTCCTTCCCTGCGGTGATGTCGGTCAGCACGCCAGGCTGGTGGCCATCGGCGACAACGAGGGGGATTCCCGCCAAATGTGCGGCACGGGCGGCGTTAAGCTTGGTGGTCATGCCCCCCGAGCCGACGCCGCTTACGGAGCCGCTCGCGCCGTCGAACAGTTCGGGCGTGAATTCGGAAACGTGCGAGATAAGTTCCGCGTCTTCTTCTTCGGGATTGCGGTCGTAGAGACCGGGCACGTCGGTGAGGATGACCAGCCCGTCGGCGTCGACCAGTTGCGCCACGCTGACGGCTAGGGCGTCGTTGTCGCCGAGTTTCAGTTTCAGTTCCTCCACCGCGATCGTGTCGTTTTCGTTGACGACAGGCAGAACGTCGTGGTCAAGCAGGGTCAGCATGGTGTTGCGCGCGTGCAGGAAGCGCTTGCGGTCGTGCAGCCCGTCGCGGGTAAGCAGGATCTGGCCGACGGTGATGTCGTGGAAGACGAAAGCCTCGCGGTAGAGCTGCATCAGCGCGCATTGCCCCACGGCGGCGGCGGCCTGGATTTCCGCCAGGGCGGTGGGGCGGGCGGGGAGCTTCATCTCCACCGTGCCCGCCGCGACCGCGCCGCTGCTGACGAGGACGACGCGCATTCCCCGGGCGTGCAACTCCGCGAGTTGCCCCACCAGCAGGTAGATGAACCTGGTGTTAAGGCCGCCTTCGGTGTTGGCCAGCAGGTTGCTGCCTACCTTCACCACCAGGGTCTTTATTTTCTGCAGGAGTGCGCGGGTCATGGTTGTCCCTTGTTAGAACTCGAAGTTTATGATTTTAAATTCCTGCGCCCCGGCCGGAAGTTCGGCGGTGACGACGTCGCCGATGTTGGCGCCGATAAGGGCTTTGCCGATGGGGCTGGTGGTGAGGATTTTTCCCTCGGCGGTGTTTTCCTGCCCCGCGCCAACCAGGGTGCGAACCAGTTCCCGCCCGTCGGTGACGCGCTTGAAAGTCACGGTGTGCCCCATCACGATCCGGTCGGTGGGAGCCTTGTCGGGATCGATCAGCACGGAGTTGGCGAGCATTCCGTTGATCTGCGCGATCTTGGCGTTGAGCATGGCCAGTTCCTCGCGGGCGGCGTGGTAGTCGGCGTTTTCGCGCAGGTCGCCTTTTTCGCGCGCCACCTCGATGGCGGTCTTGATTTCCGGGCGACGCTTTTCCAGTTCCGCCATGTCGTTACGCAGTTTGCGCATGCCTTCTTCGGTCATGGGAATCAAATCCGACATCTCTGCTCCTATTCCGTATTGCGAAAACCAATTCTAAATCCGGCTTTTCCGGGATGCAACTGTTAAACAAAGCGCCTGCCGGAAAACCTTCCCGGCAGGCGGAAATCCGTGCGGTCGGGGGTTATCCTTCGATCATTTTCTTCAACCGCTGGCAGCCTTCCTCGATCTGCGCGCGGCTGGTGGCGTAGCTCAGGCGGATGTGTTTGTCCGTGCCGAACGCCTCGCCCGGCACCGGCGCGACCAAAGCCCCGTCCAGCGCGGCGTTGCAGAAATCCATCGGCGTGTTCACCTTGACGCCGCACATGGTCTGGCCGAAGACGCCGGAAATGTTGGGCAGGGCGTAGAACGCGCCCCCCGGGGTGGCGCAGGTTACGCCGTCGATGTCGTTCAGCATGTCGACAATCAGTTCCCGCCGCATGGCGAACTCTTTCCGCATTTCCTCCACGCATTCCTGCGGCCCGTTCAGCGCGGCCACGGCGGCGGCCTGCGCGATGGAGCAGGCGTTGGTGGTGGACTGGCTCTGGATATCGGCCATGGCCTTGATGACCTCGACCGGCCCCGCCGCATAGCCGATGCGCCAGCCGGTCATGGCGTAAGCCTTCGAGCAGCCGTTGATGACGATAGTGTGGTCGCGGCAGTAGTCGCTGACCGAGGCGATGGACTTGTGGACGTTGCCGCCGTAGACGAGCTTGTCATAAATTTCGTCAGAGATGCACCAGAGGTTTTTCTTTTCCAGCAGTTTGCCGATCTTTTCGATTTCCGCCGGCGGCAGCACCGCGCCGGTGGGATTGCTGGGCGAGGTGAGGATCAGCAGCTTGGTGTTGGCGGTAATCGAGGCGGCGATGTCGTCGGCGGTAAAGGCGAAGCCATTTTTTTCCGAAGTTTCCATGTAGACGGTCTTGCCTTCGGCGAGGCGCACCATTTCCGGATAGCTCACCCAGTACGGAGCAGGCAGGATCGCCTCGTCGCCCTGGTCGATCAGGGAGAGGATGGCCAGATACAGGCTGAACTTCGCGCCGGGGCTGACCAGGATCTGGGCGGGTTTGTAGGTTACGCCGATGTCGGCGGTGAAGCGCGCGCACACCGCTTCGCGCAGGGCAGGCATGCCGGGATTGGGGAGATACCCGTGCAGCCCGTCGCGGATCGCCTTGATCCCGGCCTCGCAGATATGGGCGGGAGTTTTGAAATCAGGCTCGCCCGCCGCGAAGGAGACTATGTCTTTCCCTTCGGCCTTGAGCTGCTTGGCCTTGGCGGTGATGGCGATGGTCATGCTGGGCTGGCCTTCGGCGGCCCGGCGGCTGAGTACGGTTTTCACGCTCATACTGGGTCTCCTCTGATTCTATGTCCTTATATACAAAACCCGGTCGTCACGATAATGACGGCCGGTTGTTTCCGCATTGCTCAAAAGACCATTAAATTAAATCCGTCCAGTCCGGCGCTGTCAAGACTAAAACGGCGCCCAAAATCTGCTTGCTTAAATCTTCGGGCTGACATAATGTATGGCTGGATAAAAATCCGACCGTGGCGCGCGCGACCAGGGAGACGAGGAAGACAGCCTGATGGAAAGTTTCAGCGATTGCAAGGTGCTGATCGTGGACGACGAGGAGCCGTTTCGCCGCATCGCGCGCCGGGTGATCGAAACCCTGGATTGCCGCGTGGTGGAGGCGGAGGACGGTCGCGAAGCACTGCGGCAGGTGCATCTGCACTCGCCCGACCTGATCCTGCTCGACCTGCAGATGCCGGGGATAGACGGAATCGAGGTCTGCCAGGAGATTTACAAGGAAGAAGCCTTCCGCGACATTCCGGTGATCTTCGTCACGTCGCGCCGCGACTACCAGTCCCGCCTCGACGGCCTGGGCGCGGGCGCGGTCGATTTCATCACCAAGCCTTTCCTGCTGGCGGAGCTGAAAGCGAGGGTCGGCACCCATCTGCGGATGCGGCTCATGCACAAGAAAATGCTTTCCTACCGCGAGGCGCTTAACGACCGGGAAAAAGACGAAAGCCTGCGCACCTTTGCCGTCGGGCTGGGGCACAATTTCAACAATCTTCTCACCGCGGCGCTCGGTTTTCTTTCGCTGGCGGAGGACGCGTCTATCGAACGCGAGCGGATCGGCTATCTGCGGCATATCGAATTGTCGCTCAGGCGGATGTGCAACCTGTCCCGCCAATTGCTGGCCTTTACCGAGAATTTCAACGCTCCCAAGCGGCCGGTGATGCTGCACCGCATTCTGAAAAACGCGCTGACGCTGTTCGATCCGGTGGCGCTCAAGAGCCGGGTGACGATAATCTGCGACATCGCTCCGCTGCGGGACGCGGCGGTGCTGTGCGACGAGTTCGAATTGACCCAGGCCTTTCTGCACATCCTGAACAACGCCCGGGAAAGCGCGGGCGAGGGCGGGCGTCGGGTGTTTTACCAGGCTCAGGTGGAAGGCGAACGCGTGGTGGTGGAGGTGGTGGACATGGGGCCGGGCATGACCCGGGAGGAACTTGCACATATCCGCGAGCCTTTCTACACCACCAAGCCCGACGTCGGCCACGGCCTGGGGTTGAGCATGGTCGACGGGATTATCCGAAACTCCGGCGGGGTGCTGGACATCGAGTCCACGGTAGGAATCGGCACCAAGGTCACGGTCTCGTTTCCCGTCTGCGAGCCTGCGCGGCTGGTGGCTGACGTGATGGAAAGCGAAATCCGCGAGGGGGTGAACATTCTGGTTGCGGTTGACGCGGAGGAGACCAGGCAGTCGGTAGAGGCGGTGCTGCTGGCCAATGGCTGCCGGGTGAATTCGGTGGAAAATCTCGTCGATCTGATGGCGGATATGGATTCAACGGTGTTGAAATACGACGCCATCATTCTCGACCTGCTCCGCAACGAAATCTTCGGGGACGAGCTGGTGGACAAACTGCGCGGGACGACCGACATTCCGATCATCTACCTCGCTTCGACGATGCTGGAAGCGCCTTCCGCGCACAGCAGCATGAAGGTGCTGCGCAAGCCCTTCGAACCGGGCGACCTGATCGAGGCGCTGGGCAGTTTTCCGCAACTGGTGAAATATTCATAGCAACGAAAGGACAACGCAGTAATGATTGAAATACGTGAATACAATGCCAACGATGAAAAACTGCAGGCGATACTGCGGCGCGGCTCCGATATTGACTCTGACGTGCGCGCGGCGGTGGAAAAAATAATCGCCGGGGTGCGCGCGCGCGGCGACGCCGCTTTGTGTGAATTTTCGGAAAAATTCGACGGCGTGAAGCTGACGCCTGAAAAAATCAGGGTCGCGCCGGAAGAGTTCGAAGAGGCGCAGGGGAAGGTGGCGGAGGACTTCCTTACTGCCGTGGCGCTGGCGCGGGTAAATATCCGCCGGTTTCACGAATACCAGCGCCGCGCCGCTTACGTGCATGACGACGGCGACGGGGTGCGCCTGTCCAAGCGGGTGCTGCCGCTGAAAAAGGTCGGGGTGTGCTGCCCGGCCAAGAGTGCGCCTCTCTTCAGCAGCATGTTGATGAACGTGATCCCTGCGCAGGTGGCGGGGGTGGATGAGATTTACGCCGTGGTTCCTCCCCGCGCCGATGGGACGGTCGATCCGCATATTCTGGTCACGGCCAAACTGCTGGGGATCGACGCGGTTTTCCGGGTAGGCGGCGCGCACGCGGTGGCGGCGCTGGCGTATGGCACGAAAGCTATTCCTGCAGTGGACAAAATCGCCGGGCCCGGTAATGCTTACGTAACTATGGCCAAGCGGCTGGTATTTGGCGCTTGCGGCATCGATTCACTGGCGGGGCCGAGTGAACTGGTGATAATCGCCGACGGCCTGGCCAAGGCGAAATACGTGGCCGCCGATCTGATGAGCCAGCTTGAGCACGGCAGCGGCTGGGAAGTGGGCGTCGTTTTCACCACCAGCCGCGATCTGGCGGCGGGGATCAAGATTGAGGTTGAACGGCAGTTGCAGAAACTGGAGCGCAAAGACAAAATCATTCACGCGCTGGAGAAATACGGCGCGATTTACCTGTGCGAGGATTTGTCAGACGGCATGGATGCGTCCAACCTGATCGCGCCCGAGCATCTGGAGATAATCGCGGTCGATGAGGATGAGTTGCTTGCCGACGTGGAAAACGCGGGCGCGGTATTCCTCGGGCCGTTCTCCGCCGAACCGGTGGGAGACTATTTCGCAGGCACCAATCACGTGCTCCCAACTGGCGGCGCGGCGCGCTTTTCCAGCAGCCTTTCGGTCTACGATTTCGTCAAGGACATTTCCGTCATCGAATACAGCGCCGAGCGCCTGCAACGCGCGGGTCGGCACATCGTGCGCATGGCGGAAATCGAAGGCCTGACCGCCCACGCCAACGCCATCCGCGTGCGCTTGGAGGATTTGTAAGTCTCCAGTCGCCAGTTGACAGTCTCCAGTGTTGGCGCCATGAGTGCGAATTGCTGATTTCGAGTTTCGCATTTTCCCGCTAACCCCGCGAACCTGGAAACAAGTCCCCTCTCCCCCTGAGGGGGAGAGGGCTAGGGTGAGGAGGTCACCAAATAACGTGGCTTTCCGCTGCAACGCATAATACGCCTTGAAATGGATGGCCTGTTGTCTTATAAAAAAACTGGCGAATGTCATTCCCGCGAAGGCGGGAATCCAGGAGGTGGAGGCTTATGTTGATGGAGAAATGTACTGAACGGCAACTGCAAACTGGAGAACTGAAAGGCACACCATGACAAAAAAACTCATTCGCCCCTGCCTGATGCTGATTGTGCTCTGCTGCTGCCATAGCGCGAATCTCTTCGCCGGGGGCGGGGCGGAAAACGTGGCGGTGGTGGTTAATGAGGATAGCTGGCTGTCGATTTACGTTGCCAACGAATACGCGAAACTGCGCCGCATCCCCGGCTGCAATATAATATATATCGGCGGGCTGGCGGATTCGGAGCGGATGAGCATCGATGATTTCCGCAAAAAAATCCTGCGCCCCGTCATGGCCGCTCTCCGCAAGCGGGGGCTGGAAAAACAGATAGACTGCATCGCCTATTCCGCCGACCTGCCCACGGCGATCGACGTCCGGGAAGACCTCAAGGGCGAGAAGCTTTTTCATGTCCACACACCGGTGGTCTCGATCAACGCGCTTACGTATTTTTACCAGTCGGTCTTGGCGCGTAGCAACGACTATCTGTCGCTGAACGCCAACCGTTACATGCGTTATCCGGAAATCGCCCGGCGCGACTCCGACTGGACGGAAACGCAGCGCAAGACCTTCGAGCAGGTGATGGAGTTTTTCACCGAACGAAGCAAGCGGGAAGAGGCGCGCAAAACCCGCGCGAAAGAGGAAAAGGAAGGAACCGCCAAAGAGGGAAAAAGCGCGGTTGAATTGAAAACCGAGGATGACGCCTGGGAAAAGGGGGAGTGGGGCAAGGTCGAGCAGGTGATGGTCGCCCTGCTGCGCGAGCATCCCAATTCCAGCAACCTGCTCTACAATCTCGCCTGCGCCGCGGCGATGCGGGGAGGCGCGGACGAGGCGATGCAATATCTTAACCAGTCTTTCGAGTGCGGTTACTGGAATTATGAACACACGCAGGAAGACACCGACCTCACCATTCTGCGCGAACGCGAGGATTTCAGGCAACTGCTGGAAAAAATGAAAAACATCGATTTCGACGTGCAGAAAACCACCGCGTTTTCTTCCCGGGTCGGCTGGAGCGAGAAGGGCGAGAAAATCTCCGCCCTGCAGGGACCCAGCTATCTGCTGTCGACCGTGCTGGGCGCGACCGGCGGCAGGGGCAATTCCCTTGCGGAGATTTTGTCACAGTTGAAATCTTCGGCCGCCGCCGACGGCACCTGTCCGCCCGGCACGTTTTATTTCATGGCCACCACCGACCGCGCCCGCACCGGCCCCCGGCGGGGAGTGTTCCGCGCTGCCGCCAACCGCCTGCTGGCACTGGGGCTAAAGGCGGAGGTGCTCGAAGGCGTCCTGCCTGATGCGAAACCCGATGTGCAGGGCCTGATGACCGGCATTGCGAATTTCGACTGGGCGAAGTCAGGCAGCACGATTCTCCCCGGCGCGATTGCCGAACACCTCACCAGTTGCGGCGGCATGATGGGTCAGGCCGCCGGGCAGACGCCCTGCACTGAATTCCTGCGCCACGGCGCGGGCGGCTCCAGCGGCGCGGTCGCCGAGCCGTACAACTATCCGATGAAATTTCCCTCGGCTTTCATTCACGTGCATTACGCGCGCGGCGCTTCGCTGGCGGAAGCTTTTTACCAGTCGGTTTCCGGGCCTTATCAACTTTTGATCGTGGGCGATCCCCTCTGCCAGCCCTGGGCGAAAAAGCCGCGCCCGAAATTCGAGAACGTTGCCGACGGCCAAAAAATCAAGGGAGCAGTGTCGCTCAGACCCACCGCAGAAGCTGCGCCCGGAATGCGCGTTGGCCGTTACGAACTGTTTGTCGACGGCGTGCTGAAGGAAGGGCTTGATGTTTCGCCGGAGAGCGCGGAAGTTAAGGCGCCAGTGGAATTCGCGCTCGACACCGCAACAATGGCCGACGGCTGGCACGAACTGCGCCTGGCGGCGGTGAATGCCGACGAAATCGCCTCGCGCGATTCCTGCTCGCTGCTGGTGGAGGTGGACAATCAAGGGAAAGCCGTCGAAACCATCTGTTCGGTCGAACAGGAAATCGCCTGGGATCGCGACGTCTGGCTGGAGGTTGCTTGTCCGGGCGCGAAACTGATCCGGATCAAACAGGGCGATTCCATGCTGACCTCCATCAAGGGCGACCAGGGCACGGTGAAGATTCCGGCGGCTGAAATCGGCGTGGGAGAAGTGACACTTTACGCCGAAGCGCGGCTGGAAGACGGCGGCGACGTCATCGGCAAGCCGGTGAAATTCGCCGTGATTCCGCCTGCGCCAGCCGAGGCGCAAGTCCTACCGGTCGTCCCCGCTGATGGGATCTCACTCAGCGTTAAGGACGGAGGCAATTTCTACGCCAGCAAGTTCGACCGCAATCTCCTGCGCAAGGCCGGGCTGAAGCCGGGGCAGGAGTTCACCGTCAGGACTTTCTGGCAGGTTCCCGCCGACGGCCTTTGCCAGTTGCGCCTGTCCGGCAATGTCCGGCAAATCGGCTGGCCGACGCTGGACGGGCAGCCGCTCCACTGGCCGGGCGGGGGAAAAGAGAAAATGATCCCGCTCAATCTCCTGACGGGTATGCACGAATTTGTTTATAAAGCGGTCATGACTCCCGGCGGTTTCCTCGACCTCCGCGCGGGGCCGGGCTATGTGCGTACGCTCGACAGCGGCAGCTTCTCCCACCTCGCCCAAGAAAACGAGGTATGGCTGGACAAACCGGAGGAAAAGCCGGATGAGAAAAAGGCGGCTGAAACGAAAAAGTGATTGGATTCTACTTTAAGATTAAAACTACGCACGTCATTCCCGCGAAGGCGGGAATCCAGGAGGTGTAAGCTTGTACCAGTGCGAACGTTTTTTAGTGAAACCTCCGCCGGAGTTTTTCGAGAATACGAGTCTCTTTTTCAGGCGAGGATATCCCGCCTGGATTCCTGCCTCCGCAGGAATGACGATTCGTAAAAAGTGCGAAACTCGAACTGTGCGTTCGTTATGTTACTTTGCCGAGTTTTATTACAAAAAGGACGCGTCATGTTTTTCCGCCAAGCAGTAGATCAGATGGAATCCTATACCCCCGGCGAGCAGCCGCAGGGAACGGGATACGTCAAGCTCAACACCAACGAAAATCCGTACCCGCCTTCTCCACTGGTCGCCGAGGCGATAGCGGCGGAGACGGCGAAACTGGTGCTGTATCCCGAGTCGTCCAATCGCGTGGTGCGCGAGGCGGCGGCGAAGATTTACGGCGTCGACCCGGAACAGGTCATCGCCACCAACGGTTCTGACGAAATGCTGCGCGTGCTGTGCCAGGCTTGCGCGGGCGAGGGCGAGGTGATAGCCGCGTTTTACCCCAGCTATACCTTATATAAGACGCTGGCCGAAATCCAGGATGCGAAGTTCCGGCTGATCGAGTTCACGCCTGATTATAGAATCCCCCAAGATGCGGATTTTTCCGATGTGAAACTGGTCTTTCTGCCCAATCCCAACGCCCCCAGCGGCACTTTGCTGAATCTGGAAGAGTTATCCCGCGTGTGCGAGGCCGCGCCGGAGTCGCTGGTGGTGGTGGACGAGGCCTACGCCGATTTCGCGGACTTCACTGCTTTGCCTCTTTTGGAAAAATATGCAAACGTGATTGTCACCCGCACCCTGAGCAAAAGCTATTCGCTGGCCGGATTGCGCGTGGGGCTGGGCTTTTCCTCACGCGAAATCATTGCGGGACTGTGGAAGGTGCGGGACTCGTACAATCTCGACCGCCTTTCGCAGGCGGGAGCTGCTGCTGCGCTGCTGGATCAGGAACACATGCGGCGCAACGTCGCGAAGATTCTGCAAACGCGTGAACGGTTAGTGGCGGAGTTGCGCAAACTGGGCGCGGAGGTCTGCCCCAGTTCGGCGAATTTCGTGCTGGCGAAGCTGCCGCAGGCAAAGGCAATTTATCAGCAACTGAAGGAACGGAAAATCCTGGTGCGGTATTTCGACCTGCCCCGTCTGAGTGACTGCGTGCGCATCACGGTCGGCACTGACGAGCAGGTCGGCAAATTGCTGGCGGCATTGGCGGAGATCATCTGAATACGAGCCATGCTGTTTAAGCAAATATCTATCGACCGTCATTCCTGCGCAGGCAGGAATCCAGGCGGATAAACCGCGCGCCAATCCGAAGCCTGCTTTCACGGCAGTGACGAACGAAAAATCGCAAACACTGAACACTGAACACTGAACACTGAACACTGAACACTGAACACTGAACACTGGAGACTGGAGACTGGAGACTGGAGACTGGAGACTGGAGACTGGAGACTGGAGACTGGAGACTGGAGACTCCGCGAAAATCTTACGAACAATATTTATAACCTGGAGAACACCGTGTTTGAATGCTTGTCGCTCTGGATGAAGGAAATCACCCAATGTGGCAATTCCACCAGAAATTCAATTGGGGTAGTTTGAAAGGCACGCAATGAAATTGCAATGCTTGTCTGTGACCATTTTATCAGGCATGATCATTCTTAATTGTTTTGGTTGTTCGCAAAATCATCCTGATTGCATTGATGATTTACGTCAGGCCAAATTACTTGATATTTTGTGCGATCAGGACATTTCTGAAATCAGATGTGGCATGAGCTTGGCACATATAAATGAAATTGATTATGAACAGGCTAAAATGCTATATCGAGATCCAGAGAAAAGGTTTATTGAATTCACTATAACTGATAACATAGAAATTACAAAAGCTAAGTTGGCCTTGCAAAAATCGGTAATCCCTGTCTTTTCTTGTCCTGTTAGCATTAATGGTGTGTCTGTTGGCTATATTGAATTTATTAGTTCGAAAGCCAGCTATAGGCTTTGGCTCAAGTCTTATGGCATAGCGGTACGTCCTGGTTCTTCCCAATCTGATGCTGTAACCGTTAAAGAACTAATGGATCTTTTCTCTATTTGGCTAAAAGATCAAAAGGGATATACAGTTAAATCCAGTATTATTAGCGAAATCAATACACCAAAATCTGCACATGTACTTAATGACGACAATAGTATTACTTTTCAGTCCATGCAAGATTTTATAATGCTTAGACAGGTTAGAGATATTAGTGATGAACATCTCAAATGCGTCAATGATTTTATGTCAAAATGTAATCATCTTGGCCAAAATCAAATAAATAAGCGTAACATGCCCTTCGATTGAAAACTGGATACTGGATGCTCCGCGAAAACCGTACCACCAATATTTATCCTACGGAATATGGAGACCACCGTGTTTGAAAGCGTGTCTATCTGGATGAAGGAAATCACTCACTGGCTGGCCGAGACCGTGCTGGCTATCGGCTATCCTGGCATCGTCCTGCTGATGGCGATCGAGAGTTCCTTCATTCCTTTTCCAAGTGAAATCGTGGTGCCGCCCGCCGGCTATCTCGCCGCCAAGGGAGAGATGAATCTGGGGCTGGTGATTCTTGCCGGGCTGGCCGGCAGCATGATCGGCGCGTATGTCAACTATTACATAGCCGTCTACGCGGGGCGTCCTTTCATCGTCAAATACGGGAAATACTTTCTCATCACCGAAGAAAAACTGGACAAGTGCGAGAAATATTTCCAGACCCACGGCGAAATCACCACCTTTGTCGCGCGGCTGTTGCCGGGGATTCGGCAGCTTATCAGTTTTCCCGCCGGACTCGCGCGGATGAATCTGGCGAAGTTTACCTTTTACACCGCGCTGGGGGCGGGGATCTGGACGGTGATCCTGGCGGTGTTCGGCTATGTCATCGGTCGGCAGTCGGCGAATGTCGAAGAGGCATGGACGCAATACGGCGGCAAGATCAGCCTCTGCCTGATAGTGGCGATGACGCTGGTAGTGGTAGGTTATATCGCCTGGTATCGCCGCAAGTCCCGCGCGCAGGATACATCTGCAACGGAGGCGGGGAATTAGAGACAATGTGGTCAGTTAAGGAAAAAATCGTCCGCTATAACCGTTAAACTTACGGATCGTCATTCCTGCGGAGGCAGGAATCCAGACGGTGTTGCGTGCGGTTTCCCACTGGATTCCTGCCTCCGCGGGAATGACGGTCGGGGTGAGGGGTTGTCTAAAATTTTGCACACGGATAAGCGAGATTGCCCAGCAGAAAGCACTTGCATCCTTCACGATTCCTATACCGGAAAATGGTCGCGGTTTAGCCAGCCGAGCGAAATTATTTGCACGCATTCCCTGCCTGAAGTAATTCCCGCGTTGAAAAGAATCGAACAGGCGGTAGAGCGCGACCGCCTGCACGCCGCCGGGTTCATCTCCTACGAAGCCGCGCCCGCTTTTGATTATGCCTTGAAAACTCTGACGCCTGACACTGACTTTCCGTTGCTGTGGTTTGGGTTGTACGATGCTCCGGAGGAATTAACCGAAAATGATTTTTCGGCAGCGGGAAAATTTTCATTGTCTGAATGGCAGCCGTCGGTCTCGCGGGAAAATTACGATCAGGCGATAATCGAAATCCGGGAACGGATCGCGCGGGGCGAAACTTACCAGGTCAATCACACCTTCCGTCTGCGAGCGGATTTTTCCGGCGACGCGTTTTCCCTTTTTCGGAAAATGGCGCAGGCGCAACAGGCCGAATACGCCGCCTATCTCGACCTCGGCCGGTTCGCTGTCTGCTCCGCTTCGCCGGAATTGTTTTTCCGGATGGACGGCAGGGCGCTTTTGGCGCGGCCGATGAAGGGGACGGCGGGGCGGGGGCTGACATTGGCCGAGGATCAGGCGCAGGCGCGCTGGCTTGCCGGATCTTGCAAAAACCGTGCTGAAAATATCATGATAATTGACATGATAAGAAATGATTTGGGTCGCGTGGCCGACATTGGCAGTGTGCGGGTTTGCAATTTATGCAAAGTGACCCGGTTCCCCAGCGTCTGGCAGATGACCAGCGATGTCCACGCCGCCAGCAATAAAAGTTTTACCGAAATCCTGACCGCGCTGTTTCCCTGCGCATCGATCACCGGCGCGCCTAAAGTCAGTACCATGAACATAATACAGCAATTGGAAGAAGCTCCCCGGAAAATCTACACCGGCGCGATCGGCTATTATTCCCCGGGCAGAAAAGCATGTTTCAGCGTCGCCATTCGCACCGCGCTGGTCGACCGTGAAAAAAAGCTGGTCGAGTACGGCGTCGGCGGCGGCATCGTGTGGGACTCGACTCCCGGCGAGGAGTACGAGGAATGCCGGATAAAAGCTGCGGTCGTAATGCGCGAGCGACCTGTGTTTGATTTGCTGGAAACTATTTTATGGGAAGATGTTAGCGGCTTTTATCTGCTGGAAAAACACCTGAAAAGGATGCGGGACAGCGCGGAATATTTCAATTATATTTTCGACCGCGAAAAAATCGCGGCAGCTTTGGCGCGACACGCGGAGCATCTGCCTCCTGGTGCGCACAAGGTGCGGCTGCTGCTGAACTTACGCGGCGATTTCAAGGTCGAATCCTCGCCGCTGCCTGCCGCGACAGACGAACCAGTGCAGGTGAAATTCGCGCGAAAGCCGGTAAGCAGTAAAGACGTTTTTCTCTATCATAAAACCACGCACCGGGAAGTTTATGAAACAGCTTTTTCTGAAAAAGGAAACTGTGGCGATGTGCTGCTGTTTAACGAGCGGGGCGAAATTACCGAAAGCTGCATCGCCAACGTGGTGGTGGAACTTGACGGGCGGAGATATACGCCGCCGGTCGAATGCGGTTTGCTGGGCGGGGTTTTCCGCAACCATCTTCTGGAGAACGGCGAAGTGCGGGAGCGGGTTATCCGGCGGGAGGAAATCGGCGCGCAGACGCCGCTGTGGCTGGTGAACTCGGTCAGGAAATGGCGGCGGGTATTTTTGTTCCGACAGTTATCCGATTAAAACTGTCTTGCCAAACGCCTATCTTGTGGCATATTGTTAGATGAATCCTTTTTTATATAGCAGTACAAGAGAAGCGATCATGGGTAAACTGGTAGTTACAGAACACGGCCACGAGATTTCAACGCATGTCCTGGGGGAAGAACCCCTGTTCATCGGCAGAATCGCCGCCTGCGACATTCTGCTGGCCGATGGTCGCGTTTCCCGCAAACATGCGGCGGTGATCGAAAAGGACGAGGTGGCAGCTGTCAAGGATCTCGATTCCGCCAACGGCGTTTTCGTCAATGGCAGGAAAATAGCCAACGCCATCCGCCTGAAACATCTCGACGTAATTGAGATAGGCTCCTTTTCCATCACTTATTACGCGGAGAGCGGGGAGCAAACAGCCTCCGGGGAAAAACCAGCCGCCGAAAAGGAATCAGTCGTCGAGCATGACGGGTTCGAGCCGAAGCAAAGCATCTCCGGGGAAATTCTTACCGAACTGGATAACATGAATCATTCCCGTCCTTCGTTGGATGAAGATTCCACTTATATGGATATGCCCAACACCGAAGTCATGGCGGTAAATCAGAATAAAAAAGATGACTACACCATGCTAGGTGAATTCGAGGAAATCGACGCGGTCGACGATATACCCATCTCCACCAGCCTGTCGGATTCCGGTATTATTGATGTCTCCCGGGAGCTGGTCGAGGTCATAGAGGAGCGGCTGCGGGTTTACTCCCTGCTCGATAAGCTGGAACGGCAAAGAGACGAGTTGCTGGCGCAGGAAAACCTGCCTGAGGACGCCGCCAGCGAATTGCAGCGGCAGCAGCGCGAGCTGCTTCGCCTGCCAGACGCGAAACGTGCCAAGGCGAATTTGGAAAAAATGGCGGCAAAACTGGAAAAATTCCTGACTTCGCCGGAGGAGAAGGAAGCCCCGGAAGAGGATCAGAAGGAATCGGAGGAGCAGGCGGAGGCAAGAAAACTCTCGCCGGAAATGGCGGTCGCGTTCGACCTGGCGAAGAAACAATGGGAATTGTGCGTCGGCAGGGAAGGGCTGGAGGACAAGATCGTCCTGGTCGCCTTGCCCCACTGTTCGGGGCAGGTGCTGCTCCGGCTGTTCCGGGAGAAAGGCATAGAGGCAGACCGGCTCTTCGGCTGGGCGGTTTACGCGCTGGCGCTGGAATCGGTGAGGGAAATGACTAATCGCCGCCGCAGCGAGATCCGGGATTCCCTGCGGAAAAAGGAAAACGGTAAACAAGGCTTTCTGCAACGCCTGCGCGGCTCCGAGAAGGACGAGGATAAAGTATCTTCCCTGCAGGAAGAAGAAGCCGCCGCCGCTGCCAGGGTGATTCACATTACCCGCGAGCTTGCGTCGAGCGAGGGCAGGATGATCGACCTGTTCTGGGAAACTTACGCCAAGGCCGCGCATCTCATCATCGACACCGCCATCAAGGGCGAGGAGGGAAAATATCTGCGTGCGTTCCTGCGCTACGGTTTGCTTGGCAGCGGCAAGGGCTTTATCACGCCCCAGAAGCTGGACATGATCCTGAGCGAATGCGAAAAATCGCGCGTAGTCTACGATAAAAAAATGGATGCGACCCATATCCTCTACGCCGACGAATACCTGTATTTCGTGGCCAAGGGGGAGATTACTCCCGGCGTGGATGAAGACCTGGAATTGAACCAGCGCAATACTCCTGCCTGGAAAGCCGACAAGGCCTGGCGCAGGATCATTCACGGTCGCATCGAGGAAGCCGTGCTGTTGGAATCAGCCGACCGGCTGCAGGAAAAGGTCGACGCTCTCCAGGCGGAACGGGAGGATATGCAGGAAAGGCTGGAAAAACTGATCCGCGGCTCGCGCGATTTCAAGAAAAACCATGCCGAACTGAGCCAGGGCGCCCAGCACGCCCGGGTCGAGGGCGCACGCTTCCAGCGGGCGAAAGAAAAAATCATCGACGAGAAAATCCCGAAAATCAGGCAGGCCGAATCGGAGGCGCGGGAAAAGCTGATGGGGTTGGAGGAATACGTCAAGCCCGACTATCTCCTCGGGCGGGAAAGCTGCAATATCCGTCGCCTCTGCCGGTTGCTGGCCAACCTGAAGGAGTCGTTTCCGCCCTTTGCCTTGCGCGATAACTTCAAGCCGGACATTGGCACGGTCAACAACCGCGACCTCATGGAAAAGGAATTCGCGGAACTGGAAAAACTCGACCCCACCATTTTCAAGGAATCCCTGATCCCGGTGAAGAAGCAAAGCCAGCGGATTTACCTGCGCTTTTCGCCGGTCATTCTGCTGGCGCCGGGCTGCGGTTTTCTGGGCTATTCCTGGAACCCGCGCCACGGTACGGAAACCGGCCGCCTCACCCTGCCGGTCTATTGTCCGCGCGGCGGGCTGAGGGAAAAAATCCTGCACAACATGCTGTCCGATTTCCGCTGGGACACCAGCAAGGCTTCGGCGGGGATGGATCTGCTGCTCAGCGAAACGCTGGTGGCGTCGTACGCGTCGGTGCGCTGGGAATACCGCCGGCGCTCTAAGGAGGCGCGGGAAAAGGCCGCCATCTTTAACGAGGACAACGACCGCAAGAACTGGCGTCGCCATTATTCGCTGTATCTCAACAGCGCCATCGACGGCGGACGCAAGCTGTTTTTCAAGAACATCGAGGTTTACGAACAGGTGATAATCAAATACATCGACCTGCCCGAAGGCGTGGATCGGCTGCGGAAATGAACCGACTTAGCGCCCCCATAATAAAAGGGCAAATCGGATTTGGGACTAAGGCTCTAAGGGACTAAGAAAAATCCTTTGCAGGCTCGATGCCGATAACTCCCGAGTGCGAAAAACATACGGCAAGCAGGAAAATCTTCGACCAAAGCCTTAGTCCCCTAGTCCCTTAGAGCCTTAGTCCCTTGTTTTGACCCCTTGTTTGCGGGGAGTTATGCTTAGAAATGCAGCCCGGTATTAAGCATACCCGCTTTGCCGTCCTGGGTGCCGCCGGCGCTGCCGCCCCAGAAACAGCCGCCCAGCATGATCCCGCCCAGAATAATCGCAGCCACTTTCAATAGATTCATTTTCACGTCAGTTCTCCGATTTCGCATTTTTATTGTACAATCCAGAAAAGCTGGTATTATCAAGATATGATATGCGCAACTGGCGACGATAGGCAAATGGAATTTTCCATCCTGATCGAAGTCGGCGCGGCAGTGCAACCATACGGCTATGAATAAATACACACTCGACCCATTCCTTGTTTACCGGCACTCCCTTGACGATAAGACTTTCTTCATCGACATCGACCTGGACTATTATCGGGAACTCTATAACGAATGGGATTTTTCGCCCAGCAACAACCGCGACCTGGACGAAGACCTGCTGGAATATCTCTCCGACTGCTGCGAGGATATCCCCTGGAAATATAAGCTGGCGATAATTTTCAATCTGCCGGTGGCGGTGCGGGAGGAAGACAAGGAACAGCGCGCGACCGATAGCATCCGCAGTTTCATCCGCTATCTTATCCGGCGGGAATACGCCTCCGGTCGCAAGAAATTGCGCAAGGTGGCGATCTATGCCTTGGTCGGGGTGTTCCTGTTTGCCGGCGCGTATCTCCTGGAACCATATCGGAACGTTGCCGTTCCGTTCAACATCCTCAGCGAGGGTCTGGTGGTGGGCGCGTGGGTGTCGTTCTGGGAGGTGTTCAGCGTGGCGTTCTTCGGTTTGTCCGAATCCTGGCAGAGACTGTCTGTGCTCGGTCGTCTGCTGGAATCGGAGATCATCTACAACTATCGCGAAAAAGTCTCGACCCGGGACTGATAATCCGCGCTATTTGTTAATCCAATGCTTCAACGCCTTGGCCGCCGATTTGGGGTCGTCCTCGATTTCGCGCGACGCGCGCTGCATCCGTGATTTCAGTTCCTCCAGATTTTTCTGCAACGATTCGATCGCGTCTTCCCGGCGTCCGCCGTCAGGGGGCGGAGTCTCGGTTTTCTTCACCGGCTTGACGTTGAACAGGAATTCCCAGACCACGTACATGAACAGGATAAATCCCGCCAGGGCTGCTATCGATATGATAAGCGTTTTCATCGCACGTTTCCTGTTCAGGTTTCAGGCTACTTCAGCCAGTCGTCGGCAGCGGCTGGGGCGGCGGCGGAAATATCCGGGTCGGTCGATTCCGGCGCGCCTGCGGGGCGAGCCTTGACCAGTTTCTGGAAAAATCTTTTTGCCGGATTGCCGCCGCGCGGAGCGGATTCCGGTTCCTTGTTCGCGGGCGGCGTTTCGATCATCATTTCCGCCGGGGTGACTGCCTTGGCAGGAATAAGCGCCACATCCCCCGCCACTGTCAGTTTGCATTTCGCCGGGCGGCTGCTGGCTTTCCCGTCAGATACCACCAGTTCAAACAGGTAAATCCCCGGCTCTTTCGGTTCCAGGCTGAGCGACTGCTGGCGGGCGACGTCTTTCAGCAGTTCCGGCCCGGCGACCTGTTTCCAGGCGTAATTAACCGTGTCGCCGTCGGGGTCGGAGCCGAGTCCCTGCAGGATCGCGTTTTCGCCCACGCCCACCGTCAGGTCGCCGCCGACCCGCGCTTGCGGAGGGTTATTGCGCGCCTGGACGGTGACGGTGCAGAGGGCAGGCTCGCTGGTCTTGCGCCCGTCGTTCACCAACAGTTCGAATATGTACGCGCCTGCTTCCTGTGGGATGAAAGACGGCACGCTGGAGCCGCGGGGATCGGTCATTTCGTAATGCAGTATCTTGGGCCCGCCGACCTGGCGCCAGGTGTATTCCAGGGGACGGCCTTCCTTGTCGAAGCTGGAGGAGCCGTTAAGGCTGACCTTGGCGCCGGTCACCGCGAATTCGGGAGCCTGGATCACCGCGATCGGGGCGCTGTTTCCTTCCACCACCCGGAACTTCTCGATTACCGGCATACTGTCGTGCTCGCCATCGGAGACGACCAGCTCAAAGGAATACTCGCCTTCTTTGGGAGGGGCGAAGCGCAGTACCGCGTCCTCGCTGCGGTTGAAGGAACGCACGAAGGGGCCGCTGCGCTGCTTCCAGTAATAGCGCAGGGGCTTGCCGGAGGGAGACACGCTTTTCTGTCCGTCCAGGGCAAGTTCAACCCCGGCTTCGGCGAATTCGATTTCCCCGATAGCCGCCTGGGGCAGTTCCTTGGGCGCTTCGGCCATTATGAGCCCTTCCGGGCGGGCAATGACCGCGCGTCCGGTCGCCACCGCGCAAGCCACCGGTGCCTTGTTCTCCGGCGTGATCAGCACCCGGCACTTCGCCGGTTCGCTATAGGTGTGTCCGTCATAAACCACCAGGTCGAATTCGTGGATTCCCGCTTCCTTGGGAGTGAAGACCAGGATAGGCTGTTCCAGCACGCCTTCCTCCAGGTAGAGCGGGGGGCCGGAGACGTGCCGCCAGCGGAAAACCAGCGGGTCGCCGTCGGCGTCGCGGCTGCCGGAACCGTCGATAATCGCGTCCTGGCCGGATTTCAGTTCGAGGTCGTGGGGGATAAGCGCCTCGGGGGGAATGTTCTGGCGCTCAACGATCACCCGCACCAGGGCAGGCTTGCTGTCGATTTCCCCATCGCTGACCACAAGTTGGAAAAGATAGGTACCGGGGGTGGACGTGCGGAAATAGGGTTTAGCGGCAAGGGGATCGCTCAAGACCACCTCCGGCCCCTCCACCTGCGTCCAGGCGTATTTCAGCGCATCCTGTTCCGGGTCGCGCGAACCGCTGCCGTCAAGCTCGATCAGCACCGACTTGGGCGTCTCCGGCGCCTTGCCCTGTTCCGCTGCAAATACTTGACAGGAAAGGGTTAGTATTGACAGAATAATGCCGAGGCGACCCATGGGCTTTCCTCCGAAAAAAATTGCGCCGTATGCCGATAAACTACCCGTCCGGCGGCAATGCCGGATTTCAGGTTTATAAATATATCGGCATTATTATCGGAACATCTTAATGTATTTTTTGATGTGTTTAGTAGATGGTCGCGCTTCTTCGAAAACCGTTGCAAGTCGGAAGCCAAGTTCCCTCTCCCCCGTGGGGGGGAGGGGATTAGTTTTCGCAAGCCGGGCAATTATCCGCAGATTACCGCTCGACTATCTGCAGCACGTTGCCTTCGGGGTCGGAGAAACTCCGCACCTTGCCCCCGCCGACGGCGTTGCCGGTTTCGCCCAGCCACTTTACGCCCTTGGCGTCGAGGGCGGCGATGGCCTCCGCCATGTTCTTTACCCGCAGGGCGAGGTGGCTGAGGCCGGGCGAGAACACGGTGCGCGCGGGACGGGCGGTTTCGTCCCTGGGCATGATTTCCAGCACGGTGCCGCCGGGGGCGGTAATGAGCCAGACCGGCTTCTCCTCCATGCGGAAAGTCTTTTCGTAACCGAGCGTGTCGGCGTACCAGTCGACCAGCTTGTCCGCGTCTTCGGCGGCGATGGCCAGGTGATCCATTCCCGTAATCATGTTTGTCCTTTCAAGTCAACGATGTCTGCTGCCGCGAAAGCGGTTCAGCATAAATTTCAGACCCAGCGACAGGAGGTAGCCTGCTCCCGCCAGTTCGATAACCGTGGCTCCGGCTGGAAGTTCCGGCGCGTAGGAAAGTGCCAGCCCGCCGGTTGTGAACAGCAGGCACAGGAGCGACGCGGCGATCATCATTTTCCACAGCCTGGATGAAAATTGCGACGCCGTAGCCGCAGGCAGCGTGAGCAGGGCAATCACCATCACCAGCCCCACCACCTGCGTCAGCAGCACCACCGTCAGCGAAGTCAGCAGCAGCAGCAGCGTATGGTAAAACCCGACGCGCAGTCCCCGCAATCGCGCCAGTTCCGGCTGAAAACTCATGACCAGGAATTTATTGTAAAACAGCAGCGTCGCCGCCAGCACCACCAGGTCGAGCGCCGCCATGTGCCAGAGATTGGCTTTGCTCACCATCAGGATATTGCCGAAGAGGTAACTCATCAGGTCTTCCTGGTAGCCGGGGGTGGCGGTGATGAAGGAAACGCCCAGCGCCATGCCGATTGCCCAGATGGCGCTGAGAACCGTGTCTTCGCGCTGGCGGCCGGAAAGGGTGACCGCCGCGATGAGCAGCGCCGCGACCACCGCCGCGACGGTCGCGCCCAGCAGGGGAGTAGCCCATTCCTGGCCGTGGACGCGTTGCAGGTACCGAGCCGCGCCCATGCCGCCGAGTACACAGTGGGCAATGGCTCCGGCGACGTAGGTGTTGCGGCGCACAACCACGAAACTGCCGACAATGCCGCAGGCGACTGACGCCAGTAGTCCCGCCAGGACGGCGTATTGCAGGAACGAATATTGGAAGAGGTGGCTCCAGAACAAACTCACGCCTGTCCTCCCGGAGAAGCAGTGTCGTGCCGGTGCGGGGTCTGCATGGCGGAAGTGGGGTCGATCACGTGGCAGGTGTCGTTGTGTTGCAGGACGGCGATATCTCCCCGGTAGATGGAATGCAGGTGGTCGTCGGTCATTTGCGAGACCGGCATGACCGAAGCGGTGCGGTTCACGCAGGCGACGTGGGAAGCGTGGCGGGTGACCACGTTCAGGTTGTGCGAGACCAGCACGATGGTGACGTTGGCGTTAAGCTCGTGCAGCAGCTCGTAAATTTCATGTTCCACCGCTGAGTCTACGTTGGCGGTCGGTTCGTCCAGCAGCAGCAGTTCGGGAGCCGACACCAGCGCCTGCGCGATCAGCACCCGCTGCCGCTCACCTCCCGACAGGCTGGAAAAGGCGCGGTCGCCGAGCTGCTCCAGGCGCACGCGGGCGAGCGCTTCGTTGGCGGCTTTTTTGTCCTCGCGGCGATAGGGGCCAAACGCCCGCCGTTCGACCCGCCCCATCAGCACCACGTCCAGGGCGGTGACGGGAAAGGCGGGGTCGAATTGCAGGTGCTGGGGAGCGTAACCGACGAGACGGCGCGAAGCGGCGGGAGCCTCGCCGAAAGCGCGCACCGTTCCCCGCAGCGGTTGCAGCAGGCCCAGCGCGAGTCTTATCAATGTACTTTTGCCGCCGCCGTTAGGGCCGACGACTGCCACGAGATCGCCCTTTTCCACCTTGAAATCGACGTTGTGCAGCACCTCTTCGCGTTCGTAGGCGAAGCAGACGTCGTCGAATTCCAGCACTGGCGGCTTGCGGTTATTGGCTGACATGAGCAGTGTTCCCGGCGAAAAACGATTGTTCAATTTTACGCCAACCGGTTTGCAAATGCAAGGTTCCTGTCATACTGGCCAATATGCCAAGTTACGCGATCTTGATTTTCCGGGTGTCGGCGGAACGGGTGATTACTCCCAGGTGGGCGCCGCAGTTGTCGCAGAACGCGAGTTCCGCGTCAGCCAGCCGGACGCGCTTGACCGCGGTATCGCTCAGAAAAATCCGGTTGCAACCAGGACAGCCCACGCCGTTGGCGAAATCGTCGACTTTGATGATTTTGTTAATGCTCATGTAGCGTACCCTTTCTATGTGTATACTTATAAATGCTTATCGGCAGACAGCCATAATTCCTTTAAGCTAAAGCGGATTATGCTTGACCGGTTACCGCGCAGGCGTAACCTTTAGTTCAATACGGTTTAATTAAGGAAAAACTTGCATCGTCATTCCCGCGAAGGCGGGAATCCAGGAGGTGTTGCGTACGGTTTCCCCACTGGGTTCCTGCCTGCGCAGGAATGACGATTCGTAAATTGTAATGTTTTTTCGAACGAAATTTCCTTAAACAAACCGTGTTGCTTTTAGGGTTCGGAGATTGTGCATGGTCAAACCAGCCAAAAAGTATCGCAACCTGACCAACCAGGAAATCCAGGAACTGGTGAAAAACCACTGTCTGGCCGAGGACTGGAACCGCGTGCTGGTGGTCGACGGCTTCCGCACGGAAAACGTGCGGGCGGTGATGTTTTCCGGTGATGTGAAGCTCGGGCGTTTCTCCGCGAAAGTGTCTCTGCCGGGAGGGGTGGAGGCGCCTTCGGGCGTGATGTACGCGGGGCTGCACAACTGCACCGTCGGCGACAACGTGATGATCCGCAACGTCGGGCGCCACATCGCCAACTACGATATCGCCGACCGCGCCGTGATCCATGACGTAAGCCTCATCGTCACCACCGGCGAAAGCTCGTTCGGCAACGGCGTGGAAGTGGCGACTGTCAACGAAAACGGCGGGCGGGAGGTGCCGATTTATGACCGACTCTCCTGTCAGGTCGCGTACCTGCTGGCTTTTTATCGCCATCGCCCGGAACTGATCGCGGCGCTGAAACGCGAGATCGGAAAATACGTGGCGTCGGTCACAAGCGCGCGCGGCTCCATCGGCGAGTGCGCGAAGATTGTCGGCTGCGGCAGCCTGACCAACGTGCGGGTCGGCGCGCACGCGGAAATCTCCGGCGCGACGCGGCTGGTGAACGGCACGGTCAACAGCTCCGCTGTCGCGCCCAGCCGGATCGGCGACGGGGTGATAGCAGAGAACTTCGTCACCGCCGACGGCGCGGTTGTCGACGGGGCATCGATCATCACCAATTGTTTCGTGGGGCAGGGGACTTTGCTCAACCACCAGTTCTCCGCCAGCAACACCCTGTTTTTCGCCAACAGCGAAGGCTATTACGGCGAGGCCTGCTCGGTTTTCGCCGGGCCGTACACCGTCACCCACCATAAATCGACCCTGCTGATCGCGGGACTGTTTTCCTTCTACAACGCCGGCAGCGGCACCAACCAGAGCAACCACATGTACAAGCTCGGGTGCCTGCATCAGGGCATTCTCGAACGCGGCGGCAAGACCGGCTCCTCCAGCTATTTGCTCTGGCCCTGCCGCATCGGCGCGTTTTCCACCGTGATCGGCAAGCACGGCAGCAAGTTCGACGCCAGCGATTTTCCCTTTTCCAACGTGATGGAGTACGAGGGGAAAAGCGTACTCATTCCGGGGCTGAACTTCACCTCCTCCGGTACGCGGCGGGACGGCGATAAGTGGCCGGCGCGTGATCGGCGCAAGGGCGGCGAGCTGCTCGACCGGATAAATTTTGATACGCTGAATCCGTTTGTCGTCGGCCGGATGATCGCTGGGCGGGATATCCTGCGGCGGCTGGACGAAGAGACTCCGGCCTTGCAGGAAGAGGTCGATCATCGCGGCGTGAAGATCCTGCGTTCGCGTTTCAAGAAAGGTTTGCAGCTTTACAATTGCGGTATCCGCCTGTATCTGGGCGCGGTGATCGCGGCGCGAGTGGAGAGATTTTTATGCGAAAATCCCGGCGGCAATGTCTGCGAAATTTTCCGGGTTGCTTCTATCAAAGGCGCGGGAACATGGATTGACGCCTGCGGGATGCTGCTGCCGAAGAAATGCATGGACGAACTATTGGATGAAATTGAAACCGGCGGCTTGTCTGGAATCGACATGATTGAAGGCCGAATGACTGAATTGCATGGGAAGTATCGCGAGTTGGAATGGGACTGGGTCGTCGCCGCCTGGCTGGAAGAGACGGGAAACCCGTTGGCGGAAATCGGCGTCGGTGAAGTCGCGCAAGCGGTGCAGGACTGGCGCGACCTGACCGATGAACGGAACAGCCTGACACTGGAGGATGCGAAAAAGGAATTCGACCTGTCGGCGCGGATCGGTTTCGGCATCGACGGCGCGGAGGCGGTGGCGGATGATTTCGCGGCGGTGCGCGGCGATTTCGACCACAATGAGTTTGTCAAAATAATACGCGCTGAAGCCGGACAGGTGCGCGAACGCGCAACTAACATACTTGCACAATTAGGAGTTCCTGATGCCTGAAAAAAAATACCTGCTTGCAATTGATCTGGGCGCGGGGCAAGGTTCGAAGATCGGCCTGTTCTCGCCGGACAACTGCTTGCTGGCGCAGACCATGCTGCCGCTGGAGAAATACGGCAACACCGCCGAGTCGCTGGCCGACGCGCTCACCGAGGCGCTGGCGGAATTCCTGCGGGAAAACGACAGCAGGCTTGACGCAGTGCGGGCGGTGGGCGTGGCCACGCCGGGTTTGCTTCGTTCCGACGACTCCTTTTTGCTGGCTGCGAACCTGCCGTTTCTGAACGACCATAACCTGAAAAATCTGCTGGCGGAACGCACCGGCCTGCCCGTGGCTCTGGAAAACGACGCAAACGCCGGAGCCATCGCCGAATGGAGCATTCTCCGGGTGGAGCTGCTCTACTGGGTTTTCGGCGGCGGGTGGGGCGGGGCGTGGGTCACGCAGGACGGGAAAATAAAATACCCCTGCCGCGATTGGGATTGGGACGACGCCACGCTGCATTACACCAGCGAACCGGGCTATGCCATTCCCCTGCCGAAGAAAAAACTGCGCGACCTGTTTTACGAGGTCGGGGCGTCATTCGACCAGTTCGAGGAAATACTGGCGAAGGAATTGGGCGTTTCTCTGCCGGTCACGGGGCCGTCGGGCAGCCCGGATCATCTCCGCGCCGAGGCGATCCTGTCGGGGCCGGGGCGCTTCCGCCTGTTTCACGCCATTGTCGGCGACGACGACGCCTATTGCGAATTTCTCAACATCCACGAGACCAGCGAAATCCGCGACAGTTCCATCGCGGGCAAGCACATCAGCAAACTCAGCCGGATGCGGGTGGAAGCCGCCATCAACACCGACCGGCTGTTTGGCAAAATCCTGGCCGAGGCGCTGCATATCATGGTCAAGCAGGCCAAGAGCGACGACATCAAAGAGGATTTGCCGATCTGTCTGGGCGGCAAGCCCAGCTACGCTCTGCCCTATTTCGGCCCCAGCACCCAGCGGAAAATCGGTTCCCTGGGGATGCTGTATTATCTGCGCCCGTCGGTGATCGACGACCGCGGCAGCAACGCGAATCTGGTAGGGGCGGCGACGATGGCGGAAATGCTTTTCAACTCGCAGGCATAGGAAACAACATGGGCGAAGATATGGAGATGATAAAAATTCTTGGCGAATGCGGTCTGGCTGACGCGGCTCGGGATTGGGCGCAGAATTGGCAGCTTTCCTCGACCGGTTTCAATCCGGGCAAACTGTATTTTCTCGAACCGACTTTCCTGCGGGAAAGCTGCGAGGCGATGGGATTCGACGAGGAAATTGCCGACGCCATCCTCGGAGCGGCGGTTACGATACGCAACGACGAAAACCTGCAAAGAGTGGCGTGGCATTGCCACTGCCTGCTGTCTGGCGTCGTTCCGCCTGAAAAAGTGGCGTCGTTCAAGTGGCCTCTGCCGACGGTTGAGGGCGAGTTCACCAAGTTGATTTACGCGCCTGTTTTTGTCGGCGCTTATCCCGAGACGATCCGGAAACATCGCGAGCGCGATATCCCGGCGGAAATTTCAACCGACACTTTTTCCGACCTGCCGTTGTGGATGCGGCATTATCGCGGCGTGCATGGCGTGTGGGGGGTGGATCAGACGGCCTGGCTCGGCAATCATTTCCGCGGCCGCCTGTTCAAGCTCGGGCGGCTGCAATACGAGTCGCACGGTTTCGGCCACGAGTCCCGCGCCTTGCGCAATCGCGTGACCGGGAAAGTGCTGGTGCTGGCAGGCGACGGTCTGTGCTTCCGCAGCGACGGGGAATATGACGGCACCAACGGCGTTTTCGATCCGGACGCATGGACTTCCGTCTTCAGCGTTTCCGGAGGAGTCATAACCGGCAATCCGTTCTCTCCCCGGGGCGCGGCGCAACGGGAGACGGTCACGCTGGATGCGGGGGAATGGGAGGTTATTCTCCAGAAGGGCGATACCGTATTGGGCTTCCACATCCCCGCCTGCGGGCCGTTGCTGTCCGAGGACTGCGGCAAGTCGCTGGAAATGGCGGCGGCATTTTTCCCCCGTCATTTTCCCGAAATCGAGTTCAAGGCTTTTGTCTCCGGGTCGTGGCTGTTCGACGCGCAGTTTGAGGATTACCTCCCGCCGGAGTCGAACATAGTGAAATTCCTGCGCGAGTTCTATCTCATGGCTTCGCCGCATTCGTCCGACAGTCAGTTTTTCGAACGCGTTTTCGGCGGCCACGTGGCCGACCTCGACCAGGCGCCGCAGGACTCTTCCCTCCGCCGGGCGGGGGTGGCGCTGATGAAAAAAGGCGGGCGCTGGCGCAATGTCGGTGCGCTGTATTTTCCGGAAGACCTTGACTGGGGCAAACAGGTTTACCGCCGGATGCACACGGTTGACGCATGAGCATCGTTCTCAAAATCTGCGACCGGACCGAACCGCTGGCCGCGCGGTTCGCCGCCGATGTCTTCCAGGCGCGCGCCGGGGCGGAGGGTCTGGAATTTTTCCACCCGCTGGAAATCATTGTTCCGCACCGCAACCTGGCGAAATGGCTCCAGCTTTATCTCGCCTCCGACCGCGCTAACGGTATAGCATTCAATCTCAATTTCGCGCCGCTGGAAAAATGCCTGTGGGACATTATCTTCCGGCAGGGCGGCGAGTCGCTCCAGGCCGACAGGCTGGAGGCAGATTTTCTCCAGCGCCTGCTTTTTGCCCAGCTCATGTCTGCCGCCGCGCAGCCGGCTTCCGCCGAACAGTCGCCGGTTCTTTCCTACATCGCTAACGCCGCCGAGCCGGACGGTTGCCTGCGCGCGTGGCAGGTGGCGGGTCGGCTGGCGCGGCTGTTTTTCGAATACGAGTGCGTCGCGCCGGAAATGATCGCGCGCTGGCTGGCACCGGGGAGGAAAATTTCCGACCCGATGGAGGCGTGCCAGCGGGAGTTGTACTGTTCGATTTTTGCTTCCGGCGGCGCGCGCGACCGCTATTGCCGCGAGCATAATCGCGGCCGCCGGATGCTGACTCTGGCTCAGTTTTTTTTCGAGGCGAGGGAAACGCTGCAACCGCTCCAGCGGCGGCTGTTCGTATTCTGCCCGCCCCATATCACGCCGCTGCACTGGCGGATGCTGCTGGAGGTGGCGAAAAATCTGGGGCAGACAGAGATCTATCTGCATTCTCCCTGCGCTTGCGCGACCGGCCTGGAGCAATCGTCGGATTGTGCCGACGTCGCCTTTCTGGCCTCGCTCTGCCGACCGGAGCGGGACACGCTGGCCACTATCAGGCGTGTTTCCGAACAGACTGGTGTTCAGCCCGAAACAGTCAGGATCGAACCGGAACCATGCGACAGCGTTTTGCTGCTGTCCGCGTTCCGCAATCATCTGCGGGGCGAGACGTCGGCTGCAAGACAGGACGAGTCGTTGCAGGTAATCGGCGCGCCGGGGATTTATCGCGAGGCGGAAGCGGTTCACGACGCCATCGTCAACAGTCTGCTGCGTGACCCGGAATTGAAGATGAACGACATCGCGATTCTGTTTTGCGACCCCGGAAAGTATCTCCCTGTCCTCAGAAACGTCTTTGCAGCCAACACTGTTTTCGGCCAACCTCTCCCGTTCAATATCGCCGATTCCGGCGGCGGCGCGCCGGGGCATTATTCCCGGGCTGCGTTGGCCGTACTCGAGTTGAAGGACTGCGAACGCAATGCCGTCTTTCGGCTGTTTCTCAACCCCGCTTTCATGGAACTGCACCGGCTCGACCGCAAGACGGTGGAGGCTTGGCGCGCGCTCGCCGACCGCACGGGAATTTTTCGCAACTACTCCGACTCGTCTTCCGGCCCGCACACCTGGTTGCAGGGTTTGCAGCGGTTGCGCCTGGGCAGAATCATGTCGCCGACGGAAAACGATTTCGCTTTTGCCGACCGGATTCCCTATGCCGACTTTCTCGCCGACGACGCCGATTTGCTGGAGAAATTCTGCGTGCTGGCGGAAAAACTGCTGCTACTGGTTTCCGCGCTGCCTGAGGCTGCCGCGCCGTTTACCGCTTGGGCGGATTTTCTGGAAAAGACAGTAAGTGAAATTCTGTCTGTGTCAGCCAAGCGGCACGAAAGCCTGGCGGAACGCGGCGCGTTGCTGGATGCGGCGGGCAAACTCCGCCAGATGTCCCGCTTGCAGACCGAACCGATTCGCGTCGACGGCGCATTTGTCCGGCACTGGCTGTCGGAGGAATTGGCCCGCCCCGACTCGCACGGACGCCCGCTGGTGGATGGGGTGACCTTGTCCACGCCCTCCTCGGTCAACGGCGTTCCCTTTCGCCAGATTTATTTCCTGGGATTGGAGGAAGGGAGTTTTCCCGCCGAGGAGAAATACAATCCGCTGGATTTGTGCGGAGAACGGCCGGGGAAAATTACCGCGCCCGAGCAGGATCGGAATCTGCTGGCGAAAATTCTGCACAATGCGCGCGACCGATTGTGTTTGAGTTTCATAGCGCGCGATCTGGAGCGGGACAGCGAGCACTTTCCCTGTCCAATGCTGGGCGGAATACTGGAAAAGATCGAAACAGGTTTGTTGGGCGGCGAGAAATTCCGAATAGCATATCCGCCGGTATCATCCTTCAGCATCGAGTATCTGCGTGAGCATGATGAAAACTTGCGCGACGTCCTGACCACCGCCGCGCCTTTGCGTCTCGGTTTTGCCTGTCGTCAGTTGCTGGCGAATAGAAATGAATGCGCCGCGCTTGCGCCTGAGGCGAAAACCGGGATTGAACGGCTGGCCGCGAAAACCACGGCGCGCGCTGCGCCGAAGGCACTGCCTGCGCCGACCGCGCGCGCGGAATTGCAGTTGCGCGAATTGCGCGATTATCTGGCAAATCCCGCCGAGGCGTCGCTGCGCCGTGTTGCCGCGATTTATCCTTCCGACTCGGACAATCTGGAGGACGAACTGGAGGAGCCGTTCGCGGCGGGAAGGGACGTCGCCAAGGAAATCCGGCAATCGGTTTTGCGGGAACTGATTGTCGCGTTTCCCTCGGTAAAATCGGATTGGCGCGAATATCTGCTTGCGTCTTTCGAAAGGAAATTCCGTTCCGCCTATCTCAAAAGCAAATTGCCGGTGCGGGAATTCGCCGACCTGCAATACCAGAATCTGAAGGCGCAGATAATCGCCTCGGTCGAAAGCGGCGAACCCAGCCTGCTGCAATATCTCCAGGCGCGCGACTGGCGTAACTTTTATCCCGCCGTATATTTTTCCGATAGTCAGCAGGGAGCAGGCGAAGCGTTCCCCCTTTCTCGTCCGTGTCTGCGCGAGGGTCTGGCGTTGGGCGGCGGAGGGGAACTGGTCTGGCGCGAGGGCGAAATTTTGCGCATCCTGATTTTCAGCGAATCCACGCAGGCGCCGCGCCTGCCGCCAAATTCTCTATTGTTGCCTTATCTCTTTTGCCAGGCGGCGGCACTGACGGCGGAGTTTTCCGGCTGTGGCAAATTTGCCCTCGCGGTTTGCCAGCCAACCGGTCTGTCGGAATGGGAATACGCGCTTGATAAAAAAGCGGCGGCGGATTTTTTAGCGGGACTGGCGGCGGATCTGCTTGCGCCGGAAACCTGTCTCGACGATCTGCCGCTGGCGGTGATCGCCTCTTCCTCGGAACTGGTCGAGGCGATAGTCGGCGACGAACCGCGCGCGGACGACGATCCGGAAATCGCCGAACTTCTGGCAACGCTGCTGGCGGAGGATCAGGCCAAGCCGGAGCGCAACCGGGCAGACAGGTATCGCAACGAAACGTTGCTGCTGGCTACCGGCGGTTTGGCGGAAGACGCCAGTTCTCCGCGCGTGCCGCATGACGCCTGCGGGAAAATGCGCCGCCGGTTACGCCATTTTTTCAGCGCCGCCAGCGGGGAGAAATGACATGACCTCTTCTTTCCGCAATCTCGTGATCGAAGCCTCTGCCGGCACTGGCAAAACTTACTGCGTGGAAAATCTCGTGGCCCGGTTGGTGCTGGAGGAACGCATCCCGATTGAAAAAATTCTCGCGGTGACCTTCACCGAAAAGGCGACCGCCGAATTGAACAGCCGCGTGCGTGAACGTCTTTATGCCGCGAGAAAATCCGCTTTGCCGGATTCGCCCGAATTCGCCCTGGCAGAAAAGGCGGTGGAGGATTTCGATTCTTCCGCAATTTTTACTATTCATGGTTTCTGCAAACGGGTTTTGGATCGTTTCGCTTTTGAAAATGCCGCCGCATTCGACCTCTCGCTGGAAAATGATCGCGCCGTGTACGACCGCCTGTTCTCGGCTTTGCTGCGCGAAAAATGGCGCGAAGATTTTCTGCCTGCCATGGATCAGGCGCTGCGGCGGAAATTTTCGCAAAACGATTTTTATCGCCAGACCATTGTCTCCCTTGCCGCCGAAGCGACTGTGCTCAAGGATGCTGACGATGAGACAGGCGACATGCTGATTCCTTTTGCGCCGACCTGCCCGGATCGGGAAAAGGAACTCGCGGACATGTTCCGCCGCTTGTCGGAGTTGCTGGGGCAGGTGCCGGATATAGCGGAATCATGCGGCTTTTTCCACCGCTATTTCGACCAGCTCAAACCCGGTCGCGATCCGAAGGGATATCTGAAAGATACGGTAACAGGCTTGCTGTCGCTGGTGCGCGTTTTCCAGAACGACGCGCCAGAGCCGGGTTCGCTCCTGGCTGAAACGGAAAACTGGTTCGATTCCATTCGCGTCACCAATCTGAAAGGGTCGCGCAACCAGCGCAGTTTCGAAGGCTTGTTGCCGCCTGGCGCGAAAAATCCCGAAGCCTGCCCGGAACTTAAGGAAATTATTTCCGTCCTCAACCGGCTCAATCCTCTCGTCGGTTATCCCGAAGCGTTCTGGATCAGCCGCGCCGCGCGCGAGCTGAAAGCGCAGGCCGATGACCACAAGCGGCGTAACGGTATTCTGGATTTCAACGACATGCTGACTCTGGTGCTGCGCTCGCTCAAATCCGCTGCCGGGGAAAAGCTGGTGTCTGCCTTGCGCGCGCAATATGCCTGCGCCCTGGTCGATGAATTCCAGGACACCGATCCCGTCCAATGGGAGATATTCAAGATCATCTTTGCCGATTCCCCGGCGCACCGGCTGATCGTGGTGGGCGATCCCAAGCAGGCGATCTATTCTTTCCGCGGTGCCAATATCCAGACCTACTTTGCCGCCACGCAGACGCTGACCCAGGCGCGCGCGGCCGACCGGGAAAGCCTGAAGCGCAACTGGCGTTCGCTGCCGCCGCTGGTGGAAACTCTCAATCGCGTTTTTGCGGGCGGGAAATGGTTTGACCCGCGCGGAGAATTGCAATATTCCCCCAGCGTCACTCCGGATTCTGACGTTATCCGCCCGCGCCTGTATCGCGATAATTCCGGACGCGCGCCGGTCAGTTTTGTTAAGTTGCCGGGATGCACCTCTGTCTCCCGCGCGCAGAAAAAATACGCGGAATTTATCGCCGCCGAAATTCGCCACCTGCTGTACGATTCGCATATTCTCCTGGCGGAATGGCGCACCGGTCTTCCCGTTCCCCGACCGCTGCGCGCCGACGACATCTGCGTGCTGGTGCGTTCGTTTGGCGAATTCAGGCTGATCGAAAAAGCGTTGCGCGAGGCGACCGACCGGAAGGGCGTCCCGTCTCCTGTACCCTATACTTTCGCGCGGCAGGGCGGACTTTTCCAGACCGCCGAAGCTACTCATATCTGGTATCTATTGAACGGCCTCGCTTTTCCGGAAGACGCCTCGCGCCGCAAACAGGCGTCTCTGACTTTCTTCCTCGGTCGCGGACTGCGGGATATTCTGGCGGAGTCGCTCGTGCCTGGCGTAAATGACGCGGCGGTTCTACCGCCCATCTGGATAAGGCTGTTCGCGCAAAACAGGTGGGACAGTCTGTTCGCCGCCCTGCTGGAGGACGCGCCCGGACTTCCCGCCGTACTCGAAGATATCGCCGGGGAGCGCCGCCTCGCCAATGTACAGCATATTCTGCAACTGCTCCACGGTCTGGCGGTCACGGAAAATCTGGACGGATTCCGGCTGTTGGACAGGCTGGATTCGTTGCGGAAAAATCCGGGCGGCGACGACGCCAATATCCAGCGCCTCGAAAGCGAGCAGCCTAAGGTGCAGATCATGACCATGCACAAAAGCAAGGGGCTGCAGTTTCCGGTCGTGTTTATCGCGGGCGGTTTTTCTTCCCGCCCCGACACCGGTGCCTTTGCCAGATACTCGACTTCTTCCGGACAGGTGTTCGACCTGACGCGCGGCCAGGACAGCGTCGAGCGCGCCGCCACTCTCGCCGCCGAGGAGGAACGCCGCGTCTTCTATGTCGCCCTCACGCGCGCGGAATACAAACTTTACGTCCCGTTCCTCGGCGCGAAAGCCGAGGGCGGCGAGTTGTCGCGCCGGGGCGGTTCGCTGACCGACTTTGTGTTTAGCTCCATCACCGACGCCTGTTCCGTCGACCAGTCTGACGACGCATGGCGGTTTATTGCCTGCTCCGATCCGCGTACATCCGCGCCTGCGCCTGCGGAATATCTGCACGCATTGCCTGAACTGGAAACCGAACAATCTTCGGCGATGGGTTTCCGCGCGCCGGAACGGATAGTGCCAGGCTTTCTCGACCGGCGCAGACTTACGATTGAAAGTTTCACCTCGTTGGCGCGCTCCAGCCACTTCGAGCAGAATCGGGAAATATTGCTTGCGTTCGGCGAAGAGGAAATCTCTCTCCGCAATGACGACGAGGTCTCCCCGCCGCGCTCGGGAGAAACCGACGACCTGATTCCTCCTGGCGCAGACACCGGTTCCATGTTCCATGAGCTGCTGGAAAAACTGGATTACGGTTTTGTCGCGGGGCTGTCTTCCTCGCGGGAATTGGCGGGCGATGCCGGTTTTGGCAATCTGGTGCGGGAGATGGCGGCTCGGTATGGGTTGGTTTTCGATCGCGAGAAGAAAATGCTGTTCGGGATTTGCGACCTGATTTTTAACGCCGTGCGCACGCCGCTTTCGTTGTTCGGCGGCAGGTTGTGCGATGCGTGCTGCGCCTTGCGGGAAGCTGTTTTCCATCTGCCGGTCGCGCCGGTATCGCGCTTTCTCACCGGTTCGATCGACCTGTTGTGCGTCAACTCCGAGCGCCGGGTTTTCATCGTCGATTGGAAATCAAACCTGCTTCCGTCCGGCTACGGCGCCTGCGAACTGGAATGCGCCATGCGGGAACACGCCTACGATCTGCAATACCGGATTTATTCCCTGGCGCTCCGGCAGTGGCTCAGGCAGCGGCGGGAGGGCTTCGAGTTCGAGCGCGATTTCGGCGGCGTGTATTATATGTTTCTGCGCGGCTTGAACGGGCTTGACGAAACCGGCGGAGTTTTCTGCCACCGCCCGGCCAGCGCCGACATGCTTGATGCGTGGCAACGCGACATCGAAAAACTTTATGCCGAGGCGGTGGGCAGATGACTTCCGATTCGCGCGAAAAATACGAATCATCGTCCGCCCCTTACCAGGGGCCAAGCGCGGCTTCCGCGCGGCTGCTCGCGGCAGGCGACATTTCCCTGCTGGACGCACTCACCGTGCGCGACCTGCGGGAATTGTCAGGCATGCGCGGAGACGCGCCGCTGGAAAAAGTTCTGCTGCTTCTCTTTGCCGCGTTTCAAAGAGGCTCTCCCTGCCTGCCGCTCGCCGCGCCGGAACTGCGAAAACAGTGCGGCGGCATTCTTGCCGAAAACGAGTTTGCCGTTTTTATGGATAAACTTCGGGACGGCGACTATGCCGGTTTGATCGGCAATGATCCGAACGCCGCCTCGCCGCTGATTTTTCAACCTGACGCGGAAGGGGCACCGTATCTCTATCTGCAGAAGTATTTGTTGGCGGAATTGTCGCTGAAGGAAAATCTCTCGCGCCTGTTGGACGACTCGCCCCTGCCGCACGACCCCGGCGCGGCCTGCCGCGCCAGAGCCGCCGAACTGTTCCAGCTCAATGCCGGGCAACGGGACGCGCTGGAACTGGCCGCAGCCAGGCGGCTGTGCCTGATTGCGGGAGGGCCGGGCACGGGCAAGACCTATCTGCTTTCCGCGGTTTTGTCTTCGTTCCTTTCCGCCGGGCTTGCGCCGGAAAACATTTTCCTCGCCGCGCCGACCGGCCGCGCCGCCCAGCGCATGGAATCGTCTGTCCGCGAATCACTGTCGAATCTGCCGGAAGGCGATTCCCTGCTTTTCGAGCGGATAAATATTTCCACGCTGCACCGCCTGCTGGGGTTCTCGCCCGCGCGTAACGCCTTCCGCTTCAACCGGCGCAATCCTCTTTCCGCCAGCCTGGTCGTCATCGACGAAACCTCGATGGTCGATATCGCGTTGATGGCTGCTTTGGCCGACGCCCTTCCCGAGGGCGCGCGCCTGATCCTGATCGGCGATCCCCGCCAGTTGCCGCCGGTGGGGGCGGGCGCGGTGCTGTCCAACTTGTTCCCCCCGCATGCCTGGGGCGGGGAGCGGATCGCGGTGCTGACGGAAAGCAGGCGGATGCAGGGCGAGGTCGGCGCATTCGCCGAAAGCCTGCGCGCGTCCGAGGATTTCACCGACCTTGCCCAAATCGCGCCGCCAGCGGAACTGGCCGAATGTCTGCATGAAGCGGGTCAAGGCGAAACCTATTGCCGCGTGGTCGAACCCGGCGCAGATGCTTCGACGTGGCGGCGGCGGATTGCAGCGTGGATGGACGGGATGCTGTTTGGAGAAAAGGATTCGTTCGCCTGTGCGCTGGCGTCGCTCGATGTGGGCGGTGCGGATTTCGCGGCAAGGATGCGCCTCGTCTTTCGCCAGCTTGCCACCGCGCAGGTGCTGACCGTGCTGCGTAACGGCAGATACGGTTGCGACAGCCTGAACGATTTTCTCGCAGGTATTTTCCGTGAGAAGACCGACCCCGGCAGCCGCGGGAAATATTTTCACGGACTGCCGCTGGTGATTGAGCGCAATTCCTACCCGCTGGAACTCTTCAACGGCGACACGGGGATTATTCTAAAAAATACCAGGCACGAATACTTCGCCTGTTTTCCCGATGCCGATAATTTCCGGGTTCTGCCGCTGGAGTCATTGCCCGCGTTTTCGCCCGCCTACGCGCTGACGGTGCACAAGAGCCAGGGCTGCGAATTCGATCACGTGCTGCTGGCGCTTCCTCCGGGCGACAGCCACGCCTCGCCCATCCTGCAGAAACAAACTGTTTACACCGCCGTCACCCGCGCGCGGCGCGGCCTGGTGCTCTACGGCTCCTACCCGCTGTTGCAACAGGCGCTGTCAACCGAACCCACCCGCTATTCAGCCATCAGTCTGTTGTAGTCGCTTCGTCTTATGAATGCTGAAGAATGATGGCCATAAAATCTTGCGCCCAAAATAGCTTGCAGCTTTTTTTGTTTTTTCTCGGCCTCTTTCCCGTTTTCCGACGTCTATATGAACGAAAAAACTTGCGAACACGCGAAGGATGGGAGCGGCGTCAGGACACGTATAATTCATCAGCTCAGGCGGTGCCACGGCAAAGACGGATATTGATATGCAAGCCATTCTCTTTTAGGGGAATGGCGGTATCTATTTATTCAGGAGAAAACCATGTCTGGCAAATGTTCCAAAATCGGCGGTGTCGTTGTTCTCGCGCTGGCGCTGGTCGTTTTCGGGCAGACCGCGCGCGCGGAGCAGGTCAAGCTCGACGTCTCGTTCAGCCATCCGGTCATGAAGGACAGCGCCAACGGCACGGCTTATCTCAAGATCGGCCTGACCGGTTTCGACATCAAGCGCGACGGCAAGCGTCCTCCCGTTAACGTGGCGCTGGTGATCGACCGCTCCGGTTCCATGCAGGGAGACCGGATCGTCTACGCCAGGCAGGCGGCTATCCATGCCATCGAGCGACTCGACGCCAACGACATTGTCTCGGTCATCGCCTACGATTCAGAGGTCAACGTCATCGTCCCCGCCACCAAGGTTTCCGACCGCGAGCAGATTTTCCAACAGATCAATTCGCTTGCACCCGGCAGTTCTACCGCGTTGTGTGCGGGCGTGTGCAAGGGCGCCGACGAGGTGCGGAAATTTTTCTCGAAAAACCGGGTCAACCGGGTGATCCTCCTCTCCGACGGGCTGGCCAACGTCGGCCCCCAGACCCCGGCTGAATTGGGCGCGCTCGGGGCGGCATTTGGAAGGGAGGGTATTTCGGTAACCACCTTTGGCCTGGGGCTGGGCTATAATGAAGACCTGATGGCGCAACTGGCTGGCAAGAGCGACGGCAACCACGCCTTTATCGAAGACCCCCGCGATTTGGCGCGCATCTTCGACTACGAGTTCGGCGACGTGCTGTCGGTCTCGGCGCAGGACGTGGTCGTCTCGATCGACTGCGGCGAAGGGGTGCGGCCGGTGCGCTCGCTCGGGCGCGAGGCTGCGATTGACGGGCGGAAAGTGACCGCCACTCTCAACCAGCTTTACGGCAAGCAGGAGAAATACGTTCTGCTGGAGGTGGAACTAACTCCCGGTGAAATCGGCTCGACCCGGCAGGTGGCGGAGGTGCGCGTGACCTACGCCAACATGCAGACCAAGGCGATAGACAAGCTGGCGAGCACCGCCAGCGTCCGCTTCAGCGGCAGCGAGGAAGAAGTGAAAAACGGCGAGAACAAGCCGGTGATGGTGGAGGTGGTCAGGCAGATCGCTAACGACAACAACCGCCTCGCCATGACTCTCCGCGACCAGGGCAAGATGGAAGAAGCCAAGAATTATCTGAATACCAACATCGGTTATCTGAATAAAAACGCCGCTGCTTACTCCAGCGAAGATTTAAAGAAACTGTCAGGCACAAACAGCCTTGATCTTAATAATCTGGATGGAGAAAACTGGAATGGCTATCGCAAGGGCATGGTGAAACGGCAATTCCAATTGGAATGGCAGCAGGGATATTGACAGGCTCAATTGGTTATTCGTTAGTTTTTCGGGGAAAGAAAAAAGTCTCCAGTCACCAGTTGACAGTCTCCAGAAATACTGGAGACTGGTAGCTGGAGACTGGATACTAAAAAAACGTCACCCCAACCGCAGCGTCTTGATTTCAAACGGCGAGAACTTCAGCGACGCGGGATCGATTTTCGTACCGCCGGTTTCGTCCATACCGACTTCGAGTATTTCGCGCACCGGAAGATTTAAGCTAAGTTTTGCCTCGCAACCCTGGCCGCAGGTTTCATACAGCCGGAGGATGTACCCGTCGCCGTCCTCGGCCTGCTTGAATGCGGAGAGGGCGATATTTGCCTGGTCGACCGCCAGCAGCGTGCCGCGGGGCAGGTCATTTTCCGGAGCCAGCCCGGAAGTTTCATGCACGCACAAGGGATGGTTGAACGCTTCGCCAAACGCCGCGCACTCGGGCGCAAAACCGCCTTCGTGCGGCAGGAGGGAAAATTCGTACACGTGCTGGCCGTTGTCCCAAGCGCCTGCGTCGGGCGTGTAATGCGAAGCCATTTTCGTGGGACTGCGCAGGAGACTTGCGTAAATAGTTCCGTCCTTGAGCTGTTGCCCCGCGACCCCGCGATTGGCCAGGGTCAGGCCGCCGTTCCGGTCGGAATAATCAGTCCAATACAGCGCAGGCCAGTCTCCCTTGGCTTTCTGCAAAACGGACTGGCTTTGCAAACCGACCGTGGCTTCCAGTTTTTGCGGCACCTCGTAATACGGTTTCCGCTCCATACAACCGAAGGGGACCGAGTACAGCGGCCTGGCGGTGAGGGGGTCGATTTGCAGCGGGAACGAGACCCCGACCTGGGTATTGTTGCCGCGCAGGCGCAGCGTGACTTTCAGGTCGATCCGCGCTTCGCCTCGATAGAACGTGAGTTCGCGATCCCATTCGAGAGTGTAGAAGCCGTCCCAGATACATTCCGCCCCGAAACCGTGGCTTTCCGGCAGAATTTTTCCCCGCAGCGACACGCGCGTAAACACCGGCCCTTCCTCGACCCGTTCGATGGTTTCGTTTATCAGTTTTTTATCCAGCAGCACGCCGCAAAGCTCTTCGGTCCAGAGGTCGCCGCGTTCCTCCCGGAGCCAGATTTCACCCAGCCCCGTTTCCGGCAGGACAGGCGCGCGCAGGCCTTTAGTTTTGATCCGGAGAGATCCGGAAGTGCAGTCCAGTTCGTAAGCGCCGGTGTCGAAATTTTTCTGTGTCGCTTTGCCGTTAGATATTTTCGTCGCTTCGATTTTGCCTGGGTCTGCATACCTGACTGTCGCGAAGCCGAAGGACGGAGCCTTCACCTTCACCGCCAGTTTGTCGCCGTCGCGTTGGCAAGGCAGATTGTTGCCGTCCCCGTCGACCGGCGCGCCCCGGTTTTCGAGCAGCGCCACTTCCTGCCTTTCTCCCAGAGTCGGGTTGAACAGCAGCGCGCCCGGTTGTTCGCCGCTTTTTTCCATCAGCAGGGAAAAGCCTCTCGTCTGGGCGCGATTGGCGTCGAGCAGGATTTCGCGGTACCAGTCTTGCATCTCGTCGTAAACCGTTTCCGCGTGGCAGCCGCAGATGCCGTCGTGGAATTGGCAATAAAACAGCCTGTTCCAGCTTTCGGCTAAAGCGCCGCCACTGTTGCCTGTGAACAAAGTGCAGAGGGCGGAAATTTTTTCGCCTGAAAGCAGGGCGTGTTCCGCCTCGCGGTTAAGCCGCTTCAATCGCGAACGGGTGGTGTAGCAGCCGGTGAATTCCGGATTGAACTCCCCGGCGAAAACCGGCAGTTTGTCCGTGTCCACGGTCTGCGCGAATTCCTCCGCCGTGGCGAAGCGGATTTTTTTCGCGTCGTTCAGTCTCGCTGTTTCGGCAAAGATGTTTTCACTCAACACCCCCTCCTCGGAACAGAACAGCGCCAGCACGTCGCCCGGTTGGCGGCAGATGTTTTCCAGCGACGCCCGCATCCGCTCCTGTATGGTATATACCATAGGTAGGTTACAGACATGCGTTCCCATCTCGACCCCGCCCGCTTCCCTGATCACGGCGAGTGCGCTGCCGTCAAGTCCTTGCCAATTAAAGCATTTACCGAATTCGGGTGTGCCTGGCAGTCCCGGCATCCGCCCGGGATAGACATACTTAAAACCAAGCTTGGAAAGTATTTGTGGTATCTGCCCCGACATCCCGAATGCGTCCATCAGCCAGGCAATGTTAACCTCCCGACTGAACTTTTTCTGATAGAAACGTTTGCCATACATAAAGTTACGCAACAATGCCTCGCCGCAGGACAGGTTCATGTCAGGAATGCTGACCCCACCGCCGACCAGTTCGATGCGGTCTGTTGCAACCAGGGCTTTTATGGTGGGTTCGCATTCGGGGAAATCTCTCATAAATGTTCGCAGGATATCACTTTGCGCGTAAGTAAACCGGAACTCCGGATGCTTTTCCAGCAAGCTCAAGACATGCAGAATCTGCTCCTCGCGGATGCGATTATACTCTTTTTTTGTTCTGCGCCAGACCAGGTCGGAGTGGTGATGCGAGATCAGGAATACTTCGCCCTTGTTGTTTTCGGATGACATGAGGTTTCCTTGTAAGTATTTATCTGTAAACTTCTTATACGCTACACACGCGGCGCGGTCAACAGTGTTTGCTTTTTTGCAACACCGCAAGTCTTCACCATGCAAGTGCTTACGCAAGCATAAATCGGCCGCAAACGTTGCCTGCAGGCGGAGCGCTGATGTAACATTTAGGTATATAAGGAGTTAAAAAGGAAGGCGGAGGCAAATATTTTAAATAATCAAGCCAAGTTGTAACTTTACGGGTTACAACTTGGCTTGATTCGGATCAGCAGTTTTCAGCAGAGTTTGACAAGCTACGAACAGGTTTCGACAAGTGCGTGCCACAGGGGCATATTTTGCAAGCACATTCGACTATCCTGTATCTGCCGCGTTTTCTTCGCCTGCGATTATCATGAACGTGGGAGTCAGGTGCGAACAGGCACTTTTCCCGTTGTGATTTTGTCTCCCCTACAGGGGCAGATTGACAGCCTGTTTCACCTTCATGCTCTGGGTGGCGGCGAGGCCGATTTCGACGGAGCGCCTGCCGTCGGCCCAGCTCGCGCGCGGGGATTTTTTCTCCCGGATCGTGCGCACGAAATCGGCCAGCATCATCGGGTCAGCACCACCGTGCCCGCCGTCGGCCAGGCGCTTCAGGTCATACCGGCGCGGGGCTTTGCTCAGATCGCGGAACGACAGGTTCAGCCCCTTTTCCGTGTCGCCCTGGATCATTCCCTTGGTGCCGACGATTGTCATTTCCCGGCGGCTGACCTCGGGAGTGGTGACCACGCTGAGAGTCACGGTCGCGCAGACGCCGTTCTTATATTTGATGGAGCTGATGCCGTGGTCGATAGTGTCGGTGTCGTCGGTGTAGAGACAGCCATCGACAGGCGGATAGCCGTGGGGGATGCCCAACTCGTGCCATTTTGCGTAAAACTTTTCCATCTTGTCGGGCTGCTTGGGCAGAGGCTGGAAATCGACGCAGTCGCCAGCCAGCGGGCATTCGCTGCAACGCTTGCCCGCGCCGGGCTTGGCGACGAACTGGCGGCGGGAACCGAGGGCGTAGACCTGCTCGGGGTCGCTGCCGGCCAGCCAGCTCACCAGGTCGAAATCGTGGCTGGTCTTGGTCAGCCAGAGGCCGCCGCTCTTTTTGCAATGCCGGTTCCAGCGGCGGAAATAGGTGCGCCCGCCGTAATAATATTCTGCGGCGTTAATGGCCAGGACGTCGCCGATTTCGCCGCTCTGGATGATGTCGTAGGCGGTGCGGTGGAAGGGGCTGTGGCGCATGTTGAAGCCCATGTAGAAGACGGCGTCGGATTTCTTCGCCGCCGCGATCATGCGGTCGCAGTCGGCGAGGCTGACGGCCATCGGCTTTTCGCAGAAGACATTTATGTTGCGTTTCAGCGCTTCCTCGACCGGGCCGGTGTGGAAACAGTCGGTGGTGAAACACATCAAAGCGTCAGGCTTGACCGCGTCCAGCGCCTTGCCGGTATCGGTGAAACACGGCACGTCGATTTCCAGATAATCGCGGGTAAGTTCCGCCCGCCCGCCGATCACGTCTACCAGTCCGGCGATTTCCATGCCGTGAGTATGTTCATGAATAAACCGGGATTCGGAAGTGCCGCGCAAGCCCAATCCCGCGATCACCACGCGCAAATTCTTGCCACTCATATCTTTCTCCTGCGGTCTTATGATATCATTTTGCTTTATCTGCCAACGTTGGCATATGGTGAAAATACCACCTGTTTTGCGCTAAGCAAGTTTTTTTCGAGATTTTTGTGCGTTCCGCGCGTGCAGTGCGTGCCACACGGGCATATTGCGCAAGCGCATATGTTTACACAAAACTTTCGCGCTCCCTTCGTTCGCGGATGCGGAGGTCGCAGAGAATGCCAGTTCAAGTTATTGCATGCCGATCATTTCTTCCCCTTCAATGGGAGGTCAGGAGACGTGAGACTTTTCCCCTACCCCCTCTAACTCCCCCTGAAAGGGGGAGAATGTTTTCGCTGCGAACTTGAATTGATATCAGGCATGAACATATTCCGCACGCCGGTTATGCAAGAGAAACTTTGCGGTGAATGGGTGGCGCAGATATTTATTATATATCCGAGGTTGTAAGCATGGTTTCCGGTAGTATCCCCAATTTTCTAGTTGCTGTCCTTACAAGTGAGGAATACGTCTCCACTATTTCCCGGCAGGTTTCGTGTATTTTGGAAACCACCTCGTGAAATCGCATTGGTTGTAAAACTTCCCATTCCGCAGGAACTGAAAAATCGCCTGGCATCGTTGTTGGAAAAGCATTTTCGGCAAGTGTAGCCGAAAGACAATGGATGATTGTATATAACTTTGCACGTAGAGATTCCAAATCAGGATCAATGAATTCAAAAGCCGGGTTTCTGCATTGATATTCAAAGCTATCAAAATCCCGAAGTTTCTCATATCGAAATGAAGAACCATCGAAATTGTTGTCACTTATGACCCTGATGCTTCCGTCCCACGGCAACAAATGGATCAAGCGTGAATATACATGCTTGTCTGTTTCGACTACTTCTTGCCTGCCAGCTAATCCAGTATTACCCGTAATCTTTGCATACCAATTATCTCTATGCCTCTTAAGTTCGTTTTCTGAATACTTATTTCCTTTAGGGTGTTTATGGTCATATGAGCGCATATCAGCATGACAATCGAAGCAAAGAGGGATGGCATTATCGTTGTTATTGTCTCCTCCTTCTGACTCCTCGCGAATATGATGTACTTCAATTTTGGTGCCACAGAATTTATGGCACAAGCAACAGCATCTACCGCTGGATACAAGAGCGTTTTCCTTGATTTCTGCTGGAAATGGCATTTGTATCTTCGCCTTTCAGTGTATGCAATTATTCATCTGACTTCTTGCGTTAGTTTTTCCCATATACACCCTTGTAATTCTGTTCATCCAGTGCCTGCGCCACCAGCGAAAGTCGGCAGCCCGAAAAACTACCGTCTAATCCCGCCGGATAAACGGCAAGTAATCGCGGATGGGGAGGAAGCCGTCGCGGGAGCGGCCGTGCAGCAGCAGCAGCAGGAACATCCCGGCGTTGCCCACGATCTGCGCCAGCAGCACCAGCAGCAACCCGCCGGTCACGCTCGCCCAGCCCGGAATCGCCAGGTCGGTGAAAATCCGGATGCAGCAGATCGTGAGCAGGCACGCCACGATCAGCGCGCCCAGTCCCACAGAAAATGCCAGCACACGCGCGCTGACTTTTTCCGCAAAGACGGAAATCGCGCTCATGCCGTGCAGCATGAGGCTGAGCAGATTCATCTTGCTTTGCCCCCGGTAGCGGGTGCCGCGATTGATTGGAATAGCGACGTGCGGCAGGTTCAGCGCGTAGACGCTGGCGGCGTAATGGTTCCATAATTCCGTGCTGACGGCGAGGGTGTGCAGGAAGGCAAACGGGATAATGCTGAAATTGCCGACCCGCACCCGGATGCCGGTGAGGAGATAATGCAGCGCCTTGTAACCGGCGTAGCCGAGTTTGAAGACGAGCGATTCCGTCCGTCTTGCGCGCGCGGCAAAGATGGCTTGCGTGCGACCATGCTTTTCAAATTCTTTCAGCAGCGCGGCGATATCGGCGGGTCGATCCTCGCCGTCGCTGTCCATCACCACCACCGCGTCGCCGTCTTTTTCCGCCAGGAGCCAGGTGAGGCCGATGGCGATGGCGCGCTGGTGGCCGAGGTTGCGCCGCAGCGGCAGGACTTGCACTTCCCCGATATTTTTCAGTTCTTCCGCGCGCAGTTCCGCCGCGTTCCCGCCAGGCGAGGCGTCGTCGACTATGAGCACATGCGTTTCGTGTCCCAGGTTTGCCGCCTCGTTGTCGAGTTCGCGCAGCAGTTCGGCGGCGGATTCCCAGTCGTTATACAGCGGCATCACTACCCACAGTTTCACGACAGCACCTCCATCATGCCGGGCAGTTTTTTCACCCGCTCGAAATCCGCCTTTTCGAAAGTCGCGGTGATGATGGCGTCGGCGTTGTCGTAGGTGGTTTCCCTGACCTGCCCCAGTTGGTTGATGAGCGAAAAGCGTCTGCCGTCGGCGGCGGGGAAGCGGAGTTTGGCGGTGACTTGTCCTACCTGCGCCTTTTCCGCCAGCAGGGCAAGCAGTTCCGGTATTCCTTCTCTGGTGTGCGCCGAGACGATCAGGCGCGACTGGAACGAGGAGGCCAGCCCTTCGAGACTGGCGCGGTCGGTCGCTACGTCGCATTTGTTGAAGATATACGCGCGCGGTTTCTCGTCCATGCCGAGGCTGCGCAGGGTTTGTTCGACCGATTCAATGTGCCTGCGGGCGAGCTGGTCGGCGCCGTCGATCACGTGCAGCAGCAGGTCGGATTGCGCGGCTTCCTCCAGGGTGGCGTGGAAGCTGGCGACGAGATGGTGCGGCAGGCGGCGGATAAAGCCGACCGTGTCGCTGAGGAGGATCGGCGGCGCGTTTTCGATTTCCAGTTTTCGGGTCAGCGTGTCGAGCGTGGCGAACAGCTTGTCCTCGACATACGCGCCCGCGCCGGTGAGGCAGTTCAGCAGCGAACTCTTGCCGGCGTTGGTGTAGCCTACCAGGCAGGCGGAGAATACGGTCGAACGGCTGGAAACCTCGCGGGCTTTGCGCGCCTCGATCTCGTCCAGTTTTTCGCGCAGGAAGGAAATCTTGCGGCGCAGGATGCGGCGGTCGGTTTCGATCTGGCTTTCGCCGGGGCCGCGCGTGCCGATGCCGCCGCCGAGGCGTTCCAGGTGCGTCCACTTGCGCGCGAGGCGCGGCAGTTCGTACTGCAACTGCGCCAGTTCCACCTGCAGCTTCGCCTGGTGGCTGCGCGCGCGGGAGACGAAGATGTCGAGAATCACTTCGCTGCGGTCGATCACCTTGCGCTGGCAGGCTGCTTCGATAGCCGAAAGCTGCTTGGGCGAAAGGTCGTCATCGACCACCACCGTGTCTGCTTCGGTTTCGTTGACCAGTGTCGCCAGTTCCTCCAGCTTGCCTTTATTGAGATAGGAGCGGGAGTGGGGGCGTTCCAGCCGCTGGGTGATCCGACCGACAATCTGCCCGCCAGCGGTGTCGACGAGTGCCGCCAACTCGCTCAGAGGTTCTTCGTGCTCGGAAAATCTGCCCGGCACTATCGCCCCCGCCAGGAAGCAGCGTTCCTTTTGCAGTTCCAGCCCGTTACGATCAATGCGTTCAGCCATGGTCTCCATTTCCGCGGATAATCCGCTGTTGCCTTGGCTGTATTATATCGGCGGCGGCGGGGAATACAAGCGCGGAGTGCGCCGACATAAGAGGCGCCAGGCGGATCATACGAAAAACCTCTCCCGGAATTTGGGAGAGGTATGGTTTAAGCGAAGCATTTCCGTGAAGCTATGCCATCCCCTCTGGATTCCCGCCTTCGCGGGAATGACGTTCGGATGATGAGAGTCAACCCGCGACCAGCGGGAGCGCGGCAGGCAGTGCCTGCTGACTTTTTACGCTGTCGCGCTTTCGTATCTGCCATGCTTTTGCGCTTCCGTTGGTCGCGAACGAAGGGAGCGCGGAAGTTATGTGCCTTCTGCTGTGCTTGCAAAATACGCCCGTGGGCACGCACCGCACTAGCGGTCGAATTGGCCGTCGAAGGCCATTTCGCTGGGGTCGAAATCCAGGTCGCGTACGAAGTCGCACGCTTCCTGCGCGCCGTGGCAGCGGTCCATGCCGGAGTCTTCCCACTCCACCGACAGCGGCCCCTTGTAGCCGATCTGGTTGAGGGTGCGGATGATCTCCTCGAAATCCACGCCGCCCCGTCCCAGGCTGCGGAAGTCCCAGCCCCGGCGGCTGTCGCCGAAATCGAGGTGGGAGGAGAGGATGCCGCTTTCGCCGTCGAGGGTGACGATGGCGTCCTTCATGTGGACGTGGTAAATGCGGTCATGGAAGCGGCGGATAAACTTGACCGGGTCCACGCCTTGCCAGAACAGGTGCGAGGGGTCGAAATTGAAGCCGAAGGTCTTCAGTCCGCCGATAGCGGCGATGGCGCGTTCGGCGGTGTAAATATCAAACGCGATTTCGGTGGGATGCACTTCCTGCGCGAATTTGACGCGGTTCTTGCTGAAGACCGACAGGATCGGTTTCCACATCTTCGCGAAAAAGTCGAAGCCTTTTTTTACGTCGGCCTGGGTGACCGGGGGGAAGGCGTAAAGCATGTGCCAGATAGGGGAGCCGGTGAAGCCGTTGACTACGGGTACGCCGAAATTCTTCGCGGCGACGGCGGCTTTCTTCATCGATTCGACCGCCCATTTGCGCTTCAGTTCGGGCTTGCCGTGGGTGGATTTGGGCGCGAACATGTCGGAGCGGTGGTCGTTATTCGGGTCGCACACGAGCTGTCCGGCCAGGTGGTTGGAGATAGCCCAGCAGTCCAGGCCGTAAGCGCCCAGCAGTTTCCGTTTTTCGTCGCAGTACCGTTTTGATTTCGACGCCTGGTCGAGATCGAAGTGGTCGCCCCAGCAGGCGAGTTCCAAACCGTCGTAGCCGAAGTCGGCCGCCATTTCGCACAGGTTTTCCAGCGGCAGGTCGGCCCACTGCCCCGTAAACAACGTCACTTTCCGCGCCATGATTAAATCCCCTTTTGTCAGTCGCAAATAATTATCCAAAAGACAAACCGCTGCAAACCCGCGTTCAATCTTCCGCTTTTTCCTCTACCGCGTCAACCGGGTTTTCCTCGCCTTCCTTTTCCGTTTTGGGGATCGGCTTGGCGTTGCGGCATTTGGGGTAGGCGCTGCAGGCCAGGAACGGCCCGCGCCTGCCCATGCGCACGATCATTTCCGCGCCGCACTTGTCGCAGACTTCGCCCTCGACTTTCGGCAGTTCGATCACGTTGCCGTCTTTGGAAATGGGCTTGGCGTTCTTGCAGTCGGGATAGCCAGAACAGGCCAGGAACGGTCCCCGGCGGCTGCTTTTCACCACCATCGGCTTGCCGCATTTTTCGCAGTCCAGTTTCACCTCCGGCAGTCGCACCGCCTTCCCGTCCTTGCCGATAGGCATGGTCTGTTTGCATTCCGGGTAATTGGGGCAGGCCAGGAACACGCCGAAGCGCGAGCGTTTGCGCGCCATCGGCGAGCCGCAGGCGGGGCAGTCGATCTGCTCATCGTCCTCGCCCAGTTCGGAATCGTCTTCCCCGGGCAGCGGGGTCGTGCCCTTGCAGTCTGGATATTTCTCGCAACCGAGGAACGCGCCGCGCTGCGAATAGCGCATCAGCATTGCCTCGCCGCAGACGGGGCATTTCTCGCCGTTAGGGGCAGGCTTGCCCTTGAGCGATTCGGCGTTTTCCATGGCGGATTCCAGCTTTTCCGCGAAAGGCTTGTAAAATTTGTCCACCAGTTCCGCCCAGTCGGCCTCGCCTTCCTCCACGCTGTCGAGGTCGCTTTCCATGCCGGCGGTGAATTTAAGCTCCATGATGCCGGGGAAATTGACGATCAGCATGTCGGTCACCGCGATGCCGAGTTCGGTGGCGTGGAAGCGGCGCTGCTCCAGGCGCACGTAGCCGCGATCCTGAATCGTCTGCACGATCGGCGCGTAGGTCGAGGGGCGACCGATGCCTTCCTTTTCCAGCGCCCGCACGAGGCTGGCTTCGCTGTAGCGCGGCGGCGGCTGGGTGAAATGCTGGGTGGCGTTCAGTTCGTCGAGGTTAAGCACGTCCCCCACCGCCAGCGGCGGCAGGAGCTGGTCTTCGTCCTCGCCTTCCTCCTCGTCGCCGGTTTCGGAGACTTTTTTCTTTTTCTTGCTCTGCCCCAGTCCCAGCACGGTGTAACCGTCGAAAATCACCTGCCGTCCCTTGGCTTCCAGAATGCCCTCCGCCGCGGCGATGCGCGCGGTGGTGGTCTGGTAAACGGCAGGCATCATCTGGCTGCCGACGAAACGTTTCCAGATCAGATCGTACAGCTTGAACTGGTCGGGCGTAAGTGCCTCCTTGATCTTGTCGGGTGTGAGCAGCACCGACGTAGGGCGGATCGCTTCGTGTGCGTCCTGCGCGCCCTTGCGGGAGGAATAGACCTGCGCCTTTTCCGGCAGGTATTCGGGCGCGAAATTGTTTTCAATATAATAGCGCGCCTCGGTCAATGCTTCGGGGGCGATGCGGGTGGAGTCGGTACGCATGTAGGTGATCAGGCCGGTAGCCTCGCCCTGGATTTCCACGCCTTCATAAAGCTGCTGGGCAATGCGCATGGTCTTGCTGGTGCCGAAGCGGAGGAAGGTGCTCGCCGCCTGCTGGAGGGTGGAGGTAATGAAAGCCGGGCTGGGACGACCCTTGACCTGGCGCTCGGTCATGTCGACGATCTTGAATTCAGCCGCGCGCAGCAATTCGGCGATGGCGTTGGCGCTTTCGCCGGTGGAGGCGGCCTCTTTCCCCAGTTCGAATTTCTGCCCCTTCCATTCGACCAGGGCGGCCTGGAATTTGTTTTTCTTACCCTCGTTCTTGAAGAGGGTGGCGATGATGCGCCAGAATTCCTCGGGGGTGAAGGCGCGGATTTCTTTTTCCCGCTCCACCACAATCCGAACCGCCACTGACTGCACCCGCCCGGCGCTCAATCCTTTTGTCACTTTTTTCCAGAGGAAGGGAGACAGGCTGAACCCGACGATGCGGTCAAGCACACGCCGCCCCTGTTGGGCGTTGACCAGGTTCATGTTGATTTCGCCTGGATTTTCCACCGCCGCGCGCACGGCGGCCTTGGTGATAGAGTTGAAAGTGACGCGGCGGGTTTTTTCAGCGGGAAGGTGCAGCGCCTCGCGGATGTGCCAGGCGATGGCTTCTCCCTCCCTATCCGGGTCAGGCGCCAGATAGACGGTGTCGGCTTTTTCCGCGGCGTCGGCGAGTTCTTTCAGGACTTTTTCCCGCCCCTTGATCGGCTCGTAAGCCGGTTCGTAACGGTTTTCGAAATCGATGCCGAATGCTTTTTTTCCGCGTCCCTTGGAGGGAATATCGCGCACGTGCCCCATTGAGGCCTTGACGGTAAAGTCGCGTCCCAGGAATTTCTTTATGGTTTTTGCCTTGGCCGGGCTTTCCACCACCAGCAGGTTTTTTCCGCCCGAGGAACTGACCTTGGCGGTTTTCTCTGCCGGTTTTTTCGCGGTTTTCTTGGTGGCTTTCTTTTTGACGGTCTCTTTTTCCACTTTGCCTCCTATTGGTAAAAGCAAGCTATCCCATTGTAGTAAAAGGAGATACGCTGGTTTTTCGCAAATCCTGTTTTGGTCGCCTGCTCAAGCATATTTAATGTATAGCGAAATGACCGTACCTGAGAAATGCGATATGTCAAGAAAATTTTATTTGTGTCATTATTTGATTGTCTGCCGGTAAGAGGTTTTCCTTTGCGATTCGCTGGACATAATGCGGGATTCGCAGTATAAAATACCGCGAGGTATTTGCGCCGATTTGCTGTAATCTGGAAAATAACCGGAAGGACATCATGGCGGTCAGGGAAATCAATCTTCTTACCATCGGCAACAGTTTTTCGGAAAACGCCTTGCGGTATCTTGGCGATATCGCCGACGGTTGCGACCAGGTCAGGCTCAATATCGACCGCGCCAGTTTGGGCGGCTGTTCCCTGGAAAAGCATTGGAACCTGCATCTCTGCTCGGAAAGAATCGCGGAGGTCAAGCCTTACGCCCGCCTGAAAGACGGGGTTAACGAACGGCGCAGTTTGCGGGAGATTCTCGGTTCGCGTAAATGGGATTTCGTCACGCTGCAGCAGGTCAGCCACAGAAGCTGGCGGGACGACACCTACCAGCCTTTTCTCGGCCATCTGCACGGACTGGTGAGGGAACTGGCTCCGCAGGCGGAAATCCTGTTGCATCGCACCTGGGCATACCGGGCAGACGCGCCCTATTTTCCGGAAAACGGCATTACCCCCGCAATCATGCACCGGCGGATCGGCGAAGCCTACGCGAAATATGCCGCCGAATTCGGCTGCCGGATCATTCCTGCCGGCGTCGCGGTGGATGCGGCGCGACAGGAAAAACCGTTTTCCTTTCCGGACATGAATTATGATTATCAGAAAACGCAGGCTCCGGCCTTGCCCGACCAGGCTGATTCCCTCGCTGTCGGTTGGCGCTGGGCATATGAACAGACCCCCGATGGCATTCCGGCGCTCGGGGCTGACTATATTCATCTCAATGAAAGAGGCTGCTATCTGATCGGCGCGCTCTGGTTTGAATTCCTTACCGGGATTCCGGCTGGGGAAAGTTCTTTCGTGCCATCGGAGATTCCGCCGGAAGATATTTCCTTCCTGCAACGGATCGCCAGCCAGACTCTGGCCAGTCAGCGTCCCCGCCCGCTTTTGCGGTAAGCCGTCGGCGTCGTTCCCACCAGCGCGCGGAATTGCTTGCTGAAAAAATACACGTCGTTATAACCGAGCAACTCCGCCACGCGCCCGACGGGATGGTCAGAAACGCGCAGCAGCGCGCGCGCGGTTTCCATCCGGCATTGCAGCACGAATTTCTTTGGCGAGACGCCTTTCACCTGCCGGAAAACACGGGCGAAATGGTCGGGCGAATAATGGAAGCGTCTAGCCAGTTTGGGTATGTCCCAGGACTCCTGCGGACGCTCCCGGATTTCCAGACAGATCTGCTCCAGCAGATCGGCCAGATCCTTCGGCAGCAGGCTTTGCGTCTCCGAGGCTCCCTGCCGGTGAAGTTCCACCAGCGCAGTCTGCAACCAGTGCAGCGCCACGGGCGACTTGCCACCGTCTTGCGAAAACGCCTCGATCAGGCGCTGGGCGATGGTTTCGAAAAAAGCGGGAGCATCGAGCTTGCGGTAATAAGTCGGTCGGATGATGCCGTCCTTCCGCACCGAGGCCGAGGTGAAATGCACCCACGGCACCACCAGCGGGCGGGCGGGGTCGGTGGTGCCGTCAATGTCGTCGGCGAAATCCTGGATGAAACAGTCGCCCGGCCCGAGCGGATATTCCCGGTCATTGATCCTGAGGGTGCCGCGCCCGTCCAGCACGAACCAGAGGTTCAGACCCTTCCAGTCGCCGGAACAGTTTTTCCACCGCCAGTCGGGAGAGCAGAAGGTCTTGTGCGCGCGGAGAATGCGGCAGTCTCCAAAAAGGTTTTTCATAACGGAAATATACAAAATATAAACGGCAATGTCCATTGTTATCCGGCAATTTGCGGGGATACTTACCAATAGCTAGCGGTAAAGTATAATCAATATTTTTATCAGCAGATGTCCGGGAGGTAAAGATGCAGACCATGACGAAGCGGGAGCGGGTGGAAAACGTATTGGCGCGGAAACCGGTGGACCGGCTGCCCTGGATGGACAGCACCTGGCCGGAAACTATCAAGCGGTGGGTCGGCGAAGGGCATATGAAAGAAGACGAAAATGTCTGTTCGCATTTCGATATGGCGATCCGCGGCGGCGGGTGGCTGAAGTCGGTGGCGAAACTGGATTTTAAGGACGTAGTAATCGAGGAGACGGAAGACACCATTCTCGCTCTCGACGGAAACGGCGCGAAACTGCGTCGGCACAAGAAACACGCCTCCACTCCCGAACACGTCGATTTCACCGTGCAGGACAACGACACCTGGCAGGAACACGCCCGCCCCCTGCTGCTGGATTTTGACCGGCGCCGCATTCCCTTCGAAAACTATCGGGAAGCGAAGAAACTTGCAAAAGAGCGTAACGAATTTTTCGTCTGGCACGGCGTCGCGCCGTTTGAGCAGATGCACCCGGTCTGCGGCCACGAATACATGCTCATGGGCATGGCGGAGGATCCCGACTGGGTGCGCGACATGGTGGAGGTCTATTCCGACCTCACCATCAGGCACATGGAAGTTCTCTTCGCGGAAGAGGGTCTGCCCGACGGGATCTGGTATTACGAAGATATGGGCTTCAAGGAAAGACCGTTCATGTCGCCGACCATGTACCGGGAAATCGTCCAGCCGGGACATAAGAAACTGTTCGACTACGCGCATTCACTCGGCCTGAAGGTGATTGTCCATTCCTGCGGTTTCGTGGAGCCGCTGGTGCCGGGATTGATCGAGGCGGGGATGGACTGCCTGCAGGCGATGGAGGTGAAGGCAGGCATGGACATGCCGCGCCTGTTTGAAAAATACGGCGACCGGATTTCCTTCTGCGGAAATATCGATGTGCGGACTCTCTGTTCCAACGACCGGCAGGTGATCGACGCCGAGATGAAAAAGAAAATCCTGCCCGTCACCGCTAACGGCGGCGGCTATATCCTGCACTCCGACCACTCCATCCCGCCGGAAGTGGATTACGATACGCTGAAATATTTCTTCGAGGAAGGATCGAAATTAACCGGGGCATAATGGTTCTCGTAGTCTCCGGGTAAAGATGACAAGTCTCCAGTTGACAGTCTCCAGTCTCCTGTATTTTTTGTACAAGTGTTCAGGCGTGGATAGCAGGAAAGCACTTCATCTTCTATTACGGAAATACGCTTGAGAAGCCAATACTGGAGGCTAGATTTATCTGCGCCAGGCCGAGCGCTGTCCGACGTCGTGGATGGTGCGGGCCATGGCCTGGGTGATGCCGACAAGTTCGGCTTCTATGCGGTAGTTGTTGCCCTTGCCTACGCAGGAAGTGGTTTTCGCGGTGAAGCGGTGCATCAGGCTCATGTCCAGCGACAGGCTGAGGCTGTCTGATTGGAAAAAAAGCGTGGAACCGACCGGTACGGGAAAGGTCGAGCGGAAGACGCAGCTTTTCTCGTCGAAGCGCAACAGGATCAGAGAGGTCGATGCCGCGAGGCTGACCGGTTTTCTTCGCGCTGCTTTTACCTTGGCGCCATCCCGCCCAAGTTGCAAAAGATTGCCAACCTTGAACAGCAGTTCGTCCTTGTTCAGGGGTTTCATGGTGTAGTCGCTGGCACCGGCGTGGAGCGCTTCCTTGATGTCTTTCTGCGAACCCCTGGCGCTCAGTATCAGCGCCGGTGGCGGGCAGGGTTGCAGTTGCAGTTCCCGCAGCAGCGCCATCCCGTCCATCACCGGCATCATCCAGTCCAGGATGATCAACTTGACGTCGGGGTTTTCGGCAAGTTTTTCCAAAGCCTCGGCACCGTTTTCCGCCGAGATAACCTCGTAGCCGGCCTGCTTCAGAATGGCGCACAGTAACGCCCTGATCGAAGGGTCGTCATCAGTTGCGAGAAGCTTGACTTTTTCGACTTCTACCATAAGTCCGCCAATTATTGTATCTCAAATGATATGAGTACTATACCTTGACCCCGCTTGACAGGCAAGTTTAATTCCGCCGGTTTTGGTATTCTGTTAAATCGCGGCAAATACCCCGAATTTCCTTGACAAGTTCTCCCGGGGAGGTAGACTATCCCTTCCTGTTTTGTTTATTGCCGAAAAATGGAGATGCGAACGGTGCAGATATACGAATCCTTACATAATCTCCCGCTGGATCAACTGGCGGAAAAGGTCGGCGGTCGCCATCGCCTGACGGTTCTGATCTCCAGGCGGCTGCGCATGTTTAACGCCGGGGCACCATACCTGGTCGAACGGCAGGGAAACGAATCCCTGATTTCGGTCGCGGCGCGGGAAATCCTGGCTGACAAGATCTGGCTGGACACCGCCGAATATGAAAACGAGGAAGTCGCCGCCGCTTCCGATATGGATATCCTGGGTCTGGGAGAAGACTTCGAGGAATAAAGCGGATAGCGCACATGCTTTTTTGAATAAACATAATACTGTCCCGTTCTTTTGCCGGGACAGTATTTTTTTTTACGGAGCAGGGTCATGACTGACAACCAGGCCGACCAGCCCTCCGAGGCGGGAGGCTCCAGCGCCTTGTCGCGCGCGGGGCTGGAGGGAGGCGTGTCTCTGCCTGTGCTCGACGGCGGCAAGGGCAGGCACACCACCCATATCCGCAAACTCACCGGTCGCCAGGAAAGCTCCGCCGACCTGCCCGCCGGAGAATTATTGAGCAACTATTCCGGCGAACGGAAATACGAGGTGAACGAAACCATCGCGCTGGGCGGCATGGGCAAGGTGCTGCGGGTTTTCGACCGCGACATCCGCCGCACGGTGGCGATGAAAACCCTCTCCCTCGACGCGCACGAGGAAAACCGGGCGCGCTTCGTGGAGGAGGCGCAGGTCACCGGTCAGCTCGAACATCCGAACATCGTGCCTGTCCACGAACTGGGAGTCGACGCCCAGGGCCGGCTGTTCTTTACCATGCAGTTGGTGCGCGGCCATACCCTGCGCGACCGGTTGGACGCGATGCTGGCGGATCCGGGGCTGGACAAGGGAACCTTCCGGTTGCGGGTGCTGGTGACCAGCCTGGTGCAGGTCTGCAAGGCTATCGCCTACGCGCACGGGCGCGGCGTGGTGCACCGCGACCTGAAACCGGACAACGTCATGCTGGGCGACGACGGCGCGGTACAGGTGATGGACTGGGGGCTGGCGCGGGTGGGGGCGAAAAACATCGGCTCCCCTTCCGGCGAAAAGGTCGGCAGCTATCGTCACGACCGGGGGATCTATTCCACCCATTACGGCACTGTCGCCGGAACCCCCGCGTACATGTCTCCCGAGCAGGCGCGGGGAGCGGTGGACGAAATCGACGAGCGCAGCGACATCTACGCCATCGGGGTGATGCTGTACGAAATCCTCACCCTGCATCTGCCGATCGAAGCGGCGTCGGAAGAGGAATTTATCGAAAAGGTCAAGGCGGGGCAAATTGCCGAGCCGGGTAAATATTCCGCCCGCCGCCGCTTTCCGCCCCGGCTTGGCGAGGTGGCGATGAAGGCGCTCAGTTTCGACCCCGGCGCACGTTACCAGAGCGCCGACGACCTGCGGTTCGATCTGGAAAAATGCCTCGATCTGCACACGCTGGAAACCATCGAAGAACCGTTCACGACCGCCGCCTGGCGGTTGGCGTGCCGCTATCCGGGTTGGGCGGCGGCAATTCTCGCGGGGTTGGTCGCCCTTTCGGCGGGTTGGTGGCTGTGACTGGGAGTTACGGTTAGGGAATTCAGGAATTAAGTATCGTGTTCTCGGAATTCTCTCTGAAATGGGCTAAGATGCGGACTTTGCCTTTGCCCGTGCAATTTTATCTTGCAATATTTTCCAGAGGTTACTTTCTTCCGCCTTGTGATTGATAAAATCAAGATATGATGTAAATTCATCTTTACGGGACTCATACTCCAGCCGCATTTTTTCCTGACATTGACGTTTCATTTCAACGCAATCAAAGGTCTTCTCTTTAGTCGTCATTGCCAATCTCCAAAGGACTGCGTATCTCTACCATCCTATATCCATTTGCCAAATTCACGCTATTGAACTTCATGATCCGATTATAATTCACAATATGTTTGAAGTTCCAGCTTAGAATCAGGTCAACATTTAAAACCGTTGCAATCGCCACATGCATGGCATCTTCAAATGAAGCTTTACCCAACGCTTCCGCATCAATATAAGCCTTGGCGAGCTGGCTGGCTTCTTCGGTAAATTCATAAATCTCCAGGCAATCATCGGCAAGATCAGCTAAAATCTGTCTAACCTTTTCTGGCGCGCCCGAGATTTCGTCAACGGTTACTCGGGAAATAACGGCTATAAAACGTCCCTCTTGAACCAGTTTGAAAAATCTTTTGCTTGCGTCCTGAAATTCTTCGTCATGAACACCGCCAAAAACCGAGGTATCCACATACGCCCTGATCCTGTGCAAAGCAATCTCCTCAGCTTAATTCACTTCGCACTTATAATATACCATTAACCATGATAAAAACAAAGATTTTATCTGCTCCAGTATCTGCTCTATCGCGTCGTCATCGGAGTTGTAAAATCAGTTTTACTGAGGCATAAAGAAGAAGGCACACCCAAACCGGTGCACCTTCTGTTTTTCAGAAAAACTTTCGCAAGCCAAAACTGGAGACTTTTTCCGCAGGCCGACGGGCAATCTAAAGCTTGACTTCCTTCCCCGTGCGGGAGGATTCATAGATGCCGTCCAGGATTTTCTGCACCGCCAGCGCCTCTTCCGGTGCGCAGCAGAGTTTATCCTTTTTCAGAATCGCGTCGATCCAGTTGCCAAAGCGGGTCTTGCCGGGATAAGGCGGCTTGACCTTCTGCGGTTCGACCACTTCGTATTCGCCTTTTTTCTTGCCATAACGATAGATTTCCGCCTGCGGTAACATGCTGGCTCCCGCCTGGGTGCCCATGAGCTGGACAGACATTTTCGTGTCTTCCTTCTGGTGCATGGCCCAGGCGACGTCCAGCGTCACGGTCGCGCCGTTCTCGAAGCGGATCAGGGCGGAGGCGAAATCGTCGACGTCGAACACGTGCTTGCCGGGGTCGGACATGCCCCAGGTGCCGCCGCCGAGTTTGCGGTTGCCGAACTTGGTGTAGGTCTGGCCGGAGACCGAGACCGGTTTGAAATTATTGATGGCATAGAGGCACAGGTCGAGGAAGTGGACGCCGATGTCCAGCATGCAGCCGCCGCCGGATTTCTTCTTTTCGCAGAACCAGGTGCCGAATTTGGGGATGCCGCAGCGGCGCAGGATAGTCGCCTTGGCGTGGTAGATTTCACCGAACTCCTTGCGGTCGGTCAGGGCGCGGATGGTCTGGGCGTGCTGGTTGAAGCGCCAGTTCATGCCCATGGTGAAAACTTTTTTCGCTTTTTTCGCGGCGGCTACGACCGACTGCGCTTCCTTGTAATTCAGCGCGAAAGGCTTGTCCAGCAGCACGTGCTTGCCTGCCTTGAGCGCGTCCAGTGCAACGGGAGCGTGCAGGAAATTCGGCACGGCGATCGATACCGCGTCGATTTCAGGATCGGCAATCATTTCCTTGGCGTCCTGGTAGCGCTGGGGCAGGCTGAATTTTTCCTGCAACAGCTTGGCGCGCTTTTCGCTCGGATCGGCGACAGCCACCACTTCCGCGCCGGGGTGTTCGTTGATCTGGGTCACGTGGCCATAGGAAATCTGCCCCGCGCCTACGATGCCTACCTTGATCTTGGTCATTGTGTTCTCCTGGCTTAATGGCTTACTTACCCATTCCCTTCAGAAAATCGATACAGGCGCGCGCGCTGTCCAGCGGCGGCATGGGATATTTTTCCTGTTCGACGATATACCATTCGGTCGCGCCGACGGTTTCGCACAGCTTGAAGAACTTTTTCCACTTTACCTCTCCCTGGCCGATTACAGGTTCGGCGATCTTGGAAGAGAATTCCTTCAGGTGTACCGTGCGGGCGCGACCGGCATATTTTTCCAGATATGGCAATGGGTCGGCACCGCCGTGCAGGGCATTGCCGGTGTCGATCTGCATGACGACGTCGCGGCAGGTGTTGTCGAAGAAAAAGTCCCACGGCTTTTTCCCTTCCACGGGAGTGAACTCGGTGTGGTGGTTGTGATAGCCGGTGAACATGCCATGCTTCTTCAGCTTGGCGGCGAGTTCGTTGAAAATATCTGCCGTCTTTTTCCAGGCGGCGAGGTTTTCCGTATATTCCTTGGGCAGGCCGGGAATGATCGGGTATTTGCTGCCGATTTCCGCCTGATACGCCACGGTTTTTTCGAATTCGTCGCCCAGCATGGTGGGAATGCCCAGGTGCGAACCGGCGACCTTGAGGCCGTTGTCGTCCAGCATCTTTTTGACATCCTTCGCCTTGTGCTCGAAAAATCCGGCGAACTCCACGCCGTCATACCCCATTTCCGCCACTTTCCTCAGCGCTTCCGCCAGGTTGTTCTTGCATTCCTCTCGAATGGAATACAACTGCAACGCAATCGGAATCCTGCTCATTTCTTTCTCCAGTGTGAACTTTGAATTATTGAAAATATCCCGGACGCCCGGGTCATGTTTATAAGGTCTTAGTTTATTATAGGCGAAGAGGTCAAGTCTCCAGTTGACAGTCTCCAGTGTTTGTTTCCGAAAGCTAATTACAGAATAGTGGGACAGGCAATTTTTCTACTGTTTGATCCTGAGCGTTTGTACAGTAATTACTGGAGACTGGAGACTGTCAACTGGAGACTAAAAATCCTCTCCCCTAAAGATGAAAAAGTCGTTTTCAAGCCGATTCCCTGACCACCAGTCGCGGCGGGATAACCGTGCTGGATTCTTCCTTGCCGTAGATCATGCGGATGATTTTCGTCACCGCCACCTTTCCCAGTTCCCGCATCGGTTGGTTGATGGTGGTAAGCGGCGGGTTCAGGTAAGGCGTAAGGTAGAGGTCGTCGTAGCCGATGACGTAAACGTCTCGCCCTATTACCAGCGGGGTATTGGTCAGACAGCCATACAGGTGCAGAGCGTTCATGTCGGCGGAACAGAAAATCCCGCAGGGCAGCTTCGTTGCCGAGGAATGCAGGATTTTATCGATAGCTCGGTTCGGGTCTGTGATCCACTGCACCTTCTGGCCGCTTTCGGCAATAACTTCTTCGTAACCGCGTTTCCTGGTCAGGGCGTAACCGTGCAATGCAGTTTCCGGCGCCAGCGGTTTAGGTGCGGAGGCGTTGTAGGAGCCGAAAAAGTAATAGCTGCGGCAGTTCTTCTGCAACAGATGCCGTCCGGCGATGCGCCCTCCCTCCAGGTCGTCGATGGAAACCGTGACCGCATCCTTGACGGTATAGGCGTCGCTGATGAAAACCGATTTGCCGCCGCGTTGGAGGAACTTTTCCATAATCCCGTTCACTTCCGCCCCGAGATTGTGATAGGGATAGCTGATAATGCCGCAATGGCGGCTGTCGGAAGTGGATTCCATGAAATCGCGGTAGCGCTTGATCGAAAGCCCGAAGCGGAACCCCAGCGGGAAGCCTTCCTCCTCCGCCTGTTCCGAAATGCCGAAAGTCATTTCCGCGATCAGCTTGTTGGGGGTCTCCGGCAGAAACACGCCGATCACCGGCGCTTTGCCGCGTTTGAGAAATTCCGCCGCGCGGTTGTGGCGATAGCCCATTTTCTTCGCGATTTTCTCCACGTGCAGACGAGTCTCTTCCGACACCCGCGCGTTTTTGTCAGGCTGGGGATTCAGCGCCCGCGACGCGACCGACACCGACACTCCCGCGGCCTTGGCAATCTCTTTCAGGGTCGACATACTTTCTCCGAACAAACGTTTGCGCAGCCTTATACCGGGATAATATCCTCTTTATCGGCGTTGTCAAATATTTTGAACATACGTTTGCGCAAATTTATAAAAAAAAAGGTCTTTAGTCAGCGGGATTGCGTTTCCGCCGCACGCGGATTTATTCTATACAGCGTGCAACTTGGGATTAGGGAAGGGATTACAGATATTTCAGAAAAGCGGCTTCATATCCTGCCACCATTTTGTTTAGCGAGAAAAATTCCGCCCGTGCTTTCAGCGAAGGGATGAAGGCGGTTGTCTCGCTGGCGGGAAGGGCGGCGATTTCGGCGATTCTTTTTGCGATTTCCCGCGGCGATTCGGCGGGAACGTAAAAAACGCCTGGGGTATTTACCGCAACTTCTTGTAGCGAATCTATTTCCGACGCCAGCACCGGTACGCCGCACGCCAGCGTTTCCAATAAAACCAACGGCATTCCCTCCCAGCGTGAGGGCACGACGCAGAGGTCGAGCGCGGGGATGAACTCTTCAGCGGCGGGGAAATATCCGGCGAAGACCAGTTGGTCTGATACTCCGAGTTCCCGCGCAAGTTCTTTCAGAGCAAATTCTTCCGGCCCGTAACCCGCCAGCGCGTAGCGGCAGTCTACGCCATCGTTTTTCAGCCAGGCAATTGCCTGCAGGAACAGGTCAAACCCTTTCTGGAAATTGAAGCGACCGAATCCTCCGATCAGGAAGGCGTCTTCCGGCACGCCGATTTCGGCACGGATAGAACATCTGTTGGCAGAATTTGGCAGGGCTTCGAAGCGGGACAAGTCAATGCCGTTATGAATCACAGTGAAAAATTGGTCAGGCAAACCAGTCTGTTCCTGGTGGAATTTTTTAGCCGCCTCGCTGACGCAGATTTCCAGATCGCACCAGCGGGAGGTCAATCTGTCCAGCCGGAAGTGCCACCCCTTCCGCCTTTTTTCGACAATGTGGACGGTCGAGATCACCGGGATTTTTTTAGGCAGCAGCGCCGCCGCCAGGCGGCCAGTCACGTTGGCATGAATGAGATGGGTGTTAAGCAGGTGAATATTTTTTTCCAGCAGCAGTTTGCGGATTTTGAGCACCACGTCCACGCGCCAGGGGTGATACGCGCCCAGGTCAATCACTTCGATTCCGTGCGCGCGGATGCGGTCGGCGTATTCCCCGCGCCCGTCCAAAGCCGCGACGGTGACGCGGAATTTCTCCTGGTCAAGGCTGACGGCGAGGTCGTGAACGATGCGTTCCGCGCCGCCGGGTCGCATTTCCGTGGTCAGCAGCAGGATATTGAACAAGTTGATCCCCGGAGTACGCGCAGGTACGATGACTCTACTTGAAATGTGTTCCGCCCAGCGCGGCGGAAAGCATCCCTTTTAGCACCGCCAGGTCGTGCAAGGCCAGACCGGCGGAATGATAAAATCTTCCTTTGCAGAAATTCGCTGCCATGCTGACAAGCGGATTTCTTTTCGCTAAAGCGGCAAGCAGGGTGCGCCAGCCGTATTTCGCATACCAGCCCTTGCCGTACCAGGCGGCGGAACGGAAAAAATCCTGGAAGGTGCCGGGATTATCGTGATAACACACAGCCTCGGGCGCGTTGCGCGCACAGTAACCGAGTTTTTGTGAAAGGGTGAAATCCTCGCCCACGCCGCCCACGCCGACGTCGGCATAGCCGCCGACGCGGTAGAACTCTGTCTTGAGCAACGCGCGAAAGATCGTCGATTCGTCGGGTTGGTCTTCGGGATAACGTTTCCCAAGCCTGCATTCGCTAGCCAGGCACCAGCAGTCCGCCCAGTAGTTGCCGATATTTCCCACCAGTTCGTTAGTGGTAAAAGAGCCGCTGGTGGTTCCGGTAATAATCGGCGCTGCCAGCGCGGAAACGTAGCTGAACTCCGGTATCATGTCGGCATCGTTAAAAACCAGAATGGTGCCAGCGGCGTGGGCGGCGGCGAGGTTCCGAGCCTGGGCGGGGCCGCCGTGGTTTTGCTGAAGCAATTTTATGACTGGCGACAGAGCCATGTATTCCCGGATAATCCCCACCGTGTTATCGGTAGAGCCGTCGTCCACGAAAATAATCTCCGGTTGCGGCGAATAATCCTGAGCCAGCATGGCGGGAATGCTGCGGCGCAATACGCCCTCCTCGTTGTAGCAGGGCACAATGATGCTGATGAGGGGACTGGGCATAGCTATCCGGTCTGTCTGCAAATTTGTCACGCTTCCAACGCAAAACCGCCGTTGCGCCGGACGGTGAAATGCTTAACCTCCGCGCGAGCTCCCGGCAAAACAAAAGTTTTCAACATTTCCCGGTCGCTGGGAATGACGCCGTCTGTTTCCAGTTCGCTGGCCGGAAACCATTGCAACTCGCCTTCCTCGCCGGGGGTGAAATCGACTGAGTCCGCGCGGAGGGAAACAATGAACATGATGAAGTGCGCCTCGACTTCGCCGGTTTCGGACAAAATATTTTCCGTCGCCACGCCGCAGATCCGGTTGAACGACAAGGGCAGGGCGGTCTCTTCCTTTGCTTCGCGCAAGGCGGCCTGTTCCACGGTTTCTCCGAACCGGATTTTCCCGCCCGGCATTCCCCAGTAACCGCGGTACGGTTCCTTCTCCCGCTTGAGGAGCAGTAGCCTCCCTTCATGTTCGACGGCGCAGAGAACGATGTTCAAGGTTTTAAGGTACATTTAAGCTTGTCATCCCTTTACACCTTTGACCGCATCAATCATTATATTTGCATCAGGAACCATCCCGCCTTCTTCTTTAACGCCGACAAAACCAGTTGCACCGAAGGTCGTTAATTCATGCAGTGTCTGCCGGAAGATTTCTTTGCGAAATTCTTCATCTGCTGTTCCTTCTACTAATGCTTTGACTGATTCAGCAAGAATGCTTCTATGCTTATGTTGTTCTGAGATATGAAGATAGGCACGCATCATTCTTAGCGAAAAAGCCATAATGCCGCCAAGAACACCAAGCAAGCCTAATCGAATGCCTGCATTATATATGGTAAGCCAATTTTGAGATTGATCTGGCGGATACGAAAGAAATATGGCTATCAGGAAAAGGACTATAGAAAAAATACAAACAAATCTATAGTACCATTTTTCTGCTTTTTTTTCTGCAAGCTGGCAGGCATTGGAAAAATGCTCTTTGACAGTTGAGAACCCATGACCAGCAGCATCGCCACGAGCATTTAATTCTATAGTACGAGCATCTTCTTCAGCTTCTGCTAGAATTCCTGCCGCCTTCTTTTTTGTCTCTACGAGTATTTTTTCTGCGATATTCTCAAAACTCTGGCTGACGTTTTCAACATTCAGATGCCCGAGATCAGAAAGCAAAGCAATGGCAACTGGAATTCTATATTTTTTGAGGCCTGATATAATCGCCACTGATGTATCGTCTAACTTATTAAGACATTTATTTGGTAGTTGTTCATCAATGTCTTCAATTTTACCTTTCCAATCATCTATGTCTTTCAGTAATTGTGAAGCATTTTCCTGATCCAAATAATCCATATGCCTTTTGGCTGTTTCCAGCCATGCTATAATTTCGTGTATAAATGTATTTCTAATTCTATCTGCTACGCTTGATTTCGGGATGTTTTTCAACACTTTTTCAATGGAGTCACGAAAAGGGCGCAATTTGGCATCAAATATGGCGTCAGGACTGTCATTTATGGGACTTGGAAAAGATTCCATTATTCTTTCCTCCCTTCACGATAAGAAATTACCCCTGCTTCTTCGCCCGTTTCTCCGCGCTGCGGCGGAGGCGGTTCCAGCTTCCGGCAAAGCCCATGGCCTTGCGCACTTCCTGCATGGTCTCGCGCGCGTAGCTGCGCATTGTCTCCGTGCCGTCCAGTATCACCTGGTCGACGAAACCCGTGTCGGCGGCGTAGTGCGCGTAACGCTCCCGCATCGGCGCCAGCAGGTTGTTGATCGCCTTGGCCAGACTTTGCTTGACGTCAACGTCGCCAACCTTGCCTTCGCGATAACGTTGCTTGAAATCCTCCACCTCGGCTTTGTCGGGGTTGAAGGCGTCGTGATAGATGAAGACGGGATTGCCCTCGACCGTGCCGGGAACATCGGCGCTGACGCGGTTGGGGTCGGTGTACATGCTTTTCACTTTTTTATTGACCGCCGCCTCGTCGTCGGAAAGGTAGATGCAGTTGCCGATGCTCTTGCTCATCTTGGCCTGACCGTCGGTGCCGACGAGCGTCGGCACGTCGCCCACCAGGCAATCGGGGACGGGGAAGACTTCGCCGTAAAGGTGGTTGAAGCGTCGTGCGATTTCGCGCGTGACTTCAACGTGGCTTTCGTTGTCTTTGCCCACCGGCACCAGATGCGCGCGCGGCAGCAGGATGTCGGCCGCCTGCAGGACAGGATAACCGAGCAGTCCCAGCGGCATTTCCTCGTCGCTTATGTTGGCGGCTCTGGCCATATCTTTCAGGGACGGCACGCGGTTGAGGCGGTTGACGGTGACCAGCATTTCGAAAATGAGGTTGAGTTCGTACACTTCCGGAATCGCCGACTGCAGGTAGATGGAAACCTTTTCCGGATCGATGCCGGCGGCGAGGTAGTCGAGCACCATGCCGCGCGCGTTTTCGGTGATCTGTTCAATAGCCTCCCGGTTAGGCTTGGTAGTAAGCATGTGCAGGTCGGCGATGATTAGGATGGTGTCATACTTTTCCTGCAACTCGACGCGCTTCTGCAAGGAGCCTACGTAATGCCCGAGGTGGAGCTTGCCGGTCGGGCGGTCGCCGGTGAGGATGCGCTTGCGTTCAGACATGGTATCTCCTGATGCCGGATATAAAAAATCTAGGTTATCCAAAACCGGCGCCAGACGCAAGCTTCAGCGAAAACGAATAATGAAATACAGGATAATAACCAAATAGTCCTTGGTGCAGCGCCCCACAAATCAGGGGGCTAAATTCCTCCCATTCCAGGGTATGTTAGGAGGGGTGAGTGCCTTTCACCCCTTCTAACTCCCCCTGGGAGGGGGAGAATAATGCCCTTGCGTTTGTCCCTGTATTTGCGGGGCGCTGTACTTAACGGCGCTCTGTTTCTCCCCAGTAGAAGGGCAGGGCTTTTTCATTAAATGGGCCGTTGCGCAACGCCGTGATCTGTTCCTCGCTGAGATAATTTGAGAAATAAAGCGCGGTGCCCCATTCCGGGTATTTGCGCAAGGCGTAATCAATCGTTTTCGCTACCAGTTGCCCCGGACGCGCCGCAGCCTTGCCATCCTTGCTCAAGACATAATCATAATTGCCGAGAATATAGCAGAAGCGTTCCGGATATTTCGAGTACAGTTTCGCCCGGTCAATAATAGATGTATCTACGAACCGGTCATATTGCGCCACCAACGCGACGTCGACCCAGCCTTTCTCGACCCATATATGTGGGTTACGCCCCTGCCAGTTCAATTCATCCAGCGATCCCAGCGGCGGGCCGTAGGTGGTGATGGTGATGTTGGGATTAATTTTCCGCACGCCCTCGCTCACCCGCCTGACGATGTCGGAAACGGCCTCGGCTTGCCATTCCAGTTTTCTGCGCTGCATTTCGGGAGTCAGGTTCTCTCCTTCAATTTCGGCAAAATCCGTGCCGTATTTTTTCCTGTATTCTTCCCGGGCAACTTTTGATTTGGAAAATCCGGCGGTGCGGATAAAGTCGAGAAACACTCCGTCAAAACCGTAAGCGGCGGTCGCGTCCACGATTTCCTTGACGATGAAATCGCGGAACGCGGGGTTCTGCGCCTCCATGATCTTATTCATACTTCCCTCGCCCGCGAATTCCTTGAAAGCGTTGTCGCGGTTCAGCATCACGCACCACCAGCCATGCACCTGCATTCCCTTCGCATGAGCCGCCACCAGCATATCCGCCATCGGGTCGTTTTCCAGCGCCGCGTATTTCTTTTCAATTGGACTTTTTGTGTTTTTGTAGCGCGCACCGTGACCGTGCCAGACGCAAGGCATGTAGATGTTGAATCCGGCGCGCAGGAAAGGATCAAGCAGCTTGTCCGGGGCGGTGGTTTGATATGTCCCCGCTTCGTCGATAATCACCCGGTTCTGCAACAGAATGCCATCTGGATTGCGGGGGAAAGAAACTGTTTTAGGCGCGTCTTTCATCCAGTCGAAAGTGTCGGAGGACGCAGTCAGTTCCCGCGCCTGCACGCTTCCTTTTTTAACCGTTATCCTGGCATGATCGATTTTATCCCAACCTGCCGGTTCGCCGATGACGCGGAAACCGTCGCGCATCAGGCAATGTCGCCGCCAACCCGGCAAACAGGGCAAATCCTGGCGATACTCTCCCTTTCCCGACAGGAAGGACAAGGAGACTCCCTCCGTGCCCTGACCGACATTAGTCCAGATTCCGAGCAGCAGGTCATCTGACAAATCCACCCGGCAGTCCTGTGTCCAACTTGAAGTTTTCCCGCCCTGTTCATTGGCGATGAATGACGCCGAAGTTGTTTCCGTCTGCCAGCCCGCGACAGCCGCGTCGGGAGATTCCGCAATCCATTTGGCCGATTCCGAAAACAGTTCCGGCAACTCCCGGGCATAGGGTTGCCCCGCTTTTAGCACGGCGGTTCCCAGCGTCTCTCCCCTGGCACCAAGTTCGTGCATGAATTTCACCTCCTCGGCGTTCAGCGCTTGTGACCAGATCGCGAATTCGTCTATCGCGCCGTTAAGGGGCGATATGCCGCGTTCCCGCGCGCCGAGAGAAAACGATTGGCACAGGCCGGTGTATTCCATAACCGACTTGATCCGACCCGATTCCGCGCCATCCACGTATAAAACCCTTTCACCCGAAGCCGCGTCCCAGGTCAGGGCGACGTGATGCCATTCACCTGGATTCCATTTACTGACGTCAGCGGTCGGACTGTACTGCCAGCCATCGTCGGTTCCGACGGAGGATTTAACCGCATACATCAGCGTATCCGTGGGCGAGATGAAAAGATAGAATCCGGTTCCGTCGAGACTGAACAGATAGCGATAATCCTTCCAGTTCGGATGGGGTTTGGGATTGAGTTTGCACCAGAGAGAAATAGTTCCTTTCTGGATCGAAAAGTTTTTATTGAGCCGGTAACCGAGCGGGGGCTTTTCATAACCCTGTACTTCCAGCGCCTGGCCGCAGGCACCGGGGCAAAATGCCGTTTCCTTTCCCCCCGGTATGCGGGCAGACGAACCGGTCGCGCTATCGGCATCGGCGTCGTAATCGAAAGAAGCGTAAAAAGTCACGGTCTCCGCCAGTTGCCGCCGGTCGCGCTCCCCTCCGTTAACCTGGCTGCAAAAAATGAATAGCATTGCGGTGCACGCGAGCAGCTTTTTCAGCATATCAATCCCTCCGAAGTTTGGCCTGCAATCATGAAAGCTTGGTAATCCTGTGTGGTATCTGTTTTCATTCCCAGTATGTTCGCGCCGGGTCGGTGGTCGACATGCCGTCCAGTTTTAGATAGGACGTTTTATCCACCTTGACCACGTGACCGTCGGCGCAAAATACGTTCAGGCCGCTGCCGTGCCGGAAATGCCAGCAGCGCGAGGAAGTGGCGTTGCCGGACGCATTCCCGCTCTTGGCTATCCGGTAGATTTGTCTACGGTCGTGATAAAATCCGCTGGTTGAATAGATAGCTATGCTGTCGGCCAGGACAGGCGTGTTGGAGGGGTTGGGGATTTTCTTGTAATCGAAAGACCGTACGTCGCCCGATGCCGGATAGACCAGATACTTGTCAGCCGGTGCCAGAGGCTCGACATAGCCGTAAACGTTGCCGTTGTGGATGAAGCCGCCTTGCGGCACCGGCCAGGCCGGGCAGACAGCGATGTTGCGGTCGGTGATATAGGAAGTGCTTTCGCTCATGACCTGTATCCAGTAACGGCCGTCGTAACTGAAAGGCAGAAAACCGCGCCAGTCGTCGGCGTAAAGCTGGAAGGCCAAGCCTGTCTGTTTCTGGTTGTTGGCGCAGGCTATCTCCCGCGCCATTTCCCGCGCTTTTCCCAGTATTGGCAGCAATAGCGAGGCGATGATCGAAATTATCGCGATCACCACCAGCAACTCCACCAAGGTAAAAGCCGCTTTGCTTCCCCATCGCCCTGTCCCGGCGCTTTCGGGAAATAAGGTATATTTTATCATTCCTTTCTCCTGCTTATGAGTTTGTTCCGTGGGGTTGAGAGACTCAATATCGGTCTCCCGGGTTGCCGGCTGCGGTTTTTGAGTTATGACAAGACTTCTGGCAACATGCGACTCGACCTCGCCGCGCCGATTTGTACTGATGCCGTATTCTGAAGTCGCGGGAAAATCCAGAAAACCGGCGCCGGTGGCTTCTTCGACAGTCAAGAGGTTTTCCCGCAAGGCGCGATAAAAGACTTTTTCCCATTTCTGTTGTTGTTCCAGCTCGGGTTTCGTGTCTGTCAACGCCCGCAGGGGAGTGGTTACAAGGAGGTTGTTTTCTCTGCGGTAATCGTTATCAGGCAAGGATTTGCGATGCAGAATGCAGCCTTGCGGCGGTTTTTTCCTGAATCCCGGCAGCGCGGTAAGTTCAAACTCTCCTTCGTGTTGCATCAGATCATGATAGCATAATGCGCTGAAGTGGCTTATCACTGCGCCAGCCAAACCGTCCTTGCCTTGACTCCATACCGACCAGAGATAGAACCGGCTTTTTTCGTCAGGGTGAAACTCCGGCAAGCGGAAAAGACCCCATCCGGCCTTTTGCCAGTTTCCGGCTTTTACATGGTAATACTGATCGCGGGTGGTGAAACCAGCCAGCTTGGCCTGCTCGGCACTGAAGAAGCCACCTTGCCTGCCCGCTATCTCAAGAAGAGTTTGTTTCTTTTCTGTAAGCATATCTTCCTCTTGGATAATTATGCGTTAAAAAAACGCTATGTCAAGCTATGAATGCCGATATTATTATATAAAAACGTTAAAGCTATATATTATAAAGATTAATTGTTAATAGAAAAATAAAGCAGTAATGAGAATTTGGATAAATATGCTGATTGGTATTTTGATTTTGCATGATTTGGTGCTGTAATAAAGCGGCAGCTATGACTGTGTGTCATTATGATCAGGTTTATGTTTGGTGTTTTATGCAGGATACAGCAGGATTAAATGACAAAATATGGATATATGGTGACGGTTTTTGGTGTGTTGAATTTGGCAATATATTTTAACAAAAACGAAACAAATATTTGCATCATGTGTCTTTATGGAATAAAATGTTAGGGATTATCAGGCGCATTCAGATTTTGGGGTTCAACACCGGGGGGTAGGTTATGGAAAGCCTGAGTTCGGGAAAACAAAATGGAGCGGTTCAAGTTTCCTCGCGCGCAATGAATCCGCTTTCTCTGGGCGAAAGCCCTCATGACGTTTTTTGTAATCTTACCCAGGCTAAAGCTACTACCGCGACTCGCCTGTTCCGCGACCACGAAATCTTCAACTCCTTGCGACAGGAGGTTTTACCGGTTTACCTGCAAAAGCCGCCGGGGCGTACGCTGTCGATCTGGAGCGCTGGCTGTTCCAGTGGGGAGGAGTCTTATTCGTTGGCGATGGTAGCCGCAGACGAATTCAAAAAGCGTCGCCTGCGGGGGTCTTTTCTGGTTTTCGGGACAGATATCAGTCCCGATCAGCTCGCTAAAGCCAGGCAAGGCACCTATCTATCTCCCTCCGAGCGCCAGATCGGAGCAGATTACTCCAGAATCCTGAAAGTTTTTTCCGTTAAAAACGATGCTACAATCAGCATGAATGCAGAGATCAAAGGCAAGATCCGTTTCGGCCAGTTCGATCTGCGCAAAAAACCGAAAACCCACACCTTTGATTATGTTGTCTGCAACCACGTCTTGCAATATTATGATATTCCCAGTCAGTTGCATATCATTCAGAACATGTGCTCTGTCCTGAAAAAAGGCGGGTTCCTTTTCCTGGAAGGGCTGACTGTCAAGACGGTCGAACCTTCGGGTCTGCGCCAGGTCAGCGGCTATTCCAATCTCTATCTGCCAGGAAAATACTCCGATCATGGATGAGATTTTCGCCATCATTTCCCGCTTGCGCGATGCCGAAAACGGCTGCCCCTGGGATTGCGCCCAAACCCTGTCATCAATGCTGAAGCCGCTGCGGAACGAAGTGGAGGAACTGGCGCAGGCGATTGAATCAGGCGAGACAGACGCCATCCGCGAGGAAGCGGGCGATGTGTTATGGAATATTCTGTTCATGTTGCACGTAGCCGCAGGGGAAAAACTGTTTTCACCTGACGATGTCGCGCAAACTCTGCAGGAAAAAATGGTCTCCCGCCACCCGCACGTCTTCGGCGACCGGAAAGCCAGCACTCCGGAAGAGGCTAAGGCTTTTTACGAGGCGGCCAAGCGCCAAGCCGCGCGAAAAGAATAATATCCTGCCTTGAAAGTGTTCGACTGCATTAATAAAAACTTACTGACGATTCGTAAAAACTGGGAGACCTGTACTTACGGTCGCACCATCACGGTGGTTTTGCCGCCGGTCGCGAGCCACAGTTCGTCCATCTCGCCAGCCTTAAGGACAATCGCCTCTTCCCCATTGCCGGCGTCAGGCAGGATTTCCATCCCGTTATCCAGTTCGATGCGGCGGATGTCGCCATTGCGTTGCTTGAACCGGTAATCGCCGGGCTTGAGTTCCCCGGGCAGCGTGACGTTGTAATACACCCGCACGTATTCGCTTTTCACGCAGATGCCCAACACTTGCCGCTGCTGGTAAATCACGAGGTAAGCGCCCGGAATTTCGCCGGTGATTTCAGTGTTTTTCCAATCGATCTTCGTCGGGCTGGCGGCGGATGCGGTTTTCGCTGGTTCTGTTTTCATTGTTTCGGTTTTCGCGACTTTTGCCGGTTCGACGGCGACAGGCGTTTCCGGTTTCAGGGCAGGCGCGCGCACGGCGGTATGGCGGCGAGCCGCCGAGGCGGAAGCGGTTTCCAGCGGCTGCTTGTCAAGCTTGACCGGTTTTACGGCAGAAACCCGAGCGGCAGGGGCGGTTCTGGCTTTGGCCGTGCGTTTGACTTCGCGCGCACCCGGCGCTATCACCACATCGGTCTGGCGGATATCGCTTTTTTCCGTCACGTTTTCGGTTTTACTTTCCTCCGCGCTTTTCAGAATAAAACCGTAGTTTATTTTTCCTCCGGCCAGCAGGGGAGAAAAGCGGATGATATAAAAAGACGCTCCCGCCAGCAAGGCCAGCAGGAAAACGATGCGCACCGCGCCCAGGGCATTGCGGTGTCTGGCAGATTGTTTTTTCGCCTTTGCCCGGTTGGCGCGGAAGGCGGCGGCAAAGGCCTGCGCCCGTTCCAGATCGATTTCAGGCAGGTGATGTTCAGTCATGGATTTTCAGTTCTCCGACCTCGGCCAAGGATATTCCCGGAATATTCTCCCACACGATACTTGCGTCTTCGGGGCCGTTTTCTTTCGCAAAAACCTGTAGCCATTTTTGTTTGAATTTGACACCGTTCTTGACGGTGAGATAAGTGTAATTAAGCGAAGGAGTTCCGTCGGTGGTCACGTTTTCGAAATGATAGACGAAAACCGAGGGATCGTATAGCACCCGGTATCCCGCTTCGCGCGCGCGGTAGCAGTAATCGATGTCCTCGAACTGCACGGGATGGAAAAGCATGTCCAGTTCGCCCACTTTGTCCCTCACTTCGCGTTTCATGATCCAGCAGGCGCTGATCAGGCATTGCACTTCCCGCAGGCGGTTGAATTCAGGCGTATCCCCTGGTTTGCCGCGCCCCAGGAAGTTTACCCGCCCACCCCGGCAGACCTCGCAACCGGCGCACTGGATCAGATGCGGCGGCGCGGCGAACAGGATTTTCGGGCCGATGATGCCGACGTCTGGCTGCTCCTCAAAACGCCGCACCAGCTTCTCCAGAAAGCTTCGCACACCGATCACGACATCGTTGTCCATGAAGACGATGTAGTCGCCGGTCGCTTCTGTCAGGGCACGGTTGCGACCGGCAATGGCGCCGATGTTTTCCGGGAAGGAAATCAGCTTAGTTGTCCAGCCTTTCGCCTCCGCTGCGGCGGCATGTTCGGCAAAGACCTCCGGCGTGTTGTCGCTGGAGCCGTTGTCGACCAGAATGGTTTCGACGTCGGGGAAGGTGCTTTCCCGCAAGCCCCGCAAGGCCAGACGCGTGTATTCCGCCTTGTTGCAGGCGAGGATGATGATCGAAATTTTCGGCATGGTTTGTTTCCACCGGGAAAATCATGGTTGCAGACAAAGCCATTGTATGGATTTGCTGTCCTGATTCCAGCAAAAGCCTGCGGGGTGTAATGATTTTGCAGGAGAACTGCATTAAGATGGCAGGAGAGAATGGTAGGGGGTTCGCAATAAAAAAAACCCATAACCTGTTGGTTATGGGTTACTTATCTGGAGCGGGTGAGCAGATTCGAACTGCCGACCCTCACGTTGGCAACGTGATGCTCTAGCCACTGAGCTACACCCGCAAAATGTCATTCAGCAAAGCAGGGACACTATATAAAACCAACCGGCATTTGTCAAGTATTAATGCCCCGTTTTTTTACTGCAAGTAGAAATAATCAGGCGAAATCGCGCCGCAGCAGCAACTCGCCTTCGATTTGCGCCGAATCGGTGTCTAGTAACGCGAATTTGCACGATTTCAGCAGCGAAATCGCGGCCTGGCAACTGGCGGGGACTTTTGCGACAAGAGAATCCGCGCCGTTTTCCCGGGCGTGAGCAGCAGCTTTTTCCACCATCATCCGCCCCAGCCCCATCCGGCGCCAGGCAGGAACCAGCGAAAGATGTTTCAATTCCCACGACTGGGTCAACTGACCGGTTGGTTTCACCCCAACGCAGCCGACCAGATTGTCCTTGATCGACAGCACCCAGAACGCGCCGCCGTTTTTCTGGAAAGAATGGGGCAGCAGGGAAAGTTCTGTCTGATCGGCGGCGGAAATGTCCAGTCCCGAACCGGCCAGGGCGAGGCCAATGATATTGGCGGCAAGTTCCCACTCGCCGTTGGTTATCATCCGCAGTTCCATTTGTCCCGCAGCCACGATAACTCCAATTATTCAATTCCGCCGAAACGGTCAGTGACATGTTCAGAAAGAGCCTTGACCGCGGCTATTGCGTCCTCGCCCTGGGCGATGATGCGGATCACCGTGCCTTGCGGCGCGCCCAGGGACATCAAGCCCATGACGCTTTTACCATCGCCGGAAAGACCATTGGTTTCGACCTTTATAACGGATTTGAAACACCTGGCAAGTTGGGAGAAGGTGGTGCTGGGGCGGGCATGAAAGCCGTATTTGTTGATAATCGTAACTTCCTGGCTGGCTTCCATGTTGTGCCTTTTTAAAAGTTGACTTACAATAGATTGTTACGATTCTATCAGAAAAGAGCAAGGCGATTCCAGCATAAAACGCCGTAAATTTCCGCAAATCCATGAAAATTTTCCGGAAAATAAGTCTAGCATGGCCTGCGGGACAAGCTTGGAGCTTGGAAAATTATCCGCGCAATCGCAGCAGTCCTTCCAGAATAGTCAGGGGATGCGGGGGGCAGCCGGGGATGTACATATCGATCGGAATAATTCCCTCGACGCCGTTGTCCTGCTCGGGATGACCGGCGAAGACTCCTCCGGAAATGGCGCAGCTTCCGACCACGATCACGAGTTTGGGCTGGGCTACGGCGGCGTAGGTTTTCTCCAGTGCCAGTCGCATGTTCTTTGTGACAGGGCCGGTAATCAGCAGGCCGTCGGCGTGGCGGGGCGAAGCGACAAACTGGATGCCGAAGCGGCTCAGATCCCAGCCGATAGTCTGCAGCACGTTGGTGTCGGCTTCGCACGCGTTGCAGCCACCGGCGCAAACCTGGCGCAGTTTCAATGACCGGGAAAAGATATGCTTTTTCTTTTCCGGCGGTGTGCATGTTACGCCGGTTTCTTTCAGCAGCGCCTGGCGGGTAAATTCGCCGAGTTGAAAATCCTGCGCGAAGTTGATGGCGTTACGTTCGCAGGCTTCCTGGCAGGCGCCGCAGAAGATGCACTTGCCCAAGTCTATTTTACGCGCGGCAGGCAGGCTGATAGCGCCGGTGGGGCAGACCTTCGCGCAATCGGCGCAGCCCGAACACTTCGCCGGGTCGATGACGGGGCAGCCGCGGAAACGCTCCGGCAGGGGAGGGGGGGCGCCGTCAGGATATTTAAAAGTGCGATGACGTTGTTTGAGTCGCGCCAGAAGAGCAGTGAACATGGTTTTTCCTCAGATAGCATAAGGTTGTTAATATAGTTGCTGAGTTACTGAGTTGCTGAGTTGCAAGGCTTTGCCTTGCCTTTAATCTTTGGCGCACCTTTTATTCAATCCCCTCTCCCCATGTAAGGGGCAAGGGAGTTTCTTATGCGAGCGTTTTCGAAGAAAACGCGAGCAACTCAGCAACTCACAAATCATGTCCGCAATACGAAAGATTGAAACTCTTATTGCACAGCGGGAAATCCGAAATCTGCTGGTTGCGCAGGGCGAAGGCCAGCCCCGGCCAGTTGTGGAACGACGGGTCGACGACCTTGTAACGGGCGAAGCGTCCGGTTTCGTCGGTCAGGGCAACGTGACAGATTTCTCCCCGCCAGCCTTCCGTCAGGGAAACCGCCAGTCGACCGGCGGCGAGCGAACCGACCGGCTTTCGCACCTGACCGCCGGGCAGGGTGCGCAGTTGCTCGCGGATAAAGGTGAACGACTGCTGAATCTCCAGCCAGCGGACATAGGCGCGGGCAAACACATCGCCAGAGTCCCAGATAGAGACGGGAAGGTGGACGAAATTATAGATGCCGAAAGGCTGGTCGTGGCGGATGTCGCGACTCAGACCCGCAGCACGCGCGGCCGGGCCGACCAGTCCCATCTCCCGGCAGAATTCGGTGCCGAGTGTTCCCGTGTTTTCAAACCGCGCCATGACCGAAGGCGTTTCCCACAGCAGATTCACGGCGTTGGTCGTGTCGCTTTCCAGCGCGTCCAGCCGCCGGAGCAGATCGTCGATATGCTTTTGCTCGATGTCAAAGCCGACGCCGCCGGGAACGGCCAGGCCGCGCCCGAAGCGGTTGCCGCACAGCACCGCGGTCATATTCAGAGCGTCGCCGCGCAGGCGTCCGCAGAAGGAGGAGGTGGGAAGAAAGCCCACGTCGTTAGCGAGCGCGCCCAGGTCGCCGATGTGGTTGGCCAGCCGTTCCAGTTCCAGGGCGATGCCGCGCAGGGACTGGGCGCGGGCGGGAGCCTGGCAGGAGGAAAGCGCTTCGAGATTAAGGCAATAGGCGGCGGTGTGGCCGATGGTGGTGTCGCCCGCCAGCGTCTGGGCGTAGTGGAGCGAACGCAGGTTTGGCCCGCCGCGCAGCGCTTCCTCGATCCCCCGGTGCTGATAGCCCAGCGAGATTTCCAGATGGAACACTTCCTCGCCGTGGCATTGAAAACGAAAGTGTCCCGGTTCGATTACTCCCGCGTGTACCGGGCCGACCGCGACTTCATGCACCTCCGCGCCGTTGACTGAATAAAATTCTGTCTCGCCCACCTGCACCGGCGCGCCGGGTTTGCGTCCCCAGGCGTCGCGACCAATCCACGACGGACGATAACGCAGCGGCTTGAACCAGGGGTGTCCATCGGGGAGCAGGCCGAACTGCTCGGCGATTTCGCGTTCGAACAGGTGCAACTGCGGGCAGTCGGTGGCGAGGGAGGGAAAGCTGTCGCCGGTCACAATCGTGCGCGCCGCGCCCAGTCGGTTTTCCTCGTCGTCTGCGAGGACGATGTACATTTCCGTTTGTTCCGGCGTAGCGCCTGCCGACGCGAAACAGGCGTTCACGCGCCAGCCGTTTTCCACGCTGAAGCAGATGGTTTCGCCGAAGTCCTCCGGCGTCAGCAGCGGCACTTCGTCCAGGGGAACCGCCTGCCCGTTAGCCAGTTGCAGGAGAGAAGAGGATGCGTTCATTGAGTCGTCTCCAGAAAACTGACCGCGTCGGCCAGCAAATTTCTCAAAGGCGCGGGAATGTGCAGACCCAGCAGCAGCACCAGCGCCAGCAATACCAGCGGCGGGGCGCAGGTCAGCAGGCTGTCGCGGTAGGGGGTGTGGCGGATCGCGCCGGGCGCGCTGCCTTGCACCACCGCCAGCACCGTCGCGCCCATGCCGATGAAAATCACCAGCAGAAAGAGGAGGAACAGGCCGCCTGTCCAGAACGAGCCCGCGCCGAAAGCGGCGTTCAGAATGGAGAACTCGCTGATGAAGGGGCCGAAAGGCGGCGACCCGGTGATGGCGAAAAATCCCGCCAGGAACAGCCCCGCCGACAGCGGCAGGCGTCGCATCGCGCCGTGTACCTGGTCGAGATTCTTGCTGCCGTAGGCGCGGTGGATATTGCCCGCCGACAGGAAAAGCACGCCCTTAGTCAGGCCGTTGTTGAACATGTGCAGCAGCGAGGCGAAAACCGCCGATCCGCCGACGCCGATGCCGAGGATAAGGATGCCCATGTGTTCCACGCTGGAATAGGCCAGCATCCGCTTGAAGTCGCGTTGTCCGACCATGAACACTCCCGCCACCGCCATCGACAGCAGTCCCATCGTCACCAGCAGCTTGGAAACATGCGCCCCCTCTCCCGCCACCACGCAGATATGGTAAATGCGCAGCAGCGCCAGAAACGCGCAATTGGTCAGGCCGCCCGCCAGCAGCGCGCCTACCATTCCCGGCGCTTCGCCGTAAGCGTCCGGCTTCCAGGTGTGCATCGGTGCCAGCCCCATCTTGGTGCCGTAGCCAACCAGCAGCAGCGCGAAGGCCGCGTGCAGCCAGGGTTTGGACGATACCGGCGCGAGGCGCAGCAGGTCGTGGAAAAGCAAAGACGTCTCGGTGCCTTCCTGGATGAAGGCGTAGGCCAGGAAAAATGTTCCCAGTAACGCCAGCGCGATGCCTACCGAACCGATCAGCAGGTATTTCCAGGTTGCTTCCAGCGAGCGCGGGGTGCGGTTGAAATAGATCAGCGGCGCCGAGACCAGCGCGGTCGCCTCCACCGCTATCCACATCAGCCCCAGGTGCTGCGCCAGCGCGACCAGGTTCATCATTCCCAGGAATCCCAGCAGGCACGCGCAGAAAATCCGGTTGCCCCGTTCCCCGCGTTGCCGCAGGTAGCCGACGGAATAGATTGCGCAGAAGAAAAAGAGAATACTCACCAGCAGCAGCACCGGCTTGCCGAGAGGGTCTAGCGACAACCATTTGTTACCTGCCAGAATTTCCGGTCGGCAGAGGCCTGTCGCCAGCAGCGCCAGGTGCGCCCCGCCCGCCAGCGGCAACAGGCACGGTCGCCAGCGGTTGGACGGCACGGCCAGCGCCGCCGCGCCCAGCAGCAGGGGAATTCCGATCAACGCGAATAACATGGTTTATTCCTTCAGTTCGGTCAGTCGCCGCGTGTCCAGCGAGGAGAACGCGCGATTGATGTGGTTGACGATAATGCAGATGACAAAGATGCCGACGAACAGATCCAGCAGCACGCCCAGTTCCACGATCAGCGGCATGGCGTCCACCAGCAACATGCCGAAGATGAAAATACCGTTTTCGAGAATCAGGTAACCGATCACCTGGCTGATCGCCTTGAAGCGGGTCACCAGCAGAATGAATCCGGCTAGCACCGTCGCCAGCGACGCCGGCACCAGCAGCACCGTCGCGTGCCCGTCCACCAGCGGCAGTTGGTCGGCGAAGATAATGGCCAGTCCGGTGGCCAGCGCTCCTAGGATCATCGACGGCAGCAGCCCGATCAGCGGCTCGACCTCGCGCTTGATCTCGGCCTCCCGCAATGCCCTTAGCAGCATTCTCGGAATCACGATGCCCTTGAGCATTATCACGGCGGCGGCCGCCAGCACCGCCTCCAGTTCGACATGTTGCCGCACCAGCAGCGAAATCACCCCCAGCAGCGCCCCTTGCAGCGCGGCCAGATGCACCACCGCGCGCAGGCGGCTGTTGCCGAGCACGAACAGATTCAACACCAGCACCACCACCAGCAGCGGATCGAGAATGAATTCCATGTGTATCACCTCACCAACAGGACAAAACCGAAACCGCAGAACAGAATCGCGGCGATCAGCAGGTGCGGCACGTGCCGCATCTGCAGGCGCGCCATCACCGACTCCACCACTCCCACCAGCACCGACAGCCCCAGCAGAGACCCGACAAAAATAGCCCAGTCCCAACCCGGTACGCCGATCCTTACCGGCACCACCACGTGCAACAGGATCGTGCCCAGCACGAAGAATTTCACCGCCGCTCCGTAAAGGATCAATCCCAGCAAAGGCCCGCTGTGATCCAGCACCATGACTTCGTGGATCATGGTCAGTTCCAGGTGGGTATTGGGATCGTCCACCGGAATGCGGCAGGTCTCGGCCAGGAACACGACAAACAGCCCCGCCGCGACCAGCACCAGCGGCGCGGCCAGCGACGGCAGCGAAACTTCAAGCGGGCCGTGCAGCATTTCGTTCAACCGGAACGACCCGGAAATCTTCGCCAGTACCAGCAAGGCGAAAAAAATCGCCGGTTCCGTCAGGCAGGCGAAGGTGGCTTCTCGCGCCGCTCCCATGCCTTCGAAGGCAGACCCCGTGTCCAGCGCGGCCAGCGTGGTGAAGAACCGGCTCAGTCCGAAGAGATAGGCCAGCAGCACCAGGTCGCCTGCGAACCCGAGTGGCGCGTCGAAACTCCCCAGCGGAATCAGCAGCCCCGCCAGCAGCGCCGTCACCACCCCCACCACCGGCGCGGCGAGAAACACCCAGGTCGTGGTCGTGCTGATGACCACGCCTTTCCGCATCAGTTTGAAGATATCGAAATACAGTTGCAGCAGCGGCGGCCCCTGCCGACCGGCGAAAAACGCCTTGGTCTTGTTCACGACCCCCAGCAGCAAAGGCGGCAGCAGCACCAGCAGCGCCAGATGAATCAGATAATGAATCATTAGTATATTCCCGTCGCTTCACAGAACAGCAGTCCCAGCACCACCGCCAAGATATAGATTATGTAGATGTTGATTTTGCCCTGCTGGAACAGGCGCAGTCTTTTCATTCCCCCGGCCAGCAGAGTTAGCAGCGGAATCGCTCCCCGCTCCAGCACCGTGTCCGGAGCCTCGCCGTGATAGTGCGCGGGCTTGGGAAAAATTCCCTGTACGCCCGGCAAGTGGATAACCGGCCAGAGCGCCCACGAAAACAAAGTGCCGATCATTTGCGCAAAGGAGGAGCCGGTATATTGCACGCGCGGCGTCACCCGCACGTAGCCGCAGTCCCAGGTGCCTGCCGCCGGACTTTTCCGCAGCAGCCAGCGGATAAAAACAAATCCGAGCAAAGCCGCCGCCGCCAGCGCCGCTGACGCCAGGCCGATCGCGCTTAACGGCGCGGCCTCTGGCAAAGCACCCGCAGATCCCCCCCATGCTTCCACCGCAAGCCCGAGCGGGCGCAAGGCCAGCCAGGGCATGATTCCCAGAACGCAGCATCCCGCCGCCAGAACAGCCATCGGAATAAGCAGAATTGCGCCAGGTTCCCTGGTGTCAATTTTCGTGCGCGCTTCTCCGAGAAAGACCGTGCCGTAAAGTTTGACGAAACAAGCCAGCGCCAGCGCCCCGGTCAGGGCCAGCGCCGCCACGCCCAACCCAATCGCCGGACACCCCGCCCCCGCCGCGCGGAACATGCCCAGATACAGCAGGCATTCGCTGGCAAAACCGTTCAGCGGCGGCAACGCGCAGATCGCGACCGCTCCCGTCGCGAACAACAGGGCGGTGCGGGGCATCTGCCGCGCCAGCCCGCCGAGGCGGTCGATTTCCCGCGTATGCGCGGCGTGCAGTATCGCCCCCGCGTTCAGAAACAGCAGCGGCTTGAACAAGGCGTGATTCCAGACATGCAGCAGCGCGCCGCCCATCCCCAGCGCCACCCAATCTTCAACCTGATGCGCGCGCCCCAGCAGCGCCAGCCCTAGCCCCAGCAGGATAATGCCCATGTTTTCGATACTGCTGTAGGCGAGCAGGCGTTTGAAATCGCGTTGCGCCGAAGCGAAGGCGATACCCAGCACCGCCGTCGCCGCCCCCAGCCCGAGCAGCAATCCGCCCCACCAGGTCGGCGGCGCTGGCAACAGCGAAGTCATGCGCGCGATGCCATAGATGCCCATCTTGAGCATCACCCCCGACAGCACCGCCGAGACGTGGCTGGGCGCGTTGGCGTGCGCGCCCGGCAGCCAGACGTGCAGCGGCATGATCCCGGCCTTGAAGCCGAAACCGACCAGCGCCAGCACGAACACCGCCGACGCGAGCGAGGACGGCAAGGCTCCCGCCGCCAGCAGGTCGAGCGATCCGGTCGCCTCCCGCCAGAGCGCGAACATGGCGATCAGGCAGAGCGTGCCCACGTGGGTGGCGATCAGGTAAATCCAGCCCGCTTTCCGCACCGCCTGGTCGTCGTCCTCGGCGGTGATGAGGAAAAACGCCGACAGCGCCATCATCTCCCAGGCGACGATAAACAGCGCCGCGTCCCGCGCCAGCACCACGCCTGCCATCGAGGCTGTCAGCAAGCCGTAAAACAGTCCCAACCTCCGCCCGCTGGCGGGATGTTCGGCTTGCTTCCAGTAACCCAGCCCGTAGACGGAACCGAGCAGCGGCACGATAAAAACCGGCAGCAGGAACACCGCGCCCAGCGCGTCGATGCCCACCAGCAGCCGTCCCACCGGCAGGGAGACCGGCAACGCCAGCAATTCTTCGCCGGAAAGTTGCAATTGGAATATCGCGACGCCCGCCCCCAGCGCGCAGCCGGTCGCCAGCAACGCCGTCGTCGCGCGTTGCCAGTTGGCGGAACGGCAGGAGCCGAAACAAGCGGGCAGGCCGCTGAACCCGATCAATGCAACCGCGACCAGTAGTAGCCACAGCGCTGACATATGTTTTCGTTACGCCTCCAAAAATTTACGGCTCCTGCTTCTTCCGGGGAGCCACGCCGGTTTATCGTGCAAACAAACGTATAAAAATCGCCCTGAACGGCATGTTCCACGCCAGCAGCGCCATCACCGTAATCAGGATATAGAGCAGATACTGTTGCGCCTGCCCCTGCTGAAACCGCCGCAGATGCAGCAGCCAGGACAGAATTCTTTTTGCCGTTGGAAGTAACGCTTTGTCCAACGCCAGATCGGCGGTGTGACTTTCAAACCGCGCGGGGGAAGGAAAGACTTCTTTCGTTTCCGGCTGATGGACATGTGTCGGCAGCACCCGCCGGAAAAGTGAGACAATCATCTGGCCAAAGGATGAAGCGGTGTATTGCGCGCGCGGCAAGGCGGCGTGGTAGCCGCAACCCCAGGTTGTGTTACTCTCCATGACCCGGATTCTGCTGCGCACCGCCAGCCAGACCATGACCCCGGCCAGTAGCAATCCCGCCCCCGCGAGGCCAAGCCAGCCCAGCGGTGCCAGTTGCGCCACGTGTTGGGCAGATGCGCCGCAGGCAGTCGAATCCAGGACAGACTGCAACACCGGCGCAATCGCCCAGGGCGCGAGGCCGATCGTTACGCAACATGTCGCCAAGACTCCCATCGGCACCAGCATCGTCCGCGACGCTTCCCGGGTGTGCGAGGCGGCAACGCTCCGGGGCGTGCCGAGAAAGACCACGCCGTAGACTTTGACGAAACACGCCGCCGCCAGCGCGCCGGTAAGCGCCAGCGCAGGCACTGCCAGCGTCGCCGCCGTCCAGGATGGTTCTCCGTCGAAACCAGCCGTGCGCAACAGGCCGAGATAAATGAATAACTCGCTCACGAAACCGTTCAGCGGCGGCAAACCGCTGATCGCCGCCGCGCCCAGCAGAAACAGCCCCGCCGTCCAGGGCATGGTTTTCGCGAGTCCCCCCAGATGGTCGAGATTGCGGGTATGGGCGGTGTGCGCCACCGACCCAGCTCCCAGAAACAGCAGCGACTTGAACAGCCCGTGGTTCCAGACATGGAGCAACGCCCCCGCCATTCCCAGCGCGACCCAGTCGCCGCGCCCGAGTGCCTGCCCCGCCAGAGCCAGCCCCAGCCCCATCGTGATGATGCCGATGTTTTCCACGCTGTGGTAAGCGAGCAGCCGCTTGAGGTCGTGCTGTCCGATGGCGCAGACCACGCCCAGCACCGCGCTCACGCTGCCGAGAAACAGCAAGATCTCGCCCCAGGCCAGCGGCGGCTCCGGCAGCAGCCAGACTATCCGCACCAGCCCGTAAATGCCCATCTTGATCATTACGCCGGAAAGTATGGCCGAGACATGGCTGGGCGCGCTGGCGTGGGCGGAAGGCAGCCAGAAATGCAGCGGCATCAGCCCCGCTTTCAAGCCGAATCCCAGCAGCGCCAGCGCGAATATTACCCAAGACATTCCCTGGCTGAGTTGATCCGACGTCAGGGCCGCGAGATCGTATGAACCCGAAACCCGGCGCAGCAGGGCGAAGAGGGCGAACAGCGACAGCGTTCCGATGTGCGTCGCGATCAGATACAGCCAGGCAGCCTTGCGCACCTCGGCGCGATGACTTTCAGTTACTATAAGGAAGAAGGCAGACAGCGCCATCGTCTCCCAGCCGAACAGGAAGATGATTCCGTGCCGCGCCAGTATCAGCGTCGCCATGCCCGCCACTACCAAACCCCAGAACAGGCGCAGATAACGACCGTTCAGAATATGAGCCGTCTGCCGCCAGTAACCCAGGCCGTATATCGCGCCCAGTCCGCCCATGGCGAATACCGGAAGCAGAAAGAAAGCGCCGAGTGGATCGAGTGAAACTCTTGCGCCGGTTCCCGCGATAGGCCAGGGGATAACCAGCGAGTATTCCCCCGCCAGTCCGCATCCCGCTCCCGCGAGGCCGAGAAGGGCGGCGAGGATCATCAAGGTAACTGATGTGTATTGGCCTGCCATGGTCCGGCGACTCGTAAACAGCCCCGGGACTCCGCTGACACCGGCCAGCAACGTGCCTGAAAGTACCAACATCAGTGGCATGAGAAAGCGCGCTCCGTCCTCTGGATTCAAACTGTCGGTGCTGCGGATGAGGAAAGCTGGCCGTTGGCGCTGGGAGGAATGCGGGTTTCCGCTTCCGCCAGAGCCGTCATGAGTTCGTCCCGCGAGGCCTGGTTTTTAAGGATATCCTTGAACACCTGGTCTTGCAGGACAAAGCTCAGGCGGGACAGCAGATGCAGATGCGCCCGGATGGTCGGGCTGACCATGGCGAACAGGATCGATACCTTCTGCCTGTCCAGCGCGCCGAAATCGACGGGGTTTTCCAGAAAGCAGAGGGTGATCATCGGTTTGTTGACGTGCAGCACTATGGGGTTGCGCACGTGCGGGATGGCGATACCGTCGCCGATTCCCGTGGAACCGAGCGACTCCCGCGCCAGCAGCACCTGATAGAGAAATTCCCGGTCCACTTCTTCAGGCAGCTTCATCACCTCCACCACCGCGCGCAGCACCGAGGGCTTGTCTGTCCCGTCCAGGCGGTACGAGACACCTCCCGCCCGGATTGCGTCGGAAAGCGTGGGCAGGGGAATCGACGACGGCACCGTTTCCCGGAAAATCTCAGGCGAAACCTGGATGCGGCGGGACGTGGCCCACTCCAGAATCTCAGCCCGGTTGAACCGGAATTGCTCGTTAATGCGATAAACGGGAATAGTCTTCTGCTTGATCCAACGGTAAATAGTTTTCTCTGACATATCAAGAAGAGCTGCTACATCTTTAACTGTTAGTTGCATTCGATGCTCCAATTACCTTAGCTGTGGTCATCATAGGACATATCTGGACATTATACCCCAATAACAGAAGCTTGCAACTTTTTTTGAAGAAACAGGCAAAGACTTTTGGCGACGTTATTATCATGATAATTATCATGATAATAATGGGTGAAAGATCCTCCCTTTCCAGGGGAAGCCAGAGGCAATGCGGTTAAGTCAAGGAAAGCTTGTACCGTCATTCCCACGAAGGCGGGGAAGCCCGCTGCTATATTACGCAAGCGGTTAAAGCCGCACAAACTTTCGCGTGTTCCTCGCACGCGACCATCGGAAGCGCGATAGCATTACTCGGGCGGATGTGCTTGTGAAATACATTGCCTTGTGGTCGTCTTTCAGGGAAAAGCAGCCAATAGTTTGCTGCAATTGTACTGTAAAAACACCGCCAAAAAATACTGGCGCTACTTGGCGGTGTTTCCTGAGCTTATATAAAAATTGGTTTTCAATAAAATATAAAGCCAGGATAAATAAAGCTATGGGAATTAGTAAAACAAAATATAAGCTAATTTAGAAGAAGTTATTTGCTTTATTAGATTGGCGTAGTATTATTATTTCGCAGGGGAGAGAGGTATGCCTGAAGAGCGCACATCAAAAACTCAGTTGCGAGAGAATCTCAAGGCTGTCGCTGACGGTCAGGAAGGTTATTTCACTGCCAAACAGGCTGTCGCTGCCGGTTATGATGAAAAAAAGCTTTCATACCATTGCAGGGTTGGCAATTGGCGTAAAATAGATAAAGGCTTATACAGACTGCCTGATTATAACGATTCAACCACGTCGAACTTTGTTCGTTTATGTCTTTGGAGCAGAAGTCAGGCCGAAGATATTCAGGGTGTTATAAGTCACGAAAGTGCAATGGTTTACCACGGCATAACGGATAAACTGTGCAAGAAAACACACCTTTCCGTGCCCGAAACTTTCCGCAAGCAAATCCGCCGGGAATGTGTCATTCATACGAGGAATAACTATAAATGCTTGTCAGTATTGACTTTGTCCGGCTATAAAGTAACTGACTTGCGCCAGACCATCGCCGATATGAGGACGTATTTGGAGCAATCCGGCGAATTGGAACAGGCTTTGCGAATACTGGAAGAGAGCGAAAAATCTTCTCCTAACACGAAAGGCGGCAATGACATGGACGTGTTTTCATCTGAAACTCGGGCTGGCGAAATCTGGCGGGAAGACGGCAGGCGCGGCTTCGGTTCGCGGGCGGCGTTTACGCTGGTGGAGCTGCTGGTGGTGATTGCGATCCTGTCGATCCTGTCGGGACTGCTGCTGCCGGCGCTGAACAAAGCCAAGGAGCAGGCGCGGGGTATTGTCTGCGTCAGCAACATGCGCCAGATCGGCTTTGCCGTGCAGTGCTATATTGATGATCACGGCTTGTTTCCGGGACGGATTGTCGGGGGTGTTACCCCTCCGGGAGCAATGTCTTTCTTTTCCGGATTGGAACCTTATCTGGGGTTCATCCCGCCTGGAAATTGCAAACCGGATCAGGCCGGGGTCTATTACTGTCCCTCCGATGTCACGCATACCAAGCCGTCGCCAGTGTACGGATCATATCTCGCGCAAGAAAGTTATGGCTTAAACTATTACATGCGTTGGGACGCTGTCGGTGCCACCCCCGAATACAAAGCCAAGAAACCCAGCGCCTTGCCTAACCCATCTTCATTGGTATACCGTATCGACGCAATCCACAAAATCGCCTATTCCGGCGTGATGTTCAGCGTCAACACCTATCCTTTCAAATCGACGGGCGATGAAAATATCTGCGCAGAATTCCGTCATAGCGACAAGGCCAACACTCAATTTGCAGACTTTCACATAACAACGACCAAGTTGGCCGATTTGTACGGCGTCCGGGCTTATATCACGCCTTGGTAAATATTTTGGTTGCTGAGTTATTGATTTGCTGAGTAAGAGCCAAGCCGTATTGCCCCTCGAATATTACGAAGCAGGTGTTTTTTTCCCGCGTAAACAGGAGACCCGACATGCGAAACAAAATTTCCGCCCGAATCATCGTTTGCGTTTTCGTTACGGCAATAAGTATTTCATGCAGTGATTATGCTCACTCCGGCGAGCAGCGGAAAACCGACACCTTCGCCTTCCTCAACGGCACCGATGATTATTCCGTCAACCACGCCGAAAAGATCGACCCGGACAAGAAACTGCTGCTGGCGGAAAACGGAGAGGCGCGCGGCGAGATCGTGGTATTCGAACAGAACAACAAGGCGACCATGTATGCGGCGAAAGAGTTGCAGAATTTTCTCAAGCTTGCCACCGGCGCGGAATTTCCCATTCTGAAAAACTGCTCCGGCAACGGCGTCTCCCTGGTGCTCGGCGACAGCGAATGGACGCGGGTGTGGGAGATCGACATCAAGAACATGCCGCGTGACGCTTATATAATACGAAACGGCAACGGCACGCCGGACAACGTCATCATGATCGCCGGGCGCGACGACCCCTACGCCGACACGGAAAAAGGGCTGACCACCGGCGTCTGGGCGCAGTATCACGAACACGCCACGCTGTTCGGGGTATATGATTTTCTCGAACGCTTTGTCGGCGTGCGGTTCTATTTTCCCGGCGAGATGGGGACAGTGGTGCCGAAAAACGCGACCCTGTCCATCCCCTCGATGGATATTTACGAAACGCCGGATTTTTCCGTCCGCAATTATTCCGTCTACGGCGACCCGCAATGGCCGTACGAGGGAGGAGACAAACTCGAAACTTTGCGTACCTGGCAAAACCAGATGCAGATGAGAATGAGAAACCAGACGCGCTACATTCCCAACTGTCACGGACTGTCTCGTTTGGCCATGATAGAACGGTTTGCTGAAACTCATCCGGAATATTTCTCGCTCCGCGCCGACCGGCAAAGCCGCGACAACGACCCCGGCGTGTCACATGCTGGGCACCTATGCTACAGCAATCCCGAGTTGCAGGACGAGATCAGCCGCGATGCGGAAGCGTATCTGCGCGGCTTCGACGCCGCCTCGCGCGGAGTGAGGCATAGCCGCTACGGCAACAAGGCAATATGGGATCAATCCGGCGCGCAGGCAGGCTTCTTCAACATCATGCCCCAGGACGGGCTGGGCGAAAGCAAGTGGTGCCATTGCGAAAAGTGCTGGCCGTATTGGGAAAACGGCAAGCAGGGGGAACTGCTCTGGCGCTGGACGGTTGAAGTCGCCAACCGCATGAAGGCGCGCGGTGTGCCGGGCTACGTAACAAATATGGCCTACGGCGTGATGAGACCGGTGCCGGAAGTGGATATCCCCGACAACGTGCTGGTGATGGTGGCTTTGCCCGGCCCGTGGCGGGAACCGGACGCGGAATTGCAGCGGGCTGACGACGAGTTGATCCGCGCCTGGAATAAAAAAGTGGCTCCGAATAAGGTGTGGCTGTGGAACTATACCTGCCACTACGCCAACGGAGTGCCTGAAGGCGTGGCACCTCTCGCGATGCGCGCCGTTTCCTCATACTATAAGCGCAACGCTCCGCACCTAATCGGCGCGTACATGGAATCGGAAATCGACTATTTCCTGTTCAACTATCTTAATCTCTACACGTTCTCGAAGACCTGCTGGAACTCGACTTTCGACGTGGAGAAAATGCTGGCCGAACATAACGAGTTGATGTTTGGCCCGGCGGCGGGAGCGATGGGGAATTTTTTTGACAAGATCGAAGAAACCTGGATGGCGAAAGGCCGACCCGTCACCAAGGACACGCCGATGGGGCCGACACCGGTCAAGATCCCGCCGCGCGTGATGTGGGAGGAAATCTATACTTCGGAATACATTGCCGAATGCGACGCGCTCTTTGACCGGGCGGAGAAAGAGGCGGCGGAAGACGAGATGGCGCTCAAGCGCGTGAAATTCTTCCGCGAGAAATTCCTGGGTCAGATGAAATTCGGCAGCAACAACTATCTGGGCAAGAAGCGCAAGGTGGAAGACCTCGCGTTGCAGGCGGTGGCGGCTAAGGGGGAAATCGTGGTAGACGGCAATCTCGACGAAGCTGTCTGGAACGAAACCGCCGCAGTGTCGATGACGCCGCTGAATTCGACCGAAGACCCGCTGGTCAAGACCGCGGTGCGCGCGGTATGGATCAAGGACAATCTCTATCTTTCCTTCGATTGCGAGGAGCCGCTGGTGGAGAGATTGTCTCTCGTCGAACGCGAGAACGACGACAAGCAGATCTGGAACGATTCCTCGGTGGAAATTTTCCTCAATCCCTCCGGCGACCGGAAAAACTACTACCAGATCATCATCAACGCCAACGGCGTGGTGGCGGATCAGAAAGTTTCCACCTCTCCCGATAACATCAAAAATATGGATTGGGAATGGAACGTAGGCGCCGAAGTCAAAGCGGTAAAGCATGAAAAAGGCTATCGCATCGAGGCGCGGATTCCGGTTGCGGGCATGGCGCCGGACGGCCTCGTCACGGACGCGAAATGGATCGCCAATTTCTGCCGCAACCGTTGCGTGCGCGACTTGCCCAAAGAGGAAAACCAGTTGCTGACCTGGAGCCCGTATCTGCAGGTGGGATTCCACGATCTCGACAATTTCGGCAAAATCGTCTTCGTGGCGGAAAAGAAAAAGGAAATTTCCCTGTTGGAAAACGGCAGCTTCGAGCTGCTGAAGAAAGACGGCTCTGCCGAAAATTTTTACTGGCCGCGTCTGGCCCCCGATAGCGAGGCGCGGTGTTTCATCGACGAGAAAACCTATCGCGACGGCTTTCGCTCGCTGCGTCTGGAAAACCCCGGAGTGGGGAGCATCAAGGTCAGGCAGAATCTGCCCGGGCTGAAACCAGACACCGAGTATCTGCTGACTTTTTTCGCCCGCACCGAGAACGTCAACCTGCTGCCGGATCCGAAGTACGCCAATTTCGGCGGCGGCTTTCTGACGGTCTGGGCCAGCCGCAAATTCAATAAATTCATGCCGCAGGAATATCTGCGCGGCACCCGCGCGTGGGACAAGTTTGGCGTGACTTTCCGCACGCCGCCGGAGACCGGTACGGAAGGAGACTGCTACATGTATATCGGCCTGGCCAACACCAACGGGACTGTCTGGTTCGACGATGTCAGGCTGCGAGAAGTAGAGTCGTTGGCTAAACTGTAATAGAGGATTGACAGGCAGGCTTTTTTCGTGCATATTATGAATCACTAGGGGCCTGTAGCTCAGTCGGTTAGAGCAGGCGGCTCATAACCGCCGGGTCGGGGGTTCGAGTCCCTCCGGGCCCACCAAACGAGACTGGTCGAACCGTCCAAGCGGATGGTTCGACTTTTTTTATCCACTTGCGGGACAAGCGGTTGCTCAAACAATAGCGGGAAGAAAAGATGCTTCTCGCGGGTGGTGGCCGTGCGCCATATGGTACCGGGGCGGGTCAGGAGTATCCTCGCTCTTTTGAACTCTTCGAGGATGTCGATTTTTTCTTTGTCTGCCTCGTTGTAATCGTTCCTGGCCAGCAGAATCTCGTTATCAAGACGGGAATATTTATCCTCATACGCTTGGAGTTTAATCTTTCCGGAAATCCTCAGTTCAACAAGTCTGTCCATCTGCTTTTCAATCTTGAGCAGCCGCTTGCGCATTTTCTCTTTTTTCTCTTTCGCCGGGCGATAGTATTTTCCTGCTTGTTCGGCAATCATCTGTTCCATTAAATCCAGCATACCATCCTCGATCGCAAGCCCATCAATTCGCGACGTAAGGGCATTCTCAGCCTCTTCCCTCCGCACCCTGACACCATTACACCCGTGACAATGGTAATATGCGTAGGTGCCGCTTCTGCCCTTGCTGTATGACGCCGTGAGAAGTCTCCCACATTTGTGGCAAGCAAGCAGGCCGCGAAGCGGGAAATCATCCGAATCACGCCGAACCTGAATGCCACGCCTGAGCCTGATCTGTACCTTGTCGAAAATCTCCTGAGAAACCAAGGCAGGCCATTTCCCAGGAATAGGATTGTTGACAAGTTTGCCGACCAGTATCCCAGCGTAAACAGATTTGAACAGCATTTTGGAAACTACCTGTTTACTCAGAGGTTTCCCCGTCCTTGCTCGCAACCCTTTTGCCGTAACAAAGGCACGAGCTTCGGACTGGCTTTTCCCTTCGGCGACCATCCGGAATAATTCTCGCACGAGCGGAGCATTTTCGTCAGGCTCCAGCATCGGCTTATTGTCCGTCGTTCGTGTGGCCTTGTAACCGAGGGGTGGAGCATTTACCCAATGCCCTTCCTGAGCCCGGTAGGCCATGCCGTTGCGACACCGTTCGGCGCGGAGGGAATTGTCGTATTCGGCAATGGCCGAGATGATGTCGGCGAAGAGCTTCCCGGAGTAATCGTCGGGGATCGCTTCCGTGGCTGAGATGAGGCGACAGCCATATTCCTTCATCTTGGCGCGGAAGAGTTGCGAGTCGAGGCTGTTTCTGGCCAGGCGGTCGAGCTTCCACACCGCCACGGCGGGCGGGCGGTTTTCCCGGATGTACTCCATGAGCCGGAGGAAATCCGGCCGGTCGGTGGTCTTGGCGCTTTCTCCTTCGTCGGCGAAGACCTGGCCGGGCGCAAATCCTTCCCGGATGACCGCGGATTTGCAGTCGCGCAACTGGATCGGCAGGCCTGAGCCTTCGACCTGGTCTTCGGAGGAGACGCGGATGTAGATCGGGACGGGCTGTTTATTCATTCTTTTGCCGTGTCCTTTTTCCACCAATCTGCCGGGTCTGGCGGTTCTTTTTCAGGATCGTAATATCCTACCGAGTCTTCGCTGATTTCGATGCAGCAGGAAGTGGCCGGTTTCTGTCCCGGCGGCGGGTACATCGGATCGTACCAGGGCTGGAAAAAATTAACCTTCTCCCACGGCACGACGGTATTGCTTGGCCAGTCGATGTAATGCTTGCATTTGGGGCAAGGGTTGATCTTGGTGAAGATGAAATCATATTGCTCCAGCAGTTCGCCGCAGTTGGGGCAGAAGCGCACTTCCACCGGATACCGGTAGCGTTTCTTCCTGTCGTATTCCTGCGCCCCGGCCCAAGTATAAAGTTCTCCCGCGCGGACGAGGAACTTCTCGCCGCAATGCGGGCAGTCGCGGCCGCGTTTGGGCGCGGGAGTTATCGGCTTTGAACAGTAGGGGCAGTAAAGCACCTTTATATTTACCTTGTTTTTAACAGGCCTGAAACGCTTGTTTTATAGAGCTGCCAAGTAAAAATGTTGCCAATCTATCCATCTTTACGCAAAATAACCCCAGTCATGTTGCTTCGATTTGGTACACTCGTCTGTATTCGAGTTCTTGCATTACTTTCTTTAACGGTTCTATCGCAGCCTTATCTCTATCCTCAAAGTATTTTAATGCTTTTCCACTCTTAATCCACATGTCAATATGATTATTAAATTCAGTCATCAAGCTATTTGGATATAATCTGGCCTTCACTGTTGGGCGCACACCATCATCGAATACGTGGTCATAAGTGGGGAATTTTTGGGGGTCGTGCCCTTTATCAATTAGCCACTGAGAGAACGTCTTTCCTAGCGAAATATCCGGCATAAGTTTGTCTGGAATTCTGTACCCATTTGACTCTAAGGCACCAAGAAGCTTTAAAGTCATTTGGTCAAGCATAGAAAAATGAGTGGGTGGTATTTTGTGCCGATTTATCATGTAACGTCTAATGTGGAACGGCAACCCCCTGCTGTTGTCGACGTTCCCGTTCATCCAATCAAAGACCCATTTAGATACAGCAACTGCAAATTTAGGAGATGCCCATTGCCCTAAATTTATAGCCACTCGCGGATGAACCCATGTGCCTTGAATTTCTGGCAAACCTCCCTTAACTGTTTGCAGCAAACCATCTTTTCCCGTTGCGGGAATTCCCGCTTCGAGACATAGAGTATCAATGAACTCTATAGTGGTATTTAGTCTTGCGTAGTCATTAAATCTTTTTCCGCATGTTTTGCATAATGCAGTTGCGTTAACATATCCATCGGTCGCACGTTGTCCAATACCTACGCTATTCTCAGTGTGAATAATGGCCGGGAACTCGTTCTCTTCCGCCTGCCTTAATGTGCTTCGAACTTTTTCCAAGCCTTCGGTATTATTGTTTGCGATAAATACTGCCTCAGCTAATGTAGTTACGCTTTCTTGGCTTAGATAAATTTCCAGAATTTTTAGCGCATGATTTTTTGATAAATCAGCGCTAATTCTACTCAGAGGTACAGCTTCGATTATTTCTTTGATATGGCTATAGTCTGTTGCCGGAGCGTTATCTTCATCAATAAAATCGCATTTTTGGTAAGCGTGAAATTCGGAATGCTTTTTTTGCAGGTCTCGCCAGATGGCCTTTGATTCATCGCTGTTAACCGCACAAACGTAGGAGATCACGTCAATTATTGATACTATTCCTTCCGTGGTTTTTCTGATAAGGGCGTTGTATGTTTCAAATTTATATAGATCATTCACGCTATTCTTTTTCATGCTCTCTCCTTTAATCCGTGATGTTGATCTGTTTTTTCAATTGATCCAACTCAATATCCGATAAGCCTCGCTTCACTTTCTCCAGAGGAACCGCGAGCAGCAATGTCTTTTGCGCACCCAAGACAGATGTGTATGCTTTACTGCCGACAAAAGCGATCGCGATTTCGCTTTTTAGGACTGCGTTATCGAAGCACCCTTCCGTGCTGAATCCGTGAATCCATATATTGAAGTCCTCCAGTCTTCCAGGCATAGCAATCTCACAAATCATATCATGAGGACCAATAATCTGTCGTATAGTTACCCTGTTTTTGAGAATGCCAAATTCACCAACGCCAAAAGTCGGGAGTGTACTTTCATACTCTTCCTGTTTTTGTTCGTTGACTTCCGCGGTAATCTCCTTAGAGTTTTTCGGGCGGTCTGACCTTTTACCAACACACACTATTCCGCTTTTAGTCCTGTAGTAATATTCGTTACTGCGCGGAACAAATGGCCTCGTTTGACTTGAATTTTTGGATAAGTCCATATCTGGCAATTTAATCCATTCATCATTGATTTTCATGTACTTGTGTTTCAGAACAAGATTTTCGGTGGCAGCAGCGCCATTTGGCAATTCTTTCTTTGCTTGCATCTGTTCGAGTTCGGCAACTCGTTTTCTGAGCCTTGTTGTCTCGGGGGTATCTCTGATTTCGAATTCCTTCATGGAAAATATTTGATCATGATCGTAATTCTCTACGCAGCCGTCAACGCCACAAACCTTCAACTTTTTTGCATCGCCGTCCTTAAATTCTTTGGCATATCTCGCTCTAATGATCGTGCCGTCTTTAAGAACAACAACCCATTCAAGTTTCTTTTCGGCATCTTCAGCAGCCATTAGATTTAAAGATATGAAGCAAAGCGTAAAAATGTATTTAATCACAATCTACCTTCCTATTTCTCTCCCCCGCGTATCACGCGCCAGACGCTTCGTTATCCCGTAGACGCATCGCGGTCTTGGCTTCTTCCTTGGCCGCGTCACGTTCGGCTTCAACTTTTTTGACAAGCTTATTGATGTTTTCAATTGAAGTCTCAAGGCTTTCTATTTTTCTAAGCAGGCGCCCGGCCTCTGCCATGTCCGTGACTGGAGCAGCGCGCGGGTGATTCTGTGATTCGTCACAACTAGAGTCGGTTGAGAGCCCGAATAGGTAATCTGTGGAACACCCTAACGCTTTCGCTGCCATTACGACCTTCTTAGCGCCGACAGCTTCTCCGCGCTCCAGCTTTGAAATAATACTGTTTGCCGAAGAATCGCCGATAATCCCCATCAATCGACCTAATTCTGCCTGCGACAGTCTCTTTTCCGCACGGATAGCGGCAATTCTGGCACCAATTTTAATATTTTCCGGTTTTGTAAATTCCATACGCATAAAAGACTTCCAAGTAATAGGCATATTTCTGCCTAAAATAATTTGACAACAAGCAGAACTCTGCTATACTACATTCAGCCAAGCTCAAGTACAGGAGGTCACAGTGACCAATTCACATTCAACCGTTGAAGTTATTCTCGCTCCAGGCGCTTCCGACGCTATTGCTGAAGCATATTCATTAGCGTCACGGCTTCCTGAAAGCCTTTTTGACTTTATCCAGCGTCGTTTTCTCAGCGTCCCGAACCTTTTTCGTTCCGATTGTGACGATCTCGCCGCAGTGGGGACAGGGCGATGGACCGTCACGCTCAGCTTGAGCGATTGTTTTCTTGATCTTCTCGCCGCACTTCGGGCAGGGAATTTCGAGCGGAATGTTTCCGAAGTCAAAACCAGCAATAACAGATTCTCCATATTTCCCAACGAGGTCACCAACGAAGTTGCCGCGCTTCTAAATTTCGCTCAATACAACGCCATGGCTGAACGAGTGGCCGAAGAGCATCCAGCGTACTTGATCGCCATTCGACTCGTTGAAGCAAAAATCCATGCACTAACCTCAGGAGGCAGTCAATGAAAATGAGTACATATCACCGAACTCCATTGAATACAGCCGCCCACCTGTTCTACGGGCTTGAAACAGAAAAACGTCTTCACCAGCACTCGGATTATTTTGGCAGCGGCTACGGAGTATTCTTCCTGCGTGACCTTGCCGCCTGGATTTTTAGACCACTCGCACACGGCTTCCTCTTCACCTCCGGAGCATTACTGGCTCTGTGTCTGTTCTGGATCGTGTTTGATGGCGGCAATCGCGTTCATGGGCACACAATGATCCTCGGCGGCGCGACTGGCATCTCCGCTGGAACGGACGAACACGCAATCCAATCCGATGTCTTGGATGTAACCGGAGATGTTTTCGCCGCTGGCGAGCTTAAGAACGCATCCGGACTTTTGCTTCGCCAACCTGCCAACGAAATCACTAAAGCTTCCCATAGCGCCTCCTTAAAGGAATAAAACTTATGTATCAAGAGACGGCCAAGCACACCGAATTCATCTTTTCTCACCCGGTCGGCAGGTTCACATGCCGCGAAAGCGTCCTGTGCTTGACTTGGCCGTCTCGCCTGTCGACCGGGTTGTTTAATGTTTCAGTCACCCACAACGAGCTCATTGCTCGTCCTGCCGGGCGACCCTGTTTGCTTTCCTTTTCCACTGAAGACGCTCTTTCATCATGGAGAACAAGCTATGCCTCTTTCAGAAAAAGCGGAAACGTTTTACCAAAATCACGTCAAGGGCTCCAACGGCTGGATCGAAGGTTGCCAAGCTTGGCGCGAACCAGAGATGTCAGCCATTCTCGAACTCCTGAAAGCTGGTCATGTTGTTCTGTTCGACATCTCTGTGCGGAGCAAGCCGAATCCGGATGGAAGTTTGTGTCCGATACCAGAGGCCGTCTTGGAGCTTTTGAAAGACGGAACGCTCGAACTACTTCAAGCCGAAATTTCCGGGACGACTTCCGCAGATCGGGCATAACTGCTTTCGCGAACCATCGGCATTCAGATGACAATCGCAACACAAAAGAGAGCGACATGCGCGGCAACGTGCGTATTCCACATTCTTTCCTTCCAGGTCAAGCAACTCTTTTCCGCAGTTTGCGCATTTGTCGCCAAGTCGGATTGTCATTTGGATGTCCTTTTTCAGAGGAGCTTTGTTAACCTACTCGATCATCGGCGGACGATCGGGAACGACAGTACAGCCAGTGCAAATCTTTGCCCTGTCGAACTGCCATTCGCCCATTCCGTCCGCCGGGATCATGGCTTGTTCGACGGGGCTTTTTTATCCGATGCGTCTTCATAGGCAACGTAACGTGTCAATCGTTAAAACGCAAGTCTTTAATGTCAACGTGGTTCGGATTTACGATTGGGGTTGGAAATGGCAACGGTTGCAGATTTCAGGCGGTTGGTTCCAGGCGCTGCTTCGCGCATGACGGACGAACAGATAGAGAATTTTCTATTCCGAATCGAAACAGCGCTGAACGGACTTATTCGGGAAGCCGAGCGGAAACGCCGGGAAATAAGCGAGAAGGAAGTTTGCGAGGAGATTGAGCGGCGGCGGCTCCTGCGGGAGAGGAACGCGAAGAGGAGGGCGAAACGTGCGAAGGGATGCGTATCAGGCGTATGCGGAACAGCGCGGGATCGGTTGGGAGATGAAGGCGAGGAAGGTGGTGACGCCGATCTGGATATGGTACGGGCTGGCGATTGGGACGCTGGCCTTCTGCGGGATGATTAAGGCGCTTTTCGGGTAAACGGTTTGAAAGGGTCGGAGCATGAAAACGCTTACGACGGTTCTCTACCGAGAAGAGTCGGACGAGGAAATCGCAGTCGATGCGGATTACGAGTTCCATCCTGCGCGGGAAGCCGTTTGGGACTACTACGGTGGAGAGCCGCCGGAATGCGAACATGCGATGGTCGAAAGCGTTTTCCGCGCTGGTACGCGTGAACAGGTTGACCTTACGGAAGAAGAATATCGGGAGTTGGATGAATTGGCTTTACAGACAGAAAGGGCGGACAGATGAGCACACAACTGGCAGTTATTGAGGCACCGCAGAATACCGAAAAATGGCTTCGGGAGCGGCGCAAGTACATGGGGTCTTCGGACGCCCCGGCCGCGTTCGGGATGAGCAGGTATCGCAACCCTATCGACGTGGCGCAGGACAAACGGCAGGCGCGGGTTTCGGATGAACCGCCGGAGCCGGATACCCCTCAGCAGCATCGCGGCCACGTGCTGGAGGCAGTGGTGGCGGCGCTGTACGAAGAGCGCACCGGAAAGACCCTGTGCGTGGCGAAAAGCGTTGTACATCCGGAGCACGACTGGATGGCCGCGAGTCCGGACAGGTGGGTTGCGGGCGAAAACGTCATTGTCGAGATCAAGACGCACAACGTCTGGACGAAAGACCAGTACGGCGTTCCCGGCACGGACGAGGTGCCGGATTACGAGTTCGTGCAGGTGCAGCACCAGATGGCAGTGACCGGCGCCGAACAGGTGAACATCGCGGTACTGTTCGGGGAACCGCAGGCGTTGCAGATTCTGGCCGAGATGGTGGACGGCGGGGTATCGCTGGAACTGGCCGCGCGGCTGGCGGGGCAGATGGAATTCCGGACGTTTTCAGTGGTGCGGGATGATGGATTCATCGGCGACTTGATCGCCGCCGAAGAGGAGTTCTGGAACCGCTATGTCCTGGGCGACGAATGGCCGGAAAACATCCATGCCATGGAGCCGCGTTCCGGGGTCAGGAATGCGACTTCGCAGGAAGAACTCCAGGCGGCGAAGCTGCGCGAGGCATGGATCGAGAAGGAGCGTGGCGATAGCAGGTATGAAAGCCTTAAAGAGTGGTTTAAGGACGCGATTGCCGACGCCGAGGGTATCGACACCGGAGAGGGAGTTATCACCTGGAAGAAGAACAAGAATACAGTGGTCGAAGTCACCGATTGGGAAGCTGCGGCGAAGGAAATTCAAGAAATGCTGGCGCGGGAAAGAGAGGATGCACCGACGCTGGCGATGTTCAGGGATTTGCACACGAAGCCTGTCGTGAAAACGGGCGCGCGGGTTTTCCGCGTTCCGGCCGGTTGGAAGAAGGATTTGTAGGATTTTGCAGGATAAGGAGGCGAGACATGACCAGCAGTGAGGTCAAGGAACAGAGAGGTACGACGAACAAGCAGGGGCTGGACGGCCGCGAGGTAACGCGCCATGCCGAGACTGCTATCACGGCGGCGGCGGAACAGGCCAAGGCTTTGGTGCAGGCGAAGTTTTTGGTGGCGCTGAATCGGCCGCGCAACATCGAGGACGCGCGGGTGAGGATTCTTGAGGCGTGTCGGCGTCCGCGCTTCGCGGATATGGCGCGTTACTCCAAACCGGTTGGCGGCAAGCAGGAAGTGCAGGGCGCGTCAATCAGGTTCGCGGACGAGGCGGTCAAGATTTTCGGCAACGCCGATGTGACAAAATCAGTGTTGTACGAGGACGACGACCAGCGGATCGTCAAGGTCACGGTGACAGACCTCGAAACCAACACCAGCAAGAGCGACGACGTGACGGTAAAGAAAACCGTGGAGCGCCGGAAACCGCGGGACGGACAGGAAATCATTGGCAAGCGCGAGAACTCATACGGCGATACCGTCTACCTTGTCCGCGCCAACGACGACGAGGTGAACATGAAGGAGGCAAACCTTTGCGCCAAGGCCAGGCGGAACCTGGAACTCCAGATTATCCCCCAGGACATTATCGAAGAGGCGATGGACACGGCTGTCCAGACGATGGAAAACCGCGACGCCGCCGATCCCGACGCGGCCAAAAGGCGGACGATTGACGCCTTCGCGCGCATCGGTGTGCGTCCGAGCGAACTGGAAAAATACATCGGGCATTCCATGGGCAGCATATCCCCCGCGGAAGTCGACGACCTCCGAAAGGTCTACCAGTCTATCAACCAGGGCGAGGCGTCGTGGAAAGACTTTTTGGCCAACGCCAGCGATGAAGTCACGGCGGGAGACGAATCCACGGGATCAAGCAAGGCAGCTTCGGTGCGGGAGAAAATCCGCGAACGCAGGCAGCAGAAGCCGGAAGCGGAAAAGCCGCAGGAATACGTAGCCGACGTGAGCGGGGCGCACCTGCCTCCGGAACCTTCTCCGGATCAGGAACCGCCGAAAGAAAACCATTCTCCCGACGCCGGGGAAATGGTCGAGGAAGAAAGCTCCTGCCCGATTGACGCCTGCAAGGATTACAAGGAACTTCTCGAAGCCAAGACCAGGACTCCGCGGTTCATGGAGAAGGCCATTGAAACCGCGCGCGAGAAGCACGGCGAGTGCGGGCGCGTGAAGGAGTTCGGCGACATCGACCACACCGATGAAATCCAGTGCGGGCTTATCCTCACTGAATACCGCCGGGTGCATGACCGGGCGAAGGGAAAATAACCCCTGTCTGGCCGGGGGATGCGTATCCGGCCAATCCAAGCAACCCCACCCTTCCCCGTGGGTGAGCAAAACACGCACCTGTTTGAATTGTTATGGCTCCTGGCTGTTATTCCGAGCGTTTAGCCGGATACGTCCGTCAATGACGAGTTAGCCGTCCGTTAAACGGCGATGACTTTGGGCGGGGGAGAGAAAACGCCAAGAACCGGTCAGCCGTGGAGCCTATTTATCGGAGCGAGAAGTGATTTCGATTGCAAAAGCAAACACCGAATCCAGAAACAGGGACGCGAAGCGTTCGCGTCTGGTTCTGCGAGTCGGCAGTAAACAGATTCATATTACCCGCGAAGAGGCGCGGTTACTTCGGAGGCAACTGTTGCGCTTCAAGCTGGATTAAGAAAGGGCGGACAAATGAGCAAGATCGTGAAGTTGGAAGCGGAAAATGTCAAGCGGTGTGCTTGCTGTAAGCAACTGAAAGACTGGAGATACTTTCACGCTGACAGCAGTAGGAGCGATGGCTTATGTGTCTACTGCAAGTCGTGTGCTAGTAAAAAAGGAAAGAAGGCTTGGGCTAAATACGCAAAGGCTAATAGGAAAGCCATATGTGAGAGAGGGCGAAATCGTTATGCGGAAAACAGAGAATCAATATGCGCCAAAAAATATTTATCCGACGCAAAACGTCGAAAGGCAGAGCCAGAGCGGTACATCCTAAGTCAATTGAAGCAGCGCTGCACAAACCCAAAACACAAGAGCTATCAAACTTATGGTGGTAGAGGTATTTCGTATAGTCCGACATTCGATGGCGCAAATGGCTTTGCAAACTTCATTGCTGCTGTAGGTAGGCGCCCCTCAAATAAGCATTCGATTGATCGCATCGATAACGAAAAAGGATATTTCCCCGGAAATATCCGTTGGGTTCTCGCGTCGGTGCAAGGACGCAACAGGAACAACAATCGAATGCTCACATTCCAAGGAAAAAAGCAGTGCTTAGAAGATTGGGCAAATGAACTCGGTATTTCTAGATCGCTGATTCGTGCTCGAATTGATCGACTTGGCTGGTCTGTCGAAAAGGCACTTTCAACACAATTGCGAAAAGGAGCATAACGATGAAACTTATTCGACTTGAAGCATCTAACATAAAGCGCCTTAAAGCCGTTGCGATCGAGACAAACGGCCGACCTGTTATGATACTGGGAGGCAAGAACGGGCAAGGGAAAACCTCGGTGCTCGACAGCATCGAATATGCCCTGGGTGGCAAGCCGGATGTGACGCAACCGATCCGGCAGGGCGAGGACAAGGCGCGCGTGGTGGTGGAGACGGAAGACCTTGTGGTCACGCGGGTCTTCACGGCGGGCGGCTCCCGGCTGGAGGTACAGGGCAAGGCCGGTGAGTTGCGGCATGTCATCAAATCCCCGCAGGCGTTGCTTGATAAGCTGGTGGGCAAGCTGGCGTTCGATCCTCTCGCCTTCTCCCGCATGGATGCGAAGGCGCAGGTGGAGACGCTGAAGTCCCTTGTGGGCGTGGACTTCTCGAAGCTGGACGAGGAGCGCCGGAAAGCCTACGACGAGCGCACTTCCATCAACCGCGAAATCAAGGCGCTCCGGGCGCAGGCGGACGGGATGCCTAATCACCCGGACGCCCCGGTCGAGGAAGTGTCGGTGTCGGAACTGGCGGAAGAACTCGAACGCCGGATGGAGCAGAACCGGACGAACGAGGAGAAGCGCCGGAAGGTCACTGTAGCCGCGCAGGAGGAACAGCGCCTTCGTCATTCGGTGGCCGACATCGAACGCGAGATCGAAGAACTCCGCAAGCGGCTCGACACCGAGAAGGAACGGCTCGCGGAGGCGGCGAAGAAACACGAAAGCTGGAAGAAACTGGCGGACGGGCTGGAGGACGCGAAGCCCGAAGAAATCCGCGATCAGCTGCGCAATGCCGAGGGCGTCAACGCCAAGGTGCGCGAAAACCAGAAGCGTCTTTCCATCCTCTCCCAGGTGGAGCGCAAGGAAGCCGAAGCGCAACTCTACAACGACCGAATCGCCGCAATTGACGCCGAGAAGAGCGAGACGCTGGCGAAGGCCAACTTCCCGGTGAACGGCCTCGCCTTCGACGAGAACGGCGTCACCTTCGGAGGAATCCCATTCGCCCAGTGCTCCAGCGCCGAGCAGCTGCGCGTGAGCGTGGCAATGGGACTTTCCCTGCACCGCGACCTGAAATTGCTGTTGATCCGCGACGGCTCCCTGTTAGACGCCGACAGCCTCCGCATGGTCGAGGAAATGGCCAAGGCTGCGGACGCCACCATCATGATCGAGCGCGTTGGCGAAGGCGCGGAGTGTTCAGTCATCATTGAGGACGGCGAGGTCAAGGAAGTGCGGAAGGAGGTGGTGCTGTGAAGATCATCGGAAAAAACAATGATGACGGTTATTTCATCTCTGCCACAAAGAGAGAAATCGCCAATCTCATAGGATACTACAACATTTATTGCTGTGAAGAAAAAAAGATACGGATCGACGTAGGAATGGAAATACACATCAGCGAAATGTATTCGCAGCTTCACAGCCTCGCCTCAGCAAAAAGCGATCTTTTAGCCTGTAGAACCAATCTGCTCACTGCGGCAAAACTTTGCGACATGGTGAGTCCGGTTTTAGCGGCCGCATTGACCGGCGCCGCCGAGGACGGGATGGTGAAGGAAGTCGGAGATGCGGTGGTGGGATGAAAGCAAAATTTAGCAAATGCGATAGCCGCGGATCGCTTTATGTCGATTGCGCAGAATGCAACCGCGGCGGAAATGGCAAGGATAAGGACAAGTGCTCTTCCGGGTGGAAGATCAAGAAGGGCGGAAAGGGTGGATGTTTCTGCGGTGTTATGATTGCAGGACTGAAAATCGAAGGAGGTGCCTAATGAGTAACGAAGCCATGCGCAAACAGGCTCACGCTTTCGTTGATGCCGTATTTTCCAAACCGAATGGCGCGTCGTTTATGGTTCAGAGCGAAGAGAACGACATTCCCGTGCTGGTGGTCGCCGCCAGCGGCAATCATGCCGTGCAGAAGGAGCGGGTGCTGAAATCCATGCCTGACCGTTCTGAGTTCGAGGATGCGCCGTCGCTGTCTCCGGGCGCAGTGGTTGTCCGCTACGCCAACGACGATCTCCGCAATGGTTATGTCAACGCCCTGGCTTACGCCGAGGAAGGAGACGCATGGGTGGAGGCAGACCTTGAGGCGATTACAAATCAGCCGCAAATGCTGGCGTCAGAGGCGCGATTGCTTGGGCATCTGCTGCTTCATGCGGCGGCCAGAGCCGAGGAAATCGCAGGGATAGAAGATTAGGAAGGGGGCAGCAATGGCAGGCTACAACCGGGTAATTCTCATGGGCAACTTAACCACCAAGCCGGAACTCCGGTACACGCCGCAGGGAACGGCGGTCGCCGACCTGCGCATGGCGGTCACGCTGAAACGGGGCAAGGAGAAGGAGGAGACTGCGTTCATCGACGTGGTGACGTGGGGCAAGACCGCAGAGAACTGCGAGACCTACCTCGACAAGGGATCGTCGGCGCTGATTGAAGGCCGCATCACGATGGATGAATGGGAGGATAAAGAGAGCGGCAAAAAGCGGTCTAAATTAAAGGTGACGGCCGAGACGGTGCAGTTCCTGGGGAGCCGCAAGAAGCGCGACGGCGGCCGCGATAAAAGCGCTTCTTCCGAGCCGCCGTTGGACGACTTCGGCGACGAGGGCGACGTTCCGTTCTGACTATATTTTTTTCGCAACCAATTCAACTAAGGCCGTACAGAGGCGGCCGCAAAAGGGAGAGCAAACATGGCAACTGGAACGATGTGCGCAAATCAGAAAACAGGGGTTATTGAAGTGGTGCCGATGGAAGACGGTTGGTGGTATGACCTCAGAATCGGCCGCAACTCCATTACCCCGGACAAACCGCTGAAAACCCGCAGGGCGGCGATAAAACACGCTGAGGAAACCGCCAGGCGGTTCGACATCCATGTTTCGAAAATAGAAGACATGAACTGAGGTGTCAGCCATGCCTTTCGCCGATACCAGCCTGGAAGCATTGCGCACAACTAACGCCGACGTGTGGCGTCATCGGGTGCTTTCGTGGCTGGTCGGCAGGGGCGGAAGGGGAACGCTATGGCAGGCGTGTACGGAACTCGGGAAAGCCAAGAACGCATTGAGCGGCAGGTTTACGGAACTGTCGAAGTTGGGTTTTATCCGGGATTCAGGACAACGCTTGAAAGACCCGGAGACCGGCGTCAGCGCCCGCGTGTGGGAGATACCTCCCGTCCCGCAGAAGCCGGTGCAACTATCACTGTTTTGAAAGGTGCCATGAAACAACCTGAATTGATTTCTATTTGCAGCGTATGCGGGGTGGAGATTGGCAGGAAACCCTGCATTCCTGAACTCGACGGCAACCTGTCGCACGGTTACTGCAAACGCCATTCGCTGGCGTTTCAAATCAAGTGTGGGTTCGAGGAAATAAATCTGGCGCCGCTGGAAGTGGTGCGGATCAGGGAAAGAGAATCGGTATGCGGATCGTGATTTTGGGCAAATCTGGTTGCGGCAAATGCGCGGCCGCGAAAGAGAAGTTGGAACGTATGGGGTTAGCCTACACCTACGTAGCGCTCGACAACCCCAACGGCTGGCGCAAGCAGGGTGCGGCGAAAGCCTTGGCAGATGCGGCAATGGCTGGCATGGACATAAGCCGACCGCCCGTGGTGGTGGTTGACGATGAGGCTTACGACTATTCGGCCGCAATGAAAATATTGAAAGCGAGGGTGAAGTGAAAAATAAACTGATTGCGGTTGACCTGTTCTGCGGCGGCGGCGGCACGTCAACCGGGTTGCTCATGGCCTGCGAAGCTCTCGGCATCGACCGGGGCGACGTTGACCTAACCGCCGTTAATCATTGGCCGCTGGCGATTGAGACCCATGCGGCGAACCATCCCAACGCGCGTCACCTGTGCGAACGGATAGAGAAGCTTCAACCGGAAAGGATCGTTCCCGGCAGCCGCGCCGACCTGCTGTGGGCAAGCCCGGAGTGCATCCACCATTCCACCGCGCGCGGTGGAAAGCCCTGTAACGACCAGAGCCGGAGCCAGGCGTGTGGAGCAAACCGCAAGCTTGGCGATCCGCTGCCGACGATAACGACCCAAACGCGCGGCATGGGATTGCTTACGCCGTTCCTGGCTAACGTCAACCACGGAACATCGGACGGAGAAAACGGTAGGCGCGTACATGGCCTGAGCGCACCGTTGGGAACGCTCACAACCAAGAACGGCTTGTCGATTGTCCGCCCGTTCCTCGTGAAGTATTACGGCACCGGCGCGGCTGTTGATGTCGAATCGCCGCTGGACGCGGTAACGACAGACGACCGCTTCGGACTGGTGCGTCCGATGCTGGTAGAGGCAGGCGGCGAACGGTGGTTGCTGGACATACTTTTCCGGATGCTGACCCCGGCAGAACTGGCGGCGGCTCATTCGTTCCCAACCGATTACAAATGGTGCGGGAATAAATCGGACGTGGTGCGCCAGATCGGTAACAGCGTTCCGATCAGAACAGCAAGTGCGCTTTGCCTGTCGCAGTTAAGGGCTTCATGACATGACTGTTCTCGGGCGCGGGCTTAACGAAATGTTGAACCACACGGCAAGGGTGCCGCGTGGAATATTTGGGGCATATGAGAAAGAGGAGGCAAACGTGGCTAAGAAGAAGGAGGAAGCGGTCGAGGCGAAGGAAGCCCCGGCGATGCACACGGAGGAGATCGAGCGCAACCTGGAATGCCAGTTGACCAAGGAGGACATCGAGCAACGCGCCGCTCAGACTTCACTGGTCAACCGAGACAGACTCGGGGAATTGTCCAAGGCATCAAGCTTGCGCGGAAAAGCGGCGACGTTGAGGGCGCAAGCGAAGGAGTGCGTTGAAGAAGCCAAGGAATGCCAGGAAGAGGCAGAGCGCTTAATGGAGGAGGTTAATGACCTCATTGACGCGGTTACCGACAAGGTGGAGAAGCGCCAGGTCAAGTGCCGCCGCGAGTACGACTACAAGGCGGACAAGGTGCGGGTGATCCGGCTCGACACGAACGAGACGGTCGAGGAACGCGAGATGCGCAGTTCCGAACGGCAGATGGCGCTCGGGTTCGAGTTGAACCAGCGCGGCCAGGGCGAGGACGGCTATATGGACAAACGCGGTCGGTTCCTCTTCGTCTCGGACGGAATCAGCGACGGCGAAGAGTGGGGAACGTTCTATCGGAGCGAAACCGGCTCCCTGAAACGGTTCACCGGCAAGGGTCTGGATATGCGTAAAGAACGCAAGCAGGCCGAAGACGATCTGCGCAAATACGCCGAAGAGCACGGCTTCAAATACGTCGATGGAGGCGGTGAAGAAAAGGCCGCGCCTGCGGAAAAGCAGGACAAGGTCGAGGACAATGACAACGAGGGAGAAGCGGCATGACCGCCCAGGCGTCTCTCTTTGGCAACGACGGTGGGGGTGTGGCCGAGATAAAACCGGCCGCACCCAAACCGGCTCGGTGTAATCACCAGAGCCATGTCAGCGAGAAGTTGCTGAAGGGCATGGTGCGCAAGCCTGCCGTGCCTCACGGGACGCCGGACAAGCGCGGCCGGTACTGGTACGAACGCTTTCACGAGGATGTGCAGGAGCTGCCGGAGAACGTCAGGGAGACGCTGTTGGAGATCATCCTGTACTGGCCTTACGACCGCATGGATACGGCGCGGAAAATGCTCGACCGGTACTGCAAGGCAGACGTGTCGGAACAGGACAACTTTTGCGAAGCAATGGGGCGATAAAGGCAAACAAATATGGCGACATTATACACGATCAGGAATTGGGACAAGCTGTACGAAAACGCCGAATCCAGGAAGCTCAAAACCCTGAAATTCGTACCCGTCCAGAACAAGCACGACGGCAAAAGTTACCGCCGTCTCCTGAACCTCCGGGAGAATCTCCCGGAACTCCAGGACGGTTTGCGGATGTTCGCGGCGTGGATTCTGATACTCCAGATTGCCTCCAAATGTGCAAAACGTGGAGTTTTGGCCGACGAGGACGGACCACTCACCGCGGAGGACATGGCGCTCAAAACGGGCGCTTCGGAGGAAGTTTTCCAATGCACGTTAAATGTCTTATCCGGCAATGACTTCCGTTGGATTGAAGCAACCGAAATCCCGGAACCTCGGGAAAATATCCCGGAACTTCTGGAGGAGCCGGGAAAATTTCAGGCTAGAAGGGAAGGGAATAGAAGGGAATTAATTCCCTCTCCCGCGCGCGAGGAAGCTCCCGAAGAAAGTCAACCAGTCACGATACCGCCAGACCTGGAAGATTCAGCGATGCGGATATTCGGTTCGGTGCCGCTTAACAACCTGACCGAGTGGTGTCGTCTTTATCCTGCCGATTGGGTTCGCAAGGCGATGTCAGTCACGGAGCGGAGGAGCAAGAGAAGCGCGAGTTACACGAATGGGATTCTTCAGGACTGGCAACGGCAAGGAGAGCCGGACGATGGCGAAGGAAACAAACAAGGCGGCAAATCAAGGCGCGGCGGAAAGCAGGACAAAGGCTATCTCGGCGAAAGCCGCAACCAGCTTGCAGGCTTATGAGCCGAACGAAAAGGAGATCGATACGATCATGTCTGGATGGGGAATCGACTTGGCTTACCGGCGCTGGACTCTGGCCGATTACGGTTTGCCGGGACAGATCGATTGGGAAGACATTCCAGGCTTTTTCCTCGGGGGCGTCACCGGCAGTTACAAGTCCAGCGTAGCGGCGGCGCTGATTCGCGACAGGATCGATCCGGATCATCCGCAGACGCTGGCTGTCAGGCAGAACAGGTGTGTCGGTAGCAACGATACTGGAAAATTTGTGTACCGCGATTACTGGGAATATCCGAAATCGTTCGTGCGGTGGATGTCTGCGCTCGGCTTGTGTTCGTACATGCGGCAGGGTTGGGACGAGAAAGGCGGCACGTCCAGGAAAGCCGCTGGTCTGGTGAGAAATTGCCGGATCGTGGTAATCGACGACGTTGGCACCGAGATCGGGACAGACAACCAGACGGCGGTTAATGCGCAATTGCTCGGGGAGGCGTTGGACAAGCTGCTCCACAACGGGGTGGGTTTGATTGTGACCTCGAATCTGGCGAGGTCTGACATGGATACCAGGATCGGGAGCAGGCTTTGCGACCTGGAGGAAATAGTTCTGCCACAGATCGATCACAGGGCGCGTCGTGCCAGAGAGCGGAAAAAGATCGTGGCGCGGCCGCATGAAATCAAGGGGTGAATATGGCACTGGCGAAGACTGAGAAAGACGTTCTGCTGGAAGCAATCACGGTTTACGGCGCCGAATCGCAGATCGTCAAGGCGATAGAGGAACTGGCTGAGTTGATAAAGGCGCTGGCTGAATTCCAGATCGGTAAAGGCGATGCCGAAGCTGTTGCCGAGGAGATCGCAGACGTGCGGATCATGCTGGAACAGGTCGAATGGATTCTCCGCGAGTCTCGCGGCATTTCTCCGGATGTGATCGAGGAGTACCGGCGGCTGAAAATTGCGCGGCTCCAGCGGCGGTTAGCTGGACGGATTGAGATCATTCAGAAAGGACAGACCGATGTTGAGTGATTTAGAAAGGGGTCTAATGGCAGGCAGGTCTTATTTTCGAGGACATCCGACTATCTATATTGGAGAGTATCCGGACGGATATTGGGCATACGAAGATACTGGAGCGCGGGCAGGATTTGGTTACGAGGTAAGACCGTGCAAAAAATGTGGACGAACATTTGACGGCTCTAATCAGGGCGACCCTGATCCGTGTTTGGGAAATCTCCCCGGCGTCGATAATGCGTGCTGCGGACACGGCGTTCGAGAAGCGTCGTATGTTAGGTTCACAAATGGCGTTATTTTGCGCGGGTTTGAGATTGAGAAAATGGGAGAGCATGACGAAGGAGAAGCAACGTGAGCACTAAAGAGGTCATGGAATACGAAGAGGCTGAGATGAAGCTCCATGAAGTAAGCGCCAAATTGCTTCGCATATTCGAGGAGCAGCAGGAAAACATTGAAATGCTGAAGTTGTCGCGCGATGCCTACGGAGATATGAGGATCAAGGCAGAGAAGAAAAGTTACGAGCTTTTGAAGGAGGTATCGAAGCTCCGCGGCGATAACGAGCGGTTAAGCAACGAAGCAACGGAGATGTCAGCCAATCTAGGCAAAGAGAAATCTGAGAACGAGCGGCTTCGGAAGGTCTCGCTGACAAATGGGCGGTGCCCTGATTGCGGTGGGGATGCTGAGGTCGGCTGGAATGCAGAAGCAGTAAAGCATATGCGGATGTGTATGTCGGAAATGAAGTGGATTGACGGGTCTGAAATTGATGTCAAGGCGGGCGGGGAGGGGCAGTGATAGGCAAATAATCGAAGTTTACTCCCACTCTCTGACATAGATTGATTGTGGGAATAAACTTCTTTAGGCGCTAAATCTTCTTCTCATTTTTTCGTTTCCGTTTTTCTTTAAGCGTAAGCTTGGCGGGTTGTTGCTTTTCTTTCTTGGCTATATCTTTCTTTCCTTTTTCCGACATGTTTTTTCTCCTGTGAAAGGTTCATTGTGAAAGGCTCAGTGCTCAATCTATTCTATTCTATTCCGTATGCGCCTTACGTCAACACAATAAAAACCCCGAATTAAGCAAGCACTAGCCCATGCGGGCGGGGAGAAAGGGAAATAAAATGTGCGTTGATTGTGATTACAAGTATGACCACGACCAGGGGTGCGTTGACTGTTCAGGATTGATTGATATTTTACTAGACCGCGACGCAGAAATCGAAAAACTACGCGCTGAAATTTCGGCTTGGCAGGATAAAGCAAAAAACTGGATGGATTCTCCGGAGGCTGTGGCGCGGCTGGACGGATACCGGGAACTTGGAATGCGCGCGGAAAAAGCTGAGCGCGAGCGCGACCAATTCAGCGCTGCTTTGCAAACCATACGTGACAGCTTCTGGACAGATGGAGAGGGTTTTTCCGACAGGCTGAACGATGTTCAGGAAATTGCAAGCAAAGCCCTCGCGGGCGGGGAGTGGGAAGGGTGAAAACAGGAATGCTTGTGGTAGCGCTAATAATCGCGATCGCGTTTAGCTTTGGCTGCTGGAAGTTTGAACGGTGGATCAACTGGAAATTCGATTACGGCCAGCGGGTGGAGGAAAGAATCGACGCGCTGGAGAAGAGGATAGAGGCTTTGGAGAACAGGTGAGTTAAGTGGTCGGCAACCCGGAAGGTGCAGGAACACTTTCCGGCCGGCACAATAAGGAAAGCCGGTAGCTGCCGACCATATGGTTTATCGGCAAAACAATAAGGGAGATTGAGATGATTACCAAAGAAGTCGAGTACCGGCTGGTGAAGGCGATGGTGCGGGAACTGTGCGAAATGCCGTCGCTGCCGAAAACGCTGGAGGCAGGGTTCATCCAGCATATGCGGGAAATGAACCAGGGGCTGACCGAGTGGGGCAACCTCGCAGAGAAAAAAGTCACGGACGCCGAAATGCGCGCTGCGCTGAAACAGGCGCGGGAGTGTATGGCTGGCGAAGTGGAGAAGGGTAAGGATGAAAAATAGAACCAAAGGGCGCGAAATACGACGCTGGCGCAAGCAACACGGATACAGGACGAGAAGCAAGGTTAAGCCTGCGTCAATCCAAACGCATATCGAATGGTTGGGGCAAATGGTGAAGGATAGCTATGAGGAAACTTTCGTGGCCAGGATGTTTGGCGAGAAGCGGGAAGGAAAAGTGCGGTTTCCTATGCTCTATGGCACTGGCGTAGTAGATTCTCGCGCTTCGTTTTTGATTACCGCAAATTCATGAGGAGAAGTGATAAATGATAGTTATCGCAACCATAGTCATTTCCGGTCGGCCAGTGGTGTTGAAGAACTCGAAGCAGATTATCAACATCGGCGGGCGCCGGATTATTAAGAGCAACCCCCGCGTGGAGGCGTACCAGCACCGCGCCATTGCTGAGATCGTGAAACAGTGGGGTAGTAGGCAGACCATTACCGAGTCGGTCGGATTGCGGATCACCGCTTATCTCGCCGCCGGACACGATAGCGGCAATCTCCCGGACTTGTCGAATCTCTATGAAGCGCCGCAAGACCTGCTCCAGTCGGCTGGAGTGATCTATGACGACAGGCTGGTGGAGCACCACGACGGGAGCCGCCGCATTTGCATGTGCGACGGGCCTTGCCCGTTGAAGCCCGTCTACCAGAGTGGACAGAAGAAGGGACAGCCAAAGGACAACTGCGGTGCGGTCAAGAAGTGCCCATTCGAACGGTTGGAGATCGAGATCAGTCCCGCCGTACCGGATGTAATCGAGAGCGAGGCAGAGTATAGAAAGGGAGCATGATGCTTACGCATGGATGGTTATGCCGGTTCAAACCGGATAAAACTGAAGGCCAGATGAGCCTTTGCAGTTGCAAGCCTATAGATGTTGGCGTCGATAGCGAAGACATCTATTGGGATTGCCGAATGGGGGAATCGTTTGTGCTTGTGAACGGCGCTCCCACCATTCAGGAAGGCGAGTGCGCAGAGGTATGGAGCGGGCAATCTCCTGAAATTTCAGAGGCATTTGATCGGCTGTCAAAACGACTTAAGCGGGATGAGTTGTATCCGAGTGAGAAGATTTACGAAGTAGCAGACGGCGTACACAAAGTTATAAATCCTGAGCTTTACAAAGAGAGAGAGCAGTTCAACAAGAAAATGTTTTATGGTGAAAGGTATGAAGCATGAGCAGAAGTTGCCAGAACAAGATCGATGTGATTCACAATCCGCCGCCTGAAGGAAAAAGACCGGTTGACTCAATAACCCCGCGTCCTGCCTCAAAAGGCGAAGTCATTGAATATTTCGGCAAGCTGTTGCGTGAAGCGGTGCCGTATATTGAGAAGTCGACAACCGAACCGAAGCCAGGCGCGAAGCGTGAACTGCTGGCGAAAATCCAACTGGCGCTCGACCTGGGCATAATTTCCACCGAACAGACCATGCGGGACAGGATGGTAAAAAAGGGCTTGTAAACTTTATCCAATTATACGCTTAGGAAAAGACTTGCGTAAAGGGGCGTAGGTCAACGCAAAGCCGGTTCCCTAACTCATTACACCTTGGAAAAATCAGTGACGGTAACTCTTAATATTTTCACGACTTAGGAAACCCGGATTCGGCGACTTTCGGGCGTAGCGACGATTTACAAAGAAAAAGACCATTTTGAAAGGGCGGATGAATGAGCAGATATGCAAGTGGAACAGAAGTGACAATCGACAAAAGCGAGGCAGAGATCAAGAAAACTCTTATGCGTTACGGTGCCGATGACATCGTGACCGGGCAGAGTTCCAGGAAGGGAAAAGCTTTCGTGCAGTTCTGGTATGAGAGTTTGCATATCATGGTAGAGATACCGCTTCCTACGATAGAAGAGAAAAAGTTTCAACTTACCGAAAAAGGTAATGAACGGTCAGAGCATCAAGTACAGATCGAATATGAGAAGGCTTGCAGACAGCAATGGCGGGTGTTGCTGCTGCTAATAAAAGCCAACCTCGAAGCGGTGGAAAACCGGATTATGGAGCCGCAGCAGGCGTTTTTACCGTGGCTCATTTTACCTAACGGCCAGACGGTTATCAAGGCCGTCGAACCTGGGTTGAAGAAATGGATCGAGTCCGGGGAACAGCCCAAACTCTTGACGTTTGGAGGAAAATAGAAATGGCGACAAAAATCGAATGGACAGACGAGGTATGGAATCCGGTGACTGGTTGCTCCCACGCTGGCAGTCCCGGATGCGACAACTGCTACGCGAAACGCATGGCGACGAGATTGCGCGGGCGCTGTGGCTATCCTGCGGACGATCCGTTTCGCGTGACGCTGCATAAGGACAAACTTGGTCAACCGCTGCAATGGAAAAAGCCGCGTCGGATTTTCGTGTGCAGTATGGGCGACCTGTTTCATGAGGATGTGTCGTTTGACTTTTTGCTAATGGTCTTTGCCATGATGAAGGCATGTCCAGAGCACACGTTTCAGGTGCTGACAAAGCGGGCATGCATTATGCGGAAATTCGTGCAGGAATGGGGAGGGGTGACTCCAGCGAAAAACATCTGGCTTGGCGTCACGGTTGAAAATCAGACTGAGGCTGAATGTAGGATTCCGTTTCTGCTTGATACTCCGGCAGCGGTGAGGTTTGTCAGTTGCGAGCCATTGCTTGGAGAGGTTAAGCTTTGTCGATACTGCAAGACGCAGGATCCACGATGTGACGGAAGAAACTCTAGGCGATTTAGATACCATTCTAAATTTGGTGGGTACGGGCATGAATGCGAAATGAACAAGCTCGACTGGGTTATCTGCGGCGGCGAGAGCGGTGCAAATGCACGACCGATGAACCCTGGGTGGGTGCGTGGATTGCGCTACCAATGCTTGGCGGCAGATGTTCCTTTTTTCTTTAAGCAATGGGGAGAGTGGAGCGAAGCCCGTGAAATGAGCATTGAAGAGGCGGAATCAGGCAAGGAGCGAGACGGGCATGTATTCATAGGCCCCAAGGGCGAGATTCTCGTGTCGGAACGCCTTGGCAAAAGCAAGACCGGTAATCTTCTCGACGGGAAAACTTGGCAGCAATTTCCGGAGATCAAGGCATGAAGACAGCCAACGACATAGCGGCTGAGTGTGAGGCGCGGGATGGATGCAAAGGATGCCCGTTCGCCAAAGCAGAGCAGGTGTGCGAGGAGTGCGGACAGGAGATCGACTTCGATTACGACAGTCCGCTTTGTGGCGCGGAAGTCGACGGTCTGGAGCCGTACTTGTGGCCACTGGACAAACCAGACTTGTTTTCTCCACCTGAGTTCATGGTCAAACATAAAGAAGAAATAGAGCAGATTTTGGATGCTGAATCGCAGCTAAAAAAGCTTTTTTGAAACTTTTTTTTCGTTTGCATGTCGGCGTAACTTCCTACGTATCACCGTTTAGGTTAAGTGCTTGAAAAATAAGGATTTATAAGGGATTTTCTGCGCTTTTTTACTTGCTTTAAGCCGCCTGTAAAGTAGGTTAAAAGTATGTAAGCTACTCATTTATAAGCAGTTACAAAAGCAAGGAGAAGGCAATGAAAACTACGGAACAAATGGTTGAACGTGCGAACCGGATGATTGCGAACGAAGAGTTTTCCGCGCAGGGAGATTTAGAGACCATGCGTGATTTGCTCAATGAACTGGCTGAGAGGGTTGCGCGAGACTTGAAATGCCTGGATGAAAATGGACGACCGAATTTTGGTTTTGCCACCAATCTCGTGGAGCGACTGAAAGAAGCTCAGGTGCGGCGCGAAAAGAAATTGCAGACGGCTGAAATGGCCAAGCGTCTGGTCGAATTTGCAATCGATGCGTAGGGAAAACTTGGAAGACAGTTTTGAACGAAAGGGAGGAAAGATGAAAGCGAACGAAGTAGTGATAGGAGAGGTGTACGGGTTGAAGGTTGGCAACCGGGTGACTGAGGTGGAGATCAGGACTCCGCTTCCCGGCGGCGGCTGGCTCGGGATCAGCCGGAAATCCGGGAAGGAGATCAGGATCAAGAGCGCGGAGCGGCTTATTACTGCAATTGCCTGGGCAGGGGAAACAGAGGAAGAGGTGGTCAAGGTGGAGGCCGAACCCGTGGCCGGGGAAGAAGACCATGCCGGGGAAGCAATCTTGAAAGCAATTAGCGGCAGCGACGGCGGCAAGATGCACTTCGACAAAATCGTGGAGGCGGTCAACCTGCCGGTGCCAAAGGTTTCCTCGGAATTGATGATTCTCGAAATCAAGCGACAGGTCAGGCAGCACCCGGGAAAAGTGTTCGAGGCATTGGCTGTAACCAACTCGGTTGCTGTCACCCAGGACAAGAACGAACCCCGCGCGTTCTGCTGCGGGTGCGGCCAAAAAATGGAGAACCGGGCGAAATGGTATTGCGGCGACGAATGCAAGAAGTTGGCCAAGAAGACAGGCGTCCGCTACTGCTGGAAATGCGGGAAGCCGATTGAAAAGGGCATGACCTGCGAAAGCTGCTGAGGCAGTCACGAAAGGAGAGCGATGAAACTGTACACGGTCGGTTATACCGGTTGGGACTGCGAGACGCTGCTGGCGGAATTGAAGGCGTTAGGGGAAGGCGTGAAGGTGTGCGACGTGCGCTACCGTCCGTTTTCCCGCCAGCAGGAATTTTCAAGGAAAAGCCTGTCGGAAAAACTCGGCGACATTTACGTCCACGCAAGCGGACTCGGCAATGTGGATTACAAGAGCGACAGTATCCGGCTCGCCGACCCGGAGCCGTGGTACGGAAAGATCGAAAGGCATCTGGCCAAGGGCAAGCCGGTAGTGCTGCTGTGCGCGTGTGTGCGGCTGGAAGTTTGCCACCGGCTGGTGATCGCGCGGGAACTGGAGAGGCGGCTCGGCATCAAGGCAGAGCATCTTAAAGCGCCGCAGAGGAAAACCAGGAAGAACGGGGACAGTCATACGCTGTCGCTTTTTTAGGAAAGACCCCGGTGCGCGAACACCGGGGTCAAGGTTGTCATTCATCGGGCGGACAAATGACAAGGAAAGGATAGGTGAAAGGAAATGGTTAAGCAAGGTAATTTTCCGGCTGCGTTTCTGGAGGAGGTCAAGGGCGCGGTGCGGGATTACGAGGGCGATGCGATTTACGATTACACGGAATCAGTTTCTTAAAGGAGGGTATCCAGTGAAACTTTCGGAACAGATAAAACGGCTTCAGAATCGGTTGGACGGGCCGGACGGGGATGTGGTATGCGCCGGACATATGTGGTTTCCTGAGGATGTGCATCAATGCTGCGAGGATATGGAGCTTGGGGAGCTTTCGGTGGAAGAGGCAGACGAAGTGCTCCGGCGGATGGAGAAGTACCATGACTGCAATTATGGTGATGATTGGGATTCTATGGCCGGGTATATTCGGGATGTTATGGGAGAGAGAGCTAAGAAGGATGAACAATACACCGTGGTCGGCTACTACGAGGACAACGGCCAGTCGTGGGCGACCCTTGTCAAGGCGAAGTCACCCATGCAGGCTGCGGCGGAAGGCGTCAGGGACATCGCTGTCACCAACGAGCAGGACGAGGTGTGCGACATCCATGTGGTCGAGGTGCTGGAGGGAGACTGCAAATGCACCGCCGTCACGCAGTCGGTCATGAATGGCGATCAGGTTTATGGACTGGCGCGGGACGAAGGGTGGAAATAATTTGACACTGGTGTTTTATGTGCTACGCTTGTATCAAGTTGGGGCAAAGGAGCGGGCAAATGGAAGACACCAGGAAATTTCAGCAGGAATGTTGCGCGCTTATCGACCGGTTCTGCGGGAAATTCATGCAGCACCGGCCGCTGGCACCTAAAGCCAAGCGCATGGTGAAGATGCTGGCGGGAAGCGGGGAGCCTCTGCGGGGGGAGCCGGGAGGATGGGCAGGCGGCATTATCCATGCCATGACCTGCCACGGGTGCGGAGTTCCCGGTGTCTTGAATGCCTCGCTGGAAAAATCGTTCGGGGTGACTATCGGGACTATCAGAAAGAGGGCGGCGCAGATTGGGCGGCTGTTTGAGGTTTAAAATGGAGAACACAAATGACCACTGAAATTGCTATTCTTAACAGGTCTGGTATTGCATTAGCCGCTGACAGCGCCGCAACAGTCTCACAATCTGATAAAGAAAGAAAGATATTCAATACCGCCAATAAGGTTTTTTCTCTATCAAAGTATGCACCAGTTGGGGTAATGGTTTTCGGTAGTGCTCAGCTTATGAGAATACCTTGGGAAACATTGATAAAAATGTATCGCCATGGGTTAGGAAAAAAGTCATTTCCTAGCCTTGAAGAATATATAGGGCATTTTTTTGATTGGCTAGAAAAGACTAAATGCTGCAAAGAAGCTGAAGACATATACTTACAGCAAATTACAACAATGTTTTTGGTTGGCTGTAGAACTGAATTTGACGGCATAATAAAGAACGTTATGGAAAAAAATCCGCTAACATCAGTAACACCAGAGCAAGTATCAAAAATGCTACAAGAGTTTGTTGCTAAAAAGTTTAGTGATTTTAAAAAGCTAAAGAGAGACGTTGAGCTATCCCCTGAAGAAGAGGGCGCACTACTCGCCAAGTATAGAGGAAAGATGACGGCAAGTATCAAGCGGTTTTTTGAAAACCTTCCATTAACAGAGAAGGATATAGATGAATTGATTGCTATTATTATTATTGCAGCATGTACTTGCCATGAAAATCATTCTGGTATTGTGATTGCGGGTTATGGTGATGAGAATGTATACCCATCATTTGCACAATACATTATCACTGGCGTTTTATGTGGAAAGAACGTTAAGAGGAAAATGCAAGCCGATGAAATAGGAAGCAAAACTGAAGCTATTATTGCCCCGTTTGCGCAAAATAACGATGTTTACACATTTATTTATGGCATCGGCCCGGATCTAGAGAAATTCATGAAAAGCACTCTGAAAGGCATGGTAGATGATTTTTCTAATAAGATTTCAGATGCGATAAAATCAGAAATAAAATTAGGTGTTGATAAAAAAGATGCTATTTTTAAAATATCCCAAAAGATGATGGATGCATCGATCGATATAATAACCAAGGAGTTAGATAGAGTAAAAAGCGAGAAATACAGCTCGCCGATTATTGAAGCAACGAAATTTTTAGAAAAAAATGAACTTGCAATGATGGCAGAAACATTCGTAAATATGGTATCCTTTAGAAAGCAGGTAACCATGGCCTCGGAAACGGTTGGCGGGCCAATAGACGTTGCTGTTATCACAAAAGGAGACGGTTTTGTCTGGATAAAGAGGAAACATTACTTTAATCCTGAATTAAATCATCATTTTTTCAAAAATTATTTTGGAACGGAGAATGGAGATGAAAAAAGCAGCCTCTAAAAAATGTAAGATTGTTTTTAAAACCATGGATGAATATAGAAGGTTCTATTCCGTTGACGAAAATATTGAGCAGATCAAAACTGATGATAAATTCTCTCAACTAGGAGCGCAATCAGCAATGCTTGCTGTGGATAAAGCAAAGAGGGCATGCTTGTAATATATATGCCCAAAGCAACACTTCCACTCCCACCGAAAATAAATCTTGACAAAGTGTTGCGTGTAATGTAAAGGTTAAGCATACCCGACGGACGGGATGGCAGGGTTGGGAGAAGGCCGTGCTTATCCGTTCCGTCGTGTCCATACGCAACGTGACGCACTCCGACCGCCGGGGCATTCGTGCCTCGGCGTATTCTTTTCCCCGCCAGCGCTACGGGGGAAAAGAATGTTTGTCGGCGCGGTAAACAATCTCGTCCGTTCGGCGCTGTGGAAGATGTCGGAAGGCTGGACCGGCAGGCGCGTGGTCGTGGCCTGTTCGGGCAACTTCACGGTCGAGCGTATCATGGCGGCGCGGGGCATCCGCGAAATCCACGGCAACGACGTGTCCCTGTACAGTTGCGCCCTCGGGGCGCACCTGGCGGGCAAGCCCTTCCCGCTCCGCATCAAGGACGAGCGGTATTCCTTCCTCGAACCCTTCGTGGCCGACACCGAGAAGGCCGTGGCCACTCTTATGCTGTGTACGGAGTGGTTCAAGTTCGCCGACCGCCCCGGCATGTTCTATGAACGCATGGATCGGCAGTACCGCGACGACTTCCCGGCCAAGCACGACGCCACGGTCGAGCGCATCCGCAAGGCTTGCGACGGGGTAAAGCTCACCACCTTCACGCCGGCGGATTGCGTAGACTATCTTAGAGACGCGCCACGCGACGCGGTGGCGATTTCCTTCCCACCTACCTACTGTTTGGCTCCGCATGAACGAATCCTTACGGCCGACCTTCGTTGGGTTCCATGTGGAGAGTTGTCTGAGGGTGACGAGATTCTGGCATTCGACGAAGAGCCGAAAGACGGGAATCGTTGTCGGAGGTGGCGCTTTGCGAAGGTAACGATGTCGCGTCCCGCGCGGAAGCAGTGCGTAAGAGTTAACCTTGAAAATGGCGATTCGATCATCTGTTCGAAAGACCACCCTTGGCTTGTTGACCGCTACAACGGAAGCGGCCGTAGAGACTGGGTGCGAGCCGACAGCATCGAAGGGATGTATGCGCTCCGCGAGTTGGACACTTGGGAAGCGGCTACGTCATACGAGGCCGGGTGGCTTGCTGGGATGTTTGACGGCGAAGGGTCATTGAATTTAGGAACTGGCCCAAAACTTGTGATGGTTCAAGCCAAAGGCGCATTAACCGAACGGTTCTCCAGCCTTCTTGGCGATTACAGCCTGGACTATTTCGTTTGCAACACAACCGGGCATGAGAACGGCAAAGAAGTTAAATCGATCAACATCAAGGGCGGCTTCCCGGAAATGCTCAGGGCGCTCGGGATGTTACGCCCAACGCGCTTGCTCAATCGCTTCCGCGAACTGGATATTGGCTCACGTAGCGTCCGATCCCACGGAAACAGTCGTGTAAAGGTTGTGTCTGTCGAGCGCATTGGTGAACGGCCTGTCCAGTCGATTTCGACGTCAACGAAGACATTCGTTGGTGAAGGCTACTTGATGCACAATACCGCGGGTTACGAACGCTTATACAAGAAACTGGACGCTGTGTTCGGCTGGGATTCCCCGGCTTACACGCTGTTCGATGAAGACCGCTTCGCCGAGTTCGAGAGCATCCTCCGCGAGTTCAGGACGTGGGTAACGCTGACCGATTACCCGCGCGAGGACTTGATGAAGCATTGCGTGGGGGTGGTGCAGACGGGCTTGCGCAGTCGGCCGGTCTACCTGTACGCCAGCGATGGCCCTACCACGGTCGCGTTCCCGCACCAGAAGCTTGCGCAGAACCCCTACCCGATTGCCCGCGAAACGGTCGAGTCGCCGTTGAAGCTGGTGGAGATCAGCCAGGCGGTGATGAATCAGCTTCGCAGCATGTACCTCTCGCCGAAGATCGTCCCGGCCGGGGCGCAGTGCAATTTCGCGGTGCTCGCCGACGGGAAATTGATCGGCGCAATCGGCTTCTCTAAATCCAACTACCTGGGCAACTGGTGCGACGCCTACATGATGACGGACTTTTGCGTCAGGCCGAACCCGCACAAGCGCCTGAGCAAGCTGATTCTGGCGGCGGTGCTGAGCACTGAGGTGCGGGTGGCGCTGGAGCAGGCGTTCGGGATGCGGGTCAGGAGTATCGGGACGACGGCATTCACGGACAGACCGGTAAGCATGAAGTATCGCGGCATGTTCGATCTGGCGGCGCGGAAGGAAGGCAAACTCAATTACACGGCTCAGGCCGGGAAGTGGACTCTTCAGGAAGGGATGGAATGGTGGATGCTGAATCACGCGAACGTCTTGGCCGCGTAAACGGACGCGGCGGGAAGTTCAAGGTCGATGTCGTGCCGATTGACCGGCTGGAATTGCTGGAAAAGAACGCGCGGTACATGACCAACGAGCAATTCACGAACCTTGTGGGAAACCTGCGGAAAGACGGCGAGTTGTCGTCTGTTCCGTTCTGCCTGAAAGTCGGCGACCGCTACCGGGTTCTTTCCGGCAACCACCGGGTGAAGGCCGCGCAGGAAGCGGGCATCGCGGAGGTGCTGATACTGTACCGCGAAGAGCCGATGAGCCGGGGCGAGGAAGTGGCGACCATCCTCAGCCACAACGCCATATCCGGGCAGGACGACTTGCAGACACTCCGGGAGTTGTACGAGGAAATCCAGGACGTTGACCTGCGCTACTACAGCGGCCTCGACGACACCACGCTGGAGAAGATGGAAAAATTGAGCCTGCCGCCGCTGTCGGAAATCCCGCTGGAGTATCGGCAGGTGGCTTTCGTGTTCCTGCCCGAGGAGGCGGATCGGCTTGCGGCAGTGACCGGGGAAGCCCTCGACCGGGTGCGGGGGGACGAGGCATATCTGGCGCGGTTCGGCGATTACGACCGGTTCCTTGACACTTTGGAAGCCGTCAAGCAGGCCACTAACGTGAAGAACGTCGCCACGGTCATCATGCTCATGCTGGAAGTCGTGGAGAAGCATATGGACGAACTGCCGGGGTACATCGTCCCTGATGAGGCTCAAAAAAAGTGAGAGGGGGGGAACCTACGGAGGGGGGGAGAGATACAACCCTGGTGGCGGGGGATAAAGATAAAGGCTTATGGGAAAGATAGAGAAAACGAACACGCGCCGGAAGCATAGAGATCGATGCAATCATCTACCAGATGAAAGAGGGTGGTGTGACTCCATCCCGGCGCTCCAGAATTTTGACCGCGTTGACCGTATAGGAAATTGACATGCAGAGGCTGGCCGACAAACCGACATCGAAAGAGCAACTGCGGGCGAAGGAGCGGCGGCAGAAGGTGCTCGATATGCGTTTGCTCGGGGCGAGTCTGCGGCGGATCGCCGACAAGATCGGTTGCAGCCACGAAACGGCGCGGCTGGATTTGCAGAAGGCCCTCGCCGAATTGAACGAACTGGAGAAAGCGAAGACAGACCACCTCCGCAGTCTGGAGTTGCAGCGGCTGGATGTGGCGATGAACGCGATTGCCAACAAGGTGCTGGAAGGCGATTGCGGGGCGATTGACCGGTGGTTGAAGGTTTCGGAGAGGCGTTCGCGCTTGCTCGGGCTGGACGCGCCGGAGAAGAGCAATATCAGCGTTACGGGAAGTGCGTTGACGGAGATGTCGAATGATGAGTTGCGCAGGATCGTTGCGGCTCGGCAGGTTGCGCAGTCTGGTGACGACGGCGCTGCTGCTGGTGCTGGTGACGATGACGACTAAGGCGAGCGAACACAAATTGCAGGCCGAGGCTCTCCTGTCGATCCGGGAGAACTTCGGTTCGTTCTTTGCCATGTACGAGCCGGAGAAGCCGTACGTCTACGGCAGGCATACCCATGCGTTGATCAGGGAGTGCCAGCTGGCGACCGAAGCGGTTGAGCGCGGCGAATGCTATTACGTCATCGTGAATGTCCCGCCTCGCCACGGCAAAAGCGATGTTTTTAGCCGCAGGTTTTCGCCGTGGTATTTAGGTGGGCATCCGGATCACGAGATCATCCTGGCGTCTTACTCGGCGGAGTTGGCGCTGGAACTGAGCATTGACGGCCTGAATTGCTTCAGGCAGACGGCTCCACTTTTCAACCTTAAGCCGGGACGCCAGAAGGCGAACTTCTGGACGGTGCAGGATCATAAGGGCAAGGTCAACGCGGTCGGCCTGGGCGGATCGATCACCGGCAAGGGCGCTCACGTTTTCATCATCGACGACTACCTGAAAAACCGGCAGGAGGCGGAAAGCCAGGCGATCCGCGACCACCAGTGGGACAGCTTCAAGAGCGACCTGTGGACGCGCCGCGCCCCGGTTCATGCGTTCATCATCGTGGCTACGCGCTGGCACGTGGACGATCTGGCAGGTCGCATCATCGAAGAACACGCAAAAAATCCTGACTTCCCGAAATTCAAGGTAGTGCGTTTCCCGGCTCAGAATGCGGACGGTTCCTACCTGTTTACGGAACGCTTTCCCAAGGCTTATTACGAGTCGCAGAAGGCGCTTGGCGTGTATGCCTGGCAGTCTCTCTTCCAGAACGACCCGGCCCCGCGACAGGGCAATTTGCTCCGGGCAGACCTCACGAACTGGATCAGTGAACGGGAATTGCCTGCTGGACTGCAATGGCGGCGCGGGTGGGATTTGGCCTCGACCGAGAAGGAACGCATGAAAGACGATCCGGATTACACGGTCGGGACGCTGGCTGCGTTCGACGCCAAGACCCGGCGGCTGTATCTCCGCGATGTGGCGCGCGGCCAGTGGTCGGCGCTCAAACGCGACAGCCGCATGGAGGATGCGGCCAAAGCCGATGTCGCGCGCGGTTGCGCCAGGGTGAACATCGAAGCCGTGGGCGGATACGTGGACACCTACAACCGCGTCCGCTCGAACCTGCGGGGGATCGCCGTGGTGCGCAAGGTGCAGCCGGAACACGACAAGGTATCCAGGGCGAGTGTGCTGGAGCCGATCTTCGAGGCAGGGAATGTCTACGCGGTCAAGGGGGCGTGGAAAGAGGAATGGGAGAAGGAGTTCCTCGCATTCCCCTCTGGCAAGCACGATGACCAGGTGGACAGCCTCGTGGTGGCGGTGTACGACCAGATAACCAAGGCGCGCGGCGCTGGCATAGCGACGGTATAGGGGGGGCGGGATGGGGTTTTATTCGTGGATGGTCAAGACAGGATTACGGGGGCTTCGGCGCAAAGCCGAGGCTACCGGCCGTTCTGGACCGCTCAATGCGAGTTGGGAAGTGATGTTGGGCGACCGTAGTTTTTCCAGCGCCGAGGAGATTTGGGGCAGCATTGACGACGCGCAACGGCAGGCGGTCTACAAGACCCATGCAATCATCTACGCCTGCGTCAGGCTGATATGCACGAGCTTCCATGCCGCCCCGATACAGATCGGTCACGAGACCGCGAACGGCTTCAAGGCGGAGAAGGCGCACCCGGTGTTGGATGTCCTGTACCGGCCAAACGCGATGCTGAGCTACGCCGAGTTGATGGAGTACCACCTGAGCCACTTGCTGTTGACCGGCAAAAGCTTCCTGTGGGAGTTCCGGGACTCGCGGGGCGAAGTGGCTGAGATTTGGCCTATTCCGACCAGTTGGGTAAAGGTCGTGCCGCTGGGCAAAATTGAAGGAAGCGCAACGCAGCGCCGTAACGAGAAGCGCCGGATCATATCGCATTTTGAAGTGCGGGCTCCGGGTGGGCATGACAAGATAAACGTCCCGGTGCAGGACATGACCTACGTGCGGTTCATCGACCCAACGAACTTTCTTGACGGCGTGGGGCCGCTCCATGCGTGTTATCAGGATTACAAGCTCGACACCGAACGCGCCAACTACATGGTCGAGATGCTGAATAACCTGAAAGTGCCGGGAATGATTATCCGGCAGGAAGAGGAATTCACCCCGGAAGAACGCGAGGAATTGAAGGCTGTGCTGCAAAGCACTATCGGCCACGGGAAGCGCGGCAGTCCCTTGATGCTGTGGGGCAAGGGGTCTGGCGTGGACATGGTGGCGCCGCTGAAAGACCTCGACTGGCCGGGACTGTCGTCGATGTCGGAGTCGCATATTGCGGCCGCATTCGGTGTGCCTCCATTGCTGATTCACGCGCGGGTGGCGCAGGAGAACAGCCCGCTGTCGTCGCCTAATCTCGAAGCGGCAGAGCAGGTGTTTTTCCGCACGACCATGACCAGTTTGTGGCTGCATAGCGCCTACGCACTCACGCGCGGGCTGGTGACGAATGAGGGGTATGACGACACGCTGGAACTGCGCCACGATATGAGCGGCGTCAAGGCGTTGCAGGAGGATATGACCAAGACCGCGACGGTCGTGTCTACGAGCGTTACCGGCGGCGTGATGCAGATCAATGAGGGACGGGAGCGGCTCGGACTTACTCCCGACCCGAAGCTGGAGGGAATGTACCTGATCCCGATGGGGATGACGCATTACAAACCGGGTCAGGAAGAGAGCGTTGGCGGCACTGACACGTCCCAAGGGTGGGGCGACGAGGAAAACGATGAAGGCAAGGAGAATGGCAATGAAGAAGGCGATGGCGATTCTGGCGATGGCGGTGATGATTCTGGCGACGGGCTGCAACAGCGAGAGCGTGACGCTGAATGAACAGCGGAGCGCCTTGCGCGGGGCGGCTGACTTGGCCGGTACGGTGGCCTTTGCGAGAACCGAGAGCACGGCAGAGACGGTTCAGGCCGTTGGGAAAATTGCGGCCGAGATAGAAACTTTTCTGGAGACCGGGAACGCGATCAGCCTCACGACCGGCGAAATCTGCGCTCAGTTGACCGTGCGGATTCCGGCGAACTACCAGCTGTATTTCGCGACCGCCGTTGCGATCCTGTCGAGCCAGAACGTCAATACCTCGGAGTTGATTCCGGCGAACGTCATGAAGCGGTTGCGCGCGGCGATTCTCGGGGTCAAGACCGCCTGCGCTGAATGGGAACCGGAGGGATAGTGAAATGACAACAGTCGCCGTCAGGATGTTAAGCCTGAGCCTGTTCGTGGTGTTTTGCATCATCGTGTTTACGCTGTCGCTTATGCTGAGGAAAAAGGGATGAAGCTGGATCTCAGAAAGCTTGCTGTCGGCGTTTGGTACCACGTCACAGTTATTAGAGCCAACGGTAAATCAATAACCCTTATCAATGGGAAACGTCAATAATGGTTACTTGGGCAGGGTCGACAAAAATAACGCCCCTCACCGAAAACTGCGAGTTTTCCGGGGATAGCCTGAAGCATGTTTCTGCCTGGCGCGCCTACCGAATGGAAGAGGCGACAGGCGCAACAGCGTTAATCGGTACTGGTCTGGTCGGCGTAAATGGAACGCGCAGCAGCGCCTTGACTCAGGTTGCCGGAAAGTTCCCCGGTACATACGCCACCAAGGGCGACGGCACAAATATTTGTACTACTCCGCAGGATAACGCCTGGCAAAATTATTGGACGGTCGACTTTTTTGTAAAGTTTACAGCAGCGGAACTGGCCGGGGTAAATGCTTTATTCGGTCGGTATACCACTGGCCGTAGAATGTTGAGCACGTGGTGCGATTCCGGAAAACTTTGGATATATTGTTCCGGCGCTGGCGGCACCATAAATACCGGCACTGCCAGCGCTGTCATTACGGCTGATACGTGGCATCATGTACGTTATACCTATGGGTCTGCTGCTGCCGGTAGTGGCACAATGACAATTTCCGTTGACGGCGTCCAAGCTTTAGCTGTGGCTGGTGTTGGCCAATTACTTGCGCCGGACGGTGTCATTTCCATTTTTTCAGTAATTGAAGTGGCACCTGCTAGTGTTTTTCGCGGTACGATGGCGGATTTCCGGTTTTATAATTCGCAACTTCCCTCGACCTATACCGTTCCGACGGCGTATTATTTGCCATACTTCGAAGCGCTTGTCCATGACAGCGGCACGTTCACGGAAGACGCGGGTGTGGCCAGTTCATGGAAAAATGACACCGCTGCGCAGAACGTCACCGGTTCGCCTGCCGTTGTGCATTCTGTTGCTGATTACGTTGCATCGCAGGGGTGGGCAACCAAGGAAGCGGTTAATACCGGGGCTGACTGGGATGGGGCATACACCATTGTGCAATTGCAGGGGCTGGCAAACACCGGCAAACGCTACCGGTATCATAAAGTACGTTTCACGCCTACGACCACAAGCGACTTATTTGATTCATATTCTTGCGAGGCATATCTGCCTGATACAACCCCACCGGAAGCGGCAGAAGGGGTGACCAGTTGTTTAGAGGAGCACGAAGGCGCGCGCATCATGTTCGTAGCCGGGATCAACGGCCACGATAACGTTGGCGGTGTTGGCTATGCCGGAATGAGCTTGAGCGTTTGGGTCGATGATGTCGAATACTTCATGCAAGCCGATGGATCGTGGTCTACCAGTACGGACAACCTTTGGATCAAGGGCGACGCTGACACGATTGACGAATTCCATGACTTGAATTTCACGCTTGGGGAACCGACTTGGTGGAAATTAACCGCTTGGGATTTGGCTGGCAATTCGCAGGAAGGCGACTGGATCGAGTTCAAGGCCGCCGTGCCGTGGGAATCGATCATCAGCAGCTACACCGGCGGGTTGTATCAGGTCGGCAACATCACCCCGGCAAATCTTCTCGCGGGTGTGACAGCTGGCGTTGGCGGCGCCATAGTCGGCACCGCGATAGAGGAATCCCATACAGCCAGCCAAGTGTTGAAGTCTGCCGGTGGCGACTATAACGATGATAACCTTGTGCCTGCCAACGTCAAATTTGGCGTCGAATTCGGCATCGACGACGTTGGCGAGTATGCCGGGGCAGGCGCGACGCCTGATTCCCCCGGACTGCTTTTACTCACCGAAGGCGACGAACAACTTACGGTCGATGTCCAGCTTAATGACGCGGACGATCCCGCCTATCTCCTCTTCCGCACGGCGGCAGGGGAATGGACTGCGCCGAGTGAATCGCTGAAAGCCACGGAAAGCGGGAACGTGGTTATCCCCAGTTTGCAAAACGGTTCGCTGTATTACGTCTGCGCGGTCAGCAAGGTGGGAACGCTTTACAGCTTACCGAGTAACATTCTGAGCGGGCGCCCGAAATCTACAGATGCGGTCACTGCGCGTTATCGCGTGACCGGTATTACCCGTATGCCTGGAGCGGCGACGAAGACTCTGTTGCTGGAAAGAGTGGAAAGGCCGACGAATCCATGAGAGTCATGCTGGATATACCAGTCAGGATAAAAAGCCTTCGCAGCAGCCCGCTTCCTTTGATGCGTGGTGCGAAGGTGAAGCGCCTGGCATCGAAGGTCAGGTCGGCCGTTCTGTCGGCGTTGAACCGGATGAACGCGGAGGCGATCAAGCGGGTTGAATCCGGTAAGCCTCCGCTGGCGTTGGACGCACTCGACCGGTGGACTGAATGGTGGATCGACAGTCAGCGCGGAGTTCTCGGTTATGTCGCGGTAGAGGGCGGCAAGCAGGCGCGGGCAGAACTCGGCATGTCCAAAAGCGTGACGGCGACTGCGGTCGCGGTTCCCGGCTGGGAAGATGACAAACCGGTTTACATTGGCGCCGGGAAAAATGACTTCCTTATCGCGCAGTACCAGACGCCGGTTGACGGCTGGCTGAAGGAAGTTGCCAGCGCCTCCACGAAGAAGCAGGCCGCGAAAATTGAGCGCGTTTGGAAAGAGGCTCGCGAGTATTGGGACGAGGAAAAGCAGCAGGGCATGACGCCGCGGGAGATCGCGGACAGGCTCAGGGAAACGCTTCCCGGCTTTACCGCTTCCCGCGCGCGCATGATTGCCTACACGGATACGAATTGGGCGTTCAACAGCGGGATACGCACCGAGTACAAGAAAATGGGGGTGACTGTTCTCGAATGGATGACCAGCGAAGACGATTCGGTATGTCCCTGGTGCCGGGCAATGGACGGCGTTAAGGTAGGGGTAGACGATCCGTTCTGGCGGGAGGGAGACGAGTTCGGGGTTGAATTGGAGGGGGAGGACGGAACCAAAGAATTAAAAGGCATGAAACTGCCGCACGAAATCAGTCACCCTCCGCTGCATCCGAATTGCGCGTGTGTGCTGTTGCCGGTTTTGACGACGCTGAGCGATTCGGCGAGATTATCTCCGGAAGATGAAAGCCGCCGGACTAACAGGGAAAGCGCTTCCCCTGAATCCGGTGATAACGACCCCTTACAGAGAAGCATTGATGACTGTTGCGAAAAAATCAGGCATCTTGATTATGAGCGGCAGTTCATTCTTGACAAATCAGGAAAGGTGGTATCCGCAACTACCGGGACTGATTCGGGCGTGAAGTTGGCCTTGGAAGAATCGAAGAAGTGCAGGGGCGCTATCACGATCCATAACCACCCGAGTTCATGTTCATTCAGCATAGAGGATATTTCCGGCGGAATCATGCGAGGGGAAAAGAAGGCCATTGTAGTCGGGAAAGACGGCTCCATTTATGAACTGGAATTTCCAAAATCGCCAGCGGCACAACGGCTTAGAATGGCAATGGATATACAAACGACATACAATATCGAAATGGAAAAGCAGAAGATACTTGCTATTAAAAGAGTGCAGGCAAAAGAAGTCAGCATCGATGATGCCACGAGAAATTCCATTCATGAGGTAGTAAAGATATTGGCAGAGATTTATAACCTGAAATATAAGGCGGCGATTAAATGACAGACGACATTGAAAGACTTAAATATATCATTGATGATAGGCCGCTTTGGGGGCCAGAATGTTTTCTGTGCAAACACCATGACAGCGCAAATTGCAGTAAGCGCCGATGCGCGGCCTTTCCAGATGGGATTCCAACAGATATTCTCACCGGCAAGGTGAGTCATAAGAAGCCTTATGCCGGAGATAACGGGATTGTCTTCGAGGAGATTAAATAGCTTTTAGATAACACTCATAGCTCAATGGGGCAGCGACAGGGGACTGATCATCCTTAAAGTCGTGGGCTCGAAGTAAGGACGCCAGTGCGGGCGCACTCCCGCAGGCGTCCTTTTTTCGTTTCCAGCCCCAACGGGCTTGTTTGGAGGGTAACGAAATGGCGAAAGGTATTTTGGGAAATCTGTCCAGGGCGCCGGTTTATTCGGTGGAGACGAAGGCTCTGAATATGGAAGAGCGGACGTTGGAGGTCGTGATTACCACGACCAAGCGCGACCGCGACGGCGACATTATCGAATCGCGCGGACTGGATTTTGCCAACTTTCTGAAAAATCCCGTGGTGCTGTGGGCGCACGACATGTCCAAGCCTCCGGTCGGGAAGGTACTCAGCGTCAAGGCAAGGCCGAGTCAGGTGGATGCGGTGGTGCAGTTCGCGGAAACGGCTTTCGGGCTTGAGGTCTTCAAGCTCTACGCGGGTGGCTATCTAAACGCATGGAGCATCGGCTTCCTGCCCAAGCGGTGGGAACGGATCGAGCCGAACGATACCACTCCCAACATGCCGAGCGAGTTGCTTGGCTTCCATGTGCTGGAGGCTGAGGTGGTCGAGTTGTCGGCTGTGCCGGTTCCGGCTAACCCGGAGGCGCTGGCCAAGGCGCTGGAGTCTTCGGAGACCGAGGAGATGCGTAAAGCGTTGCGCGACGGGTGGGAGAAAAACAAGCCGGAAGAGGAAGGCGAGGAGCAGCGGGAAGTGAAGACGGCGATCTTCAAGGCGTCGGCGCTGACTCTGCCCGAAGACGCCTTCCGCAAGACCATATCAGACAGGGCGAAAGGGCGCTTCCCGGTGGTATTCGAACCGGTCGGGAAGAATGGTCCCGAGATAACTGTGGAATACGAGGCGGTCAAGCAAGACGACGGCCGCATTGTTGAAGCCAAGCTGTTGAGCGTGAAGTTGGCCGTACTCGCACCGGCCGCCGAAGCACCTGGGCAACCAGGCCGCAAGGCGCAGGGTGAGGATGGCGCGGACGACTCCAAAAAGCCGCAGGTCGGCAAGCCCGACATGCACCGGATGGAGGCGGACGTTGAGGAATCACGCGCAAGCCTGGCACTGTTGGAAGTGGAGATAGCGCAAATTTTTAACCAAGTTTGAGGAGTTCAAAATGAAAAAGAATCGTAAACGTGGCGCAATGTACTTCGGAATCATCGCAATTCTCGCAGTTTTCGCCTGCCTTATCGGTATCGGCATGGTGGCCGATCCTGCTGGCGCGCTGTCGCTGGGCGGGATGCTGCCGTTGTTCGCTATCGGACCGGTCATGGTAGGCAAAGACCTGAAAGGGTTGCAGGGCCTGTGCAAGAAAGCGCAGGGCGAACTGGAAACCATCAAAGGCCAGGTCGAATCCGCGTCCGCCAAGGGCGAGGAGGGCAAGGACGAACACGCGACCGCTCTCCGGGCTTACGAATCCAAGAAGCTGGAACTGAAAGGCTTGATGGATCAGCTTGAATCGGCGGTCGAGGAGGCCAAGCAGAACAAACGCCTGGGCGACCTCATGGGTGACGCTGAAGCCATGACCAAGGCTGTTCCCCCGGACGGCACCAATCTTTCCGGCGGGCAGGGTGATGATGGCAGTGGCGGCTCCGGCACCGAAGACGCTTACGAGAAGATGCTGAAAAAGATCAAGGCCGAAGCGCAGGATTATCAGCGCAAGGAAATGGATAAGGAGGAACTGTTCTTCAAGTTCGTCCAGAGCGGCACCAAGGGCATGGGTGACCGTGCGCTTGACGTGCTCCAGCCGAGCAATAAAGACCTGTCCAAGAACAGCGAAGGGCCGGTGGCAGTCATTCCCGGCAGGATCATGGACAAGATGTTCCCCGGCCTGTTCCGGAAGGCGCTGCCGATGACCTCCCATGACACGGATATTCAGGGCGGCCGCGCAAACCTGCTGTACCCGGACTACGGGACGCAGATTCTGCAACTGCCGAGCGAAGAACCGAGCCTGTTCATGCGGGTGACCAAGAAGCCCGTGACCGGCGGCTCCCTCGTGGAGACCCGCCTGGTACAGGACGATGAAAACGAATTCGGCGGCGTGGAAGTCGAATGGACAGACGAGGAAACCGACGCGCCCGATACCGAAATGGAAGTCGAGCGCATCACCATCAACTGCCACCCGCTGAAGGCGTACACCAGCTTCACCAAGGTGCTGCTTGGCCGCTCCCGGTGGGACTTCGAGGGCGAACTGGTGGACAAGCTCCGCAAGGCCATGACCGCGAAGTTCGACTACGCGATCATGCACGGCACCGGCGTCAAGATGCCTCTCGGCATCCGCATGGCGGACGGGATCAGAACCACCGCGCGCGGCACCGCTGGCGCGGTAGCGTATGCCGACTTGAACTTCATGAAACACGCTGTCCTGCCGCACCACCGTTCCGGCGCCACCTGGTTCATGGATGACACGGTTCTCCAGGCGCTGGAAGGCACGGTCGATACCCTTGGCCGTCCGATCTTCAGCCAGAGCGTCGGCAGCGGCCCCCTCGACCGGATGCTGAACTATCCGTGGTTCGTCAACACCCGTTGCTCCAGCATCGGCAACCCCGGCGACATCATCTTCGGCAATCTCCAGCATTACTGGTTCTGCATCGAAGAGGAAATCGTCATCGCCAGAAGCGAACATGCGGAGTTCAAGAAGGGCGGTATCGCCTACCGCATCGACGCGCTGGCCGGTGGTCGCCCGATGTTCGAGCGGGCGTTCGACATCCTCGTCGGCGCTGGCAGCTGAGTGATTGCCCTGTGCTAGCGACAGGGCTGTTCCGGGGTGGGGGTTCGCCTCCTTCGCTCCCATCCCGGAACGATTTTGAATCAGACGAAGGGGGAAGAAAGAGGCGATCATGGGATGGTATACGGCGGTTAAACCTTTTGCGCGGAAACTCGGGGATGCCGTTATACGGCAGAAACGCGGCGACCGCGTGTTTATCGAACTCAGGGAGGAAGCGGAAAGCCTTCTCCGGGACAAGGCGGTGGTCAGGGGCAAGCAGAAGCTGCCAAAGCTGGCGGATGAAGTCAGGCAGCCGGATCAGGACGCGGAATACAAGGCGACTGTCTCCGCGCTGGCCAAGGAGACCGGTCTTACCTATGCGGCCTGTCACGCCAAGGTCAAGCAGTACACGCACCCGAACCAGAAGACCGGCGAAGCGATGCCGCTGGAAGAGGCGATCATGCGACTGCGCGGTTCGCTCCATCTGTTGGACGATGCCGGGAAAATAGAACTCCTGGCGCTGGATAAGGGCATTGCCGGAAACGAAGCCAACGACTGCATTTCGCTCGTCATGGAGCGTGACGGGTGTTCGCTGGATGAGGCGATAGTCAAGATCAGGTCTGGCCAGACCGAAGCGGAGGAGCAGGTAGAAAACGAGATCGTGGACGCCAACGAATCCGGCAACGAAGGAACTGGCGACGAACAGGGACTGACCGAAGGCATCCGCGTCATGGCCGATTACAAGGGCGAAATCCGCTACGGCACCGTGGTCAAGGTCTGCGGGAACGACGAGGTCAGGGTCAAGCTGGACGGCGACGAAGCCGAATACCGCCGGTTGAGCCGGGAAGACCTGGATGTCGTGACGGAAGAGGAAGGCAAGTAAGCCTTCAACCCGAAGGAGGGAGGAGCGGCATGTTTTACCGTGTATTGAAAGAACACGATTTCACCACTCAAACCGGCACGAAAGTGCGCAAGGCGGTGGGCGAAATCGTTGAAGTCATGACCCGCGTCGATGCCGAACGGCTGATAGCCAAAGGAGTGATCGGGTCGTGGAAAACTTCGTATCGGGAGAAGCTCAAAGTATCCAGCCCGGCCGGGTCTTACGAACGTGTAAAGCGAGTAGGTATATGGCTTATCACAAGCCAGCACTACTCGGGCGGGCGGGTGCATCTGTACCAGATCGGCCTTGCACTGGCGCAACTCGGGGCGGACGTGTACCTGATTACGGACGCGCTGCCGAAGTGGAAGCGCGATTACCCGGAACATCCGCGGCTGCGGATCGTAATGGAAGGCGAGAAAGTCCCTGCCGACCTGGACGTGATTATCACCGACTGCAAGGGCAAGTACGGCGAAAAGGCGGTTGATTGGAAGCAAAGCAACCCGCACGTGCCGTTTGTGTGCATCAACTTCGAGACGCCGAATTGGGTGGAGAAATTCGCTCCCGAGTACGCCAAGGCCATGCCGAACACACGGGAAGTGTTCCGTCATGCCGACTACCTGATTGCCAACAGTCTGGAATCGGCCAAGTACCTGCGCGAGTGGATGGGGAAAGACGGATCCTGTCCTATCGGCGTCCTGTTGCCTGCGGTCAATACCTACGCGCTGGAACTGAGCAGGAATATTACCTCTCCCGCGCACCCGCGTCCGTATGCGGTATGGAGCGCGAGAAGCGCGAAGTACAAGGGCGGCGACGTGGCGATCGAGGCGGTGATGGAATTGCCGTTTGCGTTCGACTTGATGATGATCGGCCAGCCCCCGGAGGCGGTGAAAAGCACCGATTTGCACAAGGTGGTTAAGCTGGAACAGGTAACGGACGTGGACAAGTACACGCTTATGCGTGACGCGGCGTTAGTTCTGGCGCCCAGCTTGTTCGAGGGCGCGGGGATGGTGCCGATGGAGGCGCTGTGTTCGGGCGCTCCCTGCGTGGTATACGACCTCCCGGTGCTGCGTGAAATCTACGGTGACAGCCTGCTATATGCCAAGTGGGGCGACCGGGAAGACTACAAGCTAACGGTCAAGCAGGCGGCGGAAAGCGTCCTGGGGAAAGACAGCGAGGGTGCGCAACCTGACATCCGGGATGTGGTCGAGGCTGGCACGGAAGACGCGATTGCCGCGTGGGGGCATGAGGCGATGGTCAAGGCGGTTGACAGCCTGCCATACCTGGCCACCAGTCGGAAGTCGGTCACGGCTCAGATGATTTGCTACTACGGGCCGACCGTACAGGAAGCGCTTGCGAGCGTGTACCCGCACGTGGATCAGATCGTTATCGCGCACGGGCCGACCGAACTGTGGAAAGACGTGCCGCCGGATAACTCGCTGGAGTTGATCCGGTCTTTCCCTGACCCTGAGAAGAAGATCCTCCTGGAAACGCGTCCGCTGTGGAAGGACAAGCTGGAAATGCGCGACTGGTGCGGACGCCACGCGACTGGCAACTACATGCTGATTGTGGACGCGGACGAAATCTTCGACGGACTGGACAGGTGGATCGCCCAGGACATCGACTTCGGCTGTCCGACCTGGGTGCATTTCTGGCACGACGCAGAGCATTACGTGGTGGACGCTCCCGGAATGCTCAGGTGGGGGGAACCGCTGTCACGGGGAAGCCGTCACTGGCATTACCGGTGGTCAATCTGGCGCGGGTCATATCGCTTCAAGAAGCACTGTATGGCCTATGACTCCAACGATAACGCGCTGTCGCATAAGAACCAGACTGTCGATGCGGTGAAAAAGTGTCCCGACTGCCGCATCTATCACCTTGGCCATGTTCTACCGCCGGATTTGATGGACAGCAAGCACCAGTTCTATATCAAGCGGGACGGCGACGACGCGGCCAGACGCGCGCGCAGGAAGGCGTGGCACGAATGGAACGGCAAGCTCGGTGACTGCGGCGACGGGGTTATAAAGGCGGTCAACTGGGAACTGCCGGAGTTGGTCAGGAAGGCTTTTGAAAGGATCGGAAATGGCGAGAGTCATCAATAGCAGCGAGTGGTGGGACAGCATGGTGCCCAACTACCAGAAAAACCAGGACTACCGCGACCGGCCGATGGAATACGAAATCGCGTCTGGGTCAGTCTGTGGCCCTGTGCTTGAGATCGGCCCCGCTTTCGGTGAGTTCTGCAAGTATCTGCCGGAACAGATTCACTACATGGGGATGGATATATCGCAGAGGTTGGTGGAGGAAGCGCGGAAACGGTATCCCTCCCGCCTCTTTGTAAGGGCTGATATTCTCAAACTCGGCACCGCGCAGTGGGCGAAGGCCTTCGGCAGTACGTGTGCATTCCAGGTGCTGGAGCACTTTTCCCGGGAAAACCTCCATGTGGTGCTGCGGAAGATCGTGGAAATGACTCGGCACCGGCTTATTTTCAGCGTTCCCCGCGGCCTTCCTTCGCCGTCGCAGCAGAAGCATGACGGACACCTGATAGGGTGGAAAGACGAGGAGCAGTTGCGCGAGGAGTTTGCCCCTTACGGCGAAATTACTTTCACCGAAGGTCAGGAACGGCACCTTTGCGGGGTGTTGGCATTCGAGTAAGGAAGGGGAAGTCATGAAGGAAATGCTGGTGAAGTGGTTGCAGACGGGGAATCTCTTTCGCAAGGGGGAGGCGATCCGGAGAGCCAGGGGCGATCAGGACATCATGCCGGAGCACGAGGCGCGGAGTTATGTCGCCTGCGGACTGGTCGAGATCGTCGATGATGCGGCGAAGGTGGAGCAGGTGGTGGCGGCAGAACCAGCTACTATCCTTGCCGCTGTGCCTGAAACGATTACTGGCATGGAATACGAAATTTTCACTGCCGACGAGTCTGAGGACCTGGAGGACTACGAATGTCTCTCGTGACGCTGGCAGTGGCCAAGAAGTACCTCCAGATTTCCCACTCCGAGGAAGACGACATCATTCAGGTGTTGATCGACTCGGCCGAGGAATACGTGAGCGACGAGACCGGCATCTATTTCCACGACGGCGAGGGCGAAATCACGGAAGACCTCGACGGCGGGGAGTTGGAGTTAATGCCGACGAAGCGGCCGATTAACAGCGTGACCGGCATCCTCGACACCGAGAACGATAACGAAGCGACAACCGGCTGGAAGCATACCAAGATACGCATTCTCAGTGAAACCGATGGGACTTTGTGGGGGCGAGGTATCCAGCGGTGGCGGGTCACCTATGACGCTGGATACGACTCAAACAGCGTCCCTGTGGGAATAAGACACGCGATTCTCGACCTGGTCTACCGTGGGTATACGAACCGGGGCGGGAAGGGACACCAGAGCGCGGCCGGCCACGGCTACGACTGGCAGGGGCTGGACGTGAGTGACATCGCCAAGAGGCTGCGCAAGTACAGAATGAAAGCGAGCATCGGATGAAAACGCCTTTTACGCGCTACCGGCCGACGCGAACCAGCGACGGACAGGGTGGGACGCTTACCGCGTTCGACGAAGGCGTGACCATTTGGGGCGCGTTCGAGGTTCATGGAAACGAATTGGTTATTGTCGGCGTTGACGCCCGTGAGGATGTCAAGGTCATGGATGAGATCGAGATCAAGGAATGAGAAGGAGAAAGTCATGGCAGAAGAAAAGGTAACGGAAGCGGTCAAGGCAGGAGCCGAAACCACCGAGTACGCGCGAACGAAGAGCGCTAGTGTGTGGGGCACGGTCGGGATGATTCTCGGCGCTATCGTGGCGTTCGGCCCGCAGGTCATGGCGCAGATCGGCGGCGTGGTGGGCGAAAGCAACCAGGCATACCTTATCGGCGGCCTGGTGTTGAGCATCTCGTCAGTGGTCTACAAGTTCGGCATCGACGCCGGATACATCCAGAGCCGGACTAACGTCAAGGTCAAGGCCGAAGAGGTGAAGATCGCGACCGCGATGAAAGAGGCGGCAGTTACGGAGGAAGAGTAATGTCCTCGGCGCTGTTGGCAGCGCTGAGTCCGATTATTCAGATCATTACGGGGGTGCTGGGAGATGTTCTCAAATTCTGGATCAGTCAGCCGGTGGAAACGGTCACGGTCACGGTGGCAAAACCTCAGCTTGCGGCTGAGAGCGTTCGCCCTGCCCCTGCTGCTAATGACCTGCTGCGCAAGTGGGGCGGGGTGTTGGGCGACTCACAAACAGACTGAGATTGTCCGGGTCAGCGTGACGCCGTACCCGGAGGAGGCGAACGGCGCGCTGTGGGTGGCCACGAACAAACCGGTCAAGGTGGGGGTGGTTGGCACGGACATCGTTACGGAAAAGGACGTGGGGGGCTACGTCCTGATTCACAAAGACGATTTCAGGGCTTTGGTCAAAGCGCTGAAAGACAAACAACAAGGGGAGTAGGCGATGCAAGTTGATGGCTCGGTGGTGATGTGGGCGTTTGGGATGGTGTTCGTGGCGTTCACGGGGTTGGTGGGGGTGATTTGGGCCATGCTGAACAAGCGCATCAGCACTGTCGAATCGGCGATGGACAAGATATTCGACGAACTCAAGGCAGATCGGAGAGCTTCGGGGGAATCAGACCAGAAGATTCTCGACAAGATTTCGCTGGTACACGAGAGCATCGGAAAGCTGGCGGTATCTTCGGGCGAGCGTAAGGCGGAATGCGTTGCGAAGTTCGCGACCAAGGACGAACTCAATCTGGGCTTATCGTCGGTCAGGGCGCAGATCAAGGGGTAACGATGATAACCATGAAGTGCTCGACGTGGCTGGACGCGAAGGCCGTCAGGGGGGCGGTCAAGGAGGCGTCGATTGAGCCGCTTAATAAATGTGCGCTTGCCATAGAGAGAGAAGCAAAACGGTCAATGAAGCAAGGGGGGAAAAGCAAGAGCGCCAAGGGCAGCCCGTATGCCTATTACAACAGCGCTTTGAAGCAGTGGGTGATAGCGAGCAGGGACGGCGATCCTCCCCATGCGCAGAGCAAGACGCTCAGGAACAGTATCACCCATGCCCGCACCAAGGTCGGCTCAATCGTGGTCGGCCCCACTACCGTGGCTTGGTACGGGCGGATGCACGAGTTCGGCCTAAACAAGAAGACTGGAAAGGTCAAGCGTCCGTTCATGCGTCCGGCGATGCTGGCCGCGATGAGCAAGTTTCCGCAGTTCTTTGCGGGGTTGAAGCTGGAAGAAACCAAGGACGGCCGCATGTTGCTGAGGAGAAAATGACCGTGATTAAAAACGTTATCCGGCAACTGCTGTTGGCTGATTCGACCATTGCGAACGCGCTGGCCAAGTACCGGTTTGCGGACGGGGAAGCGGATCAGCCTGCGATATTCACCGGCTACCAGGTGCCGGAGGACACGAAGTTCCCGGTAATCGTGCTGGTCTTCGTCGGCGGGTCTGACTTCGGATGCCGGGCGCAACGCGGGGCGGTGCTGCATGTGGACGTGCAGGTCTACGACGACAAGGAGATGTCCACGAAGGCGCTGGATGACCTGGCTTTCGCGATCTGGAAATGCTGCGACCGGGCGGAATTGTCAACATACCTGGGCGCGGAAGGTTATGAGGATTGGGGATGCACGGCGGACGCTCCGGTAGCAACCAGTGACCCGGAGAGCTATCCGGGATACCAGATCAAGGTACACGCGCGGGTGCTGGAAAAGGAGGCGTAACCGTGAATATGGCCAGTGCGCTGAAACTGCTGGTGAAGGATGAGGCTTACCTGCTTCGGCCGGGTGGGAGGTATCGCGCAGACGGCAATGTCGTGCTGTGTCCGGTGCATACGGACGACTTCCAGACTTCCCCGGAGGTAGGAAAGATGCGGCAGGCGTCGTCTCCGGAGTTCGAGGTGATCGAAGTCAGGCCGCGCAAAAGCGACGGCTTTCCGTGGTATCGCGTCCGTCTCGTGGACGGCCGCATGGGGTGGATAAATTGCGTGGGTTTGGTTGGCAGGAACGTGGTTGTTTTGAAATAGGAGAACGAAATGAGCACACCGAATGGAGTGGTTGGCTGGAAGATGGCGCTGAAACTCGGAGCAAAGACTATCGCGAAGGCGCAGAACGTCGATCTCGACGCCGGAGCAGGCGAAGTCGATATGACCACCCGGAGTTCAGACGGATGGTGGGAAGGCGCTCAGGGCATCAAGAACTGGAGCCTGTCAGGGGATCAGTTGTGGGTGGCGACCGATGAGGGGCTGGACGCCATTCTGGACTCGTACCTTAACGGCACGTATCTCGCTGCTGAGATTACCGCACCGAGCGGGGCAGGCTTTACTGGCACCGTGTTTATCACGTCGGTAAAACTCGGCCAGCCGCTTGACGGCGCGGTCGGAATGCCGTTCGCCGCGAAGGGTACTGGCGCGCTTGCCAAGGTCAGCGCCGCCAGCTGATAGCTGTTGAAACGGAAGAAGAAGGAGGAATAACGTGAAAGAGGAAGTGAAAGCGGATAAGCCCGCGCTGTTTTTTGTGGACGCCAAGGGGCGGGTATGGTCGCCGCGTATCGATTGCCGCGTAATGGACGAGTTCGAGCGGCATATCGGCGTCGGCGTGTTTGAGGCAATCTTCAACGCCCTGCTGGGGCAGAAGGACAAAAAGGGCGGCAAGCAGACTGGCTCCGGTCAAAGACTGGTTCTGGAACTTTCCAGGGCGCTCTTCGGCCGGGTCGGTTCGCTGACCTTTTTGCTCTATGAGGGCTGCCGCCAGGGGGGAGACTCGGCAAAGTCTCCGGTCGCGCATTACGCCGATCCGGATGAGGCGCCGGAAGGACTGGAAGGCAACGTGGTCGATTACTCCGACTTCCGCGCCTCGATCGGCAAAGACCAGGTGAACTCAGCAATGATGGTGGCGCTCAATGTGTTGTTCGAGTTCTTCCCGCAACTGGAGGAGAAGGACGGGAAGGGTGACGGTGGCAATGACCCTTTCGGACTCTCACTTGGAAGGATGTTCACGAACGTGCGGCCATAGCTGGGGTTGATCCGTGGCGGTACAGCCTGCGGGAACTCACCTGGCGGGCGGACGCGGCGCGGATGGAGGAGTGGGATCGTATCGCCTGGTTGTGTGCGCATATCCCCCGGTTCGGTTCGGCGCGTAAAACGCTGGACGATTTCCATCCAATCCGGGGGCGCAACAAAACGGTGAATATGGGTCAGCTTCTCGCGTGGGGCGAGGAACAGAAGCAGCGTTTGCCGAAGTACGAGTCCGAGGAAGACATCGAACGGCGCTGGCAGGCTTATTTGAAGGAACAGGAAAATGGCAGGCGATAGCGAAATCAAGGCGGGCGGGGCATTTGTCGAGCTTGGTACGAAGGACTCGAAACTGGTGGCGGGGCTGGCGGCAGCGAGCCAGAAGCTTAACCGGTTTGCCGAAAACGCCGAACGCATCGGCCGACGCATGATGGGGGTGGGTCTTGCCGCTATCGCGCCTCTCGCGTTGGCAGTGAACGAACAGGCGAAGTTCGGGCAGCAGATGGCCAAGGTTTCCACGATGCTGTCGGATGCCGACATGCAGTTCATGCCTGTGTTCAAAAAGTCTGTCAGTGACTTCGCGGTGCGCTTTGGCGAGGACACCGGAACTATCGCTAACGGCCTGTATGACATCCTGTCGGCTGGCGTTCCCGCGGCGGGCGCGTTGGGCGTTCTCGAAGAGGCGATGAAAGCGGCGGCGGCGGGCGCGTCAGATACCGGCACCGCGGCGGACGCCCTCACCACCGTCCTTAACAGCTATCGCCTGGGGGCGGATCAGGCGGCGTCGGTCAGCGACTGGCTGTTCGCGGTGGTCAAGAAGGGCAAGACCGATTTCTCCACGCTGGCGCCGACCATCGGCATGGTGGCGAGCACGGCTTCTTCGGCCGGACTGTCGCTGGAAGAACTTGGTGCGACCATATCGACCATGACTAGGAACGGCGTCAAAACTGCGCAGGCCGTGGCCAGCGTGAGCGGCATCTTGATGAACTTCATGAAGCCGACGGATGAAGCCAGCGAGGCGGCCAAGAAGTTCGGCGTGGAGATGAATACCACTACGCTGAAAACCCTCGGCCTGAGCGGGGTGCTGAAAAGGCTCAAGGAAGGCGGGGCGACGGCGGAAGACCTGGCCAAGATATTCCCGAACGTGGAAGCGCTGCGCGGCGTCAACCCCTTGATGGGCGACCTGGTGGGGCTGGAGCAGGACCTGGCGTTGATGGGGAATCGCGCCGGGCTTACCCAGGAGGCGTTCGCCAAGCAGACCGATACTCTGGCTTTTCAGATTGCGCAGTTGAAGCAGGGATTCCTTGCGTTGCTGCGGAGTGTCGGCGCAGCACTGGAACCGCTGGCGTCGAAGTGGGCGTCAAAGATTCTGGAAATGGTCAGGGTGGGGGCGCTCTGGATTGAGCAGAATAAGGGGCTTGTCATATCATATGCGAAAATGGCCATTACCGTCACTGCCGTAGGTGCTGGCATATTTGCACTAGGTTTGGCGGTTAAGGCGTTTGCGATTGCTTTGGCGGCTGTTACGGCTGCACCTCTCGTTGCTATTGCCGTAGCTGCCGTGATGGTTCTCAGTTCGTTTGAGATGATAGACAGAGGGTGGGGGGAACTACTGAAGAGTATCCGCATCGGAGGCGCCAGCATCGGCGCATATATGCAAACCACGTTTTTGGCGATCCTGAGCGGGTGGGATTGGGTAATGCAGGGAATTGACTCATTCTGGGATGCGGTTATTACTTCCGGGGAAGGAGCGGCGGATGCGGTTAAGAATGCGTTTTGGGACGCGCTTGCCACTATCCGTGACTCCGTGAAGAGCATTTATATAACAGTGCGGGATGCGAAGAACTGGTGGAGTAAGGACGATGCCGGTTACCTGCGCGCCAAGAACGATGTCCGAAAGAAAGCAGAGGAGCTTTTCGGCAGTGGTGCGTTGGGAGGGACTGAGGAGGAACGTGCAAAGAAAGCGGCAGACAGGGAGGCAGCGTATACAGAACGAAAAGCCAGAAGGAAAACAGAGGGTGAAAACTACCGGAACAGCCTTGAACAGGAAATGGCATCTGTTTTTGCAAAAGATACTGGCAAGCCTGGAATATCGGAAAAAATCCCCGAGTTCATTTCCTCTCTGAAAGACAAGCTGACACCGGAGATGTACAAACAACTCGCCGCGCAATTGGAAGGGTCGAACCTGAATCTCGCGGGGCTGGATGAAAACGGAATGCCGAATATCGATACCGGGATGCCAAATCTTGGAGGAGGGACAAAAGGTACAGACAACACCACGATCAGGGGTAGTTTCTCGGCCTCGTCTCTCGCGATTGGAAGCGAGAATAAAACCCTGAAAGACCAGCTTGCGGAAAACAAAAAGGCAAACAAGCACCTGGCTGAGCTCGTTAGAAATACGAGCGAACGGCAGGTTGCTGTGGCAACCTAGAAAGGGCAAATCATGGCAACGGAAATCCAGTCAACGAAAACGCTGTCGTCGTCGTCCGCGATAGGCGGCAAGCAAACGAAATCGATTCAATATCGCGTCGTCTCGGATAGTGCCACCGAACCGGAGGACGCGGAGGCGGCACTAGGATTCCAGGAAGGCGACCTTATGTCTGGCAGCACTATGCGTTGCAGCCGGATTCGGTCGGAACTGGAGGAGATTACCGCGCTGGGTGATTACGTCTGGAACGTGACGGCGGATTTTGAAACCCTCGACGGCGACACGGAAGAACTCAATCCCCAGGACGGCACAGAAATCTGGACTATCAACGGCCAGATGCAGCAGGAGACGGTGAAGTATGCGATTAAACAAACCCCTATGGCGTCAACAGGCGGGAAAGAAAGTGTGCCTGTTGGCAACTGCGTCGGCCTGAAAGGAGACGGCACGGTCGAGGGTGCTCCCTGGGGTGTGCCGACTACGACATTGTCGGTAACGCTATACAAGGATAAGAACGCCATAAACACCGAATATGTTGTAGGTTGCATAGGCGAAAGAGGCAAGGTGAATTCGGATGTGTTCTATGGGTTCGCGGCTGGCGAGGTGCGGCTGGAAAGCATCTCTATTCCGAAGAAGATGGAAGACTTGTGGGCGCTCCAATTCGATTTCGCAATCCGTAGAAATGAGGCGATGGCTGATTTGCCAAAGCACCCTGCGATAGATGGGGGTGACTTCGTTTTCACCCGCGATGTCCTGGGCTGGGAATACGCATGGATCCGTGAAGCCGAGGTCGTTACCGGCACCAACATGGTAGAGACGAAAGCGGAAGGGCTGTACATTGCCAAGTTCTTCAAGGATTCCGACTTCTCCGCTCTCGGTCTTTCGGGGAGTCTGTTCTAATGGCGTTGGAACGTTGGCAAAAAAGTGATCCGATAACGGCGCTGCGCCTCAATGGGATGCGTAGCGCCATACTCCGGAATGCCGCCAACATCGGAACCGGCAACCGGCGGTATGGCGGGTTCGCACCTGACAGTTGCCTGTCCGTGAAGCTGGCCAATACTCTCGAACGCGATATTGAATTCGGAGAGGTAATCGGTCTTGGCGAACAGTATCTCACCGATAATCAAAATCATCCGAAAACCATACTGATTGAGACCGAGGAAATCGACACGGAAAAGCACGTCGGATCGTTCGCCATTGCCGGGGAAAAGATCGCGGACGGAGGAGTCGGCCTGGGGCATTACCTTGGCATTTGCATGGCGCGAGTGAATGTCAGCGACGCCGATCACTGGTACGCGACCATCGAAGACGAATCGAAAATTCTGGTCTCGGCCTGGCTTGGCAGGGCGAAAATTCTCTGGAAAAAGAATGCGGCCAGCACCGGCGAAATGCTGGCCGTGATCCAGATCGGAGATGGCGCCATGCCGGTTAGGATAAAAGCTGTTGCCGATCCTGCGGACGGAATGATTAGTGTCAAACTAGCCGACGCAGAGGGTAACGTGATCGGTGATGCGTTTGAGATTTTCAACGGGGAAGAGGATTAAATGGGTAATCTCGAAAACGGCGATTTCGGTTTTCCCATCTCAGGTTCGTGCGGGCGTCCGGTCGCGCACAAAGAGGTTGCGCTTGCCAATGGCGAGTTTGGCCTTGCCTATCCTGCCGCTTGCGGGCGTCCGGTCGCGTCCCGCACCGCGCCGCTCGAAAACGGTGATTATGGGTTTGCAATCCTCGGCGCAAAGGGAAAGCCGGTCGCCATTAAAACTGCGATGGAATGTCCATGCGGATTACCACTACCGCTTAATTTCTGGATTGCTGGAGGATTTGCTGGAGTATCAGGTCCACGTCCCGGAAATCTGCGTTACGAATCATGGGAGGATTACGACCCGGAGACTGGGGCCCCCATAACTTACTATACGCCGATGGAAATTTTGAGCTATGCCGAACAGTCGAATTACTGGCTCAATTTTTACGGCTCTCTTTCTCGTGGTCAGGCTAACTGTAAGACTAACTTTGGGCAATCGTCAATCGGCGGGATTGCATTCAATCCGGATAATTACCTCGAAATCAATAATTTCGGTTCGGTGCAAAATAAGGATTATGACTATTACCCGGTATCAAGGATTACTTCCGCTCATCTTCGCATGACGCTCAATAAGGATGTCGTAGTTGCGTTCATGAATTATGGCAGAGGCGATGATTTAATCGCGCACTGGATTGACGGCACGTTGGTTTATAGTCGCTGCTGGGAAGACACGCCATACACTAATCTGTTGATCGGCGACGATGGCACCGGCGACAGCAATGGCTATTACCCGGTAGTGCTGCCAAAAAACACCCCGATTGAATTTAAGTTTCAAGGCGTGGATAATGCCGCCGCGTGGCATCGCATCGGCTTTTTCCTCTATATTTTCACTCAAGACATGGAGGCGCGTGACGATTGGTATTGCGGCTTAAAAGTCACATGGGAAAACGTCAATTCATATTACCACTGGACAGCGACATGCGACGCGGTGGCTGGGTGGACAGTGGCGCTTGACTCGATCCAGCACGACAGCACGGCCACAGACTGGACGCCGGAAGGCGACGCCGCGCCGACCTGCATAATTTACTCAGACTGGACACAACCAGCACCTCCGCCCTGGACGCCGTCGTTTCATCATTGGTCGGCGACATACAATTTCACAGACCACGCGTGGACGGTACACCCGCTGGCATGTAACAACGAAGGGCCATATTCAGGATGGTCGCCGTCAGGAGATTCATACGTATTTTGCGTGACAGACTCATTTACTCCGCCAGCGCCACCGAATTGGACGCCAGAGGAATAACATGATTGACGCTTTCGACATTGCTTATGTCTCTCCCGGTAAACTGGTAATCACGTTCACCGGCACCGTTGGCGTATCGGTGTGGATCGAGGTTGACGGCGTGGTTTTGCCGACTGAGACAGTTGCGACCGGCGCAGAGCAGACGGTCACTGTCGGCGTGTCGGATGCGTCGCGGCCTCTGGCAATCCTGTTGCACGAAGGCGCGGATATGCCGGAGCCGTCATTGCCATCGCGCGACAGGTGGGGCAAGCCGCTGCTCAGGTGGCAGGCGGCGGCGGGAGCGGAAACATATATCGTTTACCACCGCGCCCCCGGCGGATCGGAACGCGCAATCAGACAGGTCACGGACATCGGCGCGGCGGCTTACGAAATCCAGTTGACGAAAGAATTGGTTGACGGCTGGCATTTCCTCCGGGTTGAGGCGGTCGATCAATATGGCCGTCAGTCAACCAGAGCCAGTTGGGTCTTTCGAGTTTTTCAACCGCCAGACGCGCCGGAAACGGTTACGGTGACGGCGCAAGGCGGCGGCGTTTTTAGGATAGCAATTGCATAGGAGATAGATCATGAGCACACCAACGGTTGACGAATTGATCAGGTATTTCGCCAGCAAATACCTTGCGTCCAACGGCGACGCAATTACCCAGCAGACCGCCGATTCCGGATGCACGGCAAAGACGATTGTGGACGCGGCCTTGACCGAAGCGGACGGATATTGGGACGGGGCGCAAGGTTGGTTTGACGGCGACACGGTAACCGCCGCATTACGCGGACAGCCTTTCCATGTGCGGTCTTCCGTGACCGGGGCGCTGACTCTGGCCAAAAGCCTGCCTGTCGCCCCCGCCGCTGGCGACAAGTATCGCCTTGTCCTGGGCGGCTACCGTCGATCAGGAACGCGCCTGTTTGGTTTGCAGGCCGACGGGGCGCACCCGGAAATCCAAGCCGTGACAGGCACGAATATAACCGGGTTGACTCTAAAGTATTTGAGCGCCGGTTTGGGTGAGGGAACGCTGTCGATATTTTTCGATTACTCGGAAATGACCCTGCATATCAAAGAAGTCGGCGGCTCAGAGTATGGCAACGGAATCGACGTGTCCAGCGACGTCACCGATGGCGTCCTTTACACGGCAGACGGCAACGCCTTCGCCATTGTGGACGTGACCAATTCCAGTTTGCCGGGCAGTGACCAGACCGATACTTTCGTCACCAGTGCGCCGACCGGCTTCCTGACTCCGGATGTTGAGTCTTACGAAACATCGGACGCAACCGGCGGGTCAACCCGGTATGTTTGGGAAATCATCCACAACAACAGCGCCACCGACCCCATGATTGACCTGACCGCTCGTACCGGAGTCCCGGCAGGAACTGCGACCACGATTGCAGTCGGGGAAAGCCTTGGCACCGGGGCAGGCGATTTTACCGCGACCAGCCTTGCTGACTGGATTTCCGGCGGCATGTGGGTCAAGAACACCACGAAAACCGATTGCCGATATGTCACGCGGCGCGATGGAAGCAAGCTGTATTGCGCGGCGGTGCTTTGGGGTGCGATTGCTTTCGACGCTGGCGCGGAAGAAATCCAGCCGGGCGATTTAATCGTTGGCGCGACCTCGGGCGCGCAAGCCTACGTTGACCAGATCGTTTTGACTTCCGGTTCGTGGGCTGGTGACGATGCCGCCGGAACGATCATCTTCAAAGGGTGGAACGGCACGGCATTCCAGAACGACGAAAACATTGAAGTGAGTTCCGTTACCATGGCCGTCGCGGACGGGGCAAGCGTTCTTGGGCATCGTGGGTATACCGCCGTCGCGTGGGAAGCTGGCGATGCGATTGAGCCTATGGCAGACATCGACATCGGGATTGACGCCCCGGACGGATCGGGGTTGTACGAAAATCCTGCTACCGGCGTTGCCCCGGACGGCGTGACGTTTGGCGATTATCCGACCTTCGCCAATGGTCTTTCCTACGGTGACCTTGCCGCCGCCGCGTACAACTCGGTATGCAAGAGACTGACCGTTCTCGACGGCATGAGAATCCGCAGCGATGTTGATATGGACGTTTACTTGCAGTGGGGTTAAACCATGGCCGGAATCGACGCATATACAAAATTAATGCTGCACTGCACTGGCGCGGACGCGTCCACAGCGTTTCCCGACAGCAGCGCCAGCGCGCACACCGTGACGGCGCAGGGCGACATGCAGGTTGATACCGGCGTGGCCGATCCGTGGGGCGGAAACGACGGCGTTGCAACTCTTGACGGCAGCGACTACGGAGACACTCCTGATAGCGCCGACTGGTATGTTGCTGGCCTAAATTTTTGCATGGATGGACAATTTAAAACGTCAAACGCCACCGGGGTAATTATGGCGCAGTGCAACGGTGCCGGGGCGACCACGAGCCGCAGCGTGGAGTTGCGGCTCGTAGCCGGGAAAATGTACGGAACGCTGGCATCTGGCTCTACGATGTATGACGCGGTCTCAAATTCGACCGTAAACGACAACGCCTGGCATCACGTGGCTTTCGTGCGGTTAGGCAATACGCTCTATTTATTTATCGACGGCGTTTTGCAAACCGCAACCGTTGACGTCACAGGCATCACCGCCAACAACAGCAGCGCAAAAATGGCAATCGGCAGGATGGGGGAATATACCGGAGCGTCATATTATTTCATCGGCCAGCTTGCCGAGTTAAGATTCTCACTCGACACTGGCCGCATTAACAAATACGGTGATCCTATCTATATCGCCAGCGGCAACCCTGCCGATGGTTTTACTCCGCCGACAGGACGGTATACTGTCCCGGTGCCTGTAATTTCCCGCCAAGCCGACCGCGCCAACGTCCGCGCTTTGGTTGCGTCGCAACAGGCAGACCGCGCAGACGTGTTACGCGCTATCATCACCAGCCAGCAGGCCGACAGGATCGACGTGCGGGCATTGGTGGCGTCACAACAGGCCGACCGTGCGGACATCCGTGGCGGCGTCACCGGCCAACAGGTTGACCGGGCAGGAATCCGCGCTTACGTGCAATCGCAGCAAGCAGACCGCGCCAACATCTTCGCCTATGTCCGGTCGCAGCAGGCAGACCGGGCGCACGTATTTCTCACGGAAGGTTACGACCTTTACGAAGGCGGCTCTCTGCTTGGCAAGATCGACGAGGAAGGTTATCTGGATGTGTCGCTTGCAGAAGGTACGCACGAAATCGAAATCCGTCCGCGCCGCTGGTTTTGGGATTGTCGCATGGCGCAATTCCTGACTGTAGCCGTTTCCACTGGCGGGGCTGTCGTGTCGGTGATTCCGGCGGTGACTGACCTGTCGCTATCATACACCCGCACGGGCAAGACGAAAATCAGTTTCCTTTGCCCCGCGGGGATCGGCGCGAGTTCGATTACAGGCTTTGCAATCTGGTATGGCGCAACTTCGCCGGTCGATACCAGCGGCGACCCTGCCGAAACGATGATGCTCAATGGGATGCCTGCCGTTGGGCGAAGGGCGTTTTTCCGGACTCAAACAGGCGAGGAATACGCAGCGATCCGGGCAACCGATGGGACGGTTTACAGCCCTGCCGCCGAAATCCTGTTGCCTGACATCGGGCTTGCGCCGACTTCACCGGAGAGGCAGTTTGCAAGGGAGAGTTAAGGTTTTTCTTTTCCTTCGCCGCCGTCTTTTTCCTTGTCCTTTTCAGCGGCGGCCTTCTCGGCTTCTTCGACTGCCTTGGGCTTCCAGCCTTTTTGGATAATTATGGATAGATAGATTGATGCGTGGTCAGAAGAACCATTGAGAGTAACGCTTTTTATATAACCAGTGACTTTATCGATATTGTTTGCTTCTTCTTCGGTAAGATCTGTATAGCCTACTGAGATTGAAAGATTAACTTCGTTCTTTTTTTTCGATTTCTTCTGTACCCGTTTACTCTTTTCAAACGTTACCGAATATTCATTCCTTGCTTTGACGATGTTGACGTTTTCTTTTGCGGGCAATTCAATCATTACCGGCTTACCGGTAAGCTTTTCTTCAAGTTTATACCGATATGAGTCAATGGCTCCCGCTCTGTTCTTCTGAATGAACTTCCGGTAATCCTCCAACTCTTTCATCAGATCGTCGACGGTGAGCGCCTTAACCTCCTCCTGCGCTTCCTTGGTGGTTTCCTCTTTCGGCGCATCTTTTTTCTCGGCTTCGGCCGCGAACGTGGTGCCGCAGATGATAAGCGCAAAGAGTGTCAGAAAAATGGTCTTCATGATTGTACCCTCCTGGAGGTACTATACAGCACGGTCGCTGAGATTGTCAAAAAGAAAAGTCCGCTAGGACACTTCCCGCGCCAAGCGGAAGTCGCGATGCCGCTCCAGCCAGGAGACGATTTTGCCAAACTCGCTGATTGGAAACTTGTCTACTATGCTCCACCATGAGTTGACCGCGCCAGCATTTTCATCGTAAAGTGCTGGCGTGTTTATTATTAAGCGGGTTCTAACTGGCTTGGATTTTTCAAACAAAATTCCTTCCGGACACCACAGGCTTTGAATTGGAGCCATCACCGGATCATGATAAAGGGTCGCATGTCCGTCCCGCGTCTTACCGGTTTTGAATCCAGAGCCGTCCACATCCAACAACCGCGCTTGACCGATTCAATCATGCCGCTTTTACATCGCTCAGTTCTGACCTCGTTATCGAATTGCGCTTGCAGGGCAAGAATGCCGCCCATGAACCGCCCCGAAGGCGTTTCATTGTCGAATTGCTCGGTTGCGCTGACCAGCTTACACCCCGCCGCCATCAACGTGGCGACGATCATATGGTAATCCAAACTCTGCCGCGCGGCGCGGTCGAGTTTGTGAACCAGAAAAACATCAATATCGCCCTTGGCTGCGACGTAAGCCAGAGCCGCTTTCAACTGCGTTCTGTCGGCTGTTTTCGCAGACTCGCCCTTTTCCAGAAACACTTGATCGACCTGATAATCTTTCAAGTCGCTGAAAATCAAAAAAAAAACCGTGATCATTTTTCTGTTTTCCGGGATTATATATGGCTATGAATGAAACTGCCCACAGAAGCTTTATCCGGAATTTCGTCGAAACCGAAGACCGTATCCGGGGTTATCTCCTGGCGATATGCGGGGATGCGAACTCGGCCGAGGATTTGTTTCAGGAAGTTTCCTGCGTGTTATGGGAAAAATTCGCGGCTTACGACCAGTCCCGCCCTTTTATCGCGTGGGCGCTGGGAGTGGCGCGGCTGGAATGCCTCAAATGGCGGGAAAAACAGGCAAAAAGAAAGGAAATTCTGTCGCCGGACGTCATTGCCCTGATGGCCGAGGATGCGGCGGAGGAATATGCCTCTGCCAACGATAAACTTCCGGCCTTGCGCAAATGTATTAAAAGCCTGAAAGGACAGGCGGCGGAGATTTTCCGGGCAAGATATGAGGAAAACGAGGCGATAGGCAAAATCGCGGATAGGTTTGATCGCAGCACCGGCGCGGTGCAGATGGTTTTGCAACGTACCAGGGATGGCCTGCGCCGGTGCGTGGAAAAGAATCTTAAGCTGGGGGAGAATGTAAAATGAACCGAGAGTACAGCCTGATGCGCGATTATCTCGACGGCATGGTTTCGGTTGCAAGCGTCGGCGAACTGAACCTGTGCCTGCGCTCCAGCCGGGAGGCGCGGCGCGGTTTGTTGAGAATGGCGAGGGAAGAGGCGGAGTTCAGGCAATCCTGCCGGCTTAACCGCGAGGAAGGCAAGGTGATTTACGCCAGTCGCGAATCCGGGATGAATTCCGGGGTTAACTCCTGGCGACGGCAATCCAATGCCGCCTTTACCCTGGTGGAATTGCTGGTGGCTGTCGCTATCCTTTCCATTCTCGGAGCGCTGCTGCTGCCGACGTTGGGAAAGGCTATCAGCATGGCTACGCAGGTGGCTTGCATCAATAACATGAAACAGCAGTATTGCGCCTATTCCATGTACGACGGCGATTTCGGTCGCCAGCCGCCGAGACAATACGAGGCCGAGGGTAATCCACCTGCGGCTGTGGCTCCGGGATTTGGATTGTGCCATATTTCCCGCTGGCAAGGCTTCGGCAGCCTGTATGGCTCCGGTTACCTGAACGACGGCAAGGTTTTTTACTGTCCCAGCCGCAGCAATCAAGTGACGAAAAGCACCGCGTTTGGTCAACCCGGGGATTTAAGCTACAGCGGCAGGAATGGCACGAAAGTTTATGGCTGGAGCCCGACCGGCACGCAATCTCATAACAATTACTGGACGCGGTGGTGCGAGTGGACTGTTAACAGGACGGAAACCCTCAATCCCGCACAGCTGGCGGTGATGCGAGCGCGACTGAGCGCCAATTCGCCAGATCGCTGGTTACTGGTCGACATGTGGGGATTTTATAAACAGGTAGTGGCTGATTACTGGATGCCCCACCCCGGCGGGGTCAATGTCCTGTTCGTGGGCGGTCACGCCAAGCACCTGAAAACATCTCTGGACGACATATGGGCTTCGCCCGGCAATGCCCCGGATTGGGTTATTCCGAGACTGACCGGAAAGATTGGGGTGACGACGCCGTAAATAGCCAGTTCCGTTCTGATTGATTTTATTGGATTGGAGAATCTCATGCGCTTCATCATAATTTACGCAATGGCGCTCAGCCTGGGTTACTCGGTTGCGGCGGCAGGGGAACCGGAAAACTACAAGATCAAGAAAATAACTGGGCAGGGCAGTGATGCCGTCTCTCCGGAAACATGGGAAAGCATTCCCGCTATACCGATCGACAAATGCCGCTCCGGCGAAAAATACGCCGATTACGAAGCCTGGTTCAAAATCGCCTGGCGGCAGGCGGGGCTGTTGCTGAAGGTGGAAACCGCAGATACGGAACATGCGCCGCCCTCCGGCAATCCGGGCGAGGGAGAGCGGGAACCGTATCTTTACGATTCGGTCGAATTCTGGTTTGAGGAACAGCAGTTCGTCTTTTTCGACTGGAACGGCAAGGGTCGCGCGGAGTGGTATTCCAAAAATTCCGGCAAGCGCTTGCGTGACATACCGGTAAAGGTCACGTTGGCGGACGCAACCCAACTTATGCTGGACAGGCTGGCGCTGGCAGACGTCAGATTCACCCGCAACGGAAACAAGTCTGTTTATGAAATTCTCCTGCCGTGGGCCTTGCTGCGGGAAAACGGTTCCGCTCCCCAGGAGCCTGTACGCCTTGCCGTCGGCATTAACGACCGGGACGGCGGCGTGCAAAAACAATTTTATTCCCCCGCCGGTTACGATTACAATCGGCAATCCACCTTTGCCACCTGCGTAGCAGATGAACAGCCGGGAACGGCGGAAATCTGGAACTCGTCTTTCGGATTTATCCCGGACGTGGTGATGGATTATGACGAAGGCGGTTTTGTATCGCTGAATCTCACTATCAATCCGGCATGGGAGAAAATGGCGACAGCGGAAATTGTTTTCACGCCCAAGCAGGAACCGGAACAGGCTTTCACGGTAAAACTGGACACGTTGCATAACGGCGACAACCGTATTCCGGAAGAGGCGCTGTTGCCTCGATGGGCGCGAAAAGTGCTGAAGGTAAAGGGTGTTGTCAAGGTAAGGGACACATATTATCCTTTCGCGAGCCGCCAGCAGTTTTTTCCCATCCCCGGCGGCATTCTGACCAACACCATGCAGGAACTCCCGCCGGAGGATTTCAAGAAATTCTGGGACGGGGTGATCCGGGAATCAGACGCGATCCCGATCCGACCGGAAGAAAAGTTGCTGCGCGAAAATCCTAACGGCAGCCGGGTTTACCGATTGGTGTTGAACGGGGCTGACGGGATACCCACGGTTGGCTTTCTGACGTTGCCTCCCAAACGCGCCGACGGCAAGCCTTTCCCCTGCCTGATCATAGTCCACGGCTATACCGGCTCTAATCGTGGGGGATGCGAGCCTGTCGACATGAGCGGGCAGGGGTTGGCAACCTATGCCCATAACATGCGGGGACAGGGTCACAGCCGGGAACTCCACGATTACGAAACCTATCTTTTGAACATGGGACTGGAAAGTAAGGAAACCTATTATCACCGTAACGCTTTCCAGGATTTATACCGGGTGGTGGAATATCTGGCAGAGCGTCCAGACATCAACGCTGAACGCATCGGGATATCTGGTGGCTCGCAGGGCGGCGGGGCGGCGCTGGTTACCCCGGCGCTGAACAAGCGAATATGCCTGGCAATATCGGTGACGCCCGCCTTCTGCGCCTACGAGATCACCTGCGATATTTCAATCTCTCATTTTCCGAGTTTCCTGCAGATGGCCAAAGCCAAGCCAGAACTCTCCCGCGAGAAAGTCCTGGGGGTGATGCGCTACTTCGACATGGCCAACTTTGCGCCGATGATAAAATGCCCCGTACTGGTGAGCAATGGATTCACGGATTACTGCACGGTTCCAGAAGGTATTGCAGCGATGTACAACAACCTGGGCGATATCGAGAAACGCCAGTTCTGTTACCCGCTGGGATTCCACTGCGTCCAGGGGCCGGATTTTATCAAGGTAAAAGCCGAGTGGATCGCCAAGTATTTGCTTGCGGAATGATGACTTGTCACGGGTCTATGTACTTTTTCGATTATTCAAGGAGACGGCATGAGCAACCATCAAACCAGAAAACACATCCCCGGCTTTGTTCTTTCCTTTCTGCTGCTGGCGACTGTCTCCGCAGGATGCGGGGAAGAGGCTTTCGCTCCACCACAGAATCAGGAGACTGCCAAACCACAAGCGGCGATCGAGACCGTCGCACTTACTGCCGAGCAGCGGGAGAGAGTCAGACAATTCCTCTTTCCCCTGCCGCAGGAACTGCGCCTGCGCAACACCGCGTTCGGCGTCGAGGCAAATACGGCGCTGCTGGTGCATGACTTGGGGGAGAACGAAACTACCAAGCAGATGCTGGCTGATTTCTCGACCAAGTGGGGAGAGAAGTTCGCGCCGCTACACCACAGCAACGAACACTTGGCCATGCCTTATACATGGAAAATCGTGGTCGGTCTGGTCGGCAGCCATCCGGAGTTGAAGCAGGCGGCGGAGAAGGGACTGATCGACGCGCAATACCTGGCGGAAAGGCCGAACCCGGAGCAGGCTTATATCCTGCGCGCATTAACGGTGGACGGAGTTTCCACCGTCTACATCGCCGCCAACGCCGAAAGCGGCTTGTATTACGGCTTGCTGACTTGCGGGCAGTTGCTGGACAGTTTGTCGGGCAAGGAAGGGCTGATCGTGCCGGAGATCGAAATCGTTGACTGGCCGGACGTGAAGTGGCGCGGCTCGTGGACAGTGCTTAGTCGTAATTGGGGCATTCCGGTTGAGCAGGACATCCCTAACTATGAAAAAACAATCCGCGATTTTTCCGGCTGGAAATACAACCTCTGCGAGGCGTGGGCGGTCAGGCCGGTTTTGGACAAGGATGAAAACCTGGCGGCGGAATGGTATTTTCCCCAGGATACGATCGGCTTGGGAAAAAAATACGGAGTATGGGTTTATCCCGGCACAAGTCATCTGACCGCGCCTTTTCTACGAAACAAGAAGCTGGTCGAAAAGTATCCGGGTATTGCCGCGACTCCGGATGCAAAAGCGGCCAAGGAGTTTCCGGTATTCTGTCTGAACGCGCCGAAAATGGATGAAATATTTGATAACTATCTGGTATCCCTCGCCAAGCAGTTTGACTTCGCAGATCTGTGGCTGTCGGAAATCGAAGGCTCTCGCGGCGTCTGTCACTGCCCCAAATGCAAAGGCGACCCGCGCCAGGCGTTTCTGCGGGAAACCGAATTGCTGATGAACGCCTACGCCAAGGCCAAGCAGGTTAATCCCAATTTCCGCATCATGCTGGGCTTGACCCAGGGCTCTTACGACTACAACCTCGAGTTGCTGAAATACGTGCCTAAAGATGTACTGCTTAATTTCTATCACGGCACCATGACCTATAAGACTACTTTCCAGAAATACAATCTTCCGCCGTCGGTGATGGAGATGCAACGGATGGGCTACACCGTCGGTTCAACTCCCAGCCCTACCGCATCTCACTGCTACCAAGGGCTGATGATGTACCCGTTCCAGACACCCGTGTACTGCAAGCTGCTGGCGGCGGAGGCGGTCGACAGGGGAATGGAATTCGTCGTGCAGCATCTGCCATCCAGCCATTACATGCACGATTTCAACGGCCAGGCCATGGCGGAATTTCTCTGGAACCGGGACGGTCGCACTCCCGAGCAATTTGCTCTTGCGTGGGCGGTGCGGAAAAACCTCGACCAACCGGAGGAAACAGCGCGTATTATCGCCATGACGGAATATGCTGCGCGAGGCTTCAGCAACGGCCACGGCAACAACAGCTTGACCGAATCCATAGTCAAGCCGATTGTCAAATATTTCACCGGCAAGGGCGGCGGCAACTGGCCGTACAAAGGCTTTGAATTCGCCACGCATGAGGAGATGTCTCGGGTGCGTGCCGTCTGCGAGGAGGCGACCGCGCGCGCGAAAAAGGTGAATAATCCCGAACTCCTGGCTGGTTGCGTCATAATGCAACGCTGGATAACGATTCTGGAACGCTATGCCTGCGCGGTGGAAAATCGCAAGGACGAGGCTAAACAAAAAGAGGCTCTCGCCGCTATCCAGGCGGAAGTGAAGGAACTTTCCGCCAGCCGGGATGCTTTTTACGCCTTCAAGAAGCCATATATGTTCATGCCGCACTGGCAGCGGATTGCGCAGGAAGCCTGGGACGAACTGATGGCGGAGTGGAAACCTTTGCTTGATCTTAAAGATCAGAAACTCTCCGCCAACGCGGCGGAACTGGTCGAAGCTGAAAATGCGGGGAAACTGGCGGTTTTGCCGCTGGCTCCTGCCTGGCGTTTCGCCACTGCGCCGCAGCAGGATGGTTTGGAAAAGAAATGGCATCTGCCTGAAACCGCCGACGCCGACTGGAAGGAAGTCCGCTCCGACCTCGGCAACGGCTGGGAGTCGCAGGGCTTTCCCGAATACACCGGTTACGGGTGGTATCGGCAGACGCTGGAAATTCCCGCCGCTTTCGCGGAACGCCAGCACGCGCTGCTATTGTTCGGCGCGGTGGACGAGGATGCGGAAGTGTTTATCAATGGCCAACCGGCTTTCACCCATAACGACAAAACCGCCGGAGTCGGGGCAGGCGCTACCTGGGATCGCCCGTTCGTGTTCGACGCCAAGCCTTTCCTGAAACCGGGGGAGAAAAACCTGGTCGCGGTGCGGGTTTATAATCGCGCCGGTATGGGCGGCATCTGGAAACCGGTGACGCTGGTGGCTTGCGATTCGCTGCCGCCGGTGGAAACTCTGCAGGAATTCCTTGCTGCCAGAAAAGAGAAGTAGACGTATTTGAAAAGGCGGTGGAGTATATAAAGGTATCGTGGTGGATTACGAAAGTGTCTGCCGAAATAAAATGTGAAAAGTTAGCCGACCGTGGAGGCGCTCGCCGGTACCGATAGCCCCAGATGCTCGAACACTGTTTTCTGGAAATTGCTCAAGCTGAAGGGTTTGCGGATATAGGCGGCATAGTCAAGGTTTGCCAGTTCCGGCACGGTTTCAGGCGGGCAGCCGGAGCAGAAAATAATGGGAACCTGGGCGAATTTCTTGCTTTTTTGCAGTGAGGCGAAAAATTCAGGGCCGGAAAAATTAGGCATTTTTATGTCCAGAATAATCAGATCCGGGCGTCTCCCGGCTTGCCGCAGCATTTCAATCGCTTCAATCGCGCTGAGTGACGGAGTCGCTTCGATCAGCCCGGTTTCGTTCAGCGCCGCAGTCATCATCCGGATCAGGCTGCGGTCATCATCTACCAGCAGCACTTTACGTTTCAGAATCTGCACGGTTTCTTCGATTTTAGCAACACGCTGCGGCGACAGATCGGCGATTTGCGCCTGGTAATCGGCAGCCAAAGTGCGCAGAGAAGCTATTTCACGCTCCATTTCCCCGGCCTGTTCCTCCCTGATTTTCAAGGTGTCCCGTAAAGCAGCGAGTTCGGCCTGTCCATCGTTGGCAGAGACAGGAGTTGTCGCCTGCGGGAAATTGGTCTTTACCAATTCCGCGCCCAGTACGTTGGCGGAGCTTTTCGCCATTTTATCCAGCAGGGTCTGGGTCTGGGCGACGATTCCGGCGTTGTTAAGGGAGCGGGAAATCAGGCCGCTTATTTCCAGCCGCAGAAGCTGCGAGCCGGTTCCGGCGGATTTTTGTAACAGGTTCAGGGAGTTTCGCAGGTTCTGATTTTCCTTTTCCAGCAGCATGATTTTCGCCAGCGACGCTTGCAGGCGATCCTGTTTCTCCTGCACCGCTTTTTTCACCGACAGGCCGGCCGGGGAGTTTTGCGCCGCTTCGCCCAGTATCGCCCATTCCTGTTCCAGGCAGGCGATTTCCTGTTCCAGCCGCGAGGCGGATTTATATTGGGCAGTTATCTGCAACCGGGATTCCGCCAGCCGGGCTTCAGTCTCCCTGGCTTTGTCGAGAAATTTGCGCGCGGCCGTCGGCGTCGCCAGGCCGACCAGCGTGCGGCGCAGGAATTCGCCGAACATCCAGAAAAAAACGTGCGGCGGCAGCAGCAGGGTCAGGGAAAAAATGGTTTGCTGCATGATGCCGCTGACGTCGGCGTGGATGTCGTTGGCGTCCATGAAACGACCCTGGGTGGCGTCAAAAACCTCCTTGAACCAACCGACGCCGAACGACGCTCCCGCGCCCAGCAGCAGCGCGATAAAGTCGAAAAACAGCAGCGCGCCGAACAGATCGGTCAGCGATTCATGGTGGCGCGAGCGCTGTTTGCGAATGCCGAAGAAAAACAGCGCCAGGATTGCGACCAGCGCGGCGATGACGGCGGAGATATGGTAGTGATAGGAGGCGTCAATGATGTTTTCCAGCCCCAGCGTTTTCCCCGCCTGCTGCAACGTTCCGGCCAGCAAACCAGACATCACGATGCCGCAGCCCCCCCACATCAGGCCGACGTAATAGATGTTTTTGCGGGCAAGGATTAGCGCGATCATGAAAATGTCCGAAAGAGTTATTTTCCTATTAAACAACGCAGGCACCGCCGGAGAGTATAATTGTTGCAGGCGGATACGTCCAACTCATTTTGAAATACGGTATGGCTATGATAGAGGCAGGAGTATTATGACTGCGGCCAGCAGGCTGGCAACTGCATGCGCTCTCGTTATTTTCGCTCTTCGACGCCAGTGACGTGGCTCCGCAAAAGATCGCTAAAACGCTCTTTCGTAATGCCGCTGTATCTTTCGATCTCTCGCAGAAATTCAGCCTCCTCCGATTCTTCAAAGGGGCTAACATAACCGTATTTGCCCCATTCGTATTGGTTTGTTTCTCCGCTCAATGCCAGAATTTCCCAGTCGGCGGACAGATTGGCGGTAAAGGTGAAGAAGGTCGGAAAGCGTCTGCGGTAGTTGCGCAGTATTTCGCCTTTGATGCGCCATCCGCCGCCGTCTAGCGGTTCAACCGAAACGTCGACCAGCGGCCCTTTTCTGATCGTTGTTTTCAGCAGATTGTCGCCTTGAAAAAACTCGTGTTTTTCCTCGTTGCCGTTTGGCTCAATCGTAATCACCCGCCTGTATTCGAGGTATTCTTTTCTTGGTTTTGCGCTTTTGAAGATAGCTTTAACCCCAGGAGGGGGGGAGCCGAACAATGTGACTTTTTTCAGCATCCCGGTGGGGTAGTACTCATAACTAGCACGGGCAGATCCCCTGATAAAGCGATGGTATTCGCTGTCTGTAAGTATGCCGTCGGTGAATGTAATTTTGGAATATTCAAGTATCCGGCGGTCGTCTTTCGCGGGTTGAGAGTGTGACCACCAGAAGCAGGAGGAACCCCCTCTGCTCCAGTCCGCAGGAGCATCTTTAAGGTCGCAATCCATGAATATATAATACCACGTTTCGCTTATGGGTAGGCCGTTGCCGTCGCAGTAAATGCATGACAAGCGGTCGCCGTCGGCGGAAAAGCATTCGACCGCCAGGAACTTTTCGCAGATCACGGAACTTTCGACAGTTACGTCTTTGCCATATTCATGCAGGCGCAAATAATTTTGAGTTCTGGCATCGTATACGAGAGGCTCGCCGTCGTCGATATCGTTGTCAATGTCCTCGCATCCAGGCAGGCACAGGCAGAGAAGAAAAAGGAGGCTTAGTGGCCGCATAGGTTCTCCTATGAGCAGGGCAGGGGAGTGATGAGCATGCCCTATTTATCTTCTTCTGTCTTCGGCAGGAGTCGTACAAGTTTTTCCGTGTCGGCGTGCATCTGCACGTAGCCGCAGGCGGTGCAGACCCGGGCTACTATCGGCACCAGCGCTTCCTCCAGGCTCCAGAACTTGCTGTGCTCAGGCCGGAAGTACAGCCTGCCTGTGCCCTGCAGCGTGCCGGGGGCGAGAAAATCGTTGCCGCAGCAGGCGCACGCCCCGGCGGCTTTTTCCGCTTCGCGCTGGCCGGTATTTTTCTCGATCACCGCGTCCAGCCCTTCCCGCGAAAAACGGGTGGAGCCGCCGACCTTATAGTAAGACAGCAGGCCGCTTTTCATCCAGCGGAAGATGGTGGGCTTGCTGATGCCCAGGTATTCCGCTGCCTCGGGAATGGAATACCAGTCCTTGTTATCGGCGCATTTCTGTTTTTCCGTCATGGCGGTCTCCGGAGTTGGTTAATGGCAGGATAGCATAATGGCTTATCGGCTTTCCCAATATTTCTGCAATCGCTATCTGTTAATTCCTATTAAATGATATCACTAATGGTTGGAATCGCAACCAAGGAACAGGCTATAGCGTCAATTTTTTTCGGAAAGACGAAAAAATCCTTTTGCGGAAAAACAGTAAATTTGACGAATCGGTCTTGACAGGGTTTTAATATAATATGTATTATGAACTGGTTGAGGACGGTGTGTGGTTTTTTACGCCGAAGATAAGGATGGAAAAATTGTACAGGATAATGGTGGTAGACGACGAGCCAGAGATACTGGAACTTTTTCAGCTTCACATAAAGCGGGAAGATATTGATGTTATTACGTTTAGCTCGCCTAACGCAGCCTTGGCCGCCTTGCGCAAGGAATACTGGGACGTGCTGGTGACTGATATCATGATGCCGGAGATGGACGGTTTTTCCCTGATCCATCACGCCGCTCATATTGAACAGAAAATCCCCTGTATCGTGATTACCGCTTATGGAACAGACGAAGTTTTAAAAAAAGCTTTGGAATCTGACTGTTTTGGCTACCTGCATAAACCTTTTGACTGGAACTACGTCAACCTTTTGGTCGATAAAGCTATCAAGGCAAGTCGCCGGTTGCGTCGTCAATCGGGAAAGACTTGGAATTTGCAGGCAAAAAAATATTAGCAGGGACGCAGGAGGACGCGCCAAATGAGTACGCTGAGCAAGGTTTTCGTAGTTATCAATTTCATCTTTGCGCTGTCGCTGATGATCGCCACCCTTACCCTGCACAGCAAGCGGGTCAACTGGGTGGAGGAAGCGCGGGAAAGCGTCTATCAGCGCAACCAGCTCAAGAAACAGCTGGACGACACGACCGCGAAATTGAGTCAGACCGAAAAGGAAAAGAGCAACATCATCAAGGAGCAGGCGGCGTTCATCGACGTGCAGAAGACCAAGCTCAGCGAACTGACCGGCCAGAAGGAACAGCTCACCACCGAAAACGCGGATCTGCGCATCTCTTTCAGCAAGGTCAGCAGCCAGCTTGAGGCCCTGCAGAACAATCTCCAGCGCGCCCAGGACAAGAACACGGCTCTCCGCACCGAAATCGACACCATGCGCACCGAGCGCGACACAGCCGTGGCCGCGCGCGAGTTCGCCGAGACCCAGACCATCGAGGTCATGAGCGAGCTGCGCGAGTCGGAAGCGGAACTGCTGGAGACCAGCAAGCGCAACCGCGCCCTGATGGAACAGGTCATGTCGAAGGATATTCTAATTGAAATGGCGCGCAACGCGGGAGTCGATTTCGGCATGGCAGCCAATACCGGGATCGCCTCAGCCGGTAAGCCCATCACCGCCAGCGTGCTGGAAGTCGACGAAGCCACTGGTATCGTCATCCTTAACGTTGGTACCAAGGACGAGGTCAAGCCCGGCACGGAATTCGTGATTTCCCGCGGCGAGAAATACATCGGCAAGGTGCGTGTACGTAATATTTTCAATGACATGTCCTCCGCCATCAATCTGCCCGAAGTGCAGAAAGCCCCGATCGAAATTGCCGACACCGCGCAAACAATGTAGTATGCGCTTGGAATGGCGGGATCGAATCCGTACAATAGGCAGCTGAATTGAATTCCGGATGGGGAAAAAAGTGGAACAGGAAAAACGCGAGATGACCCAACAGTTCGACCTCTACAAGTCTCCCAGCATGACGGCTCTTGCTACCTACGTCTGTGTGGCGGTGGTAATTTTCTTCGCAGGCTTCAATGTGATCGCCTATCACGACATGGAAGAGCTGAAAACCGAAGTGAAAAACCTGCGTACGCAGGTGGACGCGGCGAAAGTCGACGCGGCCGTTACCCAGGCCATCGGTTCCCGCGTCCAGTCCGCGCAACCGGCGGCTTTCCAGCCGATGCTTCCCGCCGCGCCGCAGCCGGTTCCCTTTATTGCCCCGGCGGTGCCAGTGGCGGAAAAGGAAACTGACGCGCCGGTCAGGATTGAAACCGCCGTCGCTCCCGCGAAGGAAGCGAAAGAGGATTTGTCGCTTTCCGTAGGCCCGGCTGCGGGGACGATGTTAGTCAGCGCCGCTACGACTTCGGTCAAGACCGAAACCGTCAACCTCCTGCCCGCGCCGGAAGTCAATCCTTCCCCGGCCAAGGACAAGCCGCGCACGGAAGACAACGCCATCGAAATCATCAGCGGCCAGATTCTTGCCACCAATCCCGACCAGATGCGGGTGATGCTTAGCTTGGGAGCGACAAGCGGCATTGAGGAAGGCAAGCGCTTCGTGGTTTATCGCGCCAAGCGCTGGGTTGGCGAAATCCGCGTGGCCAAGGTATACAGCGACATGAGCATGTGCGAAATCATCTCCACAACCCAGGGCATCAGGGTGGACGACGTAGCCAAGGGCATAAGCGCCGATTTCGCCGAGGATATTTAACCTTATCATAGGAGCGCATGAATGAGCGACGATTTTGATCTGGTCGACGACGACGCGGAGGAAACTCTCGCCCTCGACGAGGAAGCCATCGACGAGGAACAGGACGGCGAGGAAGGCTTCGAGGACGACGAGGAAGAAGCCGAGGCCGCGCCGCTGCGTCCGCCGCAGTACAAGGCTTCCTCTAATCTATACACGATCCTGCTGGTGCTGTCATTCCTGGCTTACACCGCCGCGCTGGTGGTTACGATCAGGGAAATGGAGCCTTATTGCAGCAAAGACGGCTTCGTGTGGGGGATGTTCAAGTAAAATGCCTCCTGCTTTTCCGCACGGTGCCGGAAGACGGGCAGAGTCCGATAAAAATAAAAGCGGACACGCTGGCGAGTGTGTCTGCTTTTTTTTTTGAAAGGACTCCGGAAGGCTTTGCAATTATATGAAAGAACGGGTATCCTGATGATTTGGGATATCTTAATATTCCAGTCTGTCCCCTTCCGGCGACGGGCTTGAGGATTAGTGCATGGGTTTTTTCAATCGTTTTTTCGGCCTGTTCAGCCACGACATCGGCATTGATCTGGGTACCTGCAACACCCTGGTATACGTCCGGGGTGAAGGGATAACTCTCTGCGAACCGTCGGTGGTGGCGGTTTCCAAGAAAGACAACCGTGTGCTGCTTAACGGGCAGGCCGTGGGCGAAAGGGCGAAGAAAATGGTCGGGCGTACGCCTGCCAACATCGTCGCCATCAGGCCGATGAAAGACGGGGTGATCGCTGATTTCGAAATCACCGAGGCGATGCTGTCCTATTTCATCCACAAGGTGCACAACCAGTCGACCTGGTGGGTTTGCCCGCGCGTGGTCATTTCCGTCCCCAGCGGCATTACCGAAGTCGAGCAGCGGGCGGTAATCAATTCCGCCGAGCGCGCGGGGGCGCGGAAAGTCTATCTGATCGAGGAACCGATGGCAGCCGCTATCGGTGTGGGGCTGCCCATCGACGAACCCATCGGCAGCATGATTGTCGACATCGGCGGCGGTACCACCGAGGTGGCGGTGATTTCCATGATGGGGATGGTGGTCTGCAAGAGCCTCCGCATCGCCGGCGACGAATTGGACGAGGCTATCGGCGCCTACATCAAGCGCCAGCACAACCTGGTGATCGGCGACACCACGGCCGAGAAAATCAAGATCGGAATCGGCAGCGCCGCTCCGCTGGACGAGGAACTGAGCATGGAGGTCATGGGGCGCGACCAGGTCAAGGGGTTGCCCCGCGCCATCACCATCCGCAGCGAGGAAGTGCGCGAGGCGATGAAGGAGCCGATCGACGCGATCGTGGCGGCGGTGCTGGAGGCGCTGGAACGCACCCCTCCGGAGCTGGCGGGCGACATTTACACCAACGGCATCGTGCTGGCCGGAGGCGGCGCGTTGCTGCGTGGGCTGGATCGACTGATCAGCAAGGAAACCCGCGGCATTCCGGTGCATGTCGCCGACGATCCGCTCCGGGCGGTGGCGCGCGGCTGCGGCATGTTCATCGAAGGCATCGAGGATTACGCGCAGTACCTGGACAGCTACCATAGCGATTAATCCGGCGCGGTGACAGCCGGACAGGCATTGACGGCAGGCCGGACAAGATGACGAAAAAATCCCTGATACCCGCGATTCTGATTGCTCTGGCTCTGGCGTTGTACGTCCTGCCAAGTTCGGTGCTGGAGCACTGGCGTCTGTTTCTTTACAGTAACCTGACACGCCTGAAATCACTGACAGAAGAAACGGAAACCGGCGGAGCGATTCCGGCTGCGCCGGTAAATCATGCCGAGGAACTCCGCGACCTCCTGCTGCAGAAAGACGCGGAAATCTCCTCCCTCCGCCTGCGGCTGCAACGCGTCGCCGAGGTGCGAGAATACCTGCCGAAGCTGCAATTTGTCACCGCCGAAATCATTCACGCAGACCGGAATTTCAAAGCCGATTACGTCATCATCGATTGCGGCGACAGCGACGGCGTTGCCCCGGGCGACGCGGTGCTGCAGGGACAGGCGCTGGTGGGGGAAGTGGCGCGAACCGGGGCTCGCGCCTCGACGGTGCTGCTGCTGACCAGTCCCGGCAGCCTCGTGGCTGCGCGGGTAGGCAAAAGCCGCGTACTCTGTTCCGTCATCGGTGTCGGCAACGGCAAGGCAAAAGCGGTGTTCTATGGCGGGGAAAAAAGCGCGGTAAAGGGGCAGGAGGTGATGTCCTCGGGGCTGCTGGAAAAGATTCCGGCGGATCTGCTGATTGGCGCACTGGCCGAGGATCCACGCGAAGGTTCTGAGCCTAACACCCTGGAGGCGGAAGTGACGCTGCGCGCGGCGATGGACAGTCTGGAGGATGTGCTGGTGGTGAAAAACGCTTCCGCCGCCGACCAGGAGGAGCTAAAGCCCGGAAAGGCGGGGCGCTGATGCGGCTGCGCGTGCTTTTACCGCTCGCTGTGCTGATCGGCCTGGGGCAGTTGCTGCTCAGAGACGAAACTTTTCTGCCTTTTGAAAATCTCCGCGCGGAATGGCTGTTCCTGCTGGCTTTGCACACTGCCATGCACGCGCCGGAACGGCACGCTCTCCCCGCGTTCTGGTGGTGCGGCGTGATGGGCGATCTGTTTCTCGGTTCCCGGCTGGGCGCAAGTACGCTGCTGTATTCCGTGCTGGCGCTGGCCGTCACCAGGGGGGAAAAGCGCCTGATTCAACAATCCGCGTCGTTGCGTATGGCGATAGTGCTGGGCGCGGTGTTGGTGATAAACCTGGCGCGGCCATTTCTGGAATACGGTTTACGCTTCACGTTTTCCCGGGACAGTCTGCAATGGCTGCTGGCTTCGGCGGCGTGGACGGCGCTGCTGACGCCGGTGGCGGGATTGATGCTGGATTGCGGCTGGCTGCGGACGTGGCGGGAGGCTCCGGCTGATTTCGGCTTGCGGGGACGGTGATGTTTCAGAAACGTGTGCTGATCCTGGCGTGCCTGTTCGCGTGCGGCTTTGTGCTGATCGTCGCGCGGCTGGTGCAGTTGCAGGTGATGGATTCGGAGGAATACCGCCAGCAGGGAGCCAGCCGTCGCCACCGGCTGATCCAGATTCCGCCCCGGCGCGGAAAAATTCTCGACAGCCGCGGTCGGGCGCTGGCGGAGGATCAGCCCAGTTACGATCTCTGGCTGATTCCGGCACAGGTAGATTATGTCGATGGCAAGCGCGCGGTCGTCAGCCAGCTGGGCGAACTGTCGCCGGATAAAATCGTCAGGCTTGCGCGCAGTTCCGGTCGGCAGCGCGAACTGGATTACGACCTCGCGTTCCGGGAGCTGGTTGAAACTTCCTCCCTGGTGAGAAATCTGGCGCAACTGATGAAGCAGGAAGACGAGGCTGTCGCGCGTGTCGTGCTAGACGCCTGTCTCGACCGGCTGGCGGATTCGGAGCAGGATCTGACGGTGCCGCGCCTGTTATTTGAAAACGTCGAGCCTCGGGTTTACCTGGCGGTGGAGAAGGAACGCGGTAACCCTTACGGCGACCCCGCCTTCCAGTCGCTGGAAACGCACGTGGGCATGAGACGGGTTTACCCCGCCGGGGAAATCATGGGGCACATCACCGGTTATGTCGGTCGCCTCAGCCGGGAGGAATACGCCACGCTGCGGGGCGAATGGGTCGACGGGAACAGGGTCGGCGGCCAAGGCGTGATCAGCTACCAGGGCAGGACTTTTTTCGCGCTGGAGCCCGAGGGCGAGGAGATGCAGATCGTGCGTCTGCGCCAGCGCACTAGGCGCGGCGAACTGGAGCATTACGCCGGGTATTTCGCCAACGAAACCGTGGGGCGTGGCGGGGTGGAGCAATACTACAACCAGCGTCTGCGCGGGCGGCACGTGCAGCGCCTGCTCAGGCTGGAAAAAACCGGCGCGGGCGGGCAGCGGCAACTGTCCTGCGTGGGCGAACCCCACCCTGCCCGCGACGGGGTCGATATCCGCCTGACTATCGACCTGGAGCAGCAGCGCAAAATCCACGGCATCATGCTGGAGGAACTGGAAAAGCTGCGCCTCGAACATCGCGGGCGCGAGGGCAAGCCCTATGCGGGAGTGTGCTTGCTGATGAATCCGGAGACAGGCGCGATTTACGCGTTGATCAGCGTTCCCGGATTCGATCCCAACACGCTGGCGGCGGATTTTCCGGAACTGCTGAAAGACGAAAGGACGCCGCTCCTCAACCGCGTCATTGCCGGGCAGTATCCGCCGGGGTCGGTAATGAAACCGCTGATCGCGCTGGGAGCCCTAAGCGAAGGCGTCATCCAGCCCGACACCACTTTTTGCTGCGAGGGGGTGATTACCCTCAAGAATCACGACTTCATCTGCATGCGCCGGGTTCATCACGGCAACATCAACGTGGAGGACGCGCTGCGTTCATCGTGCAACGTGTTTTTCTATCACGCCGGGCAGGCTCTAGGGTCGAAAAAGATTTTCAAGTGGGCGTGGGACCTGTCTCTCGGGCACGAGACCGGCATTGATATTTCCGGCGAGCGCCCCGGGTATCTCCCTCCTTCCGCCATGACCGGGCGGCGCTGGTCGACGGGGCAGACCTATCACTTTTCGATCGGCCAGGGCGCGCTGACGGTTACACCTTTGCAGATGGCTGTTGCCTTCGCCGCGATTGCTAACGGCGGTCGGATCGTGCAGCCGCATGTATTGGACAGCCCGCAACTGTCGCAGTCGCGAGCGGAATTGGCTCCACCGACGGAAGCGCTGGAAACCGTGCGCTTGGGAATGTGGAAAGTGGTGCAGGACCCGCATGGCAGCGCCCGGAAGGCGCGTCTGCGGAGTTTCGACATCGCGGGCAAGACCGGTTCGGCTGAGTGGAAAAAGGCCAAGGCCACCCACGCCTGGTTCGGCTGTTACGCGCCGTTCGAAAAACCGGAAGTGGTTTGCATCGTGCTGGTTCCGGAAGGCAACTTCGGCGGCGGCACCTGCGCGCCCATCGCGAAAAGAATACTACAGGCTTATTTCGGCCTGAGCGAGGACGATGCGGTGGAGGAGGAAGCCGTTGGCTAGACCCTACGTGTTGCGTTTCGACTGGCTGGTGCTGCTTTCCGCGCTGGGAGTGACGGGGATGTCGCTGCCGTACATGTATTCCGCTTCGCCCCAGCATTTCCAGAAACAACTGGTGTGGGTCGCTCTGGGAGTGGCGGCGATGCTGCTGATGCTGGCGGTGGATTATCGCACGCTGCTGCGCTATGCTTACGACATTTACGGCGGGGCGCTGGCGCTGCTGATATTGGTGCTGCTGTTACCTCAGGTGCGTGGGGCGCGGAGCTGGATCGCGCTGCCGGGACTGGGTTTCAATATCCAGCCGACGGAACTGATGAAATTCGCGCTGGTGCTGGTGCTGGCGAAAAACCTGATGCACCGCGAGACGCAGTCCACGCTGCGGGGATTGGTCGCGCCATTTGTGCTGACTTTGATACCGATGGCGCTGATCCTGAAACAGCCTGATCTGGGCAGCGCCATTCTGCTGCCGCCGCTGCTGTTCGCGGTGGTTTTCGCCAGCGGCGCGAATGCGTTTCATCTGATCAGCATCGCCCTGGCGGGAGCGGCCAGCACGGTGCCGATGTGGATGTTCGTGATGAAACAGTATCAGAAAAACCGCATCCTCGCTTTTCTCAGCCCGGAAAAATATGAAGCGCGCGAGGCTTATCAACTTATTATGAGCCTGATCGCCATCGGCTCGGGCAGCCTGCTGGGCGAAGGACTGGGCAACGGCACGCTGACGGAACTGGATCTCCTGCCGGACAAGCACACCGATTTCATTTTCGGCGTGATCGCGGAGGAGGGGGGCTTCGTCGCGGTGGGGATTCTGATTTCTCTGTATTTGTTATTGATGCTGGGAGGTTTCCGGGTGGCGTCTGCCAGGAAGGAACCGGGCGGACGGCTGATCGCCACCGGTTGCGCGGCGCTGCTGGGATCGCAGGCGCTGGTGAACATAGGGGTGGTGACGGCGCTGCTGCCTACTACCGGTATCACCCTGCCGCTGGTGAGTTACGGCGGCTCCAGCATGATTATCAGCTTCTGCCTGATAGGTCTGCTGCTTAACGTCGGCGCGAGCCAGCCGCTGGTGCTGGCGCGGGAATCGTTCACCGGCAAGCGCCTGATCGATTACTGAGTTCCGAGTTCGGACAGGCCGCGCTCGATTCTTTCCGCCAGTTGCTCCAGCCCGGCGGAACGGAGTTTCGCCAGCGCCTGGAAACGCTGCTCCCGCGTCATCCGATCCCACAGCGAGTCCATGAATTCGAGCGTGTCTCTCTCCTGTTTTTCGTCGCCGGAAAGAGAGAATCGCGTCGCCCGCCGCCCCGCCAGTATCAACTCTTCGATCATTCCGTCAGGCACTGTATTCATCGGAACTCTCCTATTATTTGCTACTTCAATATGCCTCAGCCGGAAGGCTTAGTCAAATCTTGCCGCGTGGAAATTAATTGATCGTGCCCCATCTCACCAGCAGGCAAATATAGCCGGAAGCCAGAATCAGGCTGCCGATCGCGCAAGGCGCTCCCCAGCGCATGAACTGGCCGAAGGAAATGGGTTTTCCGCTTTTCGCCGAGATATTGCAGATCACCAGGTTCGCCGCCGCGCCGACGGGAGTCAGGTTACCGCCCAGGCACGCCCCCAGCGCCAGCGCCCACCAGAAGGGAGCGGCTTCCACCGTAGGGAAGCTGGCCGCAACGGCCTTGACCACCGGCAGCGCCGCGGCGGTGAAGGAGACGTTGTTCATTATCCCTGCGCAGATGCCGGAAATCCATAGCAGCGCTACCGCAGCCACGTAAGGATTGCTCCCCATGACCGACATGGCTTTCTCCGCCAGCAGGTCGATCAGTCCAGCCTTGACCCCGCCGTTGACCACGATGAACAGGCCGAGGAAGAAAAACAGCGTCGGCCACTCCACGCCCTCCAGCGCCTTTTCCACATTCGCCCGCGTCAGCAGCAGCAGCAACGCCGCGCCGCCCATCGCCACCACGCCCGGTTCGAGGCGGAAAACGCCGTGCAGCATGAATCCGGCCAGGGTGAGCGCGACGATGAATAGGGATTTTTTCAGCAAACGGGGATTGGTGATGGCGCGCTTTTCGTTCAGATCCATTACTCGCGCGCGCTGCTCGGCGGTGACGGTGATCTTGCCGCGCAGCAGCAGCAACAGAATCACGATAAACATCGCCATCAGCACGCAGATGAAGGGGGTCAGCACCTGCAGAAAGGAAACGAAATCAAGCTTGGCGTAGCTGCCGATCAGGATGTTAGGGGGGTCGCCGATCAGGGTGGCGGTGCCGCCGATGTTGCTGGCCAGCGCCTCCGGAATCAGGAACATAAGGGGCGGGGCGTTAAGCTGTTCGGCTACCAGAAAAGTCACTGGCGCGATCAGCAGCACGGTAGTCACGTTATCGAGAAACGCCGACAGCACCGCCGTCACCACCAGCAACAGGGTCAGCACCGCCAGGGGCTGCCCCCTCCCGGCCTTGGCGCACCTGATAGCCAGATATTCGAACACTCCGGTTTCGCGCAGCAGGTTGACGATAAGCATCATCCCCGCCAGCAAAAAGATGACGTTGAAGTCGACGAAATAGCTGTAGGCGTCCTGCGCCGCGCCTTCGCCGCCGTGCTGGGGGGATTCGAGAATGAAAAACAGCATCAGGCTGGAGCCGAACATCGCGGAGATGGTCTTGTCCACCCGAATCTGTTTTTCGAAAGCTATCGCAAGGTAAGTCAGGATAAAAATCGAACTGCCGAGAATCATGAACCAAGGCTCGACATGGTCGACGGTAGTCGCGATCACGCCAGGAAGGATAAAATCGTTCATGCCCGCACTACCTTATGCACGAAGTCGAGGGTGGATATTATGCCTGCCAGCTTTTTTTCCTCCAGCACCGGCGCGCTCCGGCAACCCTCGCGCACCAGTTTGCTGGCGACGACGATCATGGGGGTGTGGGTCATGAAAATAATGCCGTCCTCGCGGATCAGCGACTCGACGGTCAGCGACTGTTCCTGTTTCAGCAAATCCCCGAACGGCTCGAAGTTGCTGAGAAAAGCCACCGACCCCATCGACAGCAGGTAGTCAGGCAGGCCTACTTTCAGCAGATCGGCCGCGTCGACCATGCCGAGGTATTCGTTTTTGTCGTTCACCACCGGCAGGCAGGAGGAGTGGCTTTTCACCATCAGGTCGGCGACTTCGCGCAGGGTGCTCCAGGGGTTGACGAAGGGGGGATTCTTGTCCATGACGTCCTGCGCGGTGACGACGTCCTTCACAGTGACGCCGGTGGCGGCGAAAAACTCGATCAGTTCGTTTTCGTCTTTCGCCGCGACGATTTTTTCCAGAGCGCCCGGTTGCGCCAAGACCTGTGCCATCGCACTCATCGATTTCAAATAGAGGTTGCTCGCGCCTTCCGGCATCAGGAACATGACGACAAACCTGACCGGTTCGTCGGCTCCGGGCGCGGAAAATCCCTGCGGGAATGTCGCCACAAGCAAATGAAAATCAGTGAGGTCGCCCACCCGTGCGTGGGGAAAAGCCACGCCCGGTGCGACGATGGTGCTGGCCAGTTGCTCGCGCTCGGCCAGCGCCGCCAGCAGCGGCTCGGGCTTGATGCCCTCGTTTTCCTCCAGCAGCCGCAGCAGCGCTTTTTTCGCTTCGCTATAATCCGAAGCCTGCGCGCCGCACAAGACCCGGCGCTGTTCGATCAGACTGGCGAGTTTCATACTGTGTCCTCCGTCTGGACAGGCAAAAATTGCAACATGAGTATAACTGTTTTTCCGTCGGCGGTCAGCAATAAATTGCGATACGGTGAAATTACGGAAACCGGTCGCGTATCGTGCGGACGAGTTCGGAGCGGTCAAGGGCTTTCATGAGTTTACCTCCGTCCAGACGCTTGCGGCGGTCGCCGATTTCGCCGCCGAAAAAAGCGCCCAGCATGGCGAAGGAAAGCAGGATCAGGGTCAGGGTGGGATAGCTGCGATGCACTTGTAACCCTAAGATCAATAATGTCGAAAGGAATACGGTGCAGAGAAAAACGTGCCAGCGGGTGAGCCAATTCTGGCGGCAGAAGAAATATGACCAACCGCAACAGGCGGCAAGAAATGACAGTCCGCCAAGCGTTATTAAAATCAGGTCTGCGGAATGGCCTCTTAGCATAGTTCTGGTAACTATGCTATTTGCAAATACGAAACATATCAGCATGGTTGTGCAGATTGAAAACAGGTAGGCAATGCAAAACAGGAATGGATAAAGAATAGAACCGCTCTTTTGCACAATACCTGCCTTTTTGCCTTCAACTCAGCCCCAACTCCTGCTTGAAGTAATCCAGCGTTTTCTTCAGGCCTTCGGTGCGCGGGACGACCGCTTTCCAGCCGAGGATTTTTTCCGCGCGGGTGGTGTCTGGTTTCCTGACTTTCGGATCGTCCACCGGCAGCGGCTCGTAAATGATTCTGCTCTTGGAACCGGTCAGCCTGACCACCTCCTCAGCCACGTCCTTCAGGCTGATTTCCTCGGGATTGCCGATGTTGACTGGATCGCTTTCGTTACTCATCAGCAGGCGGTAGATGCCTTCCATCAGGTCGGAGACGTAGCAGAAACTGCGTGTTTGCGAACCGTCGCCGTAGACGGTGACGTCCTCGCCTTTCAGCGCCTGGCGGAAAAAGTTCGGCAGGGCGCGACCGTCCTTGATTCTCATGCGCGGGCCGTAGGTGTTGAAGATGCGTACGATCCGGGTCTGCACGCCGTGGGTGCGGTGGTAAGCCATGGTGATGGCTTCGGCGAAACGCTTGGCCTCGTCGTAGACGCCGCGCGGGCCGATGGGGTTGACGTTGCCCCAGTAATCCTCTTTCTGCGGATGCACCAGCGGGTCGCCGTAGACTTCGCTGGTGGACGCCAGCAGTATCCGCGCGCCCTTGGCCTTTGCCAGCCCCAGTACGTTATGCGTCCCCAGCGCGCCGACCTTGAGCGTTTGGATCGGCAGTTGTAAATAGTCGATTGGGCTGGCGGGAGAGGCGAAATGCAGGATGTAATCGACTTCGCCGGGGATCAGGATATGATCGGAGACGTTCTGCTTGCTGAAGTGAAAATTTTCGTTCGCGCCAAGATGTTCGATATTCGCGAGCCTGCCGGTGCAGAGGTTGTCGACGGCGAAAACCTTCATCCCTTCGTTAAGGAAACGCTCGCAAAGGTGGCTGCCCAGAAAACCGGCGCCGCCGGTGACAACGACTGTAGGCATGAATTCTCCCTGAAGCTTTTATAATAGTCCGACTTGAAAACAAATTAACGGGGGACTAAGGGACTGAGGGACTAGGGGACTAAGGCACTGGTCGATGATTTCCGTGATTGTCGTAAGGTTTTCGCAATCAGCGATTATCGACAGCGCGCCTGCCGAGGCTTTTCTTAGTCCCCTAGTCCCTTAGAGCCTTAGTCCCTATTATTTGCCCGCAAGTATATCATTTTTTCGGTTTTGTCACTCGCTTTTTTTCCGCAAGCGCAATTTATGACCGGTGATGTCCTCGAAGAGTTTCCCCTTCATTTTCAAGGCTGCCTGCTCGACCGCCATGTCTCCTCTCGCCTCGGCGTTCAGGAAAATCTGGTCGCTGGAGAATTCCACGGCAATGTTTTCGATCTGCTGCGCGTGGCTGCGATCCAGCGCGTCGGCGATCCGGAGAATGGCCGACAGTTTCGTGACGCGTAACCGGTCGGTTTCGGTCAGTTCGCGGAAGTCCGGATGTTGCAGCATCGGCACGGCTTTGCGGTGATACCTGGTGATCTGGGAGATAATGTCCCGCTCGTGGCCGGAGATACCGACAATTTCCGACCATTTCACCAGGTAGGCGGAATGCTTGTGGTGGGCGTTTTCGCTGATAAACATGCCGACGTCGTGAAGAATGGCGGCTACGTGCAGGTGCAACTTGTCCTGGCTGGAGAGGTCGAGGTAATCGGCCAACTGGTCGAACAGCAGGCAGGAAAGTTTCGCCACCTGCGCGGAGTGAAGTTTCCCGTAATGGAATTTTTCGCCTACGCTGATGGCGCTGGAAATGATCTGGCTGTGGAACATTTCCACCGGGTTGCTCCCCGCCGCTTCCAGCGCCAAGTCGTTAAGAATGCCGTCGAGCAGGTCTGCTTTCATGAAAGCCACCTCGCTGACGTTAATGGAGCCCAGGAACCGGTCGAGGATCATCATCGCCGGTAGCATCAGTTCCGCGTCGCTGGGGCCGATCTTGAACCGGCTGGCAATCACCTCCGGCGAGTGACCCGAGGTCTCGCGGGCGATCCTTCGCAGTTCCTCCGGTGGCAGCGCCGTGCCGCCTTGGGGCAGCAGCCTCGCTTGCTGCATCTGCGCGAGGGCGTCACCCAGCAGGTTGTTCACCACCACGCATTGGCTGACCGGATATTCGCGGAAGAGATCGACCATTGAGGCCACGACGTTGTGCACCACGCTTTCCAGCAGCGACTGGGTGTCGTCGCAGTTGGCGCAGGCGATAGAGTGGAACAGCCGCGCCGCGCCCAGCCGCCGGGTTTCGGCAAACACGATGCTCTCGTTCTGCAGCACCATGATTTCAGTCGAGCCGCCGCCGAGATCCAGCAGGATGGTGTGGCTGTCGGGGGGAAAGACCCCGCGCAGCGCCGGCATCATGGTCTGGTAGGTGAGACGGATTTCCTCCACCGCGTCCAGCACCTGCAGGGTTATGCCAGATTCATGACGGATACGGTCGACCAGCATTTCCTTGTTGCTGGCTTCGCGGATGGCGCTGGTGGCTACCGCCCGGCAGTCCTTGACCCCATAATCATTGAGGATCTGTGAGAACTTGGCAAATATCTCGCAGACTGCGTGCAGGGTTTCCGGGCACACGTGTCCGCAGCGGAAAGTGTCTCCTGCCATGGAGATGGGGTGGATCAGCTCGTCCAGGATGCGCAGCGTTCCGTCAGGCGAGAGTTCCGCGATTTTCAGCCTGATCGACGTCGCGCCTACATCAATGCCTGCCAGTTGCCGCGGCTTGCGCAAGGTCTGGCGACGCATATTTTTGCCCATATTTCAGTCCCCAGATAAGTAGAGTATTGCGAAAAGATACTGCTTGTACGACCGGAATGCAAGTAGTCTATGCGGAGACAATCTATTTTTCATGAAAAACCGACGGGGTGAACGTAAAAAAAAAACGTGTTTCGCACGGAATTTATTCCGATAAAAATTGACTCCATACTGGGATTTCATTATCATAAAATACGTGTTTCCGTTAAGTTTCGTGCTGGTGGGTCGGGTTCCGGTCGAGTGAAGCGGCGGGGGGCTGTATTTTTTTGCAGACGGGAATCGGCCAGTTTTTTGACAGGGGAAAATATGCGTATAGTGGTTATGCTTCTGGCGGCTGTGGTCGTGGCAGGTTCGCTGTTCGCGGCTGACGAGGGCGGCTCCGACGAGGCGCTGAGCAACCAGGATATCATTTCGCTGTTGAAGGCGGGGCTGGACAAGGCGCTGGTGGAGGAGAAGATCAAAAGCAGCGACAACATCTTCGACCTTTCCACCAAGGCCATGATTCATCTCAAGGAGGAAGGCGTCCCTGATGACATCATCCGCCTGATGCTGAGCGAGATGCGCACCAAGCGAGACCGCCTGCGCAGCAAGATCTCGCTCCAGATTCAGCAACTGGCTGCTGAACGTCCAGAGGCGCGGGACGCTGCGTTCATGTTCCTGTCGCGGCTGGGCGAGACCGCGTTGCCGCAATTGCGCAAAGCGTTGGAAAACACCAGGCCAGAAATCCGGGAGGCGGCGGTTGTGGCGCTGACGCGGCTGGGCGACGAGGGCTGCGTTGAAACGGTGCGACACATGCTGGTCGATTCCGAAGCCAAGGTCAGGTACGCGGCAGCGGAAAACATCGCGCGCCAGAAGGATGTCGTTTCCCTGGAACTGGCGCGCAAGTCACTTAACGACGGCGTAAATCCCCTGGATGGCTATATCCATCTGCTGGGAGCGGCGAAAGATCTGAAGTCGGCGGGATCCCTCCGGATGAAACTGATGGAAGACCCTGTGGCCGAGAACCGGGAACAGGCGGCCTGGGCGCTGGGACAGATGCAGTTGATGGAGGCGCGCGAGGATCTGGAGCATACCCTGATGAAGGATCGCACCGCTTCCGTGCGCGCCGCCGCCGCCCTCGCGCTAGGAGAGTTGAAACATCCCGACAGCATCAACGTCCTGATCCAGTCCTGCAAGACCGATCCCGAGACCAGGGTCTGCACCTTGAACGCCATGGCCAGTTCGCGCCCTGCGGTTGCCATCCGCTTCCTGATCACTACCCTGCAGCACAAATTGACGGAGCCGGAGACGGAAGCCGCGCTGGCGAGTCTGCGCCGGCTCACTAAGCAGGATCTGGGGCCCAATCCGGCGTTGTGGCAAATCTGGTGGGACAAGAACCGCGCCTTGATCGAGGGCGGCGAGCCTGTTCCGGATGAAACGATAGAGACGCCGCTGGCTCCCGCCAGAACCGAAACGCCTCCGCCTCCGCCGATTTTCCAGGAGGAGAACAAGCCGGAGCCGGGACAGGTCGAGGCGGCCAAGGCGCTGGAAAACAAGCTGGAACAGATTCCTGCCCCCATCCCCGATACGCCGGTCGAATCGGAGCGGTTGAAGAAGGTCGAGGAGCGGCTGCGCAAGCAGGCGGAGGAGTATGACCAGAAAAAGTTGCTCAATAGTCTGCCCAGAAAATCAGACGATTACAGCGCTTTGGCCGGGGAGAAAAACTCGGTCGGCAACCACGTGCGCGGAATTACCCCGCCTCCGACAGACAATGCCGACGGCGTGCGCGACCTGACCGATAAGCTGAAAAAGATTTTCCCCGATCCGCCCCGGGACGCCGACCGCGAACTGGATAAAATCCGCAAGGGCGGCGATTCCAGCCTGCCCAAGAAGTCCGACGAAGACACCCGGATGGTGGATATTTCCCAGACCAGCCTGCTGGTCGAGGTGCCTGGCGTGATTGAGGTCAAGCCGACGCGCAAGTCGCAAAAAGAGACGGGTCGCGTGTTGCTGGCAACCTCCCAGGACACAGGCAAGCCCGTCCAGCAGCCGCTGGTCAAGCTGCCGCCGCTGAAAAAAGAAGCGCCGGTCATGACTCAGCCGACAATGCCGACAATGCCAGTCGCTCCTGCGCCGGAAAAGAAGACAGCCACCTCGTCCTATGTAGCAAAAAAAGCGCTAGAGGTGGTCAAGCCGACGGCGGCGGTTTCCTCTCACAATGCCAACAATCCGGAAGCCGAGGAGAAACTTGCCAAGCAGACAGAAAAGCAAGCTGTGATGCAGGCGGAAAAACAGACAAAAGCGCAAGTTGAGAAACAAGCGTTGACGCAGGCGGAAAAAACAGTGGAACCGAAAATGGTGGTCTCTGTACCGGAAAAAGCGCAGGCGGTTTCCGCTCCCAAGGAAGATAAGAAGGAACGTATTCAGGAAGTAAAAGCCGAATCCGACGAAAAACACAAGTGGTTGTGGGCGGGACATTACGACGCCGGGGAGGATGTCGGCAAGGAAGAAAAGGATTCAGGGGAGACGCCCCTGTTTTCCACCGACGAATACGACCGCGATTGAACCGGTTTTACTCCGGCAGGAATACCGGCTGCAATCTGATTCTTGCGCTGCTTTTTGCCAGGATTTTTCTCATGCGGGCATAGGCCTCGGGATCGGTCAGGGCTTCCCGCAGTTTTCCCGCTTGTTCCCATTCCTCGATCAGTTGGCGCGCCTCCCCGTCCCGGTAATACGACCAGTTAAGCGGATTATACCCCTCGGCATTGATGCGCAGTTTTGCCGTCGGGGGCAGGGCGAATTCCGCACATCCCTTAACCGTGACCGTGGTGATTGCGGTCTCGCCCTCCAGCACCTCTATTACTCCGTTGACCGGTTTGCCGGTCTGGCTGTCTTCCAGCGAAATTGACAGCCTTGCAGCCAGCGGCTGCGGGCGGGGAAGGTTTACCGCCCTGACGTAAACCGGATTGGTAAGCGCCCACAGCCGCCTGTCAACGGAATAATACCGCGCCGCCAGCCAGCCGACATGGGGCAGGCTTTTCCTGAGATCAACGCGCATGTATTTTTGGAGATTGTCGCCTTTCCATTGCCCTTGCACTTCGCCGTTATAAAGCAGTTCCACCTTTCCGATGCTGTCGCCGGTTTCGGAACAGGAAATGGCTTCGATGAAAATCTCCCGCGCCGCGGTGCCGGGGGAAATCACTCCGCCGCAATCGGCTTCGTCGATCCGCAGCCGGATAAAGGGGCCGTTGGACACTACCACCCGGCCTTGCTTCATGCTTTCCAGAGCCTCGCCTGGACTGAGACTCGCCGACGGTATGCGCAGATAGCAGCCGGTCGCCGGAATGTCGAGAGACTTTTTCTCCTCAAGTCCCGGGCCTCCCGCCAGGGCGGTTACACGGAAGCCTTGGTTCAGCAGAATAAACCAGAAGTCCAGATCGCCTTCGCCCCGTCCGACATCGACCGCGTCGAAAGGCAGCCCCGCGACCACCGCGAAAATCGTGTTTTCGGCCGCATGGGTCAATTCACTTTCGGTTTTCCCGCTCGAACCGGTCGGATGGTTAAGCACAACCAGCCCGCCCCGATCCTGCAATCTCTTGCCGACCGCCAGCAGGCTTGCGTCGGGAGGCGTATCGGCCTCAGTCGTGGCACCCAACGTGTAAAGCGTGCCTCCGTTTTCAGGCAGTTGAACCTTTTCCGCCGCCAGCGGAACGAAGTTCCCGCCAGTCACGGCTTCGCAGGCCAGCGCCAGGGCGGTTTTTCCTTCCGGCATCTGCCTGAAAGGAACCGACTGCGGCCCCAGCAAAGCGTCGGCGTGGGCGAGTCCCAGGACTTCCACTCCTTCGGCGCGCGCGGCGATGGAGATTTCCTTCAGCGTGCCGAAAAAATATCTCCTGCCGCCGGCTCCCGCGTCGGCCTGGAGAAAAGGATCGCAGGCCACCCAGCCTGCCCGGTAAACCTGGCCGTAAGTCTGTAAGGCCGCTACCGCTTCGGTGGTCTTGTCCTTGTTCATGTTCAATTGGCTTTCCCAGACGCATTTGCGGGAGCCGCCGGTAACCCTGACGTTTAGCGAGCCGACCGGTACCCGAAGGATGAAACTCCCTTCCGCCCACGCCCAGTGCAGTCCGGCGAAAGCTCCCAGCGTTTCTCCCTTGAGATTTCTCAGCTCCACCCTGCCTGCGCAAGGGCCGTTAAAGTCGGCGATTTCAAGTTTCAGCAAGGATGTGCCTTGTGGTTCCTCTTTATCCAGAGGCGGAGGCGTCACGCCTTTTTTTACAGGCTTATGCTTTTTACTCGCGCCTCCCTCGGCGGCAGGGCCGAAACCGGTTGCGGCGAGAAAAAAACACAACGCGCAAAGTAGCAAAACAGGATGTTTTCGCAACGAGAGTCCTCCCGCGGTCTTTCGGCATGAGGGAAACCGCCAGCCTATCCTGATATTATCGTCATTTTTACGGAATAAGTTGAGGGGAAATGTGAACTGCCTGGCGGGAAGAGACAAATTGCAAACGCCTTTTCTCTTGCGGGAAAAGGCGTTTGCCGGAGCGCGGTTTTAGGGTAGCTCAGACAGTCTGGTTGTAAATGACTTCCCGCAGACCCTTGACGGTCTGGCCGAAAGCCATGACAGTGTTCTTGAATTCCGTCTCGTCGGCAATGACCACCAGCAGGCCGGTATCGGCCAGGTCGTTGGGCAGGATGAAATATTCGATTACTTCGGTCAGGGATTCGTCTTCGTGCAGGGTGGCGTAGGCGGTGCGTCCTTCGAGCGAGAATTCGCGTTCGTCAATGATCTCGTCGATGATTTCCGTCATCTGTTCGGCTTCCGTGCCCCAGCACAGCGCCGACCGCATTCCGTTCTGCAGCAGGGTCAGGGCGATTTCCCGCATCACCGATTCGGGCAGGGGACGCGAAACCTGCAGCAGCGCGTTGAACTGCCTGTCCTTGAACGGCAGTTCCAGCGATTTGCCAATGATGTGCCTGAGGGCGTAAAACTTCTGATCGTGAATAATACCCAGGTTCCTTCTGATGGAGGAAGCATAGCGCTTCCCCGAAACGGCAGTTGCCTTCGAATCTTTTTCGTATGCCACGCGATCCCCCTTCCACGTGTATTATTGAAAACAGCCAAGCAAAAAGCGCGAACCGTCGCTTGCCTTATCCCGCAGCTTTACGCTGGCCGACGTTATCCATACCCGAGTGTTACAGGTTTGATATTTAACGCATGTTTGAATTATCCCCGCCGGAGCTATTCCGTCAAGTTGAAAAATCTCGGTTTTTTCGGGATAAACCGGACTTTTGGCTTTCAGCCGACGTTTTTTCTTGACCTATCTCCATGCAGCATTTACAAGATATGAGGAAACGGGGTTGACAGTTGTCAATACCGCAAAAAAATGGAAAAATCTTACAGGCGGGATTTTTTATGCGTGTGAAAACGAAAGTTTCCGCGTTGGTGTTTGTCGTGGCGATGGCGGTTCTGCAACTGTCGGGCTGCGGCGACATGCCGGTGATAGATCCGGATGCGAAGGTGACTCCGCCCGCCATCATCCTCGGTCCCTACCTCACCGACGCCGACGCCGACAGCGTCGTCATGCGCTTCCAGACTGACCGTCGCTGTGTGGCGGGACTGAGGCTGGTGCATTCCGACTCGCGCCGTATCGAGCGCTTTGCCACCTTTGACACCATGCACGCCCTGCCGGTCAGGAATCTCAACGCCTCGCAGGCTACCGAATGCCGCATTCTGCTGGACAACCACGTTGGCCCGGTCGTGCCGCTGAAGGCGTTGCCGCCCAGCACGGGCAGCGTATCCCTGGCTTTTGTCGGCGGCAATTCCACGCCGGAGCAGTTCCGGCAGATTTCACAGGCGCTTTCCACCACCTATCTGAACGCGGTCGTGTTTACCGAAAATCCCTTTGCCCGCAAGCCCGACCTCGTTTCACTGCGCGAGAATTTCTTCGCCCCGCTGGGAACGCTGGCGCAGCGGGCACCGTTCCTTTTCCCCATCGGCACCCGCGATGACATTCCGGAAAAGCTCTATCCCAATCTGAAAAAAGACGCCGTCATCTGGAGCCGCACCTTCGGCTGTGTCCATCTGGTCAGTTTCGACCTGCGGGTTTTGCAGAGTCCCCGCCGGGGCGCGGGAGTGCTGCAATGGCTGAGGGAAGACCTCAAGGCGCACCGCGACGCCTATCCCTGGACGGTACTGGTGCTTTCCCGCCCGCTGGTTGACGCGGCGAGCGTAGACGCGCGGTCGCTGGACGCCTTGGGCGACATCCTGGAGGAAGGCGGGGTCGACCTTGTCGTCTGCGGCGGTTCGCCTGGTTATCACCGTACCCTGCCCCTGCGCGACAGCCGCGGGGAAGCGATCCGCTACGTCTCCTGCGGGGGAGGCGTCCCCTCCGCTGCCGCGCCCAACAACTATACCGCCGCGATTTATCCCCCTCCCCACGCGTGCGTAATTCGCGCCGACGAGGGGCATATCGAACTATTCGCCCTTTCCGCCATCGGGCAGGTGGTGGACAAGTTTTCCTATTATGTCGGCCAGCCGGTGGAGGCGGGCGAGGCGTGCCTCGACAAGGACGTGATTCTCGACAACGCCCGTGACGTCCAGCGCCTCCGCGACGAAGTGCTGGCCATAGCCCGGCAGGCCTGCCGCGCCGTTCCCGACCCGAACTTGGCGTCGCGCATTCCCGTCAGGCTGGTGAATCCCTCCCGGCGGCCGTTTACCGGTTTCCTGCGCTGGGATATGCCTGCCGATTCTTCCTGGAAAATCGAGCCGCCGACCTTGTCCTACGACCTCGCGCCGGGGCAGGAAAAGCTGGCGTATTTCGATTGCATTCCGCTGGGACGGCAGGGCGCGTTACCGTCGCTGATCGTCGATGCGGGGATTATCGGCTATGCCAGGCAGGAACTCCAGCTTACCAGATTGCGTAAGGCTCTGCTCCCATTTGTCACCGAGCAGGTCACTATCGACGGCTACCTGACCGAACCTTTCTGGAAAAACGCGGTGTTACTGGAGGATTTCGGGCAACTGCTTACGGGAGAAAAGCCCGCGCGTGTAATCCGCTGCGTAGCCGCCTATAACCGGGAGGGACTGCTGGTGGCGATCCGTTGCGAAGCGCCAGAGCCGCGCATCTTTCCGGTAAAAATCTCGCATCACGACGGTTCTGTGCACCAGGACGAAAGCGTGGAGATATTTATCGACCCCTACGCCAGGGCGCGCGAATTCTTCCAGTTTTCCACCAATCTGAAAGGCACGGCGCTTGACCGCTCCAGCCGTCTGGGCGTGGGCTGGGATCCGCAATGGCAGCGCGCGGTGCAGTTCGCCGACAAATATTATGACGTGGAGATCCTGATTCCTTACGCTGCGGTGGGGTTGCAGGGAATGCCGCGCCCCGGTTCGGCTTGGGGGCTGAACGTCACCCGCAATGATTACGTGGATACGCTGCCGAAAAAGAAAAAGGAAAGGTGGCGGCGCAAGGAGAAGGAAGAGCCTCTTCCCCCTGTTGGCGCCTGTACGGTCTTGCAGTGGGCGCAGACCGGCGGTTCCAACGCGCGGTGCGGCAATTACGGCGTAGTCTTTTTCGCCAAGCCGGAGTAAGGGCTTTTTTCTAAACGCGTCCTGTTTTTACAAAAAAGTTACACCTGTCATTCCCGCGCAGGCGGGAATGACGGGCGGTGTTGCGTACGGTTTCCCCACTGGATTCCCGCCTGCGCGGGAATGACGATTTGTAAGGTTAATGGTTGAAGCGAATGGTTTTTCCTTAACTAAACCGCATTGCCTGGGCGCGGGCGGATTATTCCATATGAACGAATTGCTGATACATGCCATTGCCGTTCCCGCGCTGATCATGTCCGGTGTCAGCCTGTATGTCGGACTTTACCATCTGCTGATCTTTTCCCGCCGCCCCCTCCAGCGCGAACATCTCAGTTTCGCCGCATGTTGTTTCGGCCTGAGCGTCTACAATATCCTTTGCGCCGGTTTGTATAATGCCGACAGCATTGGTGAAGGCGTCGAGTGGCAGCGCTGGCAGAACGCCTGGGTCAACGTGATGCTCCTGACTTTCATCTGGTTTATCTCCGCATTTACCCAGCGAAAATCCTCCCGGGTAGAGCCGTTGCTCTGGCTTTACCTGGTGTTCTGTCTGGCCGTCACCGCCGCCAATCTCCCGCCCTGGAACGTAACCATCGCTGATTCGGCGCCGCTTGTTCTGACGTGGCCGGGCTGGTTCGGGGTAACCTATAATGAAGGCGTAACCGGCTTCGGCATCGACGTTAACCACCTCTCGGTATTGGCGTTTTACCTTTATTATTTTTACGCGGTAATCGCTTTTGGCAGAGCCGGGAATTGGCCCAAGGCCTGGCCGCTGGCTGTCGCCATGGCGATATTTTTTTTCGCGGTCTTCAACGACGTGATGGTCGGCCTGAAATGGTTCCATTCCCTCTACCTGGTGGAATACGCCTATCTGCTGCTGATTATCGCCATGGCCTATCCCCTTTCCAACGATATCCTGCAGGCGGCGTTCATGAAGGAGGAATTGGAGAAGAGCGAGGAGAACCTTTCCACCACACTGCATTCCATCGGCGACGCGGTCATAGCCACCGATATCGAGGGGCGCGTGACGAAAATGAATACGGTAGCGGAGGAACTGACCGGCTGGGATTTCCCCGACGCCGAAGGCCTTTCGCTCAACGATATTTTTCCCATCATCAACGAGGAAACCAGAATGCCGCTGGAAAATCCCGTGCGCGAGGTGCTGGCCACGGGGCGGATAGTGGGGCTGGCAAACCACACGGTGCTGCTGGCAAGGGGAGGCAGGGAATACCCGATCGTAGACAGCGCCGCGCCGATCCGCAGTCGGCGGGGAGAAATTACCGGCGTGGTGCTGGTCTTCCGCGATCAGACCGAGGAGCGCGCCCACAAGAAAGCCCTGCAGGAGGCGCACGATCTGCTGGAAACCAGGGTGAAGGAACGCACGCACGAGCTGCTTGACGCCAACCGGGCGCTGGCGGAAGAGATTGAGGAGCGCAAGTCGCTCCAGCAGCAACTGATCCGTTCCGAGCAACTCGCCGCTATCGGCACCCTCGCCGGCGGCGTGGCGCACGAGTTCAATAACATCAACGTTTCGGTGCTGGGTTTTTCCGAAATCGCCCTGGAACAGGACGAACTGAAGGAAACCACCAGGGATTTTATCAAAAAAATCCGGCAGGCGGCCTTGCGCGCCCGCAGCATTTCCCGCAACTTGCTCAATTTCGCCAGCCCCGCCCGGTGCGCGCATACTCCCGCCGACCTCAACCAGATCGTGCGCGATACCATCTCCCTGGTGGAAAAGGAATTCAGAACCGAAGGCGTGGAGATTTCCACCAACCTGCGGGAGTTGCCGGAGATTTTGCTGGATTCCGGCCAGATCGGGCAGGTATTGCTCAATCTCCTCACCAACGCCAAGCACGCCATGCTGGGGCGCGAGATAAAATCGGCGCAGGTCGAGACCGGCGTCGGGAAAGACGAGATATATTTTTCCGTGGCCGACACCGGCTGCGGCATTGCGGTGGAAGACCTCTCCCGCATCTTTACCCCCTTCTTTTCCCGCAAGGGCGAACACGCGGGGCAGACCCCGCAGGCGGCGGTGAAAGGCGTCGGGCTGGGACTGAGCGTAACCAACACTATGGTCGAGCAGCACGGCGGGAAAATCTCGGTAGAAAGCGAACTTGGCAGGGGCGCGACCTTTACGGTTCGATTGCCACTCCGGTGGCCGGATAAGCCCGGCGCCGCGCCGCTGGTTAAGTCACCGGCGAAAATCGGCAGAGCAGGCAAGGTGCTGGTCCTGGACGATGAGGCCGACACTCGCGACTTGTTGAAGTTGATGCTGGTCAAGATGGGCTATCAGGCATTCGCCACCGACAGCGGCGAGGACGCGCTTGCTTGTGTTTCGCACGATGAAGTGCGCGTGATCCTGATGGACTTGCAGATGCCGCTGATGGACGGGCGTACGTTCCTGTCCCGCCTGCGCGCGCTAGAGGGCATCGCGCAACCGGTATGCCTGGTCATCACCGGCCGCCAGACGGCGGAGAATTTCGCGGGGCTGGACGTGTTCGATATGGTGGCCAAGCCTTTCGAGTTCGACGAAATCGAAAACGCGCTGGACAAGGCAACAAAAGCCTGGGAACAGCGGCAGGGTTGAGCGCTATGTTTTTCCCAGGACGTACAGCGCGATCGCCCCGCACATCAGCAGCGTCGCGGCGCCTTGGCGCAGGCGGTCGGCGAACTCCACCTTTTGCTCGATATGCGCCAGTCCCCGGCGCGACAGGATTTCCCCCAGCGCCAGCGACACCAGCGCCCGCGTCGATTGCAGGATCACCGCGAACATTACCCCCACCAGCTCGATCGACTCGAAGAAACACGCCATGCCCCCGTACCAGCAGACGGCGAAGGGCAGCGCCTGAGCCCAGTCTTTTTTCTCGATTCCCCGCACCCGCGCCAGCATCGCCAGCCCCGCCACGCCGCAGACGATGTAGGTCAGTGCCACCGCCAGCAGAGTCGCCGGCGTCCCGCCCTTGTGATCCATCGCCGCTATCGCCAGCGGAATCGAGAGGTCGGACAGGGCGTAGCCGGTAAAGACCAGCAGGAACCCGAAAATCACCTTGCCCCCGAGCGCGCCGCCCACGCGGTTAAGCAGGAAAACCGACACCGCGGTCAGGACAATGGCCACTCCCTGCAGCGGGGTTAGTTTCTGCCCGAACAGGAAGACGCCGAAAGCAGCCACGAACAGGAGTTTACCCCCCAGTAGCGGCGAGGCGCGGCTGGCGGCGATGTGGCGCAACGTCCAGAAAAAGCACGCCTGTCCCAAAAGATAAAACCCGCCGGATTGCAGCACCGGCCGCACCGCGCCCCAGCCCGCTTTTGGCGTTTTCCATACCAGCGGCAGGAGGCAGATGGAAAAAACCATCATCCAGACATGCCCCAGCGCCAGTATCTGCACGGGGGTCTTGTGTTCGCGCATGACGAAGCGCCGGGTGAAGAGATAGCTGAGCGCCTGGAAAACCGCGCCCACGAGGCCGATGACGATGCCGAGGGTAAACACGCGTATGGGCTTTCAGGAAACACCTTCTCAGGGAAACCTCACAAGCCAGAGACTATATGCCATAACGCGAGCTTTGTCACGCATAAAGGCTGGCGACTATTCCATTTTCACCAGCACGTCGGCCAGGACTTTCCCGCAGTAGCCGCAGGCGTGGCAGCGGCGGTCGCAGGTCGAGGTGACTTGGAACCAGTCAGGGGGGAAAAGTGTGTTGTCGAGGATATGGGGAGCGAAGGCGGGGCTGAAACCAGGTTCGAACAGGTCGAGCAGATTGCCGTCGAAACGGCGATTGGCGTAGGCGTGCAGCACCATGCGCGGCTTGTTGTGCATCCGGGTGGCTAGTTTCATTACCGAAACCAGGCCTTCGTAATGATGGACGTCTTCCGGCCGGAGCCAGGTCGCCTGCAGAATCGCCGCCCAGTTTTCCGGTTTCTTATAGAGATTCCAGCAGACGTGCGGCGTCCAGCCCTCGATGTTTTTCATCTCGTCGATTTCCGCGTCGTGGGCGACCATGTTGTCGTGAAAAGTCTGCCCCGGGCAACAGCGCAGACATCCGGAATTCGCGAGCAAGCACAGCTTTTTCCCGTTCTCCGCGCACCAGCCGGAAACCTCGCGCACGTAGGCGAGGTCGCGCTGGAGGTCGCGCCGCAGATAATAGCTGTCGAACAACCCGCCCACGTAGCGCATGGCCTCAAGCGTGTCGATGCGCATGTTGACGCTGGCGCGGACTTCGATTTCGGGGAAATATTTTTTCACCGTGCGCGCCACCGCCAGGCTGGTGGTGGTGACGATATCGGCTCCTCCCGCGACGTCGCGCAGATGTTCCAGGATGGAGCCGACCTCGTTTTCCAGTTGCTGGCTGGCGGCTTTGGCGCCGTAGCAGTTTGAATTGAAAAGCAGGTCGAGTTTCAATCCCATTTCGCGAAACGCTAGCAGGTCTTCCTCCAGGCGCTGCTGGGCGGTCCAGTCCACCAGACCCCGTTGCCGCCCCAGCGCCGCCCGACCGGAGGACGCGCCGACCCAGGGAAAATAGATTTCCGCCAGATGTTCGCGGTAATCCTTGATGATGCCGACAAACGATTCCTCGTCTGCTTCGCTCTGCTGATATCCGACCGCGAATTTCATGGCGCCTCCTTGTGCTGATTGGCTAAATGGCTTACTGGGTAGCTTTGCGCTAAATAATTATGGTATGAAACATCGCACTACCCATTCAGCCCTCAAGCCATTGCCCCGTCATCGCTCAATCCGCTTCCTTTACTGCGACTTCGTTGTAGAACATCGCGTCGGCAGGATACACCGGTTCCTCGTTCCAGTCAACCGACCATTGCTTGCGGCGGCGGAACTTGTCCCTGAACTTGTTCTCCAGCACGCCGCGCGCCTCCAGGCTGATCATGCAGGCGCGGGTGCAGCCGCGCGCGCCGCAGACCGCCTGGCCGGTGTTGTAGAGATTCTTCGGTTTTTTCGTGAACGGCGACCATTCTCCCGGCTTGGTGCCGGGGCCGTTGTATTGCTGCTCTTCGGTCAACGGTTCGTCTGTGACCTGGCTGCCGACGAAAGAGGTGCCGCATTTCTGGCAGTCGATGTCCCACCATTCCACTTCGTTGCCGCCGAGATTGACCTTTATGGTTTTGTTTTTGTCAAACGCCTGTCCCGGACACGCTGCCGCGCAGGCGCCGCACTTGTTGCAGAGTTTGGGGCCGTTGTAGATCGGGTCGGGAGCCAGTTCCACGTCGGTCAGGATGATGCCGACGCGGTTGCGCGGGCCGTACTGGGGGGAGAGGAACATCTTGCTCATGCCGATTTCGCCGCAGCCGCAGAGATAGGCGGCGATGCGCAACTGGATCATCACGTCCGGCGCGGCGCGGCCGGGCGCGACGGGGCGGCTGCCGCCTTTGCGCAGATAACCCACGTTGTCGATGGCGCGCCAGTCGGACTGGTGCCCCATGGGAATCGCTTCGTAACCGCGATCCTCGATATATTTAGACAGGTTGATTACGGTCATGGGCATATAGAGGTAAGTGATGCCGCCGTAACCCATGGCGGAGTAGTTGCTGAAGTAGGTGCCTTCCTCGATACCGCGCAGGCTGCCGCGCATGACCCGGAAGCCCATGCAGATAATGCTTTTGCATTCCGGCATGATCTGCTTGGGATCCATCTGCGTGGGCGCGCCCGCCCATCGTTCGATATTGCCGATGCCGACGAAATCCGCGCCCATGGCCAAGGCCTGTTTCTTCACTGCTTCCGCTGCTTTCAGCGGATCGTGCGTCAGAACTTCCGGATCCACGATGTCGCGTCCTCTGACTCCCGTACCCATGACTTTGACTGACATTTTTTTCTCCTGTTGAATAGTGGTTGCGTTTACAAAAAAACGAAAAAGAAGTTTTTTATTTCGACTGCGACGCCGACAGCGACTGCGTCGCGTCGGACAAGGCTTTCATCACTTCCTCCCTGTCAGTATCCGGGATGGCGTTGGCGGAAGTCAGACTGATTCCCAGCGCGGCCGCCAGCAGCGCTTCCCTGCCGTAAACCGGCATCGCCAGCGTAAAGTTTTTATCGTTTGCGTGGGGATGCAGGGCATAACCTTTGCGGCGCGCGTCTTCCAGATAGGCTTCCAGCTTTTCTGGTGAAGCCCACAGCGGCGCCCCTTCCTCCAGCAGCGGGTGGCGCTGGCGCAGGGACAGAATCTGATCCTCCCGACCGAAAGCCAGCATCGCCAATCCGGAGGCGCTGCAATATACGGTAAAGGTCAATCCCTCCGGCGATTGCATCTCGCCGGGGCGGTCGGCACTCATGCGCCGCCTCACCATTACCTCGCTGTCCGCCGGTTCCGCGAAAATCACCGTCGCTCCCGGCAAAGTTTCAGACAGGCATTTCATCGCTTCTTCGGCGCGTTTGATAAAAGGCTTTTGCTGGCGCATTTCCGCCAGCTCCGCCAACCTGGGGCCTATACTATATATAGTCGAGCTGTTTTCTTGTCTGACGAAGTCCTTGGCGCGCAATGTGCGCACCAGGTTGTGCACGGTGGTGGCGTTCAGTTCCAACTGCGCGGAGATATCCTTGATCCGCATCCCCCCCTCGGCCTTCGCCAGCAAGGCGAGGATATCCAAACCCCGGGTAAGAGACTGAACCAGATCGTTTCCAGGCATCGTTTTCATCCATCCGTAATTTGCGCTTCGCAATTTAATAAATACCGCATAAATTCATCTATGTCAAGTAAAGCAGGAAAAAAATGGATAAAAAGTTTGAAAAACCATCCAAGATGAAAAATAGACCATTGGTAAGTTTGGGTCTTGTCTGTACTGCTGAATTTTGCTTTTTGTTGTTCGGATTCTGCTTGATCTTGCTTTTCGTTGTCATTCATGGATTGCTATTATAGCTCCATGCGGCAGGAGTATCAGTTGGTTAATTGTGCTGTCGCACTTCATGTAGGTTCTTATATTTTGGTCAAATTATATATATTGTAGGCGGATAAAGTCATCTTTTGAGAAATACTCAGATGAGGTATTGTTGATGGTCAGTTGATGGCCAGATAAATCTGAAGCGCGAGTTGTCATTTGGTAGAGTACTTTAATATATTGTTTTATGTATATAAGTGCTTTGTTTATAATATATTAAATATACGATTGATTTATTGTCGGCGGCTGGGTTGCAACTGGGAAACCATGGGATATGCTGTCTGTAAGTTTTTCGCAAGCGTTGTAAACCAGACTCAGCCGTTGTTAAAAGAGGAGAAACTCCATGTCAAATGCGCGCGCCGGAATCATGCTTATCCTGTCATTGTTCATATGCAGCGCTATTTTAGCTGGTGAAGATGAAACCTGGCGCGAAGATTTCAATATTTTGCAGCTAAACGACAATCGTCACGACGGATGGGGACAAGGAAATCCGCAGAGTGTGGCGTTGACGGTGAAGGATGGGGTGGTGTCGATCCGGGAAATCGGGCAGAGGAGTTGGGGCTCGGCGCAGCGTTATATTTCTTATGACTTGGAAAAAGCGCCGTATTTTCAGGCGTTATTGTTGGATGCGCCCGGAGTGATCGGCTTCGGTAACGCCTCCACGGGCGGCGGTGAGTTGGCGTCCGGCGTAAAGGGGCCATGTCTGCTAAGTCTTGATCTGAGGCAGGGAGGTTTCGCGCGACCCAAGGGTGATTTCTGTCTTTCATTGATGGTGGTCGGGCCGGATGGAAATCAGCCGGGCGAGGAAACGCGGATCGACTGGATGCGTCAGACTTCAGGTGACAACGACCATCTTCAAATTACGCACATCGACAACCAGCCGGAAGGTCAACCGGGTCACGGATATATTTCTTATGGCGATGAGTTGCGCGTGGCGGTCAACACCTCGGCGCAATATGACGAGATGAACCTGTCGTTGACAGACGCCAAAACCGGCAAAGCCATCCGCATCGACGGCAAGACCTCTTTCCCGGTTACCTTCGACCAGGACCGGCGCGGGCTTTCCTGGAGCACGACGATTGCCATTACCGGCGATTGCGAAAATTCCTTTAAGACCTGGCGAATTTCCAAAGGCAAGCTCTATCCTGCCCGTACCGGCGTGTTGTTGGTGGCGGATTTGAAGGGCGGGTCGCTGACGAGGCTGGCTACCACTCTTCCAGCCGGAGTCGACCTGACGTCGGAAACCGGCGGCGCACCCGGCGGCGGAAACGCGGCCAAGACTCTCAATCAGTTGCTGGAAGGACAGACGCTGCTGGAAAGCGATTTCGATCATCCCGAAAAGGAAGCGTGGCGAGTCGTCGCGGGCGAGCAATGGAGCTTTATGGGAGGACGTTTCGGCGACCTGTCCGACTCCGAGGGTCCCGACGGCTTGGGAAACTGGGCGCAGGCGGGGGAGGGGTGGTGGGCAGATTACAGCTTCAGCGCCGAGATGAGCGAGGAACAGGACGGCGCGGGTTCGGTTTTTCTGGCGGCGCGTTTCCAGAATCCGAAGAATTACTACGCGCTGGAATGGGCAACGGCAGGCAGAACCGATACGCTCCAGATCGTGCGTTGCAAGGACGGCGTCCGCTACGTGGTGGCGAAATCGGAAAACCATGACCTGTCAAAATTTCCTTTTATTATCGGCGTCAGCGTTCTGGGTGACATGATTACCGGCACACTGAACGGCCAGCCGGTGGTGACGGCGGCGGCGGGAGACTTCGACGCGGGGCCGGTGGCGCTGGGCGAAATCGGGCGCAAGGTACTGATGGATAATGTCAAGGTGACCCGTCTGGTTTCGGAGGGAAAGCGTTCGGGATTCCACCGCGATCTCGCTTTTGCATACGGACGCAAGGCGAGGTATTTCCTGCGCGATACCGGCGAGATGAACCTGCCTTTTATAATCAGGAATAACGGCGCTGCTCCTTTCGAACAGGTGATGCTGGATGTCGAATTCGTTCCGTTCAACGCCAATCCCAACGCGGCTTCCCCGGCCAAGCCGCTGGTGGCGGACTTGCACAGGGTGATTGAAAAAATAGCTCCGGGCGAAGAACAGGTCGCCAATTTCCCGCTAGATACGCGGTTGCTACGCAGTGACGAATATATGATCCGTGCCCGCCTGTCGTTGCCGCGCGAGGGGTTGAGCCGCAGCGAGATAATCTACATCGGCATCGCCCGCAACTGGAATCCGGAAAGATTTAATTACTTCACCTGGGACGGCGCGGGCGGCGGCAAGGAAGAGGAGCGTCAGGAATACGCTTCCCGCGGCTTTACCATGTCTTTCGGTGGTCCCGGCCGCGCGCAGAAACTGGATTGGGAGCATAACGGGCTGCCGATTCCGGAAGAAGCGGAGGCGAAAAAAATCAGCAGCGCGAAAAAGGAGGCGTTATTTTCTTCTTACGACCTGGCGCTTAAATACGGCATTGTCTTTGGCCCCAACCTGCTGAGTTGGCATGGGAAATTCTGGCCGGAAGAACTATACGGCAAGACCGCCGATGGCAAAAAGACCGGCACTGTATTGCCCCGCAATCCCCGATTTCGGGAGTTTTCCCTTAACTTTATCAAGACCGCTGTCGAAAGCCTCCGGGATTATCAGGCGTTCAGGTTGCTCAACATAAACACCGAGAGCGAACATCACAACGAACCTGATTTCTCCCCGCTGGGGATGCAACTCGCCAAAGAAGAATGCGGCATCGAGCCGAAACCGCTCTATGCCAAGATGTACGGTTTTCCGACGGAAAATCTGCCTGGACTGGCGGAAAACGGCGTGGTCGACGAAACGAACGAAGCTTACCGGTTCTATCGCTGGTATTGGCTGAAAGGGGAAGGGTTCAATTTACTCGCCAAGGATATGGCCGACGCCGCACGCGCCGTCAAACCCGACCTGTTTCTTTTTCACGAACCGTGTGAGCGTATGGCTTTTGTTCGCGACCGTCATCAAGGGCTCAACCCCTGGGACTGGACTTACACCGCTCCCAACGCCCTCACCCTGCCTTACAAGATCGAAGTGCTGCGTGCTATCGGCAAGAAAAGCGGCTACAGCCAGGTCTGCAATTACGTGCAGGTATTGTGGAAGAAATGGGTGATCGGCGACGAGGATTTCTGCCCGTCCGCTTCCATCATCAGGCTGGGTCTGCTGCACTCCGCCAGCCGCCCGGTCAAGGCGGTGGGGCACTGGAACGCAGGCTGGATGCGGGAGCATGCCCACCTCGACCGGTGGGAAGGGGTCAAGCGTCTTCACGAAGAAATCTGGCAGCCCGACGGCGCGGTGCTGATGGCGGCTTCGGAAATGCCCCGGCGCAAGGTGGCGTTCCTGGTGAGCTATACCAACAGCCTTTTCTCCAAGGCTTACGCCAACAAGAAGTGGTGTATGGAAGCGGCTTACTCTGCCTGGCACGAGGCTTTCCTGCGCGCCGGGTTGCCGGTTGACGTCGTCTTCGAGGAAGACGTGGCGGAAGGCGCTTTGGCGAATTACCAGGCTTTGTTTATTCCTTTCTGCGAAGTTTTAGGAAAATCCGCGCACGAAAAAATCGTCTCTTTCGCCGAAGCGGGCGGGCAGGTGGTGGCTGACAATAATCTCGGCTTTGCCGTGCCGAACGTGAAAAAGTTTGCCTCGTCGCTGGATCACATGATCTATCCCAACTGGGCGTGGATGGGGGTGAGCAAGGGCGGCGGCGTCAAGGTTGACGAGCGGCTGGCGAAAATGTGGGAGACGGTGAAGGAAATTTCCTCCGTCTTTGCTCCGTTCATCGCGGAAAACGCCGTCGCTTCCGATCCGTGGCTGATCGTCACCGAGCGCCGCGGACAGGGGCAGCGGTTTATCTACGCCGTCAACGACAAGCGCATTGCGGGAGAAATCGGCCGCAAATTCGGCACGATTGTCGAACTTGGCGCGCCGCTGACGGCGACGGTGCGCGTGCCGGGCGCGGCAAACATCAAGGCGGTGTACGATCTGATCCGGCACGAAAGCGTGCCTTTCCAGCGCGAGGGCGAGGCGATTTCCTGGTCTTATGATTACGCACCCGCCTCCGCCGGATTGTTCGCTTTGCTGGAAGAGCCGATTGATTCGCTTTCCGTCGCCGCCCCCGAGCAGGCGGAAATAGGCGGCGCCTTTGATATAAGCGTGCGGATTCTGGGAGAAAACGGCCAGCCGGTCAAGGGACTTACTCCGGTCGAATTTATCCTGCGCGACGCCAACGGGGCGGTTTCCGAATACAGCGATAATTTCGCCGCGCGCGACGGGGAATGGAAAAAGACGGTCTGGCTTGCCACCAACGACTCCGAAGGCATCTGGAGCGCGACTGTCCGCGAACTGGCGTCGGGAAAAACTTCCCGCGCTTACGTTGCTGTCAGGCAGAAGGCAGAGTAAAATGAAAGCGGGCGAGGAACTAGGTTCGGCCATCAGGCAATACGCCGCGCGGCAGGCGGGATATCTTACCGCCTCGCAGGCGCGGGAGGCGGGTTTGTCAAGCGCGCAACAGGCGGCGCTGGCTTCCATCGATTCGTGGGAGCGTGTGGAGCGGGGCATCTACCGACTGCCGGGGCATGGCGACGATCTGCAGTCGCGCTGCGTGCGCTGGTCGCTGTGGAGTTGCGACCGCAAGGGCAGGGCGCAGGCCGTTATCAGCCATGCCAGCGCGCTATGCCTGCACGGATTGCTGGCCGACGACGGGTGTGCGCCGGTGGACTTGACGGTCGAGCCGCGAGTGTTCCAGAAAAGCGCGTCCGCCGAATGCCGCCTGCATAAGCGCTATCTGTTGAAGGAACAGTGGGAATGGCAGGGGACTTTGCGGGTAACAACCGTTTTGCAGTCTCTGCTGGATTTGTCTGAATTGCCGCAGGAGGAGCAGCGCGTGGAAAGAATCATTGCGAAAGCCTTGCAGAGAAACCAGGTGACGCCGGGCGAGTTGCGCGGCGCGGGTCTGCCGGTGCCGGAGGGTAGGGCAGGGGAGGCGGAGCACCGCCTGCCGCCGATGCGGCGTGAAAGATATGGCTTGCGTTCGCGCGCCGGTTTCACGCTGGTGGAGCTGCTGGTGGTCATTGCCATTCTCAGCATACTTTCGGCCATGTTGCTGCCGACGCTGGGGCGCGCACTCAGCGCCGCGCGCGATCTGAAATGCTCCAGCCAGATGCGCCAGCTCTGGCTCGCCTCCTCGCAGTATTCCGACGACTACAACGACTGGCTCATCTTCGGCTACAGCGCCTGGCATCATACCTTCAACATGCTGGCAGGAAAGGTCGGCCCGCTCGATTACGGGTTTACCTATCCCGATAGTTTCATGTGCCCGTCGGAACCGGTTGGTTTTGGCGACTACCATGTCGGGCTGTATTCCTACACCCACTACGGCGTCAACACCTGGCTTACCGGCGACTACAGTCCTATCGCAGTCAAAGCGGATTACATCAAACGCCGCAGCGCTGTGCATACCCCAAGCGTCGCGATTCTCTTTGCCGATAATAAAATGAAGACCACGTACGCTTTGGGATATGTCGACTTCATCAACTTCACCCGGCATGGCGGGGGGATGTACGCAAACATTGCCTATCTCGACGGAACGGTGACGAGAAGAGGATATGCCGATTTCAGCAGCGGCGGCTCAACGGACATGAAAAAAGGCTTCTGACTTTTTCATTCCGGCAAGGGAATTATCCGCAGCGCCTTGGCGGGCAGCGGGAACTCGCGGTTGCCGATAGTCACAGTCTCTGTTTCGTTTCCGTAGTTGCAGGCGTGAGCCTCTGACCGGTTTATCGTCGCCGTCACTCGCCTTGACGACAGTTTGACTACCGGCATTTTTTCCGGGTAGGGATCGCCTGCCTCGTGCGTGGTCACTTCGTGCGTTTCGGCGTTGAACAGCCTCGCGGAAGCGTGGTGCGGGATTTCCGCCCGGTCGGTAGCAAGATCGAAATGCCAGAAATCCAGCCAGGTCAGTCCCTGTTCCATCCAGCCGTCCTCGGTGGCAGGCGTGAACGGCGCGTGGTCGGCATGCAGCGTCGGGCGCAGCAGGGTCAGGCGCAGCGCCCCCTCGGCGTGGTCGCAGGAGTGAAGGTCAGCGGCGTAAAATCCGGCCTGGCGATTATCGGAGGAAACGGCGCACCAGTCGATAAACGGGCGCTCGCTGCTGGCCGGTTGCAGGAAAACTCTTTTCCCGTCAATCCACTGGCGGGAGGACGCGGGTTTGCAGGCCATGCGTTCGGTCAGGCTGGCGCTGGCGCCGGTCATGAAAACCGCGTCGGCAAGCTGGTGAGCCAGAACCAGTTTCAGGCAGCAATTGATCTCGTGCCAGTCTAGCCGCAGGCGCAGTTGCGTTTCCTCGATATCGCGATATGAGACCAGATCCAGGATTATCTCCGAGTCTTGGTAATGATATTCCGCGCGCAGGATGCTGCACACCGGCCCGTCGGCGTATTCAGTCACCGAAACCGGTTCCAGCGTGGCAATCACCTGTTTGAAAGCTTCGAGGTTAAAGCCCCAGGTGCAGCTGTTGTCATAAAAAACCGCGAAGGAAAGCTGCTGTAAAAGCTGCCGCTGTTTTTCAAAGCCAACGTTTGGAAAAGCTTTCCCGGTTTTGCCGTAGGCGAGATAGCACTCGCTTGAGGCAGGCAGTTCGACCACTGCCGTCATCCTGCCCCAGGCGTCGCCGAAGGGGCCGTAGGAGGTGGCCGGAGGCAGAAGCTGCAACGGAATTTTCTTTCCGTCCCGGTCTTGCAAAACGCTGAACTCTCCGCCGGTATTGTTGGGATCGGTAAAGCCGTCGAATGAGACAATTCCCTTTGCCGGGAACAGGTGCGGGTTCCAGACCTGGATTCCGCCCTCGGGCATGAACGAGGTGTCGACTGCGGCGTTTCTCCGACATAGCTCCCTGTCGATCAGCGCGTTGGCGGTGTGCTCGACCAGACCCAGGCCGGGGAAGATGTCGCGTTCGAAAGCCTCACGGACGCTGGTGCCGGGCAGGATGTCGTGAAAATGATTGAACAGCAGTTCCTTCCACGCTGCGTCCAGTTCGGCTGCGTCGACGCCGAGAGTTTCGGCTTTGAGCATTTTTTCCAGCGCGCGCGCTATCTTGTGCTTGACCTGGTGGCAGGCGGAGTAACAGCCGCGGAAAGCGGGACCCATTTCGCCGCTCAACTCGGGAATATCGGTGTTACTGACCGCCGCGAAATATTCCTCCAGTGTCGAGAAGACCAGCGGGAATTCCCCGGAAGCTTCGCGCAGCCATTCCATGTGGCGTTGGAAAATGCCGCCGCCGTGGTCGCCGACTCCCATGAAAACAACCTGCTCGGGCAGCCCGGTCTCCCAGTGTCGGCGGATGCGGTCGACAAAACCCTTCTGGTCGAGATGGGCGCCTATCCCGTAGGATTCGATATGCAGTGCCGTGACGCTGGAGCCGTCGTCGGCTTTCCAGCGGAACAGCCCCGGCGTTTCCTGGCCGCGCATGTAGACGTAATGCTCGAACCCGGAGGCGCGGAGAATTTTCGGCAGACCCGCGCTGTGGCCGAACGCGTCCACGTTGTAGGCGGTTTTCACGTCAACGCCGAACCTGTCCTGGAAATAGCGCTTGCCGTGTTGTGCCTGCCGCAAGAGCGGTTCCGTCCGGCTGATAATCGCGTCTGACTGCACCTCCCAGCCGCCGACCACTTCCCAGCGTTTCTCGCCGACTAAAGCGGAGATGTCCCGGAACAGGCGCGGGTCGGTTTCCTCGATCCAGCGGTACAGGGTGGAGGCCGAACAACTAAACTTCAATTCCGGATAAAGCTTCATCATCCTGACCACGGTGGCGATGGTGTTGTTCCACGAGCAGCGCCCGGAGGAGCGGTTCCAGATCCAGATCGGGTCGATGTGGGAATTGGTTATGATATGCAGTTTTCGGGAAGGCATGGGTTCTCGCTTGTCAGCCAGAGGGTAAAAATTTTTACACGGCAAAATCATACCGGCAGGCAGGCGTTTGTAAAGAACTGTCTGGAAAATTGTGGGTTAGAGGCAGGGCTATCGAATTAAAATCCCCCTCTCCCCCTCAGGGGGCGAGGGAACTTGTTTTGCCCTTCAATGAAGCTTTCACGGTAAAGTGTAGATGCCACTTGGGCGTATTAAT
>JAGUZQ010000114.1 GCA_020060765.1 Planctomycetota bacterium | reverse complement strand
GATGCGGCATAGCACGGTTGACCTGACCGCGAAGTTCTACACCCACCTCAGGCTGGACGATAAGGCGGGGGCGATTGCCAGGCTGCCGGATATCGACGCAACTATTGAAAGTGAAGCGGCGCAAGCCACAGGGACAGATGATGCCGACGCAGTTGTCGACCCTGGAAAAAAAGCACCGGAAAAAGCACCGTTTCGCCATACGAAAGCAGACGTTTCCTGTCAATCCGGGACAATATCTACCGATGTAGAAAAACTCGGCGAGGGTGATTTCCTGAAAGATAAAATCGCAGAAAACGCCTATACAGTCACAAGAAAAACGCCCTTGTCATCTGCTGACAAGGGCGATAGCTTTGGTACCCGCTCAGGGATTCGAACCCTAGACCTACTGATTAAGAGTCAGTTGCTCTACCAGCTGAGCTAAGCGGGCTTTATGAAAAATAACATACTACCCTATCAATTCACAATGTCAAGCCATAATTGGTGAATTTATGGATTATCAGGCGCTATTCCAGCCGCGTCGCGCGTCGCACGATTTCGTGGTCGAAATAGTTGATCGACATGCCTGCGTCCACTACGACGCCCTGTGCGTTTATGCCGCTTGAACGTTCGCTCAGCAGAAAAGCGACCACGCTGGCCGCTTCTTCTGTCTTTACCGCCTCGCCGCGCGGAATCACTTTTTCGGCAAACAGGAAATTATCCAGATACCCAGGAATCCCGGCGCTGGCGGAAGTCTTGAGCAGGCCGGGATTCACGGAATTGAACCGTACCCGCGAAAAGGCCGAAAAAGACTTCGCCAGGAAACATACCGCCGAATCCAGCGCCGCCTTGACCGGCGCCATGTAACCGTAATTTTCTGAAGCCATGCGCGTAGTCGAAATGGAAATCGTGATGACTGAGGCGTCTGGGTTGAACAAGCCTTTCAGGTGATTTGACAGGCTGATTAACGAGAACATGGAAATATCGACCGCCTGCAAAAAATCTTTTTTTACCGTTTCATGGAACGGTTTCAGTCCTTCCGAGAAATTCGCGAACGCGAGAGAATGCACCAGCCCGTCTAGTTTGCCGTGATTCTTTTCGATAGACCGAGCAAGTTCCACGATTTCCTGTTCGTTCTCCACGTCGCAGATATAGGCGGGGCAAGCGGGCAGGAATTTTTCTACCGTGCTTTTGGTTGACTCATCCCTGACGGAAAGCAGTACTTCGGCTTTTTCCTCCAGCAGGATTTTCGCGACATGGTAGGCCACGCTTTTGCGGTTAGCCACGCCCGCGACCAGAAACCTTTTGTTTTCGAGGTTGAGAAAACTCATGCCTGCATCCTTATTATTCGGCTTCGGCCAGTGCGACCGTGAATGAAACCCGCAGGGCGTTTTTGCCGTTTACCTTGACCGCGCCAGCCATATAAAACGCGTTGGAAAGTTGTTCTCCCCAATTCGCGGAAATCTCGACTGTGTCGCCCGGCTTGACCATGGCCTTGAACCGCGCGTTTTCAATTTTCGTCAGGATCGGCACGCCTTTAATCGCGGTATCTTTCAGGCGACTGGCGACCAGTACTCCCGCCGCCTGGAACACCATTTCGCACAGCAGCACTCCCGGCGTGATAGGGTTTCCCGGATAATGCCCGGCATAGACGCGGCTCCACAATTCGTCGTCGGCTCGCAGCAGCGTTTGAGCCACGATCTTGTCGTCGGTCAGCTCGATAATTTCATCCAACAGCAGAAACGGCGGCCGGTGCGGCAGCAGTTTTTCAATATCGATCATTTACCAGTCCTTACAAGCCGCCGGTGACTTCCAGCGTCGCGCCGTTGATATAGGCCGATTCTTTCATTGCCAGAAATAACACCGCGTGCGCGACTTCCTCCGGCGTGCCGAAGCGTTTTACCGGCACGTCGTTTTTGTATTTCTTCGCCAGATCCTCCGGCAGGTCGGCGATCAGGTCGGTGTCGATAAATCCGGGCGACACGCAGTTGACGGTGATTTTCCGCTTGGCGGTTTCCTTGGAGAGGCTGCGCGTCAAGCCCACCTGTCCCGCTTTCGAGGCGGCGTAATTAGCCTGTCCCTCGAAACCGAAATGCCCGCAGGGGCTGGTGATGTTGATAATTCTGCCGTAGCGCGCAGACATCATCTGTTGCACGCCGAACTTGCACATGTTGAACGTGCCGGTCAGGTTGACGTCAATCACCCGCCGCCAGTCCTCGCAGCTCATCATGCCGACGATGGCGTCGCGCCTGATGCCGGCGTTATTTACCAGAATTTCCAGCTTGCCGAATTTATCGTTATAGGCGGAGAAAAACTTTTCGACCGCGGCGTAATCCGAGACATCGAGTTTTTCCAGAAACAACCTGTCGCCGTGCGCCGCCTGCTCCGCGCGGAAAGCTTCGGCTTTTTCCGCGTTGCCTGCGTAAACGGCGACGACTCGCGCGCCGGACTGCAGCAGCGCCGTCGAAATCGCGCCGCCGATAGAGCGGGTGCCGCCGGTAACCAGCGCGGTCTGTCCCGAAAAATTATACATGTTATTTCTCCGCATTATTCTTTACATGCACGGCCAGCCATACCGAATTTGCGTCAGGTGTCGTCCAATCGACCCGGTGACGGCAATGGGCGGGAAGCAGCAGCCAGTCGCCTTTCGCCAGTTCGGTCTTTTCGCCACTGTCGAATTCGATTACCGCGCTTCCGCTGAGCAGGCACACCCATTCGTCATCAACTTGATCGTACCAGAAATCCTTGGCCTGTCCGCGCGAGATAATCCGCTCGATCCGCACCTTTTCATTTTCGTGCAGCACGGCGAAAAGCTCGTCCGGAATTTCGACCGGGATGTCGGCGAACAGGTTTCCTTTTATCATAATCAAGCCTTGTCGAGATACTGCTCGACGTTATTGCCGACGATTACGCCGTAGTTGGCTGCGCCCAGCCAGCCGCTCATGATGATGGCGGCGCTGCCGGTGTGGAACATGCCGCCCAGCGCCTTGGGCAGATTTTCCGACATTTTCAGCCCTTCGAATTTCGTGCCGAAAGTCGCGCCGCGCTGGTGGCCGGTGTAACGTTCAAAAGTTTTCGGCGTCGCCGCTTCCGCGTAATCGACCTTGCTCCGAATGTCGGGCAGGTAACTTTCCAGCACGTCCAGCGTGTTATCAATCAGCATCTGTTTGTCGCGCTTATACTCTTCCGGCGACAGTCCGTCCCAGTCCTCGTAGCGTGCGCCCAGTGACGAGACAATGGCGTAGCGGTCGACGCCGGGGCGGGTCTTGGGATAGTAGATCGAAAAGCTGCGGCTGACGGGGGGCTTACCCATGTACAGGTCGGGCGCGAACTCAGGCGCGGTCGAGTGGAAAATCAGGTCGCCGATATCGGGAATGGTTTCGCCCTCGCGGATGCCCAGAAACACCTGGCAGTTGGAGGTACTCAGGCGCACCTGCGCGGACGGCTGGGCGAAATCCGCAGGCAGATTTTCCGCGCCGATCAATTCAAATACCGTGCGCGGCAGATTGCCGTTGCTGACTACGCTTTTCGTCTGCACTGCTTTGCCGTTGATCCTGACGGCGGCAACGCGGCCGTTTTCGCACAGGATTTTTTCCGCCGTCGCCCTGACCATGATGTCGCAGCCGTTACGCTCCAGTTCTTCGCGCATCTTGTCGATCAGCCAGTCGGTGCCGCCTTCGACGGTAAAGACGCCCTTGCTCATGAAGTTGCTGAAGACGATGCCGTAAGTGATTGCCGGTTCGTCCAGGGTGGAGCCGTTAGCGTAGGTTATCGGCTCCATCAGGAAACGCACTACGTCGCTTCTGCCGGGGAAAAACCGCTCGAACATTTCCCGCGTGGTCGTGGTCTGGTCATCGTAGAAATTCATGCCTGCGCAGAAGCGGAAAAATTCCTCGGTCGTTTCTCTGGCGACGCCGAAGTCTTTTATCAGCTTGCGGGTGAAATCCTCAGTGTCGAACGTGGTCTCGATTTTGAATTGCGGATTATCGAAAATGATCCGCTTGATCTGCACGATGGCGTCGGCTATTTCCTTCGTCCAATACTTGCGGCAGGTCTTCACCATCCCATAGGGAAAGCCGTGCAACGACACGTCGAAGATATGCCCCTTGCGCCGGAAATAGGCTGCCAGTCCGCCCAGTTCAAAATGCTGTTCCACCAGCAAAACCTTGCGCCCGAATTTAGCCAGCCGGTTGGCGCAGGTCAGGCCGCCGAGGCCGGAACCGACGACAATCACGTCGTATTTTTCTTGCAGTTGCTCCAGGGTCTTAATCGCGCATCCTCCGTGGTCATGAAAGTCCGTGCAAATTTGCTATTGAAATTCCCGACAGCATCGCGCCGACGATTCCCAGGAAACCCTGGTCGGTGCCGACAATATACAGATTAGCGAAAGGCGTTGCGCCGTTCAGTTTTTTTCCCGGCGAACCGTACAATGTTCCCTGCAAATGCCCGGTGTAACGCTTGAGCGTGAGCGGGGTAAACAGGTCGCTGAAGACGATATGCTGCGAAAAATCACCAACGATTTTTCCTGCCACGGCGATCATCTCCCTGGCGCAATTGTTTTTCGCCTCCTCGTAGGCGCGGCGGTGGGCAGGCTCGGCCAGGCGCGGGTTATCCGCGTTCAACAGCTCGAACCACTTGTCGTAATTCGCCAGCGACACCACCCGCACCATCCCTTCCGGCCAGGGTTCGCGATGGCGGTAATTATCCGGCATCGCAATAACGCCGCTGGCGAAATCGGCCAGGCAGTCCGGGCGGCGATAGGCGAAATCGTCGTTGCAGCTGAAAAATATGATCGTGTCCTCGATCTTCAAATCCCGCGACTGGCAATCGAGACAGGCGATATATTCCGCCACCGAAATCTTACCCACCTCCGCGCAATTGCTTTCGCCCGCGCCGCAGAGACGCATAGTCTCGACATAACCGGCGGAGGAAAATATCCTGTCGGCGGTAATTCTGTCTCCGCTTGACAAAACCGCTTCGCGCGCGAGCCCGTCACGAACGTCGATCCGCTCCACCCTCGCGCCCAGCCGCAACTCGCCGCCGCTTTCGGTAAACTTCCCGGTCAGCAAGTCCAGCACCGCTTTCATCCCGCCCTCGGGGTAGGCGAATCCGGCACGGTACAAAGCCTTCCACAGCAGTGCGAATGTATGGAATGGCATATCGTTTTCACTGGCGCTGCCGTAAAACAGGATGGGGCAGAACAGCAGGTTGAGCAGCAGCGGATCGCTAATGAATTTCCCCACCTCGCCGTGCGCGGAAAAGATTTCCTGCTCCAGCGCGGTTTCGTCAAAGTCCTGTATGCGTTGGTCGAGGCGGGAGAAATTGTCAATCTCCCCCGGAAACTTTTCTTCCACCTGCGACCGCAGCAGTTCGAACTCATTGCTGAATCGCAATTCGCAGGACGGAAACGCAATACGCGAAAAAGTCTGCTCCACTAATCCCAGGTCTTCGTGTCTGAGGCGCAACTGCCGCAGCAGTTTGGCCAGCGCCGTGCCGCGCGTGCCAGCCGGAACGTAGTTGGTAAAGGCGTGCAGGCCGACATTAAAAGACCGCTTGCTGCGTCGGTAATACGAATTAAGGCCGCCGGGGACGGAGTGCGATTCGACGATGCAGGTTTTTTTGCCGAAGTGGGCAAGGCGGATTCCGGCCGCCAATCCCGACAGCCCCGCGCCGATTATCAGGTTGTCATAGTGCATCTGTCGGACAAAGCTCCCACGGTATTATTTCCCGCGCAACGCCTGCGCGTGCCGCTCGCGGATTATCTGGATGATCCTGCGGGCGGTGGCGTCGCGGCAGTGGCGGTCGCAGCATTCGGCGAAATTCATGGAGTCTTTCCCGAAACAGGTGCATTCCGGCGTTCCGCGCAGCGATTTCTCATAAACCGGGCCATCGTAAATCGAAAAAAACTTTTCCACCTCAAGCGCGATAGTTGATCGGCAGTCATCTATATGATTAAACAGGTAGTATCCCTTGGCAAAATCCACCACATTGATCTGATAATCGATAATCACGACTTCCGGGTCGTCCAGGAACTCGTTGCAGTTGCGCCAGAAATAACCGCAGGAGCATTTCTTGAAAAATTCCGGCATGAGAGCTTACCTCCGTTTTACGGCTGCCGCCATTTTTGCGACCATTTCCCCCACCTGTATTACCGGATCGTTACCCGCTTCAACCGAGTGCTGAATGATTTTCACAATCGCGCTGCCGACAATCACCCCGTCGGCGATTTTCCCCACCGCCTGCGCCATTTCCGGCGTGCCGATGCCGAACCCCACGGCGATAGGCAGGCTGATTAATTTGCGCGCGCGTTCGATAAAAGCCGTCAGTTCCCCCGGCAGCGCGCTTCTTGCACCAGTAACGCCCGTCAGGCTTACCGCGTAAACAAATCCTCGGCTCTCGCGCCCCACCAATTTCAGTCTCTCATCCGTGGAGGTAGGCGCGATCAGAAACACCGTCGCCAGCCCGCTGGCATCTGCGAAGTCGCGAATCTCGCCTGCGGCGTCAGGCTGCAGGTCGGGAATGATCAGCCCATCTGCTCCCGCCGCCGCCGCGTCGAGGCAGAACTTTTCCAGGCCGTAATGATAAAACGGATTATAGTAGCCCATCAGCATGATCGGGATTTGCGTCTCCTGGCGCAGCGCCGAAAGCATCTCCAGCGTCTTCGCCAGGGTCGCGCCATTTTTCAGCGCGCGCATCGCCGCGAGCTGGTTGGTCGGCCCGTCCGCCATGGGATCGGAAAAGGGAATGCCCAGCTCAATCAGGTCGGCGCCGTTTTTCTCCATCTCCACTATCAGCCGCCGGGTCGTGTCCAGGTCGGGGTCGCCAGCCACGAGGTACGGCATGAAAGCCGCCTTGCGCTCAGTTTGCAGGCGGCGGAAAGTTTCCTCGATTCGATTCATCTGCTTCTCTCGTATAAAATATCAGGCCGCGGCAACTCCTGCCGCGAAAACGAAACCGCTATTTTGCAGAAAACCGGCGATTCAGGAAGTGAAAAATCGGAGATTGTTAATCATTGTCACTCGCCTGCGGCAGAGTGATTATCCGGTGCCGCTGGCGAGGCACACAGGAATCGGGACGGTTCTCCCCCCATTCCCACCGCCTGCAGGAAGCGCGCAACCGCCTGTTTGCAGGCGTCCTCGGGAGTATCGTCACCGAACGGAATCTGTCCGCCAGCCGCCAGCGCGTGGCCGCCGCCCGTGCCGATTTCGCCCACGGTTTTCCGGATGATGTTGGCCGCGTTTTTCCGGGGCGGACGGATACGCAGCGACAGGCAGACCCGCTCGCTACTCCAGCCTGCCGCCAGCGCCCAGGCCGCGTTTTTTGACTGGATCAGCAGATCTGACACCGCCGACAGAAAATCCGGCTGTTCCACGTAGCCGAGGTTCGCCACCAGCGCCTCGCCGTGCCGCCGCGCTTCTTTCAGGGCGGTGTTAAGCAAGGAAAAATACTCGTCCGGCAGCGGCGGTCGTACGATCTTGTTTACCAGTTCCAGGTCGACGACCGGCAACAGCCGTACGTAGCCCTCTACGTCCTGCCGCGAGGCGTCGCGCAGGAGATTGTCCGTGTCGGTGCGGATGCCCAGGAACAGGGCGGTGGCGAGATTGGCGTCAATGCTGACGTCTTCCGAATCGAGATACTCCAGCACCATCGCGCTGGTAGAGCCGAAATCGGTGCGCACGTCGACAAAGGGAACCGCCGCCGCCTGCTCTTCCGCCAGCGGATGGTGGTCGAGCACCGCCAGCAGCGGCACCGATTCGGGCAGGGAATTGTTGCCCACTCCCGGTTGCGTGTCGGCCAGAATCGCGCCTCGGCAAGACGTCAAATCGATTTCGGCGAAAGCCTTATGGTCGATACCGAGCAAGCCGGCCATGGCCTTGTTTTCCGCCCGTCCCATGCCGCCAGCGTGAACGATTTCCGCCGGGATGCGCCAATGATCGAGCAGGGCTTGCAGGCCGAGGGTGGCGGCCAGGCAGTCGGGGTCGGGAAAATCGTGCGGCACCAGCAGCACCGTACCCTTCCCCGCCGCCAGCACTTCGCGTAGGCGTTTAGCCATTTCGCTCAAGCCGGTTCCTCCCGGAACAGCAATCCTAAGCCAGTTTTCCCACCAGCCGCGCCACGCGTTCGCCCAGACGCGCGCATTCGCCGGAGTCGTCCACCACCACGTCGTCACGGTCGCAGCCGGATTTCACCGCGATGGGGCCGAAGTAATCGCCTTCACAGTCGCCTTGCACGATCATCCCGTGCACCAGGAAAAAATCCAGCAGCGCGTGCAGCGTCATTTCGTTGCCGCCGCCGATATGTTCGCTGGCGGTGAAGGCGCCGCCAATCTTGCCTTTCAGCTTGCCGCGCAAGCCCCAGCTCTCGTCCATGAATTTCTTCATCTTCGCGCTGGGTCCGGCGAAGTAACAGGGGCTGCCGAGAATTACTCCCTGGTAATTTTCGAGGTCTGCCATGCTGGCGTTTTCGACCGATTCGCAGATTGCCGTCAATCCCGCCGTGCGCACCCCCGACGCTACCGATTTGGCCATGCGGTCAATCATGCCGCCTTCCCTGCCGTCGAAAACAATCAGAACTTTTCCGCTCATGTTTGCTTCTCCTGTAAGCTGTGGTATCCTGTCATTTTTCCGCTATCGCCTCGGACTTTGGAAACGAGTCATTTTTCCGCAATTCCCGCGCGACGTTTTTCCATTCCTCTGGTTCAGCCTCAAACGGCGTCACCTTGATCTGGTAGAAGAACTCCTTCCCGACCGGGCTTTTGGGATCGATCTCCGGGCGGAAATAAAACTTTACGTCAATCGTCCGGTCATAGATGGAATTTTTGAATTTTCCGGAACCTTTGTACACTTCAGGATAGACGTACACAAGCCCTTTTTTGATTTCCGCATTGTAAAAGGCCAGTGATTTTATGTCCTTTTCCAGCGACACCGGGATATCCTTTAGTGGCGCGGCCAAGCTGTTTTTGTCGGCGATGCCTTCCTCCTCGGTTTTGTTTTCCGCGTCCAGCCCCGCCAGCCATTCGGCCATGCTTTTATTGTTGCAGTGCATGAAGGCGTACATGAAGTTGAACTTGCCGGCCATGTCCTCGACCGCTTTGTAATGATGCTTTTCCATGATATAATCGCCTGAGGCGGGAAAAACTATTTCGGCGGTATGCGCCAGCGCCTGCATCCGGGACTTTTTCACGATCCTGATTTCCGCGCCTTCGAGTTTCATGTCTTTGGAATATTCGTGCGGTTGTCCGTCGACCAGCAGTTGCAGGCTTTCTATTTTTTCGTCGCCGTGACCGGTGCCGCTCCAGCGCGGGTCGCCTTCGACCGGAATATTATCCGGGATCGAGCACACCGTGCCGTTCCACGCGCCGTGATGGTCGCGTACCATGATCTCGCCCTTGTATTTAAGCTTGCGTAGCGTCCAGGCCGCGCGGTCGGAAAAGTCGGCGTAGATCGTGCCGTTGTCGACTGAGAAATAATTCACTTCCAAGTCGCCGACTTTTTCCGTATGCGTGCCGATCTTCCACATATTGTTTTCTCCCGCCTGATTATCCGCCGCGCCTTCTCCGGAATAAGCGCCTGCGCCTGCCAGAATAACCGCCGCCAGGGATAACAATATTTTCATCGCCGCTCCTTCCCATGACAATCTTTTACAATAAATCCGCGAACGAAGGGAGCGCGGCGGGTCGCCGCAGACTTTTTTCGCAAGCGAATTTGATAGCACATGGCTTTCGCGCGTCTTCGCCGCGAACGAAGGGAGCGCAATAGATCCATGCAGATGAAAGCGCTTGCGAAATATGACTGTGGCAGCATGCCACCCTCTCTAAAAGAATAAGCGTCGGCTTTTCCAACCGACGCTTATTATAATTCTTTTCCGCAGTCTGTAAATTCAGGAAATTACCATTCCTTGAACTTCACCTTCGGGTTGTCGCCGTATTCGATAATAGCCGGGCGGCCGTTGTTCCGGATCGACAGCCGCGCCGCCTCGATCACGAGTTCGTTGTAGCTGCTGTTGGCGGGAGTGGCCAGCACGCCTTCGCCGTCGATCTTCCTGATTACCGCCTGCCGCGCGGCAAGGTTGTCGCCTGCTTCATTCACGCGCGCCGCCGCCCTGATCAGCGCTTCGATCGAACGGTAGCCGTAGCCGACCGGCTCCAGCCCTTCACCGCCGCGATACAGCAGCTTGAAATAATCCGGGCTTGGTTCGTGATAGCGCTTGCCGTCTATCGGCTTATTGAAACAGTGTTTCAGGCCGCGATCCTGGTCGTCGTGGATGACGAGGCAGGCGTCTGAGTCGCCCTTGCAGAACATGCGCAGTCCCTGGTGGTTGCCGCCGGGCGCGTCCTTGGGATAGCCGATGGCGTCCAGTACGCTGAGGCTGGCGCCGTTTTCCCAGATCACCCGCCCGTCTGTCCAGAGATAACCGTCGTTGCCGTTGGGATATTTGTCGACGATGCCATGCACGCTTACTTCTACAGGTTTCATGCCAGTGATGAAAGCCACCTGGTCGACGTAGTGGCAGCCGACATAGGTGAAGAAGTCGGTATTTTCGCAGGTACACCAGTTCTGGAAATTGCTGTCCTTGTAATAGTACGGCTCGATCATCGTCGCCTGGCCGATCTTGAACTCGCCGAAGTTGCCCTTGCGGTAGGCTTGGCGTGCCATCAGCGCGCGGTCGTCGAAACGCTTGTGGTATTCGACGCCGACGAACAGGCCTTTCTGGAAAGCCAGATGCTCAAGCTCGATCGCCTGGTCGTATTTCAGCACCAGCGGCTTGACCGTAACCACGTGCTGGTTGCACTCCAGCGCCTTCTTGATCGCCATGTAGTGGATCTGGTCGGGCAGGGCGACGAACACGATGTTGCGCGGCGCCATGCTTTCCAGCACTTCGGCGAACAGGTCGGGAAAAGCTTCGCCGGGATCGACCTTGTTGAAGTCGGGATAGGCGTTGAACTTCTGCCCCGGATAGGCTTTTCTCAGGGTTTCGTCCTCGGCCAGCGCTTTCAGCGGCGCGGCATTGAGCGCCGAGATATTTATTTCGCCGACCAGCCCCAGCCGCTGCAACTGGTAAACCGACGGCAACACCTGCACCTGCGTAATCATTCCGCCGCCGACAATCGTCACGTCATATTTGGTGGTCATGGTTTTTTCCTTTCAAAGGTTGATTCAGCCCAGCACGATATCGCAAGCTTCCGCCAGGACGGACAGTCCTTCCAGCAGCGCGTCTTTCGGGGTGGTGAGAGGCGGCGCGATTTTGATGCACTCACCGCCGATGCCGACCGGCGCGAACATGAGCAGGCCTTTTTCCAGACAGATTTCGTTGATGCGGAACGCGGTGTCGGTGTCCGGTTCTTTCGTGCCGGGCTTGACGATCTGCATTCCCGCCACCAACCCCAGCGAATGCACGCAGCCGACAGCTTTCGGATATTTTTTCTGAATCGCCAGCAACCCGTCGCGCAGGACGCCGTCGAGCGCCGCCGCTTTTTCCACCAGTTTGTCGCGCTTGATGATTTCCAGATTCGCAATCGCCGCCGCCGTCGGGAGGGGGCTGCCGGAGTGGGTGCTGGTCATGCTGCCGGGGGCGTACATGTCCATGATGTCTTTCCGGCCGATCACCGCGCTGATGGGGAGGCTGGAGCTGATGCCCTTGCCGCAGCAGATCAGGTCGGGTTTAATGTCGTAATGCTGGAAGGTGAACATCTTGCCGGTGCGGCCAAAGCCTGCCTGCACCTCGTCCATGATAAGGACAACGTCGTTTTCCCGGCACCACGCTTCCAATTTCTTCGCGTATTCTTTCGGGAAGAAGTCGGGTCCGACGCCCTGGTAGCTTTCCGACATCACCCCCGCCACGTCCGCCCCGGTCAGTCCCGCCTCTTTCAGCGTTTTCAGGAACAGGTCGAAAGAGGTGTCTTCGTTCTTGAAACCGTCAGGGAAAGGCACCTGCACGAAACCGACGTCGGTCTTGACGATCCAGGTCTTGAGTTTCTTCATTCCGCCCGCTAGCTGGCTGGCGAGGGTGCGGCCGTGGAAGGCGTTGCCGAAGCTGACTATGACGTGCTTCTTGTCGCCGCCTTTGGAGATGCCGTAGGTACGGGCGAGCTTGATCGCATTTTCCGTCGCCTCGCTGCCGGAACTGAGCAGGAAGACGGAATACTCGTCCTTGACCGGCGCCAGTTCCTGCAGCATTTCGGTCAGCTTCGCGCGGCCTTCATGCACGAAAACGTAGGTTGAGAGAAGGGGTTTGTCGATAACTTTTTTCAGCGCGGCGCAGATTTCCTCCGGCGCGTGCCCGGCATTGGTGATGAGCACGCCGCTGGACCAGTCCAGCCACATGTTGCCCCAGGCGTCATAGACGTTGATGCCTTTGGCGCGATCCCAGACAATAGGCGGCTGCCCCATCATCGAGCGCGGTTCGCTCTTTTTCAGGCGTTCGTAGATCTCCAGCGCTTCCGGCACGGGAATCTGCGTCACGATCTTCCTGTACTTGGTGTTTACTTTCGCCACGTCACGGGGAGTAAAGTTGTAGGTGCCCACGTTGTTTCCTCCAATCTGATTACCGATAAATCTTGCGCAACCGCTTTCAGGCTGAATCCACGCCTTTATATATAGACCAGTCCGACCCGGCAAGCAAACCTTATAGTCGTTGCCGATAATTAAACAATCGTTAAGCGTATAAGGGAAAGAATAAAAATGATCACTCGCGCGCGAATACCAGCGCCAGTAACCACGACTCCCATTCCGGTTGCCATTTTTCCATATCCTCGACGCCGAGAATCTTCTGCAGAGTGTGGTATCCGGTGGGATCGGTGGCGCGGTGTTCGCGGAAGGCGTGATAAAATTTCGGCAGCAGGCCATTTTCCTGGAGATAGTAGCACAGATAGCGCGCCTGCCCGTAATTATTGCCCTTGTCGCGCTCGTAAAAATCGTAACGCGAGGTCGCGCATAAATCCTTGAACAAAGGCAGGCGTTTTTCCCGGATCGCCTTCTGCGTACCCGCCAGCCGCCAGTTGGTCAGCCCCACGATCTGGCCGTTGCGGGTGCTGCTTTGCTCGTAAAGAGACGCCAGCCCCTCGTTGAACCAGGTGGGGCAATCGGGGAAATTGCTTTCGATGAAACAGTGGGTTATTTCATGCACCAGCGTCCCGCCGCCGGTGGCGATGTTCATCACCAGCGCGCCGTCGGCAGGAGAAAAATAGCCGTAGGGCGTGTCGGGATCGTCGTTGAACAGCAGAGCGGAATACTTGCGGTAACTCTTCGAACTGCCGAACAGCCAGACGTCGTAAATCTGTTTCGGGTCTTTTTCGAAATACAATTCCTTCAATTTGGTGACGGCGAAACGCACCGTGCCTTGCGCGCGCTTCTGCAATATTTCCCGCTCCAGATCGCCGATCACCACGAAAGGCGATTCGACAAGATAGTGAAATCCCTTGGGCGCTTTCGGCTTGAGCCGCATGACGTGTTGCACGAAATCGGAACGGGAAAAACCAGCGGTTTTTTCCGGCGTGACAATTTTGTCCGCAACCAGCGGCAGGCGAATTACTGTCCACTGATTTTCCCGGTATTTCAGCGGCCACAGCCTGATGAACAACGCCTTTTTCATACGCAGATACGTGCCTTTCTCCAGCGCCGGTTCGTGATAGATCGCCTCGTCCTTTTCCGCGTCGTAGCCGAGGATCAGGCGAAAATGCTCGGTAGTGTCGGGCGCGTCGTCGTAGTGCATGCAGACGATGGAGGGAGTCCCGCCGCGCAGATCAGACAGCAGGGAAAGCCAGCACGCCTCCAGTTCCTCGGCGGATTTTCCCGGATTTACCGGCGTGCCTGCGGGAAGTTTTCTGAAGCCGAGTCTGGCAATCGCAACGGCGAGTTCCGGCGTATGGCAACCGCGGGCGTAGACCGGTTCCAGCCCCGAGACGGTGAAAACTTCTTCCTGGGAAATATTGTGTCCGAGTTTCTGCAGATACATCGACACGCAGGCTTCGCCGCAGAAATCGGGAAGCTGGCGTACGTGGGGAACGTTTTCGATCAGAACGCTGTCGCCCGCCCACACCGGCATAAAGCGCAGCAGGCACAAAACCAGCAGCAGCGGCAGGCGTAATTTCAACAGGCGGTCGGTCTTCAAGACAGTCATCTCACCTCATACAGACGCGCCGGAAGCGCGTCGGGTTTGTTTTTTTTATTTGCGGTACGCCGAATGTAAGTTCCGTATTTTTGCCGTGCATTCTTCCTTTCAGGGAACCGTACTTATGGGGCTAATATATAAAGTAAATGTTTGAATTATTTAGAGCATCCGGAAGTAATTTTATAGCGGCGGGAGTGCGGGAAATGTCCAGGGATTTCAGCGGCATTCCGATCAAAGGCGATAGATCAGAAACTTTCGTTCCGGAAAGGTCAAGAAATTCCAATGGCATCCCCTTGAGCGGCGCAAGGTCAGAGATAGGCAATTCGCTGAGGAGCAGGTGTTTCAAAGGCATTCCGCGCAAGGGAGTCAGGTCTGATACTTTCGTTCTGCTAAGAACGAGATATTCCAGTTGCATCCCCTTGAGTGGCGAAATATCTGCGACAGGCGAATCCCATAGGTTAAGTGATTTTAAGGGCATTCCTGTCAATGGCGACAGGTCGGAAACCGAGTTTTTTGGCAATATAAGCTTTTCTAGCGGTAAACCCCGCAGGAAAGACAAATCGCTTATATTTGTGTCATATAAGCCTAGAATTGATAGTTTTTTTAAGCTACTCACAGGTGAAAAGTCGGTAACGCAGGAATTGGAAATATCAAGTCGTTCAAGCGGCATATCATGCAGGGGAGACAGATCGCATACCTGGGTTTCGCAAAGCGCCAGACGCTTGAGTTCCATGCCTTCAAGCGCGGAGATATCAACCACGTTTTTTCCACTATCTACTAGGAGTATATCAACTATGTGAAAGCCTACATCTATTGCATGGGTATCATCGAAATCATAGTCGTTTATTACAATGTAAGCTTTATCAATCCCGGGATTTTTCTGTTCCAAAATAGAGCAGAGATAACAGTGCTGCCAAAAACGGTATTCGAAGAGTCCGTAAAATCGGCAAAAAAATATCACCGGTGTCAGATATATCACCGCGACGGTAAGGAGTTTGCAGATTGTCCAGTAGCAACGAGGTTTGAGCTTCATTCTGCTTCCGGCTCCCCGTCCGACTCCTTACGCGCCGCCAGCCGCATCAGACCGTAGCCCAGGAAAAACAGCGCTGTCAGCATCGACGCCAGCATGATCTGCGTGAAGGGGTCGGGCGGAGTGAACACGGCTCCCAGCACCACCATCAGCAGCACCGCGTGCCGCCAGTAACGCAACACTCCTTCCGGAGTAATCAACCCCACCCGCGCCAGCGCCATCATCACCAGCGGCAATTCGAAACACGCCCCGAATCCAAGACATGACATGGTTACGAAGCCCAGGTATTCCTGCCCCGTCCACTGCTCGTTCCACTGCTCCAGTCCCGCGTTGAATTGCAGCAGGAACCGCAGTCCGATCGGCACGGCGAACCGGAACGCTATCGCCGCCCCCAGCGCGAACATGAACGAGCCGAACGACAGAATGGCGAAAATGGCGCGTTTCTCCCGGCGGGTAAGACCGGGAGAAACAAACCTCCAGATTTCGTAAATTACTATCGGCGATGTCAATACCAAAGCCAGCAGCAGGTCTATCCTGGCGATGGTGACAAAGCCCTGGATCGGCCCCAGACCCTGGAAGCGGATAAGATCGCCCGGTTCTTTCCCCATCTGCCCGGCGGTCCAGATAATCGGCAGGCGGATGATATCCCACATTTCCCGGTAGAAAATGAACCCGCAGAAAAAAGCCAGCGCAAACACCCCCACGCAGATAGCCAGCCTGACGCGCAATTCCGCCAGATGATCGCCGATAGACATGCGCGCTTCCTCAGTCTGCATTTCCGGCGGTCGGCAGGATACGATTGGAATGATTTCCTGTTCCTCAACTGTCATGCTTTTCCTCGCCGACATCGGCGGCGTTCATGCTGCCGGAACGGAATCCCGTCAGATCCAAAGTCGCGTATCTGAACCCGAGTTGCAGCAGCTTGTCGGACAGCAGTTCCATGAAGATACGGTCTATTTTGCCCATGTCTTCCAATGTCAGTTCCACCCGCACCAAACCTCCGTGGTCGCGCGCGCGGCATTGCTTGAACCCGAGCGTATGCAGAAAGGTCTCGGCCAGATCGATGCGGTTCAATGTTTCATGGTCGAGGTGTTGACCATACATGATTCTGGTCGCCAGGCAGGGGCTGGCGGGTTTGTCCCAGTTGGGCAGCTTCATTTCGCGGGCGAGGTCGCGAATGTCGCCTTTAGTGAAACATAAGTCGCGCAGCGGCGAAAGCGCCCCCAGTTCCGCCACCGCCTTGCGGCCGGGGCGGAATTCGGAAAGATCGTCCACCGATTCCCCGTCCGCCAGATGCGGAATGTTTTCCCGGTCGGCGAGGGCGCGAAGTTCCTGGAACATGCGGCGCTTGCAATAATAGCAGCGCTCCGGCGGGTTGGCCGCCACTTCCTTGACCGCCAGGATATCCACTTGCACTACTTTATGTTTGATGCCGATCAGGGCGGCGATTTTCTTCGCCTGTTCAATTTCCGACGCAGAGCTGAACTGCGAGGCCACGGTGACTGCCAGCGCCTTGTCGATCAGGATGTCGTGCGCCACCCGCGCCAGAAACGTGCTGTCGACCCCGCCGGAAAAGGCGACCAGCACCGACTGTTTCGCCTTCAGCCATTCGCGCAGCAGAGCCAGTTTTTTCTCATTACCCATTATGCAATCTCCTGCGCCATATTACCCAATTTCCGGCAGATCACGCAAAGAAAATTTGCTGACGGCAAATAAGGTTTGACATCAGTCGGCAGAGAGAGGTAATTATGAGGTAATGAATCCTGAAGGACGCCAAATGAAATATCTATTGATCTGCGCAATTATCCTGGCCGCAATTGCGTTCAGCCTGACTGCCGCGACAGCCGACGCCGGTAAAACCGGCGGCGAGACGCCGACTGCGAGCAATGCAACTTCCAGCGGAACTGAACCGGATTTGTCTTTCCCGCCCCGGCAGTGGAAAGCAAAAACCGGCATGGTTTTCACGATGATACCAGCAGGCAAATTCCAGATGGGCAGTGACGGCAAGGGTAAGTATATCTATCCCAACGAGTTACCGCTGCACTGGGTAATTATTACCGAACCGTTCCTGATGGGCAGGTTTGAGGTTACGGTGCGCGAATTTGAGCAGTTTACAGCAGCGACCGGCTACATAACGACAGCGGAAAGCAACGGAGCGTTGGTTTGGAGCAGCGGCAAGTGGGTGTGGAAGCAGGACGCCAACTGGAAATCTCCCTATTTTCGCCAGACTCCGGAACACCCCGCCAGTTGCATCAGTTATGCCGATACGCAGGCTTTTATCGCCTGGATGAATAAAAATGATGACACTTTGCCTGCGGACTGGGAATTTTCCCTCCCCAGCGAAGCTCAATGGGAGTACGCCGCGCGGGGAACTGACCGGCGGGAATATCCCTGGGGTCGGGAAATGGCGTCATTGTGCGGCAATTTCGCAGATGCTACTAGTCCGTTTCCCTGGAAAAATCCGCTGTATAATGACGGAAATGAATATACCGCTCCGACCGGAAGTCTTTCGCCAGGCGGAGATAGCTCTAACGGGATATGCGACATGTCTGGAAATGTATGGGAGTGGTGTCGTGAAAAATATAACGACTGGTATTATTACAATTGTCCTTTGCAGAATCCGGAATACGGCGGCGTTTCGGCTGATTTTGCCTTGCGCGGGGGAAGCTGGGCGATGGACGCATTGAACTGCCGCTGCGTCACGCGGGGAAAATATCTGCCCGGCAGCCTGCGCAACGATATAGGATTCCGGCTGGTTGTTACTAAAAAACTGTCTGAGGCCGGGAATTTTCCTTCGCGAAAAAAATAACAGCGATCGGTTTTTTTATTTGACAGAAACTGGTGAAAGGTTATAAATAGACAAAATTACGCCACATTAGGGAGGCGTGATAATTATTGTTTATGAAATGTTGGGTGTTTTTTTTATTTGGGTGGGAAAGGAGAGTTTTAATGAATCTCAAGCTTTTGGGAGTGGCCGCGGTTATGGCGGCGATGTTTATTCTGACGCAAAGCGCTTATGCAACGCCGTCAGGGTCGTCCTCGGGAGAGAGCGGATACAATCCGGTTTACTGGAGTCCGAATACCGAGTTCGGCGAGACCGTGAAGGTTCTGACCCCGGGCCAGAGCTTCAGCGTCGCTTACCAGGATTTCGGCGGCGGCTACACTGGTTACTACTCCGCTACCCGCAAGGTGGCTGGCGTTACTATTCCGTCCATCTATTTCAAGAAAAGCAGCGGTGGATCCTATTACGTGACATATGGCACCGAGTCCCAGCAGTCCTTCACCACCGTCACCGCCGCCGAAAAATACCTCGACCAGAAATTGATCAAGCTGTTCTCCGGCGTGGCCAACTCCAACGGCTCCAGCAACGCCATGCCCAAGGGTTCGTTGCATACGTCTATCAATGAAACGATCAGCGTCTGTATCGCCCCCATGGTTCAGCCCCGCTCCCAGTGGAAGGATTCCGGCCAGCTCAAGAAAACCGCAAACATCATGGACGAGGTTGAGCGCCAGAGAATGGTCAAGGCTCTGGGCAACGGTCCGGCCAGCCAGATTTCCTGGAACACCTCCGCCAACAGTTCGCTGCGTTATGAACACCGCTGGTTTGACAACAGCGACGCGGAATACAACCGCTTCGGCGGCACCCTCCGCACCGGTTGGGCTTGGGATCGCGTCTCACTCGACGTCATGATGCCTCTTGACCGCGCCGACTACAACGGCAGCTATGACTTCGCCGACTACACCCGTATTGGCCTGATCGCCACCCCGCGCTTCAGCCTGATTACCCAGGAAGAGAAGGGCATCGATCTCACCGCGGGCGTCAGCATGTTCTATTTCCACACCTTCCTCGATGAAAACGATGGCGACCGGAGCGACCCGGATCACTGCGGTATCGGCCCCTTCTTTGCCATCCAGAAGGATTTCAAGAACGTGGTCGTCAACGGCGGTTTCATCTGGCAGCGCGGCTTTAACATGGACGGCGAAAACGAAATCACCGGCGACGGCGAAGTCGACGTCTACAAGGTGGCGATGAACGTGGGCGTGCCCATCGGCAACAACTTCGTCCTCAACACCAACGCGACCTACAGCTACACCGCCGATATGCCTTCCTATACCGACGACGATTTCCTCACCGTCGGCATTGGCGGCAGCTGGGTTATCAAGGACAAGTGGAACGTCGACCTCAGCATCTCGCGCGACTTCTGCTACGACGAATCCGACAACCTCGAATTCACCTTCGGCCTGATGTGGCAGTTCTAACTCAGGAAAGCTCCTGAATAGCAACAATCCAAACCGCGCCGGTTAAACCCGGCGCGGTTTTTTGGTGCGTGCCGCACAGGCATATTTTGCAAGCAGTTTCGTGCGTGCGAAACTTCCGCGCTCCCGTTGGTCGCAGATTAAACGCAATACGGTTTGATTAAGGAAAAATCATCCGATTTTGCAACAAAACTCACGAATCGTCATTCCCGCGAAGGCGGGAATCCAGTAGGGAAACCGTACGCAACACCTCCTGGATTCCGCTGGCAGCCAGCCCCTGGCCTTCGCGGGAATGACGGTACAAGTTTTTTCCTTAATTAAACCGGCATTTTTCTTTGATATTGACCAATCCGACCCCAGGCGCTACCATACCGGGACAATGGATGCGACAAAGCCGGAAAACACAGAGAAAAAAGAACCGCCGGTCAGACGCTGGATGGTGGCGTTGCTGGCTGTGCTGTTGCTGGCGCAGATGCGTAACGACAACCCCTGGTTCAATCGGGATGAGCCGGTTGGTTTAAACGGTGAAATGCGGCTGATCGCCAAGGTCTACTCTGACATTCTGCGGCTCCATCCCCATCCGCCCTCCCCGGAGGAATTGCGCGAAGCCGCTATTGGTGGCATGTTGCAAAAACTCGGCGACAGATATACGAGATATCTTCCCTCCCGCCAGTTTGCTGGCGAGCAGCACGAAATCGAAGGGCTGCCCGCAGGCGGTCTGGGCATCCTGATCGAGCGCCAGGAACCGGCGGGGCTGCTGGTGAGGAAAGTCATACCCGGCCTGCCTGCGGACAAAGCAGGCTTGAGCGACGGAGACATCATTACCGCGATTGACGGCCAGGAACTGGCGGGGCTTGACCTGTGGCAGATGCGCGAACGGCTGCTGGGCGAGACAGGCACGAAAATTCTGCTGGAAATCCAGAGCGGGGCGCGGAAGTGGCGCGCGGAAATCGAACGCGCCCCGCTGCCCGGTTACGCCAATGTGCATGGATTCATGCTGGACGAAAAAAGCGGCGTGGGCTATGTGCGTTTTTTCATTTTCTCCGGCACTCTGCCGGAGCAGTTGCGCGAAAAGATCGATTCGCTGCAACGGCAAAACCTGCGCGCCCTGATTATCGACCTGCGCCTGAACGGGGGCGGGGACGCGCAGATCTGCCGGGAAGTAGCCGATTATTTCCTGCCTGCGGGAAAGCTGGTCGCCACCCTGCTCACGCTGGGCGAAGAGGGAAAGCCGGAGCAGAGGGAGCTGCTCTCCCAAACGGAACAGCGTTACCGGTTCCCGCTGGCGCTCCTGATCGAGCGCGAGACCGCCAGCGCCGCCGAACTGTTTTCCGCCGCGCTGCGCCAGCACCGGCAGGCGACGCTGATCGGCGCGAAAAGTTTCGGCAAGGCGAAAGTACAGAAAATCATTCCTTATTCCTCCGAAGAAGGCGGGCTGGTAATTACCAACGGTTATTATCTCACCGCCGCCGGGGAAAACATCGACGGCAAAGGACTGCAACCAGACATTGCCGTTCCCCTGACCGAAGCGGAGTGGCACGGCATGGCGGAACTGTCGCTGAACGGGGTGGCCGACGCCGACTGGCTGCTGCGTGATGACCCGCAGTTGCGGAAGGCGGCGGAGATGTTGCGGGGTGAGAAATGAAACTGATTATGTTTACGCTGAAACTTGTCGTCGGATTTTTTTTATTCGTTTTTTTGATGCTGTGCTGGGCTTTCAGGGGAACCGAATATAATTCCGACAGGCTGACATCTGATAAAAAGCGGGAAATTTTGGATAAATACTTCGCTCCGGTCGGAATCGGAAAAGACATGACTGTCATCCGGTTTTGCGTGAATAATCCATGGGATGGCTCTTTCGTTTTTGCCGAAGTCGTAACCGATACCGTGGACGGAATAAAGATCGGAACTGTCAACAGCGACGATGTTCAAAATCAACAAAGCATCAGCTATGCTCTCGACAGAAACCGGACATTTGCACCGAAGTGGTTTCCACGCGCTTTGTCGAACGAGAAGGTAACGCACCGCGCCGGTTTTTACGGCGACGTGTTTTATCTGCCTGAGGAAAAGAAGGCCTATGTTGCCTATTGGCTGCCGAATAATTTCGAGGAAAAGCGCTGGATTGAGGAAAACAACAGATGACGTCGGCAGATGCAGCGTATTCATCAAACAGCTTGCGCCGGGGGAGATTCGCGGCTACACTGGCGGCGGGAGATTCGATATGAATGCCAATATAGAATTACCGATGGGGAAAATCCGCGACTTCTGCCAGAAGTGGAAGATCAGGGAATTCTCTTTGTTCGGTTCGGTTCTGCGCGACGACTTCCGCCCGGACTCGGATATCGACGTGCTGGTCAGCTTTGCCGACGACGCGGATCGCTCCCTGTTCGACCGCATGGATATGGTGGAGGAGCTGTCGGCTATTTTCAGCCGGGCTGTCGACTTGGCAATAGAGAAAAACCTGAAAAATCCTTTCCGCCGCAAGGGGATTTTAAATGCAAGGAAACGCATTTATGCCGCTTGAAGATCGTGATGCCGCGACGCTGTGGGATATCATGAATGCCGCCGGAAACGTGCGGGAATTTATTGAGGGATTTGATCGCGAAACTTTCCTCTCCGACCGTAAAACCCATTATGCGGTGATTTCACAAATCGAGATCATCGGCGAGGCGACCAAACGCCTCTCCCCGGATTTCCGCGACGCCCATCCGGGCGTACCCTGGAAAAAAATCGCAGGCATGAGGGATTTCCTGATCCATTTGTACGACGACGTGGACATGTTCGAGGTTTGGCGTACTGCCACGGAATCCATTCCCGAACTCATGGCATACATCAGGCCATTGCTTCCCTCGATAGAATAACACGCAATCATATGGCTGAAAAAGACGACATCATCTTAGGCCTGGAATCCTCCTGCGACGAGACGGCGGGGGCGTTGCTGAGGAGCGGCAGGGAGGTACTGGCGCAATTCGTCGCCAGCCAGATCGACCTGCACCGGCAGTACGGCGGGGTAGTGCCGGAAGTGGCCTGCCGCGCGCATATGGAATGCCTGCTGCCCGGCGTTAAACGGATTCTGGATGAAGCGAAAATCACTCCTGCCGATATCTCGGCCATCGCCGTCACCAACCGTCCCGGCCTGATCGGCGCGCTGCTGATCGGGGTGACTGCGGCCAAGGCGCTGGCGCTGGCGTGGGAGGTGCCGCTGATCGGGGTCAACCACGTCGAGGCGCATATCGCTGCCGCCCGCTTCGCCGAACCGGAACTGCGTCCGCCTTACGTGGCGCTGGTCGTCTCCGGCGGCCACACGAATGTTTATTATATTCCCGACGACGCGACTTATGAGTGCCGCTGCCAGACCCGCGACGACGCGGCAGGCGAGGCTTTCGACAAGGTCGCCAAGATACTTGGCCTCGGTTTTCCCGGTGGCCCGAGAATCGAGAAGGCGGCGAAGACCGGCAACCCCAAGGCTTTTCACTGGAAAAATTCCTGCCTGCCCAAGACGGGCGACGACTTCTCCTTCAGCGGCATCAAGACCGGCGTGCTCTACGCGGCGCGCGGGCAGGAGAACCAGATGCGGGGGCCGGTATTGCTGGATGAAAAAGGCGTGGCTGACGCGGCTGCGAGTTTTCAGCGCGCGGTCGTACACGCGCTCGTGACCCGCACCCTCGCCGTGGCGCAGGAGACCGGCGCGAAGTGGATCGCCCTCGGCGGGGGCGTGGCGGCTAACGGATACCTGCGGGAGGAAATGGCGCGGGCGGCGAAAAAGATCGGCGCGCGGGTGGCGATTCCGCCGATGAACCTCTGCACCGACAACGCGGTGATGATCGCGGCGCGGGGGCAGGAACTGCTGGCGGCGGGAAAGATCGACCATCTGGGTATCGAAGCTTTGGCGCGGGGGAAATGATGCGGGATTATCTGGCGGAACTTTTTGCAAAAATCGCGACCGAGGAACTTTCCTTTGTCGAGGCGGCGGAACTGTTTCAGAAAGAATATCGTAACAGTGAAACTCTCGGGTTCGCCGTGCCGGACTTTTCGCGGGCAGAGCGGTGCGGTTTTCCGGAGGTGATTTTCGGGCATGGAAAAACGATGGAGCAGATTTGCGCCATCGCCAAGTCGCTGCGGGAAAAAACCGGCGGAGTGGTGCTGGCTACCAGGCTCGCGCCGGAAGCGGCGGCGGCGCTGATGCGCGATTTTCCCGACGCGAAACAGAACGAACTCGCGCGGACGGTGACAATCGGAGAAGCGCCTGCATTGCCTTGCGCCAAGCCCGTGCTGGTGATTTCCGCCGGGACGTCGGACTTGCCGGTGGCGGAGGAAGCGGGGGAGACGCTGCTGGCGCTGGGCTGCCTGACGGAAAAAATTTACGACGTCGGCGTGGCTGGGCTACACCGACTGTTGCGGCACGAGGCAAAACTGCGGGAGGCGGTCGCGATTGTCGTAGTCGCGGGAATGGAAGGTGCTTTGCCCAGCGTGGTGGGCGGATTGGTGGGCTGCCCGGTAATCGCGGTGCCGACCAGCGTAGGGTATGGCGCCTCGTTCGGCGGCGTGGCGGCATTGCTGGGAATGTTAAATACTTGCGCCGCCGGAGTAACTGTGGTAAATATCGATAATGGCTTTGGCGCGGCTTCGGCGGCGGCGCGGATTGTCAGGACTGCCGCGAACTGATAAGCGTGACACAATATTACTGGGGGAGAAAATCATGTCGGAACTTCCGAAACTGCCTGCGCGGCGCGAAGACGCGCACAAGGGCGACTGCGGGCGGGTACTGGTGGTCGCGGGCAGCACCGGCATGACCGGGGCAGGCGTATTGTGCAGCATGGCGGCTCTGCGCAGCGGCGCGGGGCTTGTCACCTGGGCCGTGCCCAAAAGCCTGAACATGATTGCGGAAATAATGGCGGTGGAAGTCATCACCATGCCGGTACCAGAAACCAACGGCCAGTCGCCAGGCGTCGATTCGCGGGAATACATTATCGAAGCCGCGCACGAGGTGGACGCGGTGGTGCTGGGGCCGGGGCTGCCGGTGGCGGGGGAGACCGGTGAATTGCTGCGCCTGCTGGTGCCGGAAATCGGCGCGACGCTGGTGCTGGACGCGGGTGCGCTGACGGCGGTGGGCAAGGATTGGAAACTGATCCGCAGCCGGAAAAAGCCGACCATCATCACGCCGCATCCGGGAGAGTTTTCCCGCCTGATCGGCAAAAGCGTGGAACAGGTGCAGGAAAACCGGGAAAGCTTTGCCAAAAAATACGCGCAGCAGTCAGGCGCGGTTGTGCTGCTGAAAGGAAAGAACTCGATCATCACCGACGGGAAGGAAACGTATATCAACCAGACCGGCAACCCCGGCATGGCGACTGCCGGTTCCGGCGACGTGCTGGCCGGAATAATCGCCGCTCTCGCCGCGCAGGGACTGACAGCGCTTGAGGCGGCGCGGCTGGGCGCGCATCTGCACGGACTGGCCGGCGACTTCGCGGCGGAGACGATGGGCGAGCACAGCCTGATCGCCAGCGATATTCTCGAATCGCTGCCCGACGCTTTTCTCAGCCACGCCGCACAGGAATAGGAGCAGCCGCATGATTGAACGGGTTTTGCTGCCTCAACTGGCCAAGACCATGCACGAAGCCATGATCGCCTTGTGGAACGTCAAGGTGGGGGAACAGGTGGAGGCCGGTCAGCCGTTGTGCGAAATCACCACGCACAAGGTCACGCTTGAGGTGACCAGCCCGTTCAGCGGAGTCTTGCGCGCACTCCTGGTTAATGAAGGGCAGTCGGTAAAGGTCGGCGAACCGGTCGCGATCATCGCTGACGCCGACGAGAAAATCCCGGCTATTCTGCTGTCTCCGCCAGCAACGAGCGACAGTCCCACCGTCTCGGTTACTCCTGGCGCGGGCGATCTGCCGGTCTATGCCGAGGACGTGCCGCATATCCCGCTGGAAGCGGGGATGCTCAGCCCCGGCGTGAAAAACGCGACCGAGGAAGCGCTGCAACTAGCCACCGAATATGACATTTCGATTCTTCCTCTTGACGGCTCCGGTGTCGACGGCCAGGTGCAGGTAAAAGACATCAGGGAATATCTCGAAGCGACCCGTGATTTGCGCCTCACGCCGCTGGCGCGGCAGGTCTGCCGGGCGCGAAACGTGGATCTGAGGTTTTTTCTCGGCAACACCGAGGAGAAAATCACTGCCGAAATGGCTGAGGCTGCGCCGTCCTGCAGCGGCGGAATTCCGCAGCGGATGAGCCTGATGCGCACTATCATCGCCAAGCGTATGGCGTTGAGCACCCGTAACGCCCCGCATTTCTACATCACCACCGCCATCGACATGGGCGAGGCTCTCGATTACCGCAAGCGGCTCAAGGGCGAGAAAATCAGGGTTTCGGTAAATGATATGATTATTAAAGCCTGCGCGCTGGCGCTGCGCAAGTTCCCCCGCATGGCATCGGTCTACACTCCCGCAGGCTACGTCGAGCGTGACCGGATGCACGTGGGCTTCGCGGTTGCGGTCGGGGAAGACGGACTGGTGGTGCCGGTGGTGCGGGACGCCGACCGGAAACCGCTGTCGGCCCTGGCGGAAGATACCCGCTCCCTGATCGAAAAAGCCCGCAACAAACAGCTCACCACCGACGACTACACCGGTGGCGTTTTCAGCGTCTCCAACCTCGGTACCTTCGAGGTCGATCAGTTCACCGCGATCATCAACCCCGGCGAAGCGGCGATTCTCGCGGTCGGTAAAATCGCCGACGCTCCCTGCGTTTTCAACAAGGAACTCGCCCTGCGCCCCGTGATGAAGATCACCCTCTCCAGCGACCACCGCGTGCTGGACGGGGTGCTGGCGGCGAAATTCAACGGGCAGGTCAAAATGCTGCTGGAAAAACCCGAGCTTTTGGCGTAATATCTTCAAAGCAATAATTCCGGCAAGGCGGCAGTTTTTATCAGCGATTTTCCCTGGGGGCAATCCGTGCGTAAGCGTGAAATCACAGTTCATGCCGACTCGGAGCCGGAAGCATTACGCGTTGCGGCCGGGATGCTGGAAACTACGGAAGACAACCTCCTGCTCGACGGAGTCAAGGAAGACGCCTACTCCGTTTCTCTCAAAAACGCCGACGCGGAAATCGAAATGGAAATCTCCGCCGACGGCGTGCAGGTTTCCGTCATTTCCTGCGCTCCGCCGAAAGGAACCGGCCAGCCCCTGACTTCCAGCCAAATCGCGACCGCGCTGCAGGAGATGGGCGTAACCGTTACTCCTGTCCAGACGCAACTCGAAAAAATTCTCGGCAGAATCAACAAGAACGAGGACGCGCGCGGTATGGCGCTGGTGCGGGGAGAGGTGCCGGAGCAAGGCACAGACTCGTTCCTGAAACTCCTGGGCGACCTGTCTAAGCCGCTGCTGCCGGGGATGCCTATCGCCAGCAAGATTCCCGCCCAGCAGCCCAAGTCCGGCAAGACTGTGGACGGACGGGAGATCAAGCCTCCCGGCAAGGACAAGGCCAAGGACATCGCCGTTGTCGCGCAGGAAGGCTGTCGCGCCGATGAAAACGGCAACGTCTTTGCGGAAGTCTACGGCCTGGCGCAGGTCATCAGCAACCGGGTGCAGATGCGCCCCCTGATCACGGCTTCGCAGGACGGGTTGCAAGCCTTCGCCTGCGTCTATCCCAAAGATTTTTCCGGCGGCGAGATCACACCTTTCAAAATCCATTCCGCTGTCGAAAAAGCGGGCATCGTCGCGCAGGTGGATCTCGAAGCCATCAGCGCCGGTATCGCCAAGGCGAAGGAAACCGGCAAGCCTGTGGACAAGGTGCTGGTCGCCAAGGGCGTCCCCCCGGTCGACGGGGCCGACGGAGAGTTGAAACTGGAAGTGGCTCTCGACAAATCCATAGGCCAGGAAGAGGCCGACGGCAGCATCAACTATTACGAGCGCGGCGCTATCCACACCGTTCACGCGGGAGACCGGCTGGCGGTGTTGCTGCCGCCAAAAAAAGGCGTGCCGGGGACAGACGTTTTTGGCGCCCCCATTCTCGCCCGCGACGGCGCGCCTGCCTCGGCGCAGGCGGGGGAGAATGTCGAGTTTAAATCCGAACGCGGCGAATTCGTCGCCATCGCGCCAGGGATGATCCTGTTCTCGGACGGAACCATCTCCGTCAGCAGCGTGGTGGAGATAAACAGCGACATCGATTTTTCCACCGGCAATATCCGCATGGAGGAAGGTTCCATCAGCATCACCGGCAACATCCGCTCCGGTTTCACAGTCGTCTCCGCGGGCAACCTCCTGGTGCAGGAATCGATTGAGGACGCCCGGATCGAGGCGCGGGGCGACGTCGAAGTCAAGCATGGCGTGGTGATGGGTGAGACCGGCTTTATTAAAGCCGGCGGCAACGTCCGCGCCCACTTCGCACAGAACGCCACCATCGACGCTGGTCACGACGTTTTCGTCGATAACGACCTCAGCAACTGCCTTGTCACGGCGCAAAACATGATTGTGGTCACCGAGGGCAAAGGCCGGATTCAGGGCGGTGTGCTCCGCTGCGGTGGAGGTATCGAGGCCAAGGAAGTCGGTTCAGAATTGAATATCAGGACTGTGCTGATTATCGGCCTGCCGCCACACAAACAGGAAAAGCTGATCGCGGAAAAACTCTCCTGCGAGATGACGGTACACAAAATCGACAAGGTCATCGGCACCGGCGATGTGCGCGCGGTGCTGCTGCGCACTCCGCCGGACAGGCGCAAGTCAGTCGCCGAGGTGCTCAAGGCTCGCATCGCCGCCCGCCAGCGACTGAAGGAGATCGAGGAGTTCATCGATAAGGAAAAGGCGGAAATGCGCAAACAGGTAAAATCCCGCATCAAGATCACCGGTGTCATCCACCCCGGCGTGGTGGTGGAATTCCACGGCTGCCACCTGAGCATCGAGCACGCCATCTCCGCCAGCCAGCTCTACTACGACGAAAAGACCGACAGCATCAAATGGGCTCCGTTATGACCGGCCAGACGCGCAAGCCTTTCGCCAAACGACTGCTGCCCCTGTTGTTCAGCCTGCTGGTGTTTGCGCTGCTGCTGGCGGTGCCGGAAATTCTGGTACGCATTTTCTGCGACGTAAACGTGCAATCGACCGACTCCGGCCTGCTGGAGCCGGGAGCGTTCGGCGAAACTTTCGGGTTGAAGAAAAATCACGCCGGAGAATGTTTCGGCCAGACCGTGCGCACCGACGCGGACGGCTTCCGCGACCTCTCCGGTTCGGCGCAGGCCGACAAATACTGGTTGCTGCTGGGCGATTCGGTGGCGTTCGGGGTTGGGGTGAAGGCAGAGGATACCTTCGCGGGAAAACTGCAGAAAGCCCTGCCCGAAATCAAAATCGTCAACGCCGCCGTGATTTCGTATTCCCTGCCGTCCTACCGCGACGTGCTGCGCGAATTCGCCAAAAAAGAAAAAATGCCGGAAAGAATTATTCTGTTCTACTGTTTGAATGACATCTACGGCTATCCTGCGATTCTGCCGCCACCGGAGGGCGCGGTTGCTTCCTCATTTGAATTTCTCAAATCGCATTCGCGGCTGTACATGTTTACCAAGCATCTGTTTGCTGACCGGCAGAAAGCGTTTTTTGAAAACGACCGTGCGCTCTATGTCGAAACCGGGGAGCAATACCGCGCGGCCTTGCCGATTCTCGACGAGATAGTCTCCCTGTCGCGAAGCATCGCGCCGCTGACAGTTGTGCTGCTGCCTTATGAATACCAGGTGCGATTGCCGTCGGAAGAAAATTTTACTCCGCAGAACCTGCTGGCCGCGCACCTGAAAAAACTTGGCGTAAACGTCATCGACGCGCGCGATTATTTCCGCGAAACCGGAAAGGATTCCAAAAGCTATTATCTAACCGCCGATGCGATGCACTTTTCCCCGGCGGGACACGAGGCCGTCTTCCGCCTGCTGGGAAAGTTGTCGGCCTCCCCGTCCCAAACGCCTCTTGACGGGCGCTGAGTTTATATGGAAAATCGCACATATTGAATTTTACGGCAATTTATCAGGAGAAAAGTTTATGTCCGCAGACGATGTAATGTTGATGATCGAGGACAATATGGAAAAGGCTATTGCTCACCTCGGCAAGGAATTCCGCATGATCCGCACCGGGCGCGCCACTCCGGCGCTGGTGGAAAATATCCGGGTCAACGCCTACGGTTCGGAAATGCTGCTGAAACAGTGCGGCACGATCTCTGTGCCCGAAGCGCGGCAGTTGATGATCAAGCCCTTCGACCCCGGGATTCTGAAAGATGTCGAAAAAGCCTTGCTCGCCAGTGATCTGGGCGTGACCCCGCAGAACGATGGCAAACTGCTGCGCCTGAGCTTTCCGCCGCCCACCGAGGAACGCCGCAAGAAACTGGCTAAGGAGGTCAAGGCAAAGGGCGAGGACGGCAAGATTTCCATCCGCAACTCGCGTCGCGACGGACTGAAGGATCTGGAGACCCTGCAGAAGGGAAAAGTCATCACCGAGGACGATCTGAAAAAATTGAAAGATGACGTGCAGGAGCTGGTTAAGAAATACGAGAAAAGCGTCGATGCGGAAGTAGAGCGGAAGTCCGCGGAAATCATGGAAATCTGACCACGCGCACCCGGTTTAGCGAAAGGCAGATATGGCATTATCAATCGTGGTGACGGGAGTGGGAGCGGTTTCGCCCTGCGGAACGGGAGCGGAGATTTTCTGGCGCGATCTGGTTGCCGGGAACTGCGCGCTGCGCCCGGTTACCCGTTTCGACGCCTCGCCCTATCGCAACAATCTCGGGGGAGAAGTTCCAGGCTTTGATGACGCGCCTGACCGGGCAGTCGCTTTCGCGGTTGCGGCGGCGACCGAAGCTGTGCGCGACGCCGGAATTACTCTTGCGGGAATCCGGCTGGGCATCTGTGTCGGCACCAATTTCAGCGGCATCGAACAGGCGGAAAAGTCCTTTCGCACGCTGAACGAGAATCCTGCCGGCGCGGTTTCGCTCACCCGCTATGCAGGCGAGTATGTCATCAGGCGCATCCGGGAGCAAATCCCGTCCGCCGGACCGGAGGCAGTGCTTAGCCTATCCTGCGCTTCAGGCGCGGCAGCGATCGGCACCGCTTTGGAATGGCTTCGCGCCGGGCGGGCTGACGCGGTAATCGCAGGCGGGTTTGACGAATTGTCGGAATCAGCGTTTGCCGGTCTGTCGGCGCTCCGTGCGATCAGCAAAGATACTATCCGCCCGTTTGCGAAAACGCGCGGCGGCACCATTTTCAGCGAAGGCGCAGGTATTTTGCTGCTGGAAACCGAAGAGGCGGCGCGCGAGCGCGGCGCGAAAATCCGCGCGCGGCTCTTGGGGCGCGGCGTCAACAACGACGCTTTCCACATGACTGCGCCGGAAAAAACCGGCTCCGGCATCGCGGCGGTGATGCGCATGGCGTTGGCCGACGCAAAAGTTTCACCGGGAAAAATTATTCATCTGAACTGTCACGCCACCGGCACCGCTTATAATGACATGATAGAAACCGCCGCAGTCAAAAATGTCTTTGGCCAGCACGCTTACGAAATGGTGCTGACCGCCAGCAAAAGCGTGATCGGACACGCGATGGGCGCGGCGGGGGCGCTGGAGGCGGTGGCAACGTGCCTCGCGGTCGAGTCAGGAATTGTTCCGCCGACAATAAACTGCGACGAGCGCGACCCGGAGCTTGACCTGGATTACTGTTTCGATAAAAAGTGCGAGCGGGAAATCCCGTTTGCCATGACCAACTCCTATGGGCTAGGCGGCACCAATGCGTCACTGGTATTTGCCAAATGCGAATAGTTTTTCCGACCGCTGTTTTTTTCATCTGCGCAACGCTATCGCTCTGCGGTTGCGGCGAAACGACCGTTGGCGCGCAGGCGTGGAAGTTTTCCCCGCGCGCGGAGGCGCTGGAGAAATACATCAGCGGGCTGCGGCGGAATGACGAAAATTCTGTGCGCGAAGGGCGGGAACTGATCCAGCAGTCCAATGCCTTGCCGGGACTGAATCCGGGCAAGCTGGAGCTTCTGCAATTGCAACGTTACGCCCTCGCGGTAGTCGCTCACGACCACGGCATCGACCGCATTCCCATGCCCGGAGTCGAAGGCGCGCCGGACTATGGCAGGATTATTTCCTTCTGGCGCGAAATCGGGATGGACGAGAATTTCATCCGCGAACGGACGACGAAGGAATTTATGTATGGGAGGGACTAAGGGCAATACCGTTTAAGGAAAAACCGTACTGTTTTCGGCTTCAAGTTTCGCGCGTCATTCCCGCGGAGGCGGGAATCCAGTGGGGAACCGTACGCAACACCGCCAGGATTCCCGCCTCCGCGGGAATGACGGTACAAGTTTTTTCTTAATCAAACCATATTGCCCCGATTTCGCTCCCTCTTATTCCGGGGCTCCGTAAATCGCATTTTCGCCAGACAGAACTGGATTGACCCGATGCCGGTCTTTTCCCAAAACAAAGCGGGAACCGAAAAACTGCGCGAACTTCGATTCAGCGCGGATTTTCTGCGACGGCTGGAATCGCTGTCTGTGGCCAGTGGCAGGAAGTTTTCCTCCGGCGGCGTCGCCAACCGTGCCGGTACTGTGCGCGGGGGGCGGGTCGAGTTCCTCGACCATCGCGGCTACGTCGAGGGCGACGATCTGCGCGACCTCGACTGGAACGTATACGCGCGCACAGGCGAGACGTTTGTGAAAATTTTCGGAGCGGAGCGGGAGAAGCATGTCCATCTCGTTCTCGACCTCTCGCGCAGCGTGTCGGCGTTTCCGGAAAAGGAAATGTTTGCCTGTCGCCTCGCGGCGGCTGCCGGGTATATCGCGCTGCTGTCCGGCGATACGGCCAGCCTGTTTTCCGCCGCAGGCGAACCTCTGGGCAGGCAGGTGCGCGGCAGCGCGGCGACAGGAGAAATTTTCGGTCAGATCGAAACCGCCCCCCCGACCGACGTGGCAAACTGGAACCGGTTCGCGCAATTTTTCCTGTCGCAACCCAAGCGCCCCGGCGCGACGATTGTTATTTCCGATTTCTGGGACGAAAATATCCCGCAGGCGCTTTCGTCTCTGCGTAAGGCGAGACAGGAAATCTCTCTCCTGCAGGTGCTGACGCCGGATGAGTTGTCTCCTTCTTTCTCCGGCAGCACGCGGCTGGAAGACGCGGAAACCGGCGAGGAGTTTTCATTGTTTATTTCCGAGCGGGAAGCGGAAACCTGCCGGGAATCGGTGCGCGAACATATCGCAGGCATCTCCCGCGCGGCGGGAAAACTCGGCATGAATCATATTCTGTGCGACACAGCCAAGCCGTTCGAGCATTTCGTGCTGACGCTGCTTCGGCAGGGCGGGGTTTTGAAATAGGCTTTCGTAGGTTTAAGGGACGCAGGCAAAGTCTCCAGTCACCAGTTTACAGTCTCCAGTGTCGGTATTCGGAAGCATATATATTTATTGAATGGGTTTTCTCTGCGCCGTCATTCCCGCGAAGGCGGGAATCCAGGAGGTGTTGGCTGATAAAAATAAAAGCGTTTTTTGTTAAAACCTACGCGAAGTTTTTGTCAGCACCAAGCCTGCCTGCATGGCAAAGTGCTCCCCATCTGGATTCCCGCCTTCGCGGGAATGACGCGCGGAAGGTTTGAAAACAACAAGCAAGCCATCAGCCGTTCAGCCTTCAGCTCAAAAAACTGGCGACTGGAGACTGCAAACCGGAGACTTGAAACATGCTCAAAGCGAAATTGCTCTGTTCCTGCACTGACCGCACCGGCATTGTCTCGGCGCTTACCGCCTTTGTCGCGGAATACGCGGGCAACATCATCGACCTCGACCAACACAGCGAGGAAGACACCGGTCGGTTTTTCATGCGCCTGGTGTGGGACATTTCCTCCTCGCGTTTGGGAAAAGAGGAAATCCCGGGCGCGATTGCGCTGGTGGCGAAAAAATTTGACGACATGCGCTGGGCGCTGTCTTTCGGCGACGAGGCGGCGCGGGTGGCGATCTTCTGCTCCAAGACCCGGCACTGCCTCTACGACCTGCTGCTGCGCAAACAACTGGGGGAGATGGGCAACTGCGAAATCGCCGCCGTCATTTCCAACCACGAAAATCTGCGCAACGTCACCGAACATTTCGGCGTGCAGTTTTATCATGTGCCGGTTGCAGAAGCAGACCGGGGCGAGGCCGAACAACGGCAGCGCGAAATCCTGCGCGCCAATAATGTCGACCTGGTAGTGCTTGCGCGTTACATGCGCATCCTGTCGCCGGAATTCACCGCCGATTACGAAAACCGGGTCATCAATATCCACCACTCTTTTCTGCCTGCTTTCGTCGGAGCCAATCCTTACGCGCAGGCGCGGCAGCGGGGAGTGAAAATTATCGGCGCCACCGCCCACTACGTCACGCCTGCTCTCGACCAGGGGCCGATCATCGCGCAGGACGTAATGCACGTCTCTCACCGCGACGCCGTTGCAGACCTCGTGCGCAAGGGGCGGGACGTGGAGCGGCAGGTATTGAGCAAGGCCGTGCGCCTGCATCTGGCGCGGCGTATTCTGGTAGATGGAAACCGGACTATCGTATTCGAGTAATTTCGTGGGAGGGGATATGCCGAGAATCGAAAAAGACAGCATGGGCGAAATGAACGTGCCTGACGACGCCCTGTACGGCGCGCAGACGCGGCGCGCGGAATTGAATTTCCCTGTCAGCGGCTGGCGGATGCCGACGCCGTTTGTCAGTGCGCTGGCTCGGATCAAGCGGATCGCAGCCAACGTAAACCGCGACCTGGGCAGGCTGGATGCGAATATCGCCAAGCTCATCGCGGACGCCGCGCGCGAGGTGGAGGGCGGCCAGCACGACCGCCAGTTCGTGGTAGACGTCTTCCAGACCGGTAGCGGCACCTCGACCAACATGAACGCCAACGAGGTTATCGCCAACCGCGCCATCCAGCTCGCCGGGGGAGAAATCGGCAGCAAGCATCCGGTTCATCCCAACGACCACGTCAATCTGGGGCAGAGTTCCAACGACGCCATCCCCACCGCGTTGCACGTGTCGGTCGCGCTGGCGCTGACCGAGGATTTGCTGCCGGCGTTGCGGTTTGTTCATGCTGAATTGGAAAAGAAATCGTGGCAGTTCGCGGAAATAATCAAGCTGGGCAGAACGCATCTGCAGGATGCCACGCCGGTGACGTTGGGGCAGGTTTTCGGCGGTTACGCCGCGCAGGTCGTGAATTGCCGCGAACGCCTGAACCGCGCGCTTACCAGCCTGTACGCCCTGCCGCTGGGGGGAACGGCGGTCGGGACGGGATTGAACACGCATCCCGATTTCGCGGCGCGGGTGTGCAAAATTCTGGCAGATGAAACTTCATTGCCGTTTTACGAAACGGAAAATCATTTTGAAGGACAGTCGGTGCGCGACGCTTCTGTGGAGACGGCGGCAATGCTGAAAACCGTCGCCGTGTCGCTGACCAAAATCGCCAACGACCTGCGCTTTCTCGCCAGTGGCCCCCGTTGCGGCTACGGCGAATTGCTGATGCCATCGGTGCAGCCGGGCAGTTCCATCATGCCGGGCAAGGTGAACCCGGTGATCTGCGAATCGCTGATGCAGGCGGCGGCCTACGTTGTGGGAGCCGATGCGTCTATCACCTTTTCCGCCGGAATTCTCAGCAATTTCGAACTGGCGGTGAATATTCCTTTAGTCGCGTATCAATTGCTGGAGTCGATCCGGCTGCTCGCCAACGCCTGCCGCATGTTCAGCGCGAATTGTCTGCAGGGAATCGAAGCCGACGAAGAGCTTTGCGCGGAACTGGTGGAGAAGTCGCTGGCGATGTGTACCAGTCTCGCGCCGCTGATCGGCTACGACCAGGCGGCGGCGGTGGCCAAGGAAGCGTATCACAGCAATCGCACCATCCGCGAGGTGATGACAGAAAAACAACTCCTGCCGCCGGAGAAACTGAACGAGGCGCTCGACCCAGGCAACATGCTGGCGCCGCAATAGCTCTCAGGTGATGAATTCCTCCGCCACCCGGCGGCGGAATTCGGAGGGCGGAATTCCGGTAACCTGTCGGAAGACGCGGGAAAAATGCAGCGCGTCCGCGAAGCCTACCCGTGCAGCGACTTCGTCGACCCGCGCTTCCGGATCCGCCCGGAACAGGTTCATCGCCCGTTCCACCCGCATCTTACGCACCTGCTTCATCGGCGCTTCGCCGAAATGCTCGTGGAAGACGCGGGCGAAATGAAACTTCGACAGGTGCATTTTTTCCGCCAATATTTCCAGCGTCAACGGGCGATGCAGATTTTCCGCAATAAAATTTTCAAAGCGCGACAGCCGGTTCATCTCCGGCGATTTCCACAGATAATTATGTTTCAGAGTCGGCAGCAACTGCAATAACAGCGCGTTGCGATAAGCCTCTCCGCTGGCGGTTGATCCTTGCTGGCTTCGCACCAGCTCCTGCAGAAGCCCGGCGGCGGCTTCGTTCTGTTGGCGGAAACACAGGCGTTCGATCGACAGCAACGAAAGATTCTGCAAAAGGCTGTCAACCAGCCAGCCGGAAAAATGCACATACGCCAGCGACCAGGGAGTAATCGCCTGATAGGTGTGTTCCTGCCGGGGCAGCAGCAGAAACCAGTCACCGGGCGAAAGTTCCTTGCTTTGCCCCTGCTCCTGCACCATCGCACTTCCCTTGATGGTCAGCAGCAGCAGGTAATCATCGCGTATTCTCGGGAGACAGTGATACGGATATTTTCCCTCGACCAGACCGGCGCTGACGATTCGTACCCCCATCTCCGCACTGATGGAACCAGCCTGGTAATGCGAGATATCGAAACTTTTACTTGCAGCAATTTTATCCATATAATCCGCAATCGCTCCTATTCCCGCCAGCCTGATCACGCTGGTATAATATACAGTAGTGAGAATCGTTTGACAAACTTTTATGCAAAGGAATACTCATGACTCCCCGCGAAGCGATCCTGAAAGCCCTTGCTTTTGAGCGTCTTGAGAAAGTACCGTTTACCATTTACGAAAGCAAGATTCCACAGTGCCTGGCCGAACGCGAAATGCGCAACCGCGGCCTCTGCATCGTCAACCGTCATGTCGGCGTCTTCAGAACCTGTCAGCCCAACGTGAAATGCCGCAAGGAAATCTATACCGAAAACGGGCGCGAATTCACCCGCATCCATTATCAGACCCCCGTGGGCTCCGTGTCGATGCTGCAGGAAGCGGCGGGGTTTACCTCCTGGATTCATGAAAGACTGTTCAAGAGCCCAGACGATTACAAGGTTCTGAAATTCATGATCGAAGATCAGCATTTCGAACCCGCCTACGAGCAGTACATCGAAGCGGAGAAGAATGACGGCGGCGATATCATCCGCCGCGCCGGTATCGGCCTGGAGCCTTTGCAATGCCTGATTTCAGGCAGCTATATCGAGATGTCTGATTTCTGTATCGAGTGGATGGACAACCGCGATGAGATACTGAGCCTGTATGATTCGATAGTCAAGAAACACCGCGAGATTTATCCCCTCATCGCCGACAGCCCCGCCACCCATGTCAACTACGGCGGCAACGTGGTGCCGGAAATCGTGAGTCCCCAGATGCACGAGGAATATTATCTGCCGCATTACGCCGAGGCGGCGGAATGCCTGCGCCCGAAAGGGATCAAGCTCGGCTCGCACTACGACGCCAACTGCCGGACGTTTGCGAAAAATCTGGCAAACAGCGCGCTGGATTATATTGAAGCCTTCACCCCCGCGCCCGACACCGACATGACCCTGAAGGAGGCGCGCGAGGCGTGGCCGGACAAGGTGCTGTGGCTGAATTTCCCCAGTTCCGTGCATCTCAAAAGCGACGAAAAAGTAAAAGCCAAGACGATCGAGATGTTGTCTTCCCTCGCGTCCACCGACGGGATCATCATGGGCATCACCGAGGATATACCAGAACACCGCTGGCGCGGCAGTTGCACCGCGATCATGGACGGCTTGGAAGAATACGGGCGGGGTTAAAGGCTGTACGATTTATTTAAGGAAAAATCTTTCTGTATTCAGAAAAAACCTATGGTCGTCATTCCCGCGAAGGCGGGAATCCAGGAGGTGTTGCGTACGGTTTCTCCACTGGATTCCCGCCTTCGCGGGAATGACGATACAAGTGTTTCCTTAATTAAACCGTATTGGAGTTAGAGGACGATTCAAGCAGAATTTTGCGGCCGGAAATTATTTTGTCGAGATTCAACTTGATTCGTTGCAATTATGATTTATGATGACTTGCGGATCTCTACCGTGTTCGTCAGGAGACGCAATTTCTCGAACCGTTTCTCATCACCTGGGGAACCAAAGATCGGTGGTTGCTGTCATGCCTCCTTGTGAGGAAGTCGTGCGCCACCGCGCGGTTCCCACCTGAGCCTTTGGGTTCAGAAATGGTCTTGCAACGGCACAATGGCGGAGATCCATTTTTTTATCTACTACTCGCGCCGGTAAAACGGCGCTTTTTTTTTAATTATTTCTGTCTCCCCCGTATTCGAATCTTACCCGTGAAAACCGGTGTCCCGGTGCAGTATAATCGCCCATAGCGCGGTAACACCGATGGTTCAAAGGATATAATATCCTTGCAAGCTTTGTACCTGTCCCAAGTCAACCTCCCGAGCGGAAAACACGCCTTGACTTTATCCTTTCCGGCAAAATAATGGTTGATTCATCAGTTTATAGTTATTAACGGAGAGCCAGATGAGCAAGAAAATATTCCTGCCGGAAAGCGACCTGCCCCGGCAGTGGTACAACGTAATGCCCGATATACCCAACGGCTTGGAGCCGCCCCGACATCCTGCCACCGGCAAAATTATCGCCCCGGCTGACATGCAGGCCATCTTCCCTGACGCGTTGATCGAACAGGAAATGTCAGACCGCCGCTGGATTGACATTCCCGAAGAAGTGCTGCGGATTCTCGCGATCTGGCGCCCTTCTCCGCTGGTCAGAGCCGACCGGCTGGAGGAGGCAATCGGCGCGAAGGCCAGGATATACTTCAAAAACGAAAGTGTCTCCCCCGCAGGCAGCCACAAGCCAAACTCCGCCATTCCCCAGGCGTGGTATAACATGAAGGCTGGCATAAAAAATCTGACCACGGAAACTGGCGCCGGACAGTGGGGCAGTTCGCTGGCGCTGGCCTGCAACTTCTTCCACCTCGGCTGCCTGATTTACATGGTCAGGTGTTCCTATGAACAGAAACCGTTCAGGCGAAGCATGATGAAGGCATGGCAGGCCGATGTCATCCCCAGCCCCAGCGACACGACGCAGAGCGGGCGCTCGGTCTTGGCGAAGGACCCCGCCTGTCCCGGCTCCCTCGGCATCGCCATCAGCGAAGCGGTGGAAGTTGCGGCTGGCAGGCCTGATACCAGTTATGCACTCGGTTCCGTCCTGAACCATGTTTTGCTGCACCAGACCGTGATCGGCTTGGAGACAAAGAAGCAGCTTGATCTGGCTGGTGAGGGTTTGCCTGACATCGTGATCGGTTGTTGCGGGGGAGGCTCCAATTTCGGCGGCATCGCCGCTCCTTTCATCCCTGAACGGCTAGGCGGGGCTAAGATACGTTTCATTGGCGTCGAACCCAGCGCCTGCCCCACCATGACGCGCGGACATTATACCTACGATTACGGTGACAATGCCGGTCTTACGCCGCTTTTGAAAATGCACACATTGGGCAGCGGTTTCGTGCCTCCTGGCATACACGCCGGTGGTTTGCGGTATCACGGCATGTCGCCGATAATCAGCGCCCTGGTGAGGGAAAAGCTGGTGGAGCCGGTCAGCTATCACCAGTTGGAATGCTTCGAAGCGGCTGTGGTTTTTGCCCGGACGGAAGGCATTATCCCCGCCCCGGAAAGCAGCCACGCCATCCGGGCCGCGATCGACGAGGCGCGCAAGGAGGAAAACACGGGCAAATCCATCGTTTTTAATCTCTCGGGGCATGGACATTTCGATATGTCCAGCTACGACCGTTATTTCGACAACGAGATTACCAATTTTGAAATGCCTGACGAAGTGCTGGCGGAGGCGGCCAAGAGCCTGCCGAAATTCGGCTTTGAGCAAAACGGCTGATTTCGCTTGCGCCGGTCAAATTACCCGGTAAAATTCTTTCTCGTATTTCGCGGCGGAGCCATAAGCGCTTCGCCGCTGTTTTTGCGGTCTGACAGGGAGCAACCGGCATGAAAACCGATGAAATCCGCAGTAAATATATCCAGTTCTTCGCCGACCGGGGCGCGCGCGTCGTGCCTTCCGATTCGCTGGTTCCGGCCAACGACCCCACCCTGCTTTTCACCGGGGCAGGCATGAACCAGTTCAAGGACTATTTCCTTGGTATCGGCAAGATGGATTTCCGCCGCGCCACCAGTTCGCAGAAATGTATCCGCACCGGCGACATCATGAATGTCGGCGTCACCGCCGGGCACCATACCTTTTTCGAAATGCTGGGAAACTTTTCCTTCGGCGATTATTTCAAGGAAGAAGCTATTGCCTGGGCGTGGGAATTTCTGATTGGCGTGCTGAAAATTCCGGAACGCAGACTTCGCATTTCGGTTTATCACAGCGACGATGAAGCGTTTGATATCTGGCACCAGAAAGTCGGCCTCGCTTCCGATCGCATCACCCGCCTGGGCGACCACGACAATTTCTGGCCTGCCGACGCGCCCAAACTCGGGCCCAACGGCCCCTGCGGCCCCTGCAGCGAAATCTTTTATGACCGGGGCGAAGCATACGGCCCGGATCTCGGTATTACCGAAGGACAACGCTGGGTCGAAATCTGGAACCTGGTCTTTACCCAATTCGACCGCCAGTCAGACGGGTCTCTCCCGCCGCTGCCGCAGAAAAATATCGACACCGGCGCGGGTCTGGAACGGATGGCTGCCTGCCTGCAAGGCGTGCGCAACAATATGGAAATAGATATTTTTCAGCCGCTGCTGGCCAAGGTAGAGGAAATGTGCGGCAGGAAATATTCTTCCGAAGGCGCCGACGGCGTCCTGTTCCGCCGCGTTTCCGACCATGCGCGCGCCGTCACCTTCTGCATTGCTGACGGGGTCATGCCTGCCAATTCCCATCGCGGTTACGTCCTGAAACGCCTGCTGCGCCGCGCGGTGCTGGACGGGCGCAATCTTGGAATAAAAGGCGCGTTCCTGCACAAACTGGTGCCAGTGGTGGGGCAGGTCATGGGCAGGCAGTATCCGGAAATTATCGAACGGGCGGAAACCATTTCCCGCGCCGTGGTGAACGAGGAAGACAAGTTCCTGTCTACTCTGGAAAAAGGCTTGACCCTGATCGACACGGCGGTCAGAAAAACCCGAGACAGCGGCAAGGCTGTTCTCGACGGCGCGACTGCGTTTGAACTTTACGACACTTACGGCTTCCCTTACGAACTGGCGGAGGAAGTGGTTGAGAAAGAAAAGATGATTATCGACCGCGAAGGCTTTGACGAAGCCATGTCTGCCGCTAAGGCCAAGGCGCGGGAAGGCGCAAAGATGAAGGGCGACGTCTTCGCCAAGGGGCCGGTCAGCGAAGTGAAGAAACTGACCGGCGAGACTGTCTTTGCCGGTTACGACCAGAACGAAATTTCCGCAAAAGTGATTGCGCTGGTCAAGGGCGGGGAACTGGTTCAGACAGCGGCCTCTGGCGAGGAAATCACCGTCGTCCTCGACCGCACTACCTTCTACGGCGAATCCGGCGGCCAGGTCGGCGACAGCGGCATTCTTGTCGGTGCGAATAATCTGGTAGTGGAAATCGACGACACGCTGAAAATCGACAGCATCCATTTCCACATCGGCAGAATCGAGAGCGGCAAAATTAACGTGGGAATGGAAATCAATTGCCAAATCGACAGCGCGCGCCGCGAGGATATCCGCCGCAATCATACGGTTACGCACCTGCTGCATCACGCATTGCACCAGGTCGTCGGCAACAAGGCCGAACAGAAAGGCAGTTACGTCGCGCCCGACCGGATGCGCTTCGACTATCAGCACGGCCAGGCTCTGACCGCCGACCAGCGTGCGCGGGTGGAGGAAGTGGTCAATCAGAAAATCCTCGAAAACGCCAAGGTCGAGACGCAGGTTCTGCCGATCGAGGAAGCGAAGAAAATCGGCGCTATCGCCCTGTTTGGCGAAAAGTACGGTGCCACCGTGCGCGTGGTCAAGACCGGCGATTACTCGGTTGAATTCTGCGGCGGCACGCATATGAATGAGACCGGCCCGATTGGCAGTTTCCGCATTCTCGCCGAAGAATCTGTTTCCGCCGGAGTCAGGCGTATCGAAGCAGTAACCGGCGCGGCAGCTTACCGCTACTCGCATCAGCAAGGCGAAATACTTACCGCCCTTTCGCACGAACTCAAGGTCGCGCCGAAGGAACTGTCGAGCCGGGTCGCGGCGCTGGGCGAGGAGGTGCGGGCGCTACGCAAGGAACTGGCGGCAATCAAACAGGAGCAGACCAAAAACCAGCTGGGCGATCTCCAGCCTCAGAAAGTCGGCAATATTTCCTATGTCGCGCTGAACCTGGGCAACGTCATGGGCAAGGAGCTCGCCGCCGCCGCCGATATCGTCAAAAACCGCCTCGGCGACGACGCGGTGACAGTGCTGGCCGGGACTGACGGGGAAAAAGTGGCAATCGTGGTCGCGGTCGGCAAGAACCTTGCGCCCAAGACTTTAAAGGCCGGGGATATCATCCGGAAACTGGCGGAAATAGTCGGCGGCGGCGGCGGCGGACGCCCTGATCTTGCTCAGGCAGGCGGTAAAAACCCGGAAAAGATTGAGGAAATGCTGGCTGCGGTTCCGCAAATTATTTCTGCGTAAGCTATCACACTAACAGGTAAGGACTTACAGGTTAAGGGCGCAACGAAAAAAGTTGGTGTGATAAACAAATAGCCTGTTAAAGTAGCAGATATCCGGCTTTTATTGTAATTTATATGCCCGATAAAATTTGCCACAAAAATGAACATGTCAACCATAAGTGAAGGCACTCAAGCACCTTGCCCGTGCCGATTATTTTGTGGGGAAAATCCGGGTAAAAATCACGGTTTTTTCTTATTGACACCCTGTTTTCGACCGGCTAGGATTGCGTTTGCATTAAACGACTGTTCGGGAAAATCAATCTAAACCGTATGGTCTGCTCATAAAAAACTGACCCGAAAAAGTATAATTCGCACAAACCCACTCTGGTGGGGAGGGGATATATTTTGCCTGTTAGTGCAATTTCCGACTGGGAAAAAGTCTGCGATCACCTTGCCCAGACTGTCCCGGCGGAAAGCTTCAAAACCTGGTTCGGCAATGTGGAGATACTTCGCTTCGACCAGGAAGAACTCTGCCTTGGCGTCCCTAACCTCTTTATCAAAAACTGGATAGAGAAAAACTACCGCGATCTTCTGCTGGCGGCTTTGGAACAGGCCTGCGCCTGCCGGCCTGGCTTGAAGGTTACTATTTCTCCCTCCTCTTTCCGTCAGATGCGAGACTCGCAAACAGAAAACGACCCTGTCGCCAGCGAAGCCTGTCCGGATACACAACACTCACCTGTCAGGAAAGCTGCAACTGGCAGAAATCAACTTAATCCGAAATTAATTTTAACCGATTTTCATGCCGGAACCGCTAATTTTATCGCCTACGCTGCGTGCCTGCGCATTATCGAACAGCCTAATGAGTACAACCCTTTATATCTTTTCGGCGGTCATGGATTAGGGAAAACCCATCTGGCGCAGGGCCTTTGTCATGAGGCGCAAGCCAAACAACCGGGTGCGGGTGTGATCTACCTTACGGGCGAGGGATTTGTCAGCGAATTCACCCAGGCGTTTACCAATCGCAAAACCGCCTCTTTCCGGCAGCGGCTCAGGGAGTGCAAGTTGTTGGTAATAGATGATTTGCAGGTTATTTCCCAGGGCAACAAGGCGGCGTCGCAGGAAGAATTGCTTAACACCATCGACGTCCGCCTGAACAACGGCTTGCAGACCGTTTTTGCGTCAAACTGTGCTGCCAGCGCGCTGCCGGGGCTGACTGAGCGGTTGAAAACCCGCCTCGCGGGCGGCTTATCTGTCGAAATGAAAACTCCGGACGTGCAAGCGCGGCGCGAAATCGTGATCGCGAAAGCCCGCGAAAAGCGCGCCAGCTTTACGCCTGAGGTAGTAGAGTTAATCGCACAAAAGACTTATGGCTGCGTGCGGGAACTGGAAGGAATTGTCTCCCGCTTGGCGGCGCTGGCAAACCTTGCAGGCGTAAAAGTTTCGGTGGAAGCGGCACGGGATGCGCTGCCGGAGGAAAAAATCGAAACGCTGCCGCTGGAGCGGATCGCGCGCGCGGTATGCGATGAATTCGGTGTGACGCTGACGGAAATCACTGGCCGCAGCCGCTCACAGACTATCCGCAACGCCCGCCAGACCGGAGCCTTCTTGGCGCGCAAATTCACCGGCGCAAGCCTCGCCGAAATCGGCGCCTATTTCGGCCAGCGCAGCCACTCCACCATACTCGCCATGCTAAAAGGCTTTCCCAAACTTGCGCAGACCGAACGAGACCTGCTCCCCCGCACCCGGAAAGTTCTGTTCCTTCTGGGCAAGGACGCCACTGACCCTGAGCTATTGATGGGGCAAGGCGACCTGTTTTAAGCGGGTCAAATTATTTTCAACCGGGGAAAACAAAAATTCCGGATGTGCTTCATTTTTCGCTGTTCTACCCGCCTGGATTCACATCTTCGAAGAAATTACAACCCATATATGCCTGCCCTGAAAACGCCTGATGCTCCCCGGATTTACTCTGGCGAAATACCGTCTGATAGATACAATCATACTGTATTATACAGGGCGGTGTTTCATCACAGGAGATGATTATGGCAGGCAATGACAAGGCGATGGCAGGCAAGGTGGCTCTGCTGGGCGGAGTAAAAGTGCTGGTAGTGGGCGACGCCATGCTCGACCACTATATCGTCGGTTCGGTCGAACGCATTTCCCCGGAAGCGCCGGTGCCTATCGTCAGGGTCGAGCACGAATTCGACCGGGTCGGCGGCGCGGCCAACGTGGCGGCCAACGTGGCGACTCTCGGCGGCGCGGCTGAACTGGTGTGCCTGGCCGGGCGCGACCATTCCGAGGGGAGGGAGCTTTATGCCGAACATCTGCGGCAAAAATGCGAGTCCTTCGGCATCAATCCCAGCCTCCTGCGCTTCCTGCCCTGCACCGTCAGGAAAAGCCGTGTCATGGCCGGTCGCCAGCAATTGCTGCGCATCGACCGCGAGCAACCTTTCGGTCGCACCGACGAGGAGCATGAAGAAGCTCTGCGGATGGGTGCGCCTTGGGAAGCATTGCCACTGCCGCAGACGGCGCTGGCGGAAAGGCAGAATGTACTGGCGCCGATGCTGAAAAAATGCGACGTCGTGCTGGTCAGTGATTACGCCAAGGGCATGATTGATGCTGACGTTATGAAACAGCTCGTCGGCTCCGGCAAGCCGGTGATAGTCGATCCCCGTCCGCAACACGCCGACATGTACCGGAACGTAACCCTGGTCACGCCCAACCGCAAGGAAGCGACCGAGATGCTGGGGCTGGATTCGCGCCGGAATCTGCCTGGCCGGGATCTGGGCAGGCGCATCTGCGAAAAATTCAACTGCGATGCTCTTGTCACCCTGGGCGCGGAAGGAATGTGCCTGGTGACGCGGCGGGACGAAATCGTGGAAATCCCCACCGCCGCGCAGGAGGTTTTCGACGTCACCGGCGCGGGCGACACCGTGGCCGCGACGATTGCTCTCGCCATCGGCGCCGGGCTTTCCCTGCCCGACTCAGCTAGGTTAGCCAATGCCGCTGCCGGACTGGTGGTCGCGCACATCGGCACCGCTTTCGTCCGTCCGGAGGAACTGCGCGAGGCGCTTTCCCGCTGACAACACGCCAATTTCAATCGGGTTTACCTGACCTCTGCCGGTTTTTCCTTGCGGAAAATTATCTCTGCGTTAGCATATAGCCAACAAGGGGAGCCACCGCATGAGTGACAACGACATTGAACTCTACCTGAAGGAAATCAGCCAGTTCGGTCTCTTGAAGGATTTCGAGGAGCTGGATCTGGCGAGAAAAATTGCTGAAGGCGACATGGATGCGCGGGAAAAAATGATCCGCAGCAACCTGCGCCTGGTAGTTTCGATCGCCAAGAAATACAACAGCCGCGGCTTGCCGCTGCTCGACCTGATCGCGGAAGGGAACTTCGGTTTGATGAAAGCGGTGGAGCGTTTTCGCGCCGAGGAGGGCAGGCGCTTCTCGACCTATGCGTCCTGGTGGATCAAGCAGGCAATCCGCCGCGCGCTGACCGCCAAGGTTAAAAACGTCCGCGTACCCGCCTATATGGTGGAAATGGTCAACCGCTGGCGCCGGGCGGCCAACGAACTTTCCCAGCAACTCGAACGCGTCGCCACTCCCGACGAAATCGCCGCCGAGATCGACCTGCCCATCGACAAAATCTCCATTATCCAGCAGGCCATCGGCGCGTCCTCCTCTTCCTCCTTTTCCGGTGCGCGCGCGACCAGCATGGACTCGCCCGGCAACGACATCGAGGAAATGCTTGCCCGCGCGGGAAAGGATTTCCAGCCTTCCGCCCAGCTTTTCACCGACAACGAGGAGGAGAAACTGAACCTGCTGCTGCTGTGCCTCGACAGCCGCGCGGAAAAGATCGTCCGCTACCGCTACGGCATCGGCACCAGCCGCGTTCTTACGCTGGAAACCATCGGCAATAAGTTGCGCCCGCCCATCACCCGCGAGCGTGTGCGCCAGCTGGAAACCCAGGCGCTGAAAACCCTGCTGAAAGTGTTGATGGAAAACGAGTGAGGAGGGACTATCCTTCTTGCTAGTGGCTCCGGATCACGAAGACAATCGCCAGGATAATCAGCGTCGCGCCACCCAGCCGCAGCAGCATGGTTTTCCGGCCGTGGTCTTTCTCGTGGCAGCCGAACCACTTGCCGATCAGCCACACCATCACCACCATCCAGACTCCGCGGGAACTGTAGAGGATGTTGACCTCGGCGGCGTGACCCCAGCAGGCGAGGCTGAGGGAGATTCCCAGCGACTGCAGGGCGTTGAGTGTGACCGCCGGTAGCAGCCAACCTACCTGCCGCCGGTTCAGGTCGAACAACCTGCCCTCTAACAGCGGGAAAATAAAAAGCGACATTACCGTCACGCCGACGAACATGCCGGGGATAAACCAACCCGCGCCCCAGGCGGGAGCCCAGCTCTGAAACATGATATCACAGGCGGCGAAGGAAAACGCTCCCGCCAGCGAATAGAAAACTGTCAGCCAGAAATGGCTGCCGCCCTTGCCCCCGCCGCCCCGGAGCAGCGCCAGCCCCAGGAACACCAGAAATGCTCCCGCCCACACCGCGCGCGTAAGTTCGGCTCGCAGCACCGCCGCCGCCAGCAGCGAGACAAACACCACCTTGCTCCCCAGGAGCGGCGTGGCGATGGAGATGTCTCCCTTCCGGATGGCGAAGGTGGTGAACAGCATTCCCACCAGGAACGCCGCCGCAGGCAGCAGCAGCTGGTGAACTCCCGCGTTTTGGGGCCACTTGCCACCCGTCAGCACCAGCGGCAAGGGAAGGTAGAGAACCGTCTGTGCCAGGTTGGAGTAGAACGACAGGCGCCACACCCCCACGCCTTCGTCCATGGCGCGCTTGACCAGCAGGCCGGAGATGCCGTAAAGAAGGCCGGAACCGAGCGAAAGAATCACGTAAGGCTGCATGTATTATCCGGCGAGGTAGGGAATGGTCAGCGGGCCGTCAGGCAGAACCGCGACCCGCTTGTCGGAAAGACCCGAAAGTATTTGGTCGACCGATTTTTGTAGGTCTTCGATTTTCTCCAGTTTCATCGCTTCCAGCTCGGCGCGTGGCATCTGGCAGAACATCTTCACCGAGGCTTTCTGCAGAATCGAGGCCAGGGTCTGCGCCTGCCACTGGTCGAGTTCAGTCTTTTTCTGCGAAAGCGCCCAGTCGACGATTTCGCGCGGAGTGGAACCGATGCGCATGAGCTGGGCGAATTTGCCGTGCGCGGGAATGCCGTCGGAACATTCGCTGGCGACGATAATCGTGCCGCCGTCCTCGACAATCCGGGCGGCGGCGGAAATGCCTTTGACCGTCTGGTACAGATTCTGATCGAGCGGATAGCCGCTGTTGGAGGTTATGACCAGCGGAAACTTCCTGTCAACTTTCGCCATGGAATGCTGTTTTACGTGCGTGCAGCCGACCTGGTGCGCGTTGCGCCAGTGTCCCGCGAAAATGGCGGAGATTTCCTTTTGCAGATTAAGCGTGACGTTGACGAGGAAATGCGGCTCGCACATAGCGGCCATGGCGTCGATCTCGCGGCGCATGGGATTGCCTTCCAGCACGCCCCAGGTGCAGTCGGGATGCGCGATCAGTTCCGCGCGGTGGATCAGCCCGATAGTGTCGATGGAGGCTATGCCGGGGATCACCGCTTTCGCGCCGCCGGAAAACCCGGCGAAGAAATGCGGTTCGATAAAGCCGACCAAGATGCGCACATCGGCCTCGACGTAAATCTTCGCCAGCGAAACCGGTTCGCCTTTTTCGGTCGTGCCGACAGTCGCGTTTGCCGCCGGGTCGAAGGCGTCATGGTTGATAACCTTCACGCGCCCGACAGTATCTGTCCCGAACATCTCCGCCAGTTCGGCGTCGGTATTGGGGCGATGGGTGCCGGTACCGAGCAGCACCGTGACCTGTTCAACGGGAACCGGCAGTTCCTCCAGCAGCCACGGGATGAGCTGGCGGTTAGGCACCGGGCGGGTGCCATCGGCGGTAACTATCACCACTTTTGCCGACGGAGGCACGAAAGTCCTGAGCGGCGCGCAATTCTCTGGTGACGCGCAGACCCTGCGGAATTCCTCCGCAGGGTCTGGCAGAGCCGTTTCGTTAAAAGGCCGGATCACCCGCCAGTCCGCCAGCCCGTCGTCAGCCAGCAGCGGAATCCGTCCCCGTCCGTAAGCTATGTCAACTTTTTGCTTCATCCGGCAGTTCTCTCTTGCGCGAAAGCGCGACGCACTCGGTGCGGGGCACGCGCATGTCCATGTCAGTACCGTAGTCCTGGTGATCGAGGAATTCCGCTGCTCCTCCCGCCGCCCGCCCCAACGCGAAGCCGAGGAAGGCGCAGTCCTCCACCCGTTGCAGGGTGATCTGTTTATCGATCAGCGGCTTCCAGCAGATCGCCAGCCACACGCATGCCAGCGCCGCATCCATGTTGACGGCCCAGGCACGGCTGGATACCCCTATATTACGCAAAGCCAGCGCGATTTCATGATAAAATTCCAGAAATACGTTGCGTACTCCGAAACTCTTGATTACGGAATTGATCAGCTGCTCGCGCGGATCGTAGTTGACTGGCTGGTCGTTGAATACCGGATGCCCCAGGCAGGGGATGCGCTCGTAGTCAATCCCCGCTTCCTTGGCTGCGTCCTTGACTTTCTTGAATTTCTTGGAGATAGTCAGCGCCATCTGCGCGGGGTCGATGTCTGTCCCGGGGTTATACGGATCCTCCAGGCCGACTTCGCGAAAGACCTTCATGAGGTAACTTACGCCCTGGCGACCGTTACCGCCGTGGACGTCGCCGATAGAGGCGAGGGTGGCGATCATCCCCACATGCGGGGAATTACCCGCCGATGCCGACAGTTTCGCTCCTTGCGCGGAGATGGTGCCGGGGCCGTTAGTGAGGCTGGCGATCAGGCACATTTCTACCAGTTTGCCTTCGAACGAACGCGAGGGCAGTTCTCCCGTCCAGTTAAGGATCAGCGCATCGCCGAAGCTTTTTCTAGCCATGATTTCGGTCAGCGAATAGCCGTAGATGCGTTGGCCTTCCGTGTCGAGAGTTGAGGCGTGGGAGGAATTTTTCATCTTCCGCCGCGCGGGAACCAGGCCGATGGATTCCTTGAGCTGCTTGCTGAGCTGCTTGTGGTATGGTGCCGGAATCAGACCCGGCCTGAGGAGCAGCGGGGCAGGCAACTTGTCCGCCAGCTTCTGGAAATTGACAAACCAGGGATTTAGCTTGAGTTCGTTCTGCACCTGGAAATCGCGCTGCCATTCCATCGCCTGGTACAGCCGCATCGCCGCCAGCGGCAGGTGATGCAGCCGCGTCACGCGCACGCCGCGCTTCCACGCCTCGGTAAGCGATCCCTGCGGATACTTGAAATCTGGATCGAAAGCCTCGCAACCGAAGTACTCGTCGAACAGCGCGATCTTGCCTGACGCGCTGGTGTCGGGGCCTTCCACCACCGTGCCTGCGTGGCCGAGAGAGACGTTGCGCCCTTCCATCAGCGTGCCGGCGACGTAGACGATAATCGGTTTATTGAACTTGTTTTCTTTCAGCCATTCTATCGCCTCTTTTTCATAGAGTCCGCCTGGTTCGATATAGAGAATAATCAGTTTAGTTTTGTCGCTCTTGGCGGCGAGATTGAGATATTGTTTCAGGCTGGTGAGGATCAGCAGGTCTTTGCCGGTGGCGATGCCGAACTCCGTGCCGATGCCGGCGCTGAGCATGTAGGTGGCGATGGTATTGGTCATGTTGCCGGAGTTGGAGATGATAGTGGCCGAACCCGGACGGAAACTTTCCTCGGGGTTGTCGCCGCCGATTGCGCCCACGCGGGCGTGATCGTAAGTGTTGATAATGCCCAGGGTGTTGCAGCCGATCACGTCGACGTTGACGCCCTTGGTGATGGAATGGATTTTCGCCGTGACCTCGACCGACACGTTTTCGGTGATGATATAAATGGTTTCCAGCGTCTTGCCGCCGTATTCGATCGCCTCCTTCACCTCGCCGTAAACCGCGCTGGGCGGGGAATAGATTATGATCTTGTTGGGGTGTTTTGCCTTGGGCAGATTGGCGTAAAGCTCGCCGCAGTCGGAGAAGACGGGGATGTCGTCGCGCCCCGGCACTTCGATCACCTGGTTGCCCTTGCCCAGCGCCCAGCCGCCGACGATGTTGTCGCAATAGCGCTGCGAGGCGATGCAGACGCCGGAAGCCTCGCGGCCGGTGATGTTGCTGACCGCGACGCGGTCGTTTTTCTTCAGCAGTCCGGAAAGATTTTTCGCTCTCATTTCGCCGCCTCCTTTTGCTGCTTGACGAACCTGGCGAGTTTGGCGGCGTATTCGGCCACCAGCGTCAACGGGGTGTCGTGCCCGAAAATCACGTAGGGAACGCGGATGCTTTCCAGCGTCTCCCGCATGGCGATAAAACCCGGCACCATGCGCGGCCCGCCCCGGCCGATTACAATAGGAATGTCGATGGGGCCATGCTCGTCGACATAGCCCAGCAGCGCGTCGCCGATGGCCTGGAAAGTGATGTCTACCCGCGTGTTGTTGGCCTTGCCGCCGAGAATAAGCAAGGTGGAGGCGTTGGCGAGATGATGACGGAAACATTTTTCCGCCGTGCCTTTCATTCTTTCATAAGGCGGGTTGCCGCCGAAGTCGGAGAGGAAAATCGGCCGGCCGCCCGCGAGTTCCAGCGTCTCGGCGATGATGGTGCTGGCGCCGCCGCCGAAGAGGATCGGCAGAACGAGGTCACCGCCGAGGTCGCTGACGTGCGCCTGTCCCTGGTGGCTGGAAGCGTCCCAGGCGGCCATTTCCTCCTCGAAGTCACTCACGCTCTCCGGGTATTCGGGAAACTTGATGTCGGGATTCTGCACTTTGAAATTGGCCGAGTCGAAAATCGCCTTGAAGTCGCAGGCGTATGGCTCGCCGCCTTTGGTGACGCGCCAGGGATTGACCTCGCACATCCTCATGCCGGTGGAGATAAACATGTCCCACAGATTAACCAGCGTACGCGACATGGCGGAAATGATTTTATTCGGACAGCCGATCTGGGTCAGGCCGTCGGAAGCCTGGTAGGCGTCCAGCCCCTTGAACACGTCGACGGGGAAGGTGACCTTGCCTTCCGCCCCGACCGACTCGATGTCGACTCCGCCCTGCATCGACAGGGTCATGCTGGGAGCGAGATACCGGGAATCGTAGGTGATGCAGGAATAGATCTGCGTTTCCGCCTCGATGAACTGCGTCAGGTAGGCGGTGCGAGCCTGGTGTCCCTTGACTTCGATGGTGGAAAGAGCGCGCAGGACGCGCGCGGCTTCCTGGGCTTCCTCCACCAGCTTGACCGCGCCGGATTTCCCCCGGCCGCCGCTCATCACGTCGGCTTTCGCTATACCCTTGCCGCCCCAGCGCTCCAGCGCTTCGCGCACCTTTGCGCGGGGCGCGTTCGCTTCCAGAAATTCCGGAACAGGCAGCGAGAATCGCCGCGCCAGTTGCTCCAGAAATGTCAGTTCCGTTATCTGAACAGACATGCCTTGACCCTCCGAGAAAAAACGAGAGAACCCGCACTGCCAGCGCAATGCGTGAGATAATGAAAGGGAAGCTTGGGGAAACGAGAGGATGCGAAGGTTGAATTAATAGCGCTCATACTCACCGTTTCTTTTGGAAACAGCCCTGCCGGGCTTGCTTCGGCGGGACAGCTGTCAGGCTTGCCCCATAAAAGAACGACTCTGAAACAACGCCGCGCAAGACGCGTGCGCTGTTTCAGTCACATATACCCTGTTTATCGGTGAATGCAAGAATAATTTTGTCGAAATTTTCCGGAAAGAGAGTACGTGGCGAATTGCGTGTAACATCAATTAACGTTAGCAGTGGTCGATATGCTGAGGCTCTCCCCCTCCGGGGTGAGTTAGAGGGGGGTGAAAGGGGAGAGGCATTCACCCCACCTAACCTCCCCTGGAAGGGGAGGAACTAATCGCACGCAACAACTTGGATGGAGATAGCTTCTGTAGAAAAAACGCCATCCCGGGCAATCGGATGGCGGTTTTGTTTTCGATAACAATTTCGCTGTATTCTTACCTTTTGCCGACGGCGACGGGTTTGCGCAGATAGATGGAAAACCTGCTGCCCTTGCCCAGCACGCTTTCCACCTCCACGTTGCCGCCGTGTACCTTGGCGATGTGTTTCACTATGGCTAGTCCCAAGCCGGTGCCGCCCAATTTACGGCTGCGCGCCTTGTCGACCCGGTAGAAGCGTTCAAAAATCCGCGCCAGATGTTCCTCGGCGATACCTGGCCCCTGGTCGGCAACGCTGAGTACCACGCCGTCGCCAGCCTCATGGCATTCCACCTCCACCCGCGTGTCGGCGGGGCTGTACTTGACGGCGTTGTCGATCAGGTTGGTGACGGCGCGTTCCAGCAGGTCTTCATCCATCTCCGCCATGATGGTATCGTTACAGTTTATCCGCACGGAGATGTTTTTCTCCGCCGCCTGCATCTCGCACGCCTGCGCGGCGACCAGCAGCACTTCCTTCACATTGCCGGGCGAAAGCCTGACCTCGTTCTGCTCCGACTGTTTTTCCAGGCGCGAAAAGGCGAGCAGATCCTCGATAATCGCGTTCAGGCGGCTGGACTGGCGGATAATGATATTGAGAAAGCGCTTCGCCTCCTCCCCGTCTTTCTTGTCGCTCTCCAGCAGGGTCTCGGCAAATCCCCGGATCGAGGTGATGGGCGTGCGCAGTTCGTGGGAGACGTTGGCGACGAAATCGCGCCTGATTCGTTCCAGCCGGTACAGCCGCGTGACCTCGTTTATCACCACCACCGCGCCGATGCTGTTGCCTGAGCCGTCGCGCAGCGCCGATCCCCTGATCTGGAAGTAACGCTCCTCCTCGTCGTGCCAGGAGATGTCGCTTTCGGTCAGGTCTTTGCTTTCGAGCGCGGATTGGACAAATGACTGCAATTCGGGGTTACGAATCACTTCCTGCACGAATCGTCCCTTTGACTTGGCGGCTTCACAGCCGAGGATTTCCTCCGCCGCGCGGTTCAGATGGACGATGCGTTCGTCCTTGTCCACGGCAACGACTCCCTCCAGCATGCTGCCGAAGATGGACTCCTGTTCGTTCCGCTGCTGGGTGATGGTCTGTAGTTTCTTGTCCAGTTCCCGCGCCATCTCGTTAACCGCTTCGGCCAGGACGCCGAGTTCCTCCGATTCAGGCACGGTCAGCTTGCGGGTGAAATCTCCCCGGGCAAAGGCGAGAATATTGTTCTTCATCTCCTCTATGGGCTTACTGATATGGCGGGAGACCACGAAGAACAGCGCTGCGGTCAGCGCGGCGATGAGCAGTCCGCCCAGGGCGATGCGGGAGTAGACCATTCCCAGCGTGTGTTCGAAGCCTGTCACGAAAATCGATATGCGCACCACCGCCTGTGGATAAGGCTCTTGCCCGACAGGAACAGCCACGTACAGCATGTTTTTCCGCACGGTGTCGCTGTGCCGCAATTCCCAACCGAGGCCGTCTTTCAGAGCCTGCCTGATTTCCGGGCGATTGGCGTGGTTGTCCATGTCCTCCGGATTTTTCTCGCTGTCGCCGATCACCCTGCCGTTAAAAAGAATAACGGTTATCCTTGTATCGGGCTTTTTGGCCAGCTTCTTGCACAGGCCGTCAATCCGGGCGGCGTCTGCTTCCAGATCTGCGGTTTCGACATGCTCCCGGAACAGGTGCGCGCGCGCGGCAAGGTCGTCTATTGTTTCCTTGAGGTAAAAATCGCGCAACTCGTGTACGGAATAACCGGCCACCGCGATCAGCGAAACCAGCGCTATAACCAGATAATAGGGATAAAGCTGCCACAACAGCCGTCTGCGCCGCATGTCCTACTCCTTGAACCTATAGCCGACCCCCCGGACTGTTTCGATATATTTTCCCGCCGAACCGAGTTTTTTGCGCAACCCCACGATCTGCACATCTACCGCGCGATCCGTGGCCAGGGCGTCGTGGCCGCGGGCGGCGTCTAGAATCTGGTTGCGCGTAAACACCCAGCCCGGTCTTCTGGCCAGCAGATGTAGAACGCCGAACTCGGTAAAGGTAAGGTCGACGCTTTTTCCCTTGTGCAGTACCTCATGGCGGCCGGGAGTGATAACCAGCTCGTGTATTTTGATACAGCTTTCTTCGGTGGGAATGGTGCGGGATTTGCGCCGGAGAATCGCCTTGATCCGGGCGATCAGCACCTTGGGACTGAACGGCTTTATGATGTAATCGTCCGCCCCCAGCTCCAGCCCCACCACGATGTCGGATTCCTCGCCCTTGGCGGTCAGCATGACGACAGCCATCTCGTGGGTGGCCGGGTCGTTCCTGAGCGCCTTGCATACCTCCAGCCCGTCCATTCCCGGCAGCATAAGATCCAGTATTATCAGCGAGGGGCGCTTTATCCGAGCCAGCTTGAGCCCGTCTTCACCCGTCGCGGCGCAGGTGATTTCATAGCCCTCCTTGCCGAGATTGTAATTGACAAGCTCCGCAATATCTTCCTCGTCTTCCACTACAAGAATTGATTCCTTCGGCATAATAGCTCTCCTGTCCTCGGTAAACGCAATCCTAACCGGAGATTGTTAGCGAAACATTAGATAGCTGTCAGTTTTGCGATGGGGCGTTAATATTCTGCAAATATTCTAATTGATTACAGTTCCAAAGCCAAGGATGATCGCGCCAGCTCCCGGAATTTTGTTTGCTTTGTGTTAGTGTTGGTAATCTGCTTGACAACAGCAGTTTATGGAAATATGCTGAGATACTATTAGCGTCGATACGGTTTGCTTTCGCGTGTTCTGCGTCCGCGACCAACGGAAGCGCGGAAGTTTTGCGCGAACTGAAGCGCTTGCGTAAAATGCCAGTACGGCACGCACCGCCGGGAGAAATAATGTCAAAACCCCATGCCCTGGTCACTGGCGGGGCAGGATTTATCGGCAGTCATCTGTGCGAATATCTGCTTGCCCACGGCTGGCGGGTGACTGCGCTTGACGATTTGTCTACCGGCCTGATTGAAAACGTCAAGGGTATGGAAGGCAACCCCGACTTCCGCATCCTGGTCGGTTCGGCCGAGGACGGGAGTCTATTGCGCAGCCTTGCTACCGACCTGCAAACCGTCTTCCATCTCGCCGCTGTCGTCGGGGTGAAAAAAGTAATCAGCGATTCCGTCAACACCATTGAAAAAAATCTGCACACCACTGAAACCGTTTTGCGCGTCTGCAACCTGTTCCGCCTGCGCCTGCTCATGACCTCAACCAGCGAAGTCTATGGACAGAATCCGAAGGAACTGTTCAATGAGGACGACGACGCCATTATCGGCAACTCGCGCCATCGGCGCTGGTCTTACGCCGCATCCAAGCTGATGGACGAGTTTCACGCCTATTCCTATTATTATTCCACCGCGCTGCCGGTGACAATCGCGCGCCTTTTCAACACGATCGGCCCGCGCCAGGTGGGGCATTACGGCATGGTGGTGCCGACCTTCACCGCCCAGGCTCTGCGCGGGGAGACTATCACCGTCTACGGCGACGGGGAACAGAAACGCTGTTTTACCGACGTGCGCGACGTGGTGAAATGCCTGTACGAACTGGCGGACGGTATGGAAACGGTTGGCCATATTTACAATGTCGGTTCGCAGCAGGAAATCTCTATCATGGAATTGGCGAAGATGATCCGAAAGATGACCGGCAGCAATTCGGAAATCACCTGCAAAAGCTATCAGGACGCTTACGGCGAGGAATTCGTGGATATGCTCCGCCGCGTGCCGGATACCGCCCGCCTGCGCGAGGCGATCGGTTTTGTTCCTTCCCGCTCGCTGGCCGACACGTTGCAGACCGTAATCGATTTCATGAAATAACAGACTTCCGTCCCGCCGCAACCAGCAGTGCCAGCAGACACAAGACCGCCGCCAGCGAAACCGCGATGCCTGTCGTCAGTCCGTGGGGACGATAAGACAATCTGATCTCGCTTTTCCCCGCCGGAACTTGCAGGCCAAGAAAAGCGTGGTTTGTGCGGTATACTTTTGCATCCTTCCCGTTGACGGTCGCGTTCCAATCCCGCAGCCAGGTCTGGGCGAAGACCGCGAATCCCGGCGCGGACAAATCGGCTTCAAAAACAAATTCGTCGCCGCCACCGCTTCTGGCCGTAATCGTGCCGCCGGTGGCGTAGCGCTTGGCGATACTTACCTCCTCCACCACCGCCTCGAAACTGTCGTGCCGCCAGTTCTGCAACCGCCGCAGCCGCTCCATGGCGTCAGGCAGGAACTCCACGTTTTCCGCCAGATACAAACCCGGCATGACGCGCGTGTTTTCGTAAATAAAGGTGTCTCCGGTCTGAAAAACCTGACGGAAGCGGGTGCGCGAAACCAAATCTCGTTCCGCCAGCGGTCGGTCACTGAGCAGATATTTAACTCCCAGGAAATCCGCCAGCGGATGGGTGTAATCCCGGTGCGTGAGAAACCGGAAATTGGGCGGCCGGTTTTTTTCCATGCCGAAAACCGCCACGCAGAAATCCATGTATTCCCGCGGCTCGATCGCGTCGTACCCGCGGATATCAGACAAGCCGTATGCCATGAAAACATTGGGGGGCAGCGCGCGTTCCCCTGAGGCGGCCAGCCGGTAGCCGACGGCGTTTTTTTGCAGATACGCTATTTCTTCCGAAACCGGATAATGCAGACCGGGTGAAATGGCAGGAGTGTAATTCCTGCCAAACCAGAACAGGTCAAGCAGCACCACCGCGAGGAGCAGGCTTCCGCGCGGCAGCAGGCTGTTGCGGATTGCGCCTCCCGCCGCCAGCACTCCCGCCAGCCCCGCCAGCGCAATCACTCCGATCCAAGCCGGATAAGCCACCGTGGTTTTTTCCAGGCGCTGTATAAGGGAGTCTGCGGTTTCATTTTGGAAGACAGGGTTGTCGGCGAATTTTTCCTGGAACTGCGCCAGCCGGGGGCAGACGACTTTTTCCCTGATAACGTTGCGCGCACTCCGCATAACTCCCGCCGTCAGCAGCGCGCACAGGGCGAAGCCTCCTAACCCCAGGCAAAGCCGCCGGGCTTCATTTTTCGACAGCGGATTAACTAGCAGGTCATCCAGCAGCCGCGCCGCGACAATCACCAGCGCCAGTCCCCCAAACAGCAGCAGCCGCTGCCACGCCGCGCTGCCGAGCACCGGCACCAGCCGGAGTGCCTGCGTGATTACGGGAAAACTGATCGCCAGCAGCATTGCCGCCGCCCACCAGCCTGCCCAGAAACCGAATTCGGGAATCCGCCTTCTCCGAAAAAACGCCAGCGGCAGCAGCGCCACCGGCAACAGCCAGCAGACATAAGCACCCGCGATTTCGTTGGTGTTGGTCGCGCCGATGACCCTGTCCAGCGGCAGATAACCGGCCAACCGGCTGCCGAACAGATAGGGAAAAAACTGCCCCGGCAAAGACCGCCAGTCAGGCGCGATCCAACTCCAGAACGGCAGCGCGTTTTCCACCCGCGTGCCCCAGGCGTAACTGTGCGTAAGGTAATCGGCGGCGGGAATGAGGAAAAACGCCGCCAGTCCCGCGCCGACTCCAACCCCCGCCAGCCACCACGCGCCCGCTCCTGCCGCCAGCCGCCAGTCCCGCGCGGTGAAGACCCGGTACAAGGCGTAAGTGCCTGCGGCGAACAGCATCTGGCTGGTCGTCTGCGGATGCCCGCCCAGAAAGGAAAGCGCCACCGAGCAGGCCGTAACCAGTAATGACGCGCGCCAGTATTTTATTTCCGCCAGCACCAGCCCCAGCAGCAGCCAGGTCAGCGGATACGCCGCCGCCGACTGCGGCCATAATTTCCACACCACGAGAAAACCGCTGAATGTCCAGGCCATGCCGCCAAACCAGCGCGACAGTTCTCCCACCCCCAAAGCCCACAGCAGCAGATACATGCCTATCCCCGCCAGCAGCAGCTCCAGCGAATGCAGCGCCGCATTCAGGCGGGGCGAAACGTCGGACGGAACCGCGCGAGTCGGGCATAGGGGCGATGCAATCAGGTTGGCGAAATGAGGAGAACCGCAATAAGTATAAGGATTACGAAACGGTACGCGCCAGTCGCCAGCGAGCGAAATGTAAGTCAATTTTTGCCAGGGCAGAAACTGATAGGCTGAATCCGACATCAGGCGATGAGCCGGTTCGGAAGTCTGCCGCAAAGAAACAAGCCCCTCCTTCTGCAACAGCAGATCGGCGGGGCTTAAAAATTTTCCGTGAATAAACGTGTCGCTGAAAAACAATCCCAGCAGCGCCGCCAGCGCCAGACAGAAAGACAGAAACTTTCCCCGGTCGAACCGGCGCGGCGCTTCCGCCTTATTTTCGGAGCGTTTTTCCGTCATTTAGCGGCTACGCGGTACTTGTTGACTGCAGCGGTGATCGCCGCCTTGACTGCCGCGTCGAGGTCAGCGTCGCGCGCGGAAGCTGTCTGCTGCACATATTCAGTACCCAGTCCCAAACGCAGGTGCGCCGCCACCAGGTAGGTCAGCTTGTCCGCGCCCTTCAGGCTTTCTTCCTTGACCAGGTTGATCTGCACCGCGCCGTAGATGAAGCGGTCGTTCACGTTGAAGCCCTTGACCTTCTGGAACTCGGAAGCGGGCAACATGCCGGAGGCATATTCCATGGTCTGGCGGACGATGCGGTCGGCCTCGATGCCGCTGGTGCGGGGGATACGTTCAAGCTGCGGCGCCGCGTCGACAGCCTGTTCCAGAGTCGTCCACAGACCCTGCTTGAATTCGCTGCTGTAAATCTTGTCACGCACCTTGGCGTCGAGCTGGTCGCTCTGGATCTGGCAGGATACCGGCATCACCGACACCTTGAGCGCGCGCCCCTCGGGGGTCTTCAGCACGTTGGCATTGCCGGCTTCTTTCGCCTCGGGCAGATCCTTCTTTTCGTACGTAGTTTCGCCGGAACATCCGGCAACGAACAGCGACAGACAGACCGCGCCCCAAGCGGCATACTTCTTGAACATGATTATCTCTCCTAAGAAAAAATTACGAGTCATATTTCCCGCGCGGGGAACTCAACCCTGATTTCCGCGCAACACCCGGGTATTCTAAATACCGCCGGAAAAAAATGCAAATGCAAAAATTATCTCGGCAGCGCGCCCGGAATGTCCTTCGTGGAAGGTTCGGTGAACTCCTGCGAGCGGTAGCGGAACGCTTCCCGCCCGACTTTTTTATCCAGCGCGTTTTCTCCCTCGCTCCCGCATCCGGAACAGACGGCGAACAGAAACACTGCGGCGCAGATGGTCAGGATTTTTTTCATGACAGTCCTCTATTCCTTCAACACCATGTCAATACACATGACCGCCGCCATTATCAACTGGCGCACGGGATTGTCCGGCTGAACGTCATCGGAGATTTCCAGGATATAATTATCCGCGCTGGTAAACATCTCTTTGCCCAGGCCAGCCCATTTTTTCGTCACCCGCGCCAGTTGCTGGCCTTCGGCCATGAAGGAGAAGTCCCAGCCAGTCCACTTGCCCTTCAGGCTGCACAGGGTCTGGTCGTTGGTATCTCGCACATCGAATGCGCCGCCGATGCTGAAAAGCTTCTGCTTGAAACCGCCGACGTGGCTGTCGCGATCGTCCATCACGTCCACTTTTGACAGAAATACGTTTACTCCCTTCGTTACCCGCACCACCTGCTGGCCGTCGGGAGTGCTGATCCTGACATCGAAAGGCGTCATTCGCTTGTAATCTGTAAAGCGGAAAAGCTTGGTCAGGAACCCCAGGTTATCCTCGCGGCAGTGCATGATGATTTTGCCGCTTTCCGGATCGTAGATGTCGTAATTGTTCGCCGCCTTGAACATGCCGACATGCTCTTTCACCAGGTAAATGTTGTTCTTCAAAATTTCATGCATGACAGCTCTCCATGATAAACTGAACCAAACAATCCGCAACTATAGAATATTGGCAAGCGCCGGGAAATGCGATTGAAAAAAAGTACTACAACGCCAAATTTTATAAAGTTAAGCCGCGTTTTTTGTCGATCAATCCCTTGAGGACATACGATTAAAGTTGGCCGCCAAGGGGAAACCAAAATGCACGACACTCTTTTTGACGATACCTTCGCCGAGATCAGGCGTCGCCGCGGACGCCTGGGGAACTTCATGCGCAACTTCAACTCCTGCGTCAAAACCGCCCCGAGCCGAAAAAATGTGAAAACCTACGTCGGCGGACAGGTCGGGTCGCTAGAAAGGAAAAACGTCGAAAACCGAGACTCTAGCAGCGAAACAGCAATGGCTGATGCCGATTCGCTATAACCCATGTCAATGCTGTAGGTTACAGTATCTTGTGGCATGCGAGCACGTATCCCAAACTAATGCGGTACGGCACACGCGAGAAATGGCATCCTCCTCCTTCCGGAACGGGTACGTGATAACAGCAGCGTTTTACCGGTTGCTGTTTCCTCGCTAGAGTCTCCGAAAACATCGCCCTCGACGCCAACGTACCGCCCCGCACCTTGCAGAATTTCCTCGGAAAAAACCACTGGGACGAGGATCAGGTCGCGCGAAAAAGCCGTGAGATTATCCGATGCGACCACGGCGACGAAAACGCCATCATCGTCATCGAAGAAACCTCCGACGCGAAAAAAGGCGACAAGACCGTCGGCGTCAAACGCCAGCATTGCGGCGCCACGGGAAAGAAGGACAACTGCGTGGTCTTCGTCCACCTCGGCTATGTCGCCGGCGACTTCGCGGCGCTGGCCGACAGCGACCTTTTCCTGCCCGAAGACCAGGGCAATCGTATCTTAAATAACGCGAAATATCCTCGGTTTAGGCTGGATGGCCTAATGGCTGACTGCCTTATTGGCTTGATTCCTGGTATTCGATCCAGTATAGGGGGCATCGAGACATCCTCGGCAATCCTTGGCTATCTATTTCGCCCAAACACTTCGGGAACTCATAAAAAGCCATTTAGCCACTGAGCCATTCAGCCATTAAACCTGATTTACAAGCATATTTAGATGCGATACCATGTTGGTGTCGGGCTTATGGCACGGTGCCGCCTGGAAGTTTATTATCTGGTCGGCAATCCACGCTGCAGCCATGTCAATTGAGCGGATTACAAAATTACCGGAACGCCTAGGGAAAGGCTGGCTGGGGCGCATGATAGGCAGCATTGTGACACTCGTTGTTGTTTGGGTGGCTTGGGTGTTTTTCCGAGCTGATGATGTTCAGCAAGGATTCACGATTGTCAGTAAGATGTTCCAGGGGACATTTGACTTATCTGCCATTCCTGAAGCACCTTTGCTATTCATCGGAATCTTGGGGTTTCGTGAATTGTGGTTTTATTTGCACTTGTATCAGTGGTCTGCTTTTCAGGGAAAATGGCGGCGGTGGACTGATGTGGTTATTTTGGCGATAATGCTTGCCTGCTGTATTCTTTTTCGAGGTAGTGGCAACGAATTCATTTACTTTCAATTCTAAGGAATGCCATGTTTAAAGAGCGCACACTCTTTTGTTTTTTGTTGGCGCTTGGCATAGCGACAGTTATAAGCGTTAATCGACCAGAGGGGATAATTGTTAATAAGGAAATGTCAGAGGCAGTATTCTATGCAAATAGACTTGCACGAGAAGCAGAATACGATATGATTTTGCTTGGTGACAGTAGAACGCGGATGTCTCTTTCAGCTAAGTATATAAATGCTACTATTCCCGAATATCGAATAACTAATTTCGGATTTGTTGCTTGCGCGCTTGATGCGACTTATTTAGCAGATGCATCAAGCCGCCTAGACCCAACAAGCAAACATCAAGTATTAGTTATAGGGCTTACGCCGCTCAGCTTTACTGAATGGGCTATGCAACATTCGCGATATCGAAAACACCACAACATCCCATATATAGATAGATACATATTGAGTCATTTAGGCTGGCTGTTTCTCTTTTTTGAACCGCAGAGTGTGATTGATACATTAATATATCTGAAAATGTCTTCTTCCATGTTGTTTTCAACAAAACCACACGATGTAGACTTAGCCTCTTATCGCGCAGAGCCAAAGTTTGATCCACTATGGGAAGTTAATCGCTACAGAAGAGAACTTTTTTCGACAACTGATCTCCGAGAAAATACCATAAAAGAATTCCTTGCTGCTACTCGCTCCTGGGTCAAAAAAGGTATTGTAGTCATTGGCTATCGCCCAGCAACAACCGATGCTATGGTGGAAGTTGAAGATCAGCTAAGCGGACTTGATTATGACAAGCTTATCCAAGATTTCAAACAAGCAGGTGGGCGTTGGATCAAGGTTGAAAACATCTATCATTGTTACGATGGCAGCCATATCCACAAGGACGACATCCCCCGATATTCATCTGATCTGGCCGCTAAGATTGCAGAAATTTTAGCAAAAGAAAAAGAAGAACGTCGAGCTATGTTTTAAATCCGCGCGCGCGAAATTTGAAAGAAGCCGCGTAATTCATTCAATCCGTTTCTGCTCATTCCGAAAACTCGCTATGTACCAGCCTTCAACTTTTATCGAAAATCGGTCGTTTCCCTATACAATTGTGCAGCTATTAAGTTGGTGAACTATTACAGCGGTTTTAAAAATAGCTCGAAATATTTGACAAAGTAAATCTATGTGTTATAATATTGAAGTATACTCAACATGGATGAAGCAGGAGCGGATATGATCAATTCGGTAAAGCGAGCTTTGGAGTTACTGGATTTCGTTGTTCAGCAAGGACTTGCAGGTAAAGATGCACATCTGCATGAAGCGGCGAAAGCGGCTGGTATCATGCCGACTACCGCTCGTAATATATTGAAGACAATGGAGTTATGCGGATATATTGCACGCGGGGAAGGGAATGCCTATCTGCCGGGGCCAAAATGCGCAGGGTTACGACGAGTTGGAGCAGCTTGCGAACAGCTAGTGACATCTGCAAATAGACCTGTGGTCCATTTGGCTGAGAGTACCGGTGAATCGGTGGTGCTGGCCACCATCTTCGGCGCGGAGTGGCATGCTCTCCTGCGGGCGGCTGGCAGCAGCGTGGTGCGGGTCGATGCTTCGGCTTTGAACGGGCAGAATTTTTTCACACTGTCGACCGCGCGCGCGATGATGGCGTACATGCAGCCTGCGGAAATCGACGCTTTGGTCGACTGTTATGGCTGGCCGGGAGAATATTGGGGCGGCATCACTGACCGCGAAGCGCTGGAGGCGAAACTGGCTGAATTGAGGAAAAACGGGGTGGCGGAAAACAGCGCGCATAACGGCGTCGTGGCTTCGCTGTCAATGCCTATCCTGAGCCGGTCGGGTCAGCCGCTGGCGGCGCTGGGGATGCACCTGCCGATGTTCCGCTACGACGAAACGCATCGCAATGAATTGATCGCCGCCTTGCGTGAGGCGGTGGATAAAATTTGTGCAGAGATAAACTGAAAAGGGAAAATCATGGGCACCAAAATCAGTTTGGCAACAGAAGAATTTCGCGGCATGAATTTCGGCTTCAACGCCAAGGCCGGGCATTTTCTGACTGAGGACAGTCTGCGCGCACCGGAAGAGATGGCGGAACTCGGGATCAACTGGGTCTGCGTCATGGCCAGCGTGGCGCAGGACACCTTCGCCAGCACCAAGGTCTACCACGATTACGAATGGACGGTGACGGATTATGAGTTGGAGAACATCATTAACAGATTCCACGAACAAGGCATCAAGGTCATGCTCAAGCTGATCAATCTCCCGTTAGATAGCAGTTGGATGGGCGCAATCAACTTTCCCAAACCTGGCATCCAGATCGAGGGCGTGCAGATTGATTACTGGGCGCAATGGTTCCGCAGTTTCACCAACTGCCTGATACATTACGGACGCATAGTCGAGCGAAGCGGAGCGGAGATTTTCTGCCTGTCAGGAGAGCTGGCAGGTACGCAGGAACGCAACCTGGAATGGCGGCAAGCAGTGACGGCGGTACGCGAGGTCTACTCCGGCGCAGTGACTTACGAAGCGTGTTTTCACCCCGGTTTGGAAAACGTCCCCTCGCGCGAATATCAGGAGTGGTATCGAGAACTGGACTTCCTGGTTTTATCGAAATATCCCACGGCGTCGATAAAAGCAGGCACTGGCAAGGATGAGATGATCGCATACCTGCGCGAAAAGGAAATGCCGCAACTGCGCAAACATGCTGAATTGCTCAATGGGCAGATACTTTTCGCCGAATGTGGCTGCCGCTCGGTCAAGGGCGGAGCGGTCAAGCCAGCCGGGATCAAAAACGAATATGGCGATATATTCGACGGCTTGGAGCAGCGCAACTATTTCGAGGCGCTGGAAACCGTCTTCAGGCCGGAGCCGTGGTGGCGGGGAATGTTCTGGTGGAAGTGGGATGAAACCCAGAACAGGCCCCAGTACCATGGCGATCCGAAAGGAGACTGCGGCTTCACTGTCAAGGGCAAGCCTGTCGCCAAGGCGATGCAGGATTATTACCGTAATGGAGCGCGATAATCCTGGTGCGGTTTAATCTTCGGAAGCATTTTTGTGTACCTATTCTCTGGCGATAAGACCAAAGGATTTTACCATGGAAACGAAAGCATTGTCAGCAAAGTGGCTGTTGTCACCCCGCCGGATCGAATGGCGGGAAGGGGTTTGCGGGAATTATGACAATCTGCCAGTGACAGGGAGCGTCTCGCCTGACACGTTCGCTTATCTGCTGGAGTTGTGCGGGCTGAAAGGCAAGCGAATTGAAAAGCCGGAATTATCGCGAGATGAAATTCTACGCCTGATTATCGGCAAGACGGAAAAAGTTCCGTCTGCGCCGGAACCGGAATTTTCCGGCGAGGAAGCGTATTCGCTGCAAATCTCGCCTGATGGGATTTCACTGGCGGCGCGGACAAAATCGGGATTGGCTAACGGCTTGAAAGCGTTGGCGCGACTGACGGCGGTTTCGGCGGAATTGCCGTGCCTGACGGCGCAGGACGCGCCGGCGGCTGATTTCCGCGGCGTGCATCTGTGCATCTTCAATCCCAACGACGGCACGGAAAAGGAAGACACCTCGCCCGAATCGATCAGGAAGATGATGAAACTCGCAGCCATGAGCGGCTACAAATACGTCATGCTGGAGTTCTGGGGCATGTTCCCCTACGCTCGACGTCCCTACGCAGTCTGGCCGAATGAACTTTATACGCGCGAAGTAGTGGACAGCCTGATTTCCTATGCGATCGACGACTTGCATATTACCCCCCTGCCCTGTCAGAACCTGACCAGCCATGCCGGGTGGAGCCGGATAGTTTCCCGCAAGCATGTCGTGCTTGACCAGCGCCCAGACCTGGGGGAAATGTGGGTGCCGGGCGGCTGGTGCTTCGCCACGGAAAATCCGGACACGCAGGCGTATCTGCGCGACATCATGGAGGATTTGCTGGATGCCTTCCGCAACCCGCCTTTTCTCCACGCCTGCTGCGACAAGTGTTTCGGCTTCGCCTCCACCGAGGAAGACCGCACCAAGCCTGCCGACCTGCTGTTCGGCAATCATCTTTGCCGTATTAATTCTTTTTTGCAGCATCGCGGCACGCGCATGATCATGTGGTCCGACATGCTGTACAGTTCGATGGACGCGCTGTACTGGAAGTGTTCGCCCGCCGTGGCAGACATGCTGCCGCGTAACATCCTCATGAATCTATGGACGCATAACGATCCGGGTCAACATTGGCACGATGTGGAATTTTTCGAAAGCAAAGGCTTCCAGACAATTTACTCGCCATTTCTGGAAGAAAGCGGCGTGCGCAGCATGAACGCGGTCTGCCAGCGTAATAACAGCCACGGCATTCTGCAAACCACCTGGCACCGTCCGCAGACCGCACGCAAAGCCGTGGCGCTGTCGGGAGCGTTGCAATGGAGCGGCGTTAGTGACTATACTGATGACGGGGAAGAATTTACGACACATTGGTATAGCTGACGGGAGAAGCGGCAATGGTTGTTACCAAAGCGGATATCGCAAGCGGATTCGTAAACCTGGGATTAGGCAGGGGCGATCTGGTGACGATGCACAGTTCGCTTAAAAGCCTCGGACAAGTCGCGGAGGGCGCGCATACGGTAATCGACGCGTTGAGGGAAGTGTTGGGAGCGGAAGGGACTATCCTGATGCCGGCGTTTTCCTTTTCGCTGAAGGCGCAGGAGAATCCCGTCTTCGACGTGGCGGAAACCCCTTCCTGCGTGGGGGCGGTTACGGAAATATTCCGCAAGGAGTACGCCACGCACCGCAGTTTGCATCTGAGCCATTCCTATTCCGCCGCCGGGCCGCTGGCGAAGGAATTAACCACCCATCCCCTCGATATCACTCCCTGCGGCAAGGAGTCGCCGATAGCCAGGTTCCTCGCGCGAGGCGGAAAAATCCTGCTGCTTGGCGCCGGATATAATTCCTGCACCGCCTTCCATGCCATCGAGGAAAAGATGTGCGTGCCCTACATGGCATACGTGCTCAGGACAGATGCCGCCTATCGGCGTGACGGTTGCGAATATCCTCTCCCCTCCCGCACGTTAGTCCGGGGATTTTCCTACGATTTCACGGTTCTGGACAAGGACTTTCGCGATAGAGGCGTGCTGCGGGAAACAAAGATCGGCGATGCCGATGTGATGCTGTTGGACGGGCGCGGGTTCAGCGCAATCGTGGAAGATAAGCTCAAAAACGATGCCGGAATATTTTTCCGTGGATACAAATAGAAAAGGAACTGTCATGTCAGCAAATGAAATCAGGCTCGTCGGAGGCACTGACAAGTTTCGCAAATTCATCCGCGCCTGTCTGCCGGAAAAGTTGGTTTCGTGCGCGACGCTGAAGGCGGCGGTCGCGCGCAAGGGGAAGTGCCGCGCGTATTTGCTATTGCCTGCTTATGAAAAAGGCGCGCGGTGTCTGCCGGAAACGGATTTTGAAACTGTCGAGAAATTCGCCGCGCTGCTGCGCGAGGGGCAGAGACTGTATATCGAGAACTACCAAGCAGGCGATTATACCCATTCCGCCGTGTTCGGACATATTGTTGACGGCGGTTATCGCCACTTCTTCACCGAAGCGGTGGTGGCGCGCAATGACTGGGAAAAGCGGCTGCCGGACGGCAACGTCATGCAGGCGCGCGGCAGCTATTACTATCCGGGACGGGTGATGGGGTATCATACTCCCTGGGGCAACCAGGTGCTGCTTGAAGCGGCCGATGTCATTGGTACGCAGGCGGTTTTCCGCGAGGGAACGATGAGGTTTCCGGTACTGATGAAGCATCATAACTTTTATTGCGCGGCGATGAATCTGTCTGATTTCGATCCGCTGAAAATGCTGCCGGTATTCCGCTGGCGGGGAGTATTCGCCGAGTTGTTTTCACAGGTTCTGGGCGTTTCAAAGAAAAACGTCCAGGCCGCTTTCGACCAGACCTGGCAGCCTATACAGACAACAGGTAAAACAGTTCCCGCCAAACGCGATAAACCCGTACGCGAGGAATTGGAGAATTGCGTCCGCCGTGCCGTAGTGTGGCACGAGCGTTCCGGCCTGCTGCGCGGAGACGCGACCGGCAGGCGCGGATGTTTCGAGATGATCCGTTCCTCCGACTTGCAGGTGCGGAGCAATCTGCGGATGGACTCATGCCTGCTGACCGGCCTGTTGTATCTGCGGGCGGGAAACTACTTCGGTGAGAAAAAATGGAAAAACACCGGCCTCAACCTCGTGCGTTTTATATTGGATCGCGGTATCCAGATCGAGGGCGGCCAGTGTGACGGTTTCCTGCGTTGGTTCGAAGATCTTAATGTCGGTCCTTTCACGCTATACTCGTCGGATATGGGACGGGGCGGCATTACGCTGGTTAATCTGCATCGTCTGACAGGGGAGACGGAATATTTGCAACGTGCCGTCAAGTTGGGAGACGCGTTCCTGCGCTGGCTGGGTAAAACAGGATTACTTTGCGGTTCTTTCAATCCTGCTGACGGTTTTAGCGCGCGGCAGACGAAGAAACACGTTACCGACAATCCCGTGTATTATGCCGAGATGACTTCGTTTCTGTTGCAGCTCCATCAGTTGACCGGCGAGGAAAAGTACGTCCGCGCCGTGCGGAGATACGTCGGGAAAATAGCGTCCCGCTTTCCCGCCGTCAAACCCTTCGGCTATTCCGACAACTTCACCTTCAGCCGCTTTCTGCTGCTGGCGACTCTATCGCAGGAAATCGCGGGCATGGATTTATCGTCTTCGATCAACGAGTGCCTGCACCTATTGCAAGGCGTCCGGCACCGTTCAGGCGGGTTCGGCGAAACTCCGATTCGCCTGACCGAGCATCCGGAAGCAGGCGTCGGTATCGGCGACGGTTCCGACTGCATCGCCGATCTGCTCTATTGCAACAACTTCGTGCTGAACGCGCTGTCGATCATAGCCAGAATGAAGACGCCTCTCGCCGTCGAGGTGCCGCTGGCGCGCGACATGCGCGACGGGCTGCTGAAGTTCTGGACAAGCACGCAAATCGCCAGCGGGGAGGCCAGGCTGGATGGCGCATGGATGCGAGCCTACGATATGGAGCACGGCGAATATTACGGGCTGAACAAGGACAAGGACTGGGGCGCGTATTGCCTGATGGCCGGCTGGATGACCGGCTTCGTGCCGCTGGTAATGCTGGGGGAACTGGACGGATATTCGCCCTTTCTTGCCTAAAAGCTGATTCCGGAATGAAGCACACCAATTTCCGCTTCTGCGAATTCCGTTGCCATAAGCTGCCCAACGGAATGCGGAAACACTGCGATTTCACATCCCTGCAGCTCACTTCTTCAGCGCAACGCTGACGTTGAGAAAAGCCTCGTTTTGAAAATGGCGCTTGCTCCTTCAGTTTTCACTCACGCGGTTTCATTTCACAGGCCGGAATTTTCTGCAACCACCTTGACTAAAGCATATGGTGTTATATAATACTATCGTGAGCTAGGGAATCTACTATTCTTGTAAAGGGTTTACCGATGAGTAGGATTGTCGACGTGGCAGGCGTGCATTTTCAGATTCCTCCCCGACGCGAGAGCCTGGAGGCGAAGGAAAACGTATGGGAGCAATGGCGGGAAGCGGCAAGTCGGCTCGACGGAACCGGAGTTGACCTGGTGGTAACTTGCGAAGGCATGGAGTCTGTTCTACAGACGGTTGAAACTGCCGAAAGCTTGGAAAATCCCGGTCGGTTGATGCAATCGTACATGGATTTCGCCAGACGCAACCGCTGCGTGGTAGCTGGCAGTATAAAGCTGGCGGAGGGCGGTCACGTCTATAACGCGCTCGTATATATCGGACAGGAGGGAGAGTATCTGGGAGATTACCGCAAAAGTTTTCTTACTTACCGTGAAGTTGAAATGGGGCTGACTCCGGGCAAGGGCGCGGTCGTGGTAGAGACCCCGGTGGGTCGGCTGGGCGGGGCAATCTGCTATGACCTGAACTTCTACGAACTCTGGGCGGAATATAGGGCGCTGAACCCCGACATCATGTTGTTTTCCAGCATGTATCACGGAGGGCTGATGGAGGCGGCGTGGGCTTACCAATGCCGCTGCTTTTTCGTCGCCGCCTGCAAGGATAACACCTCGGACATTCTCGATCCGCTGGGACGGTTTTTGACTAACGCCAGTTTTCACACCTTGATTTCATTTGCGCGGATTAATCTCGACCGCACCATGATGCACCTGGATCGGAACATGGAGAAGTTTCCCGCTATCCGCAGAAAATACGGCAAAGGCGTGCGCATAGACACGGCTCCTGACCTGGGAGTGGCTCTGCTTTATTGCGAGAGGACGGATCTGTCAGCCGCGGATATTGTCCAGGAATTCGAACTTATACCGCTGGATGTTCTGTTTGAGCAAAGCCGAACCCAGAACCGGGAGTGCCGGGGATGAATAACAATCAGAAAGACGCGCCTGTGCGCCGCGCTCCCGGAACCGGGCACAAGTACGAATGGCTGCGCCGCTCGCGCACGCTGCTGATCGATGCCTACTGGCCGCCGTTGAATCCGCGCTTGGATTTTGATGCCAAGATGCTTGCCGATGTGTGCGGAAAAATGCACGCTGACACCGTGCGGTTTGGCGCTGCCGGTAAATACGGGCTGATTCAGAACGATATCTTTCCCCGGCATCCGGAACTTGGCAACCGCGATCTGTTGCGCGAAACCATCGACCACCTTTCCCCGCAAGGTGTGCGGGTGGTCGGTTACGTGCCGGTTTCCCACGGCCTGCCCCGGTCTCTGCTGGAAAAGCAAAGACCGCAGTGGGCTTTGCGGCTGGACGATGGCAGTCTCCCCCAAGGGGTTAAGCACTTCGGCGGCGAATTGCTGACGCCATGCTGCCCCTTCGGGCAATACCGAACCGACATTCTCGCGTTTATCGAGCGCGTGGTGGAGGATTACGACATTGCCGGGCTTTACCTGGACGGGCCGTATTACAACTGGAGCATGAGCGGCCCGCTGGACATTTGTCAGTGCGAACATTGCCGCCGTTCGCATCTGGCAGCAACCGGTTTGCCTTTGCCGAAAAACCGGGACATCCTGAAACCGGAGGAACCGGAGACGTCCCGGCGGCTGACCATTTTCCGCGACTGGGTGGGCGAGGGGATGCTGGCGCTGTTGCGGGACATCAATCGTATTGCCAAGCGGCGCGACCTTCCTCTCCTTTTCAACGCTTTTGCCAGCAGTTCCCGCCCGCCGCGCTATGAACTGGCCATGCGCGCCGAGGCCGACGGCTTTCTGCTGGAATCGGAACTGGGCGGACTGAAGGGGCTGGGCATCGGCTCGTACGAGGACAAGGTGATCTGGCGCTACACCCAGCCGCACCTGGCGTGGCCGCGCCTGAGTACGCCCCGGATTGAGCAGGAAAACGCCTTGTGCGGCTGGGAAACCGTGCTGTGGGGTGGAGCGCCTATCATTTCCTACGCCGGGCGTTATCATTATGGCTGCGATAACGCCGCGCCGATGGCCGAGGTATTCCATTTTCTCGAACGCAATGCCGAAACGCTGCGCGGCTCTGAACCAGTCCGCTATGCCGGTATCATCTGCCTGCAGCGCCTGGGCAAAACCGATGCTTTGTCCCGGTCTTCGCTTGAGGGGTCTTACCTGGCGCTGCAAGCCGAAGGCGTGCAAGTGGGGATTATTTCGCGTGAGGCGCTGCACGACGCCGGGGAACTGGCGCGTTATCCCGTGGTGCTGGCGCCTTCGCTAGACGACTTGACCGAGGCGGAAGCGGAAGCCCTGCGCGACTATGTGAAGTCGGGAGGAGGCCTGGTTGCGACCGGTTCAACCGCAACCGGAAGCGGTTCTGCTGTTTTCCGCGATTTGCTGGGGATCGGGTTTGACGGTATTCCGCCGGAAATCATGACGCGCGCCGACAGCCTGCGTTTCTGGGAAGGCGACTGGGATATCTATCTCAAGCCTGAACCTGGCTTGGCCAAGGATATCGATATCGGATCAACGCCGTCCGGGTTGTTGCCGCAACACGGCTTTTTGCCGCTGGTTGCGTCTGCCGCCACGACTGTGCTGGGGGTAACTGTTGGCGGCGACAATGATGAGCCTCTCGGGGCGGCTATTGTCGAGAAGCGTTGCGGAAAAGGGCGCGCGCTCTATGTCAACTTCCCGCTGGAACGAGTCTGCCGCGACACGCGCGAGCCTGGCTTGAACCGCCTGTTACGAGTGCTGGTTCAACGCGCTGCCGCCGCGCTGCCACCTTACGCAATTCGTGCGGAAGGAACCATACAATCCGCGCTGTTTGACAACGGGAGAGGGTGGCTTTTGCATCTGCTGTCGCCTGATCCGGATTTGAAAGAAGTTACCGCCGATGTTACCGTCCGCCTGCCGGTCGGAGTCGTGGTGAAAAGCATCAGGCTTCTGGAAGCGGAGAAACCGGTTCTCTTTTCCAATAACAGAGACGCCATTGAGGTGAAAAACATCGGACTCAAGCGCCATGAATGTCTTTTTTTCGAACTGGGTACTTCATAGATTTTTTACTAAAAGGATTGAGATGGGAACATTGGAACGTAAGGCCGCTCTTGTCACCAGCGGCGGGCAGGGTATCGGTCTGGCGATTGCCGAAGAGTTGGCGCGGCGCGGATGCGACGTGGCGGTGAGCTATCGCTCCAGCCGCCAAAGCGCGGAGGAGTTTGTTGGTCGGGTGCATAAGCTGGGGCGCAAGGCCATCGCCATACAGGCGGACTTGACAAAAGAGGAGGATGCCGTCAGCCTCGTGCGGCGAGCAATCGCGGAACTGGGAAAACTGGATATCCTAATTAATAATGCTGGCGATCTGGTGGGACGACGGAGCCTGGGCGAGGTTGACGCAGATTTCTGGCAGGCAGTGATGGACGTGAACATGTTTTCGATGATGGCGGTCACGCGTGAAGCCGTGCCCTATCTGGAGCAGGCCGGAGAAGCGAGCATTGTCAATCTTTCCAGTCTGGCTGGTCGCAAAGGGGGTCATGGCGGGTCGCTGGTGTATGCCACCGCCAAGGGCGCGGCGCTGACCTGGACGCGAGCCCTGTCAGCGGAACTCGGCTCCAAGGGAATCCGCGTCAACGCCGTGGCGCCGGGGCTGATCCTCGGCACCAGCTTCCACGCCACCCATACTACCGATGACTCTGCCAGACAAACCGTCGCCGGCATTCCTCTCGGTCGCGCCGGTTCGCCCGAAGACGTCGCGCGCGCCGTGGCGTTTCTTGCTTCCGAGTACGACGGTTTCATCACCGGCGCCACGATCGATATCAACGGCGGGGTCTATTGCGCCTGAACCTTTTTTTTACGGATTATGCCGCAAGATACGGAGCTTATTTTGCTTGAGTCCAGCCTGATCATGGTAAACAGAGCCAATTCGGTTCCTCTTTTCCAACAGATTTGCCAGCAGATTCGCCAGCAAATAGCATCCGGTAGTTTGCGTCCGGGCAACAAGCTGCCCTCTGTCTACAGCCTGGCCAAAAGCATTGGCGTAAGCCCCATGACCGTACACCACGCCTACAACGTTCTTGCGGGAGAGTCTCTCGTAAGCAGCCAACATGGCAGCGGGTCTTATATTCTGGGTGGCTCCGGCAGAAGCGAAAAAAAATCTCCTTGTCGCGAAAAAATATGCGACATTGGTGTGTTGATCAAGAATTTCGAGATTAACCAGGAGTTCTCGCTTTTCCTGCTGGACGGGATTTACAGGATGGCGCGCGAGCATGGTTTCAGCGTGCATGTTTTGTCGACAGAAGGAAAAATCATAGATAATGCCTTCGCGCCGTGGCTGCACAATGTAATTCACTCCCCGGTTCCGATGGGCTTCGTCGTTGGCGGTTCCTTGTGCAGCGAAAATATCTCGTACCTATGCCGTCAGAGCCGCCCCTTTGTGCTGGTAGATGTCGACTATCGGGGCGACGAGAAGACACACTCCATCCTGTTGGATGACAGAGGTGCGACAAACATAATGATCAAGCGCCTGGTCGATTTGAATATTACGCGCATCGCGTATCTGCTCGGGCCAGTGGGAGACCGGCAGGGTCTGGTTGTCCGCCGGGCGCAGCGGATGCTTGGCGCGGCGTTGGAATCAGTGTCGGCGCTCGGAACGCATCTTCCGCCAGAGTACATTATGAATTGCGAATACGACGAGAAAGAAGCTGCTTCATGCCTAACGCCGCTTTTACGCAAGCATAACCGGCCGAAAGCCCTGATCGTAAACGGTGACATACTTACCCGCGGCGCCCTGGCCGCTGCCGGGGCGGAAGGGCTGCGCGTCCCGCAGGACTTGCAGATTCTCAATTATGCCGACACAACGAATTCGCCCTGCGTTTGCCTGGCCAAACCCCTGGTATCGCTGGGGCAGCGCGCTATGTCGGCTTTGGCTGACTTGATTGCTGGCGAAGAGGTTCCGGAGCGCGCAGTGCTTGAGATTGACTCGATGTCGTTGTAAATCATATTAGCTTAATTCAAGGAAAAGTTTTGTGGAATAATGGGGGTATGTCTCATGCGAGCAGAGACGATTGGAAAGATGAAAGCGAGGCGGAAAGCTGTGTTTACGTGGGCAATTCTTGTACTGCTCCCGTGTGTTTGCCTTGCGGGGGAAGCGTTGGATGAGATGCTGGAGCATTATCAGGAATCGCGGTTTGCGCAGGCGTTTGTCCTGGCTTCCAGTCTGAAG
>JAGUZQ010000025.1 GCA_020060765.1 Planctomycetota bacterium | reverse complement strand
TGCGCCAAGGGTCTTTGCTTGACCACAAGATCAATGACATCTTCCTCATCAACACTTACTCGACTTACCGCAAATGGCTGGCCATTGACCGGAACGGCGTCACTTTGAAAAAACCAGGCCGTCTTCGAACCATTTCCCGGAACGTGCGCGAACTGGTGGTCAGACTGGCTAACGAAAACCCCGACTGGGGATTGTCCCGAATCGTCGGCGAACCGGAGCGCAGGGAGGCGCGAAGGACGCGAGCGAAGCGAGTCTGAAAGATCGAATGCAGGAGGCATTCGACAATGCTGACTTTGAGCGAAGGCTCGTTTTGAAAAATGCCACTTGCTCCTTCAAATTTCACTCGCGCTTTTAAGGATCGTTTTTCTGTTTTTTCTTCTCTGCTTCGTTCCCGGAATCCGACTGCTCAACATTTTGAACCATCCCAACTTGGCACATATTTATTAAATCGCCCACATCCGCTTGCGCCAGACACTCCACTGTATCGGCCGCCCCGTAATAAATCTTTACCTCCCCGCTTTCCTCCAAGATCATTCCGCCAGGGAAAATAACGTTATTTCTCATTCCACCTTCAACCTCGTACGATGTCTCAGGCACCAGTAACGGCTGGCGCGAGTAACCAATAACCTGCCACGGTTTCTCTAGATCCAGCAGTACAATGCCAGCGCAATAGCTCTTTTTCCAGGTTGGCTCCCAACCATTCTTCCCGCGCGCATTATCCAAGTCCACTGTATGTATTACGGCGAGCCAGCCCTTAGGAGTTCTCACCGGAGGGGCGCCAGGTCCGATTTTATCGTTGGCATAAGGGAAATTTTCCACAGCCATCACCAAGTGGCTGTTACCCCAATAGCGGAGATCGGTGGAATCCGAATGCCACATATCAAAACGATCCTTGCCGCCGCGGCTGTAAACAGGAAAGGGGCGTTCAAAGCGGTGAAATTTACCGCCAACCATTTCCGGGAACACCACCATGTTCCGATTATCCGGCACAGTCAGGCAAAGAATTTCCCAATGTTCAAAGTCATCGGTACGGGCGATACCGCCGCGCAGACCGTGCAGGGTGTCCACTGCGAAGCACATCACGACACGACCGTCAAGCACGGTTAGGCGCGGATCGTAGATGCGCTGTACCTCGTCATCGCCGATAAAATTCCGGTCTATGATAGGTTTGGGACTCACCTCCCAGTTTACTCCATCGCGACTGGTCGCCAGGCCAAGGTTGATATACTTGAATTTGCGCGGTTCCCCGTTGTCATAGACATCATTGCGAAAAACCATCACGTACTGCCCTTGGAATTTGGTCACACCCGCGTTGTAGACCAGTGTGGACTCATAAGGCACATCCGCCGCGGTGAGTATTGGATTAGAGGGGTGGCGGCGTATAACCGGGCTAGACGTGAGAGAGCCGATTGTTTCGATATTCATGGCGTTGCTCCTATGAAAAACTGCAACCAGAAATGCGCGAACTTAGGGAGTTTGAGAACTAGTAATCGAGCCGTCTGCGCGAAACTCGGCGGCGGCAAGAGTAGTCGAAATCAGAAAAATAAAGATGAATATTCCCTTTACGTGCATGCGATTTCTCTTTCATTCATGGCCTGATAGGTTAGAACGAACCTATGTAAATGTCACTCGCTCCCATGCCTGCATCGATGCACTTTCCAGCGCCCCAGCTAGTCACATGGCCGTCGCAAAACAACAGATTCACCTTTTCGTTGTGCCGAAGATGTAGCGTAAGGTTGTATTGTGGGTGGAGCCGTAAAATCTGTGAATTGGCGTAAGCGCTCGCTGGATCCCAGCAGATGGAGTCGGCGAAAAACGGCATTTGCGAGGGCTGCTGTACCTTATTGGTTTTAACAAACTCGGGGCCGTACTCCCACCACTTGCTATCGCTTCGGCCTAAACTGACACGGGCATAGACCGTGTTTGTAGTCCAAGATGCGTAGCGATACTGGGTAGGGCAATAGCAGATACTCAGGGAGCTTTCCACAAGCTTTCCCATTGTGCCGGGTTTCGCCTCAAGGTAGTTGAAATACCCCAGTAATTCCGGCCAGGGTGTCAATATGTTAAGCGGCGCCCCCCAGTCCCCGCTTTCAATGTTCGCGGCTATATAGTACCTGGATTCCATTGCATATTGACCAGCAACTATTCCGAGTTGCCGCTGGTTGCTGCTGCAAGCTATCCCTTGTGCCGAGGCTCGAGCCTTGGATAGTAGTGGGAAAAGTAATCCCGCCAGAATGCTGATAATTGCGATCACTACCAGCAACTCCACCAAGGTAAAAGCAGATCGCTTGCAGGATGGCCGCCTCAGCCAGCACTTTTCAGCCTCTAGCAGAATAGTCCAGCCATGTGTTTTGCTGTTTCGATTTTCATCACCAGCCAGCGTAAACATTAAAATCTCCTAAAAAGCGGTATGACTTCATGTACTGGTTTGCCTCCCCTAGAGATGTCAGTTTGTCTTTTTCGCCGACGTAATTTCCGAACCGAGGATAACTATCGGATAAAGATGGGGACTAAGGTTCGGTTCGGTTCCAGGCGGAGTGAGTGTAAGTCCGCGCTTACGGAAGTCTCCGTCGTGGTCGTTCACCAGTACAGCAAAACCAAAAGATGCTCCAGCCTCGAGACTGAGCGGCGCGATCTCTTTCTTCGGGAAAATCACCACAAGATCATAGCCCTCGGGCGTCTTCGCAAAGCGAGCTTCAATCCCGGGAACGACGCCTGGCTTTGAAAAGGCGAGCTGCCACTCCGGCGTGACACGTCGGAATACAACGGCCTTCTCAGAAGTCCCGTCGAACCAAACATCATACGTCTGATCATTGTGGTCAAACCCACGCAGTGGCTTATTTCGTGCATCGCCCCAACTGTCAAAGTAAATCTGGACGCTGTCTCCTTGCCAAGCTTTATCCGGCGCATCGGCGACTACGATCTTGTTGTCCCGCACGGACAAGGCGACAATGAAACAATCCTCGTCCCATGCGGTTCGGAGATTCGCCGAGAGGTCGCTGGAGCCGCCATACGGCGGACGCGGTGCACCTCTAACCGCGTCGGGGCCAAACTGATCCCACTCCATGAATCGATCCAGCGGCAACGCTGCGCCGACGCCAGTCACGGCGGACTCAGCGCTTACCTTAAACCCGACAGGAAGGCGTGGCGAGGTGAAATACTCAAATGAAACTTCAGTCTTCTGCGACATGCCGGTATCGACCGGAGTAAACGTCGCGCCGAACGAAACCGCCTGGAGCCCTTCCCGGGCGGGCGGAATAGAGATGAGGCGCGAGTTTATCGCTTTCGGCTCCAATTTTACGGGGCCATCTTCGATAAGTTCATTGTTTCTGGTTACGGAAAGAGTTCCCTCGATCGGTCGGGCGAGAGAGTTGCGGATGGAGAGTTCCACCGATTCCGGCGTAGCGAAACGGGCGAGAACGTTAGATTGACGGACATTTTCGCCAGACAGCGGTAATTTCGCAAAGGTTTCGGTAAATGCAGCCGTAGTACCCGGGCGCCCGCGGAGAAAGAGGGGGAACGGGCCGATTTCAACCGTGCCGTCAGGTGCGGGTTCAATCGGCGCATTCGTTAGTCCGAGGATTTCACAACGAGCCGCGAGGTCGCGGAGATGAAGGCGTGGCGCTGATGCCGTTCCCTTGGCAACATTCAATCCGGCATGCCAAACCGCCGCGACGGGACAGCCTTTTTCATCCTCGAAAATATAGGCGCGGACGTTCTCGGCGAAGTCGGCGTCAGCAACAAAGCGGGCGTTGCCAAGGAGATTGCCAAGCGTGTTTGAGGCAAAGACAAGCGCCTGCGGCGTCAGATTGAGATCGAGCGTCAGGCGTTCGGCAATCACACACCATTCGACAGAGGCCTTGACGCGATCCGCATGTTTCAGGCAGGCGAGCCAGTAGCGCATGGCGTTGGCGGCGCACATCCGTTCCCCCAGACCCAGATCGTACGAAAATGCGCGTAGGCGCGAGTGATCCCCCCCGCATGGCGAGTCCAGGGCGTCGAGCCACAGCGCCGGGAGATGGTGATTGACATAGTACATGCCCTCGGTAAACCAGATTTCCGCGCCTGGCTTATATTTGTCAGTCACGTGGATCATGGCCTGTATGTCCAGATCGAGGTCGGGATCCTCCGGATGCTGACGATAGGGATGGACGGCAACTATATCGCATACTTCCGCGCCGCCATTGGCGAGAAACATTTCAAGCCAGCGGATGCCGCGGGAGGGCGACATGTTCGCCGGGTCGGGAGTCATTATCCTGGCGTTAGGATTCGCCCGCTGAACGCCGCGTCGAGCTGCTGCCACAGCTCTGACGGTAAGCCTGATTTCGTCCTCGGTTTCAGTATCGCCGGGTTCGTTGATTGTCTTCCAGTAGAAGGTTTCAGGATGCGCCTTCGCCTTCGTGAAAGCTTCTTCCTCAATGGCCTGAAAGTCTGCGTCGCTGAGATCGGTGAGCCATCTGAGTTTCGAGCTTTTTTCCGGCTTCCGCGCCAAGGTAACCGTACGGTCCAGTGCCGCGTCACCGCCGTCGAAGATCGCGGTATAACCGAGAATCTTGTGCGTAGCGAGTAATTCGGCAAAGGTCTTCGGCGGCGGATCAAAATGGACAACCGAGCCGTACCCGGCTTTTTTCCATTGCACGATCCGCCGTTCCCAGGCATCCATGCGTCCATTATACCAAGTGGAGGCGCTGAAGATGTTCTTGTGCTTGAAATCGTTAGCCAGGAACGGCATTACCGTCAGGCGTTGGAAAAACGCTGTCCGGAATCCGTCCGGCAGTGCCACATCGCACTGAAAGATGTGCAAGCCGTTGCCCAGCCGCGCTGCCCAGGCCAGCTCAATCGTCGCGACGCCATCCTCGCCCGTTTTAAAAGGAATCGAAATATCCTTCTCAACCTTGCCATAAAAATCCCGAACCTGTAGGCGAATTTCGCCTTGGCTGGAATGCGTCAGGGTCTGAATCCGGAGCCGGGCGTTCGGATCTTCACCCGGCTGAAAGAGGTTATCGCGGTGATCCGTGACGAGGGTGACACCAACGGGGTCGCGGATGAACTCGGTCGGTTCCGTTCCCTTTTCCAACTGAATGCCGTCGAGCCAGACGACGCCATCGCCAACTGCCTGGAGGGAAAACGTAGCGGCTTTATTTTGCGGAGTGAATGTAAACCACTGGCGAGTCCATTCTGTAGAAACCGGGAAACTTCCGCTGCCGAGAAAATTTCCCCACGTATCGGTGGTGGCGGCGACGGAAACCTTCGCAGCGTCAGGCCGGTCGGCTTTGGCATAGAAGCTGAACGCATATTGTGTTCCCGGGCGAAGCGGAATTGCGAACGTAGCGGGAGGCGCGGGTGTCTGGCCTTTTTCAAGCAGAATCTTCAGGCAACGGTTTCCTTCAAATGCGCCGGACTCATCGACCAGAAAATGTTCGGGAATAGCAGGGGTGGTCATCTGCCCGAGGCTGTACGGCGTCCAATAATCCAACCCGTCTTCGAAACCGGGGTTCTGGACAAGATTCCGGCTGCGGGAATAATCAGGCACACGGAAGCGATTCGTGCTGAAGTTTATTCCTTCATACACGTTATCCCCCGAGATGGCGTTGTCGGAACCAAGGTCGACGTCAACGACAGTTCTGTTGCCATCGCCCAGTTTGAAGCCGATTTGCGCCACATAGGAGTTATCGTCTTTGCGATAAATTTTCTTGGCGTAAAAGCCCCCCGCGCTGACGGGGAAAAGGCGAAGTTTCCGCCCGCCCTCGAAGATATAGACCATCTCCTTGGGAAAGCCTTCATAGACCGTCACGCTACGGGGTTCCTCCTTCCCTGTATCGAAGACCAGTGGCACCCCGTCCACAAGAATCGCGCTCCTTCCGACCGGAACAGGCAAATCCGAAGCGAGAATTCCGCGATACAGAGCCTTTGCGTCACCCTTGGCATCGAAGGCAAGTGTGATTCTGGCACGGTTGTCGACGATAGAAAGGTCGAGGTTCATCCGACAAGCCGGATCGTCTCCCAAGGCCGGCACCAAGCCGCAGAAGGAAACGGTCTGATTAGCGACGTCCACCCGATATTGTCGATCTTCCAGATGCGCCCCGCAAAACCAAGGGCGCGTCGCATGGGCGCAGGCGACGAAAAAATCGAAGCGATTCCCCTCGTCATTATTGAAAAGAATCATCCCTTGGCCGCGGCGGTTTTGCAGGCGACCGGCATCGCCTTCAATTGTGCCGTCAGGGGCGAAGGCAGCTGCTAAAAGCTGTGAACTCCAAGCCAGAACCATCAAGGAGAAAAGAAGAGGCGCCGCGCCAAACACACTGCATCGTCCATACCGCATGATTGTATCTCCTCAGGATAGTTTTCGTCTGTTAAACCTTTTTGTTATGGGTGGTGGCCCTACACTCAACCCGCATCGGTAAGTACAGGGCAGGCAACGCGCAGGGAGAAGCTTATTCGATTGTTCGATTTTTTCCTGCAACATCCGTACAGCTTCCCGACCCAGTTCTTCGGTTGGCAATGCCATATAATCGAACCGTCCGTGTCCATGATCCAGCCGATCCTCGTCGAATGTAATAATCGACAAGTCTTCGGGAACTCGCAACCCCAGCTTTGCCGCAGCCGCGAAGACCGAAGACACGTCTCCCGAAAGCGGAGTCACTACCGCCGTGGGACGACCTGCCCGCTTCAGCCATTCTGTCGCAGCCAATTCTTGCTCCGCGAGGGACAGCTTCAACTCCGCCCGAAACAATTGGGGAGTCAAACCACTTTCCGTCATCGCTCTGACATATCCGTCATACCGGTCAATATAGCTGAAGTGGGCGAATGGCGGGTGCAGCGTAAAGTAACCGATTCTTTTATGCCCGGCTTTTCGCAGGATTTCAACGGCAGCGACGGCTCCGCCAAAGTCATCGGGGTAGACCGCATCCGTGTCCTCCCGGACATTGCAACGTATCGCAGGTAAACCGCCCTCTCTTATCAACGCCGTAATTTCAGGCGTCAACGCACTCATATGATTCAGAAGAAGTCCATCTACCGACCATTCCCGGAGCAGGCGTGGAAGGGGTCGACCGGGAGTGACCCGGGACAAGGGAAGATAATTGATAATCAGATGGGTGTCGTTTTTATTCAGTTCCGCCAGGATTCCGTTCTGCAGTCCCGGCGAAATCCAGCCGAACTCCATGTCAGACGCAGCAATTAACGCAACCGTACCGAATTGTCGCGCGCGAATAGCCTTCGCGAAGCTATTTGGACGGTACTGCTGGCGACGCGCTTCGGCGAGAACCTTCTCCCTGGTTTCCGGACGGTAAAGATGCCCCTTGCCACTCAATATCCGGCTCACCGTCATTGAAGAAACTCCAACATTGCGCGCAATTAAAGCAAGCGTAGATCGCATTGTTCATCCTTTATTAACGTTAACATACAACACAAAGCCGTCTTTGTCAAGCTCCCGCGCGAGGTAAATTGTCAGTCTTGCAAGTTTCGAGACTTCGAGACGTTTTGGGGCGTCTCGGGACTATTTGGAGAGAGGCACGTCCTGCGAAGGTTTAACGTGTGGCGGTATGGAGCACGATAGAGCAACACAGTAGCCGTCTCGTAAAAGGCGGGGTCTCTATCTTCGCGAAATAAGTTTATCTCGATACGTGTGGTGGAGCTGACGTACCTCGCAGCTAACTGTATTTATTTTTTTGTAATTCCGTAAATATTTTATTAGCAGGATGTTATGAGATGCAAGACAGAGAGTCAGCTTGACGTTACATCAGCTATCATTTTGGGATGTACTTGAGCACTAACCTGTCTCACGTCCTGCAAAGTGCCTAAACGTAAATCCATTATCGACAAGAGCAAGACTCGCTTCCGATCGGTGGCCAGCCTTTACCGGGCGGGCTTGGTTACCCGCAGGATTCCATTCAGAGTTTTCCGATTTGAGGCACGCCTCACGGCCAGCTCATTTCATCCTCCTCTGCCAGATTTATCCTGGCGTAACGATTTTTATGGCATAGTTCGGGTTTTTTTATTTGCTTTTTGTCTATTCTGGTATATACTAGCAAATGAAAGCTGCAAACCCTCTCCCGTTTCAGTAACTCACTTTTCAGGAATGGTTTACGATGTCGTCCATGATTGAGCCGCGATATCTGCAGATAACCAGGGCGATCAGAACCGAGATTCTGACCGGGAAACTGCGGTGTGGCGACAAGATAAAATCGGAAAATTCCCTGGCTGACGACTTCAATATGGCGCGCATGACAATCCGCAAGGGGCTGGATCAGCTTGTCGCAGAAGGAATTTTGAAGCGGGAACACCGGCGAGGAACGTTTGTCGCTTCCGTACCTATTGCTGCAAGCGACACCATTGATGAGTTGGGAACGCCTCTTTTTTTACGTGCACGTGGAATAAAACTGAAAATCGAGACTTTGGACAGCCTTCCGCACCAGTTACGGTTCTGGCAAGAGGCGGCCAGGCGGTTTGAAGAGGAACATAGCCGAGTTCAAGCAGAAGTAGTAAGCTCGCCCTGGGAATCTGGAACTGATTCCCGGCCTACCTTTGGCGATGTGATTGGGGCCTGCACCTGGACGTTGCCGCATTACAATAAGCGTAATTTGCTCCGAAAATTGGCGGTGCGCCTAAACCCGGACGATTATCCGACCGGTTTCCGAGACAGCCTTGAGTACGGTTTTCCGTTTGCCTATTCCGTTTCTGCCATAGCAGTCAACGACTCGTGGCTGGAAGATGCCGGGGTAGAGGGAAAAAATCCATACAGGGATTTCGAGGATTTCATAGAACTGCTGCTGCAATTACAGTCGCAATTTCCCGGGCAAAGCCTGTTTGCCTGTTCGCCCACTTTGCCTTTATATATTGCCTGCGGCGACGGCATCGAAACCGAAGCCGGTCAACGTACGGTTCCGGAGAGCGTGCGTGAGGTTTTTTCGGTGATTCTCGACTTGGCGCCAGGAACCCTGCGGATAGATGATTACGCCAACCGTGATTTCTACGCCGGAAAACTGCCGTTTATATCTTGTTCGCCGCACGCCTTGGCTTACGATACGTTGCCACGCGAAATGCGGGTGTCATTCAAGCCTTTGCCGCTGGCGCGCGGAAGCGTATGGCGCTATGTGCCCATGATACTTGGGATTTCTGCCGAATCGGCTTTTGCGCATGACGCGGAGAACCTGGCACGGTTTCTGGCGGAACCTTCGCAACAGGATTTGCTGATGTCAACCAAGGCAGGCGTTCCCGCCCTTTCTGCGAAGTCGGCTACGGAGTCAGCATGGGATATTTTTCCCGACCTGAACCGGGTTTTGGCGGAGGGAAAACCGCTTACCCAGAACGCGCAGGATATCCAGATTTACGTTGACACTGTTTTCAAGCCGATTTCAACGCGCATCCTCCGGCGGGAGTGCAGCCTGGATAAGGGCATCCGGGAACTGTCTGCGCAGACCGAACAATATCACAAGAAATCTGCAATAAGAAATAACATTGTTACCTTCGATAACGGGGACATGGCATGAAAAAACGATTTACTCTGGTCGAGCTTCTGGTGGTTATCGCAATCCTCTCGATTCTGGCTTCGCTGTTGATGCCTACCCTGAGCAAGGCTATGGAAGCGGCGCGCGGGGTGGCCTGCGGTAATAATCTCAAGCAGATTCACCTCGCCGAAATGCAATACAACGATGATTACAGCGCGCTGGCCTTCGACGGCCAGGGCGGTACTCCGGTATGGCCTACCATGAGTTCGCCCCACCTCTGGTGCCGGTATCCCATGTATCCCTATTTCGGCCTGGAGCAGATCGGTCCCAACCAGGCGCGCCTGAACAGCGTCTACTTCTGCCCCGGCGCAACCGTCAAAGAAAAGAACAACGGCACCTGGCAGAACAGCAGCTGTTACCCGCGCCCGATCGGCCAGTGGAGCACCCAGGCCGGCGTCAACAACAAGCCCTATCCCGGCACCGCCCGCCTGAGCAAGGTCAAGCAACCAGGCGCAACGATTTCCCATTTCGAAGGCTACAGCACCTGGGCCGGCGACGGCACGCCGACTGCATACTGCGGGGCGGTATATGATAACTGGCAACGCTCCTACCACGGCGCCAAGGGTAATTACCTCTATTGGGACGGGCACATAAGCGCACACACAAGGCTTACTGCAAACGGCGAACTGATTCCCTACTGCACCAAGCTTTTTGCCAATTGATTTTTTCTTTATGCACAGATCGTTAACGGCTTATCGCTATCTCTCATTCTGTCTGGAGGAAGTATCATATGAAGAAGATTTACGCGATCCTGTTCCTTGTGATCTTTTTCGGAAAGTGTCTGGCCGCCGAACACGAAGGCCCGCGCCGCGCCGCCAAAGCCGCGCCGCTTGCAGGAGAAATAACCCTCGACGGCAAACTGGACGAGGGAGCCTGGGTGAAAGCTCCGGAAAACACCGATTTTTTCCTGGTGGGTCTGCCCAATCCGAAACCGGTTCCCGCCGAAGCGCAGACATCTTTCCGCGTGGTCTATGACGAAAACTCCATCTACTTCGGCATCAAGTGTCTGGAACCTAAGATGGATGACGTGAACGCAATCTGTTCTGACGAGCACGACGCCGCGATGTGGGGCGAGGATGACGTGGAGATATTTCTCGATCCGGTCGGCGACCGCAACGAATATTACCAGTTCGCCGTTAATTCCGTCGGCACCCAGACCGACCTGTATTATATAGAGGGCGGCAACACCGGACGCGGCGAATGGTCGGCGATCTGGCAGGCGGCGGTGCATAAGGACAAGGATTCCTGGTCACTGGAGGTGCGCATTCCTTTCAGCGCCTTGCACAATCGCCCCTCCTCCGAATGGGCAGAGACCTGGGTTTTCAATCTCTGCCGCACCCGCAAGCCGCAAAAAGCGTATTACTCGCAGTATTCCCCCTGCAACAAATACCACGAGATCGGCAATTTCGGCACACTCGGTCCGGTCAAATTTCCCGCCGACCGTTATTCGCTTTATCCTGCCGAAACCTCGTTCGAGGTTGCGCCTGCCGCCGAAGGCTTCAACCTGACCGGCAGCCTCGAACTGGAAAACCGCGGCGACAAGCCCGTTAGCGGCGTGCTTTCCCTGCAGGCGCTGGCGCCGAAGGCAAAGGGAGCGGAATCGAAAATCACTCTTGCCCCCAAAGCCAAGACCACCGTCTCCGTACCTGGAGCATTTGTCAAAGAGCAAGGCAGGATTCCCGTGCTGTTCTCATTCAAGTCAGACGACGGCTCCGATCTGCTGGGGTTCCGCGTGCGCCAGTGGTTGCGGTATGAACCGCTAACCGTAAGGATTACCCGGCCTAACTATCGCAACAACATCTATGCGACCGAAACAATCGACTCGATCGACGGCGAAGTAAAATTGGGAATCCCTGTCGAACAAATTAGAGACTGTATCTTGCAGGTAAGCCTTAATTCCAGCCTGATTGCAACCAGGGAATGCGAGAAAGCGATAGAAGGCAATGTCATCCCCTTCACGATTCCGGCGGAAAACCTGCCGGTCGGAACTTACGTCGTAAGGGCGGAAATCCGCCGGGCCAAACCGAAACCGTCGAAAGGGGAACTGCCTTACGAAATCGTGGCGGAAATGGAAACAGTATTGCGCAAGCTCCCCCCTGCCCCTACGGTCGAAGTTCGCGTCGATCCCGACGGTAACCTTCTCGTCGACGGCAGGCCGGTCTTTATCCGCGGCTGGTACGGAAGTATGCAATACGGGGTGAGTAATGCCAGCTTTCCGCAATCCCAGGTTCCGCGCACCACCAACTTCATGATGGGAGGCAGGGAATTTGAATCTTTCAACTCCGGATTCTACACGCTGAAAGGTATTACCAGACTGCCGGACATGGAGCGCAAAACTGACAAGGAGGTCGAAGGCAGCCTGCGCGCGAATATCCGCGCCGCCGTGGCCGAGGTCAGGGACAACCCCACAGTGATAGGTTACTACATTTCCGACGAGCCGGAATGCCGCGGGCTTTCGCCATATTCCCTGCGCAAAGTGTACGAGTTCCTGCGCGAGGAAGATCCGTACCGGTTCTGCATGGTGGTCTCGCGCGGTCCCCGCCAGTATATCGAAACCTGCGACGTCATGTGCCCGCACCCGTATCTCAGTCCCAGCGTCTACGATGACGGCACGCGCAAATTCGCTAATTACATCCTCGGCCTGAAAAACACCGTCGCCGCCGCCGTAGACGCCAACGACGGCTCCAAGGCGGTCTGGTGCATGCCCCAGACTTTCTCCTACGGTTTTAACTCCCGCTACGCGCGCGATCCCGATTTAACCGAATCGCGCTGGTTTACTCATACCGCCATCGCCAACGGTGCGAGAGGAATCGTGCCTTTCATGTTCTGCGACTATTGGGCGCATTGGGAAAACCGCGTGTCGATGAGTTACGTCTTCGAGGAATTGGCGTTCCTGGCTCCGGCCTGGTGCGCCACCGGCAACGCCGTGGAAATCTCCTGCGACAATACCGAGGTCGACGTCATCGCCAAATCCCTGCCGACCTCGGATAATCGCAAGAAACATTTTTACATCGTCGCCGCCATTCAGAATTACACTGGCGGCAAGGCAACATTCAAGGTTTCGGAGCTTGCCGAAAACGGCCGCCAGGCGCTGCTGGTTTTGCGCGAAAACCGGGTGGTGCCGGTCAATCCAGACGGAACGTTCACCGATACTTTCGACCGGCTGGGAGTACATGTTTACTCTTCGCTGCAGGTGCTTCCCTCCCTGAAAACTCTGACTGAGATACAGGCGGAAATCGACGCGCCCCTGGCTCGTGCAAAGACCGAAGGCAATCTGCTCGCAAGCGATGACATGCGCTGGCGGCTTGCCACGACCCCGTGGTTCGGCACGCCGAAACTTGAGCTTTTCGATGGGATCCTCGACGCCAGGGGCTGGTCGGCCGCGTCGCCAGCGCAAAAGGATTGCGAAATAATCTTCGAGAAACCGGTGACGTTCTCCAGTGTGGTGGTTTACAGCCCGACCATCAGGGACGCCGAGTTGCAGATTCGCGAAGGCGACGACGATCCCTGGCGCACCATTCACCAGTGGAAAGACCAGTTGCTGTACCGCTTCGAATACCAGGGTAAACCGGTAACAGCCGGAGCCATGCGCATCCACGCCACCGCCAACCGCGACAGTTTTGGCTGGGTTTTGTGCGAAATCACGGAACTGGGGATATACAAATGAATACTGTTATTTCTAATCAGGTACTGAATATTGCGCGTCCTACCCCGCAACAGTTGGCTTGGGCCGATTGCGAAATCGGGGTAATTATTCACCTGGACATGCCGGTGTTTGAGCCTTCGTATTCCTTCCGCGAAAAGTGGGGATATACCCCTTCCCCTGCGATATTCAATCCGTCGCGGCTTGATACCGACCAGTGGATGGATGTTGCCAGCGCCGCGGGCGCGGGCTATGCGGTGCTGGTGGCGAAACATTGCAGCGGATTTTGCCTCTGGCCGACCGACGTGCACGAATACAGCGTAAAAAAATCGCCCTGGAAAAACGGCGCGGGAGATGTCGTCGGTGATTTTATCCGCTCGTGCGAGCGTTACCACATCAAACCGGGATTGTATTACAGCATGGCGTGCAATGCCTACATGCAGGTAGATAACCCGGGTCTGGTTCGATCCGGCGACGCAACCGAGCAGCGGCAATACAACGACATGGCGATTACCCAATTGACCGAATTGTGGACCCGCTACGGCGATTTATTCGAAATATGGTTCGACGGCGGAGTGATCCCGGCGGAGCAGGGCGGCCCCGATCTTACGCCGTTGCTGGCGAAGCACCAGCCGAATGCGGTAGTATTCCAGGGCCCCAGGGAGCATCATTCCCTTATCCGCTGGGTCGGCAATGAACGCGGCGTCGCCCCTGACCCCTGCTGGTGCGCCACCGAATCCACCACCAAAGAAGGCGGAGAGGTGGAACGCAGAGACCTGGCAGGCGCCCCCGGCGGTTCGATCTGGTGTCCGGCAGAAGCAGACATGCCTAACCGGGATTCATCCAAGGCGTTCGGCGGGGGCTGGTTTTGGCGTGACGGTGAAGACAATCTGGTTTATCCTGTCGAGCACCTGGTGGATTGTTACCACACCTCGGTAGGCCGCGGCTGCAATCTCCTGCTGGGGATGGTCATTGACAGCAACGGACAGGTTCCCGAAGCTGACGTTAAGCAGATGCGCGCTTTCGGCCGGGAAATTAACCGAAGATATTCACAGCCGCTTGTAGACACTCAAGGACGCGGCACTATAATTTCGCAGGTCTTGGATTATCCGGTAACGGTAAATGCGGCGGTTATTACCGAAGACATCTGTTCGGGGCAAAGAATAGAGGAATACGCGCTTGACGGTCTAGTCGAAGATAAGTGGGTTGAGCTTTCGCACGGCTCTTCTGTCGGCCATAAAAAAATTGATTGCTTTGAATCCAAAACCGTCTCGTCGGTTCGCTTGCGTGTTTTAAAGACATATGCCGGACTTGAGCCGCAGGAATGTTCCGTCAGGCTTTTCTGTCATGACCAAGGAAAAAATTATGAGAACCCGCAAATTTAACAGCCATTACAGGTTCACGCTGGTGGAGCTTCTGGTCGTTCTCACTATCATATCCATTCTTGCCAGTTTGCTGCTCCCCGCTCTCGCCAACGCGGTGGCAAGCGCCCGCAGCATCGACTGTTGCAACCGTTCCCGCCAGCTAGGCATGGCGATGGATTTGTACTGCGGGGATTTTAAAGACCATTATCCGGTATTGCAAAGCGCCAACGGTTCCTGGCCGCAGAGGTTGGCCTGGGGAGGATATCTGCAAGTTGAAGTACCTTACGCAATACCCTACGATCCGTACGGCTGCCCCTCGCGTTCTTATAAGACAACTATGCTTTACCACTGGAACACCTCCTATGGCCTGAACGACCGGTTGGCCAGCTGGGGAGCGCCTTGGAAAACAATAAAGAGAAGCAAGATTAGCAACCCGTCTGGCACCTTTCTGCTTGTCGAGACTGTCAAGTCCAACAACCCCTCGTGCCAACCGGATTCCGGCAACTTTATTTCCTATCTTTATGCAGACCCCATGCCCGCTTCCGGCCTTTGTAACGGCAATTATTACTACCTCGGACACGGAAACCGTTGCAGCGTTATATACGGCGATCTGCATACCAGAAGCGCTGATGCCGGCTATATGCTTGAAAACAAGTGGGACGGCAGCAACCAGGATACGGCATGGTGGCCATAAGCCGCTTTGCCGTGGGATAATCATACGGTCATCCCCATCTCAAAGACGAACTCGCGGCGGAAGGGAAAATACATGCCTGTCAAAGCTCCGAAAAAAGATTTTGCCGATACCCGCGCCCGGAAACAAAAGAATAGCGGTTTCCCGGTAATTAAAACTCTGACTTTCATTGTCCTGCTATCGCTGGCGGCGTTTCTGTTGCTGTATCCCATCCCTCGCGATAAATCGCAGAAGCGCCCCCAGGCCGCCGGAGAAAATCCCAAGCCGCAACCGGTTCACAATATTCCTGACGGTCTTCCTCCGGAAGCGAACCGGGAACTGGCCTGGCTGCTTGAACGGGTGCCGTCGTTCCGCATCGCAAAGATGGAACATGGCGGCCGGACGACGGAACTGGCTCTTTCCGACAGCCTGACGATTGACGACCTGCGCGGCAAAACGCTTGATCCCGCCCCGCCGGTTCTCGGCGAGGCTCCCGCCTACGACCCGCGCCAGACCGACACTTTCGCTCCCGGCACCGCCCCTTACGAAGCTACAGGCATAGAGCCGTTCCGATTCCGTTATTTCAATTGCGAATTCAATTACGGCGGTTGGCATAATTTCAAGATGATGGATTACGCCTCGACCCGGGGATTCAATATCATCTTCCCCTACATCCGCAAAGCAGAGGAAAGCGCACACCTCCCGCAAGGGACAAAATGGCTGACTTGGAGCGGGTTCATCAATTGGGGTGAGTGGTTCAAGCGGCATAATATCCCGGACAATCGTTACGATCTTCTGACCGATCTGGACGCGACTGCTCTTCATATTGCGGACAAGATTTTCAGGCGCGAGCCGGATTCCCCGCTTCTGAAAAAACGCGGCGACCTTTTGATGATCGACATGGAACACTCGGTATTGAGTCCGGAGAAACTACGCGAACAGGAATGGTATCCTCGCAAAGGGACCGAACAGGAACGCAAGGCATTCGAGGACAAGTATTACGCCGGTTACGCGCTGACCTACCTGTCTGCCGTCCAGGCGGCAAGGGCCGAAGGCTGGAAAGATATCAGCATCTACGGCTGGTATCCATACGGGCGCACCTGGGGCGGACTCGAACAAGCTCAGGCCGACCCCGGCACCGACTTCGCCTGGAATGCTTTCGGAGAAAAAATCTTCTCTGAAGTGGATATCGTCAACAACTCGGTGTACTCCTTCTATTGGGTGGCGGAAAACGTCGCCTACACGCTCGCCAATATCGACATGAACCTGTCCATGACCGGCAACCGCAAACCGGTACGGCCGTATTATTGGAGCCTGCTGCACGGCGGCGGCGGCGGGGTGCGCTGGTGGCGCGGCCAGCCTCTCGCCAATGAGGACGCTCGCGCCATGCACGCGATGCTGTTCTTCACTGGCTGTGACGGCTTCGATCTCTGGAACTGGTCCGGAACGGGCAACCACCACCGCCCTGCCCTGTTCCGCGACAACTCCGTCAAAAATCCGGAAACCGGCGCGGTCGAGAAGAAAAGGGAATACCTGGACGTGATGGTGGGGAAACCGTTTGCGTGTGTTTCCGACTCCGGTTCCAAGCATGAATTCCAACGCTACGACGCGCTGCACATTATCTCAGTCGACGACCTGGGAGAAGCGGCCTTTTACCAGATTGACAAAAACGCTCCCGGCAACGCCAAAGCCGGAGATGAAACCTACCGGCTGGCCGAGGAGGAATTGCTGGCAAATCTGCGCCCGGCCTCGGAGCCGGTATCCGCGATAATCGAGGGCCTGGCGCTGGCCAAACCTTTCGAGTATATCCTGCGTAACGGAGAGACCAAGGTTGACATATCCGCCAAGAAACAATTCGCCAACCGCCTGCCAGCCGTGCGCAGGGTTAAGTTGGGACAGCTGCACCTGTTCATCACCTACGATCCGAATCCGGTTTACGGAACCCTTCCCAAAGGCGAAACCGAAGCGCCGCAACAGGGAAAACCACGCCGCATCGTTCTCGCCGATTTTGATGGCGTCGAGGGACGTAAGGTCACAATCCCCGCCGACGCCCAGACCCGCATATTCGCATTGGTTGAAAGATAAGCGGCCATGTTATATAAACACAATTCCGCTTGCGAAAATCAATTAAGAACTTATTTGGTATGACGCGGATTCAACTTACAAGCGCCCCGGGGGGGGCGGCCGCTTCAGGCCGCTTGTGAAAATACCGCTTCTGGTGTCTTGTAGTTAAAGTCTTTTACGCGGACGACTGTTCAAACGATTCTGCACAAACCTTATGTATTCGCCGTCAACAGACCGCAAAGGACGGTTCTGGAATTGCCTGAGCAGTTCTTGGCGTCTTTTAAGAAAACCTCGATAAACCAGCACTCGTCGCAAGTCCGGATCCTCCGGCATGCGGGAATTTTTTTGTCCTCGCATAAATGATTCCCAATGCCTTGTAATGCGACTGATAATTCCCTGGCAAAGCAGCCTTTTTTGCGTAGCGAGATGTGCTTACTTATCTCAATCAGAAGCCCGGATGATTCCGGCGTCCCTCTCATTTCATCTTCCCTCGCCGGATTTATCCTGGCGCAACGGCTCTTTCTCGTGGGTTCGCATTCCCTCTCATCAATCTGCGGAAATTTCGCGGAGAACCCGTGCGGCGGAGGCGTCCCTGTTTCCGCCGAGAGGGAGCAGGAACAATTCAAAATACGCCTTGTCGCCAGCGCGCACTTCCCGCTTGTTCCACTGGATGAGTTCCAGCGTAAACCCCCCGTCGGTGCGTGCGGAGCAAAGCAACTGGCCGGGAAGTTTTTTCCAGGAAGAAGCGTCCGCGCCTATTATGGCAAGACCGTGCGATCCGTAGTCGTCAAGATAGCACAGATATCTCTCGGAATCATGACGATCGACTGAAAACCATTGTGGCTTGTCGTTTTTGCGATAGGTTACGGCGTTATTGGCAAAATATCCCAGCGAATTCAAGGTGTTACCGACGCCTAAGTTGAGAGTCGTCCGTGCGCACGAAAAATCTTTCTTCGCCTCGATTTCGTAGGACAGTTTCAAATAGGGTCTGCCCTTGTAGGCTTCAATTACCCGCGTTACGACGGCTATATCCCCATAATAAATTATAGTCCGAATCGCCAGTCTATCCTCCTTATCCTCTACGCTTATCTCGGCGGGAAGATTGCCGAAAAAATCGTTAATCGGACGCTCGCCTCGAATGGAAAGCGACAGAAGCGCGAAATCGAGCAGTTTGTTCCCGTTTACGACCAGAGCCTCCGGAGCATAGGCGCGACCCTTTCCGAGCGAGAGTTTATAAAAACGGGTTTGCAATGCCAAGCCGGATTCGTTTTCATCGACCGAGCCGACGGCGAACATCCCCGTCACCCTTCCGATTTCGACAAGCTCGAATTCGTCAAAAAATATCCTGCCTTCGCCGGGAGAGCAAGCGACGCGGAGTTCGCAATCGTCCGCATCTTCCGAAGCGACGAAAAAATGGCGATAAGTCTTCCATTCCGCCGTCGGGGTAATCGCCTTTCCCGCATATCTTCGTCTGGTTTCCGGAAGACTGAGGGCACTGTGAATCCTGCCGGAATAGCCTTCGGCCCGTGCCTTGAAGCTGAATCGATAGCCATATCCAGCTTTGACGGACACGGAGCATTGACTCAGCGAAACTTCCTTTTCACCAGCCGTCAATTCTGCGCACATGGCGCCCGGGGGGGAAGCGGCGTTGGCGAAAATTCGACCAGAAGGCGGGAGCAGCCAGAAATTCGCTCCCGCTTCGAATCCTGGGTTTTCAAGCAGGTTAGCTGCGGACAGAGGAGGCGGAAAAGCGGCCAGGATCGCCAGCAACAGGAAGCGTTTGTGCATGGTCGGTCTCACTTTTGAAGAATAAACTTTTTGAATAGAGACGCGTCTTTGCCGCCGCAGATGCCGTAGGTCAGACCCATCCAGTAATCGACCCGGTGCATGTCGCGATCTAGCGCCACGAAATTGAAACCGAAAACATTCCCCTTCGCCGGAGCCAGCGGTTCAAGCAGCCGGAAGGGAATTGCCAACTCGTAGTCGATCACCCCTTTTTCCCGGTTCACGCGCACCACCGCCCTGATGCTTTGGGGATAGGCGACCGGCAGTGGTCGTGTCTGGCTGACTACAGTAAGGTTCTCCGATTCGGAAAAGGCGAAATTGATTTCGCGCACGTTCCTGCCACAGTCGGGGGAAAGTTCCTCGTTCAGCGGGTCGAAAGCCAATTGCATCGAATCTCCCGCCCAAAGGGTTTCGGCTGGATTGGCATTGACAAAAACGTCATCCCGCACCCGCGCGGCGAAATAGAAGTATTCCTCGTTCCAGCCCACGTAAGCCTTGACGCTCAAATCCGCAGCGTTAAGCCAAAGGGAGTGGCTGGCCGCGTCCGGCGGGAACAGGAACTCGGTCGTATTCAGTTCGAAAGCCGGGCGGTCTTTCCACTTGTCGAGATTGCCGTCGATGGCGATGGGCGAGAGATAATTGCAGGGAACGGTTTCCAGTTTTTCGGCAAAGGCCACCTCACCCGCCGCGGTCTCGGCGATGCCGGAAACGCCCGTTCCGCCCTTGCGGGAGAGATCGAGTGGTTTCTGCAATTCCACCGCCAGACTCTCCGTAACTCCCGGGCGAAGCCGGTCGAAGGGAACGTCGATTGCTTGGGTTTCGTTCCCGGCGGGAACCTGGAGCCTGAGCGTACCGGAAAGCTCGTCGTTGAGCTGATTATCGCAGTAGAGCACTAGCTTGCGGTCGCTTGGGGCGCGGACTGTCACGTTCAGCGGCGGTATTATGGCCTTACCTGTGAGCAGGAACGCCTTCATTTCATCCTTGGCCATGCCGCTACGGAAGTACACTGGCGCATCACCCAAGATCAGTTTTCCACCTTCCCGGACATTGCCCATGAAATCGATTGTTTCCACCTGAGCGCCGCCTGCCAAGACAAATTCGATCCCGCGTCCCGAAGGCACGTACAGCGCGCCCACGCTTCCACCTTCCCGGCTGTCAAAAACAAACCCGGCAATCTGGCTGCCGTAGGCGAAGCCCTCGCCGTTGCGCGCGCCCTCGATAAGTTGCGCCAGCGCGGCGTACGCGGGAACAACCGGCCGAGGGTTGGGCCAGGCCCAGATGGAAAACGTGTCGTAATTGCCCGCGACCGCGTAGTACATAAGCTGGCGAGCGTGGCTGTTGGCTGCGGTGATGAGAAAACTCCGGGCCATGTACGCAGCCAGTTTCATCGACGCCTTGCTGTCAAGAGGTTCATTCGGAGAGATGGCGAAACCGAATTCGCCGTTTACAACAGGCTTGCCTCCTGCGATGCGCGAGGCTTCGTCGTAAACCGCGCCGAGACCGCTGTCCTCCGACGACTGCACTCGCTTGTCTCCGTCGAAGAGCCACGGGTAACAGTAAGGATGCGCGACTATCTCGTCGTAATGCCCCTCGGCCAAGGGCAACCAGAGGCGGTGGAAGGGGAATCTGCCACCGGCACAATCCACCCCACTTACCGCCGTGGTCTGCACCATCGCCGTCGGTTCGGCTCGCTTGAGGCCGCGGTATCCGGCCTTGCAGAGGTCGGCCACCCGCTGCGCAAACCATTCGCGGCTTTCTCCCAATTCGTTGACAACATGGTTGGCCAACAAATCCGCCTCGCCTCCCCATAGCTGGTAGGCGCGCACCTTTCCTTTGTAACGCGTTGCGACGCGATAGGCGAAGTCTTCAAAATCCGGGACGCATTTGTCCTTCGGTGGGAAAATATCGTGCGGATGCTGTTTCATCGTCGCGTAGACGGGAGTGCGGCGCAGATAGACTGTAACTTCCAGCCCGTGCGCGATCCTGAGGTCGACCTGACTGTCGACGCGCTTCATCTGCTCTTCGTTAAACGTGCCGGAAGCCTTGTCGTAAGACCAGCGTGCCGCGACGGCCTGCGCCTTCACCCCTATGCGCGCCAGGACGGGGACGTAACGATCGGGACCGCTCGACATGCCGAAAACACTGGTCTCCCCCTCCTTCAAGGCAACCGGCTTGTCCACGATCGCGAAGGAGGCGGCTTTTTCCACACGGCCGATTTCCGGATTACAAAAACCGTAATTGACGAAATAAAAGCCTTTGCGCGTCGCTTCCGGTAAAGCTATTTTCTCCTCAAGGTTTTCTTTGGAGGCAAGCTCAAGATCGGTCGATTTCTTAAACATAGTTTTGCCCGCATAATCGGTGACGGAAACAAAGCCTGTTATCGCCGTCTTTTCGGCGCGAGAATTGTAAAAATTCAACGCCAGCGCCACTTCCTCGCCGGGATGAAACACCTGCCCCGCCTCCGGCGCGGGGATGTCGCAGAATACGCTGACCGGTTCCGCCGGAACATAAGTGGTCGCTTCCGCCCCCTCCTCAAGCTGGCAAGCGTCAGCCAGGATTGTAACGCCGTTCTGCGGCGCAATCACCAGCCAGAAGGTATTATGCCCACCCAGTTCCTGGGGCGTAATGGCAAGTTGATAGCGCTTCCATTCGTTTGTAACCCCAACATGATCGGTAACGTATTTCCCGTTCCAGTTGGTACGGTAGGCCTGCAACATCACGGTTTCCTCGCCGCCCGTAGACTTGAGGTAAACCGAAAAAACGTACGGGATTTCAGGTTTCAGGGTAAAAGTCGCGCTGGTTTTCGCCTTGCACGCGATTTCCAGAGCTTTTTTACCGTCGGCAGCCTCGGGGCGGATGTTGTTATCATCCTCCCAGACGCCGTGGCCGGTTTCAAAGCTAGAATCGCCGGGAATAAGATTCCTGCAGCCAATTGCTTCCCCTGCGCCAGCCTCCCTAACGAGAAGAAACATCATAAGCGCCAGAAGCGCCGAAAGGAAAAACACAGGTGCGGAGGAGCCACATTTCCGGAAAAAATCTTTGGCTTCCATAGTGGTTTCAGCCTGCGGTTTTACGACGATTCTGTTGTTTTCCATAGCATTCTCCTGTTTATCTGGTGGGGCAAAAATACGGTCCGGTATATGTCCAATCAATGGTTTCCGCCTGCATGTGGCGCGATGCGCTGTTGTCGGCGAACAAAATGCAACACCCGCCATCGTGACGATAGGAAAGATGTGGTTCATGCTCGAAAGGCCGGTTGCAGTTAGTGCTTTGAGTGTCGGCGAACAGCATGAGCGTGGGCTTCTGCCTGCCGAGTTTGGCAGGACTATAACCGGGATAGGCGATGTGATCCACGGAATAATTCCCCAATCTCTGGTTGTATCCGTAGCTTATACCCAGATAGCAATCGGAGCGTACGCCGTCCACCTCGCGGTATTGATTTCCCCCCTCGGGACAACGGAATATCTGCCGCAAGCCCTCGTCTACCGCCGCGGACCAACCCTGCCCGCCGGTTCTCTCCCATGATTGCCAGTCCCCTTCACTGCCGAGCACACGCACCAATTGGGTCGGCCAATTATTTATGGCAGGACTACCTAGTCCGCGCAAAAGCGGCAGCCAGTCGCGGTTTCCGTCGGCGTAAATCTGGGTGGCGGTGCCGAGTTGGCGCAGCCGGTTCAGACAATCGATCTGCCGGGCGGTGGCTATCGCCTTACCCATCATCGGCATTAGCAGCGCAGCCAGAATGGACAAGATCGCCACCACCACCAGCAATTCCACCAGCGTGAAGCCTGTGCGCGTTCGCATAAACATGACCGCGCCCCGATCCATCGAGACAACCTGTTCCCTCAGCATTATTCCGCCCTCCCTGCATTTCGATTCGCCCGTCTTGCCGCCTACGAAAGCATCCGACCGAACGACCGATGTCCATCCCCGCATTCTTGCCTCACCCGGGTTCAGCAGACCGCATTCCTCGGCTCGCTCCGCCACGCCGCGGGGAATGCCGCGTCCTCGATGCAGATCAGCAAGCGCCCGCCTGACCGAAGTATACATGACTAGGCCGGATTTTATAATTTCTCCGGGAAGAAAATCAGTGGAATGCAAGATGCACCCCCCAAGCGGCGCTTCCTTGCGAAAGTTATTTGGTACCGAAAGATGCACATCTTCCGGCGCACTCAGCAGCAGGCCGTGGAGATACAGAGCGCTTTCATGGCTCGCCACCGCCGGGATCGCCTCGGTTCTGTCCCTGCTCCAAAGTAACCAGCGGGTAACTCTTGATTCATAGGTATCAGCCGAAAATGGCAAGCGGTATAAGCCGTGATCTACTTTCAGCCACTGCCCTTCCCGGCAGCGTAGAGAATTGTTAGCGGCGGAATAGCCTATTTCCGTGGTTTGCTTCGACGTGAAAAATCCTTCCTGCGCCGCTGCCAGCGCTTCAAGAGAGCGTTTCATCCTTTCGGTTACGGCATTGTGCAAACGCATTGTCATCGCCTTGATAAAACAGACAGTATAAAGCATAGAACATATTGCACATTAAACCATAATTATAGTTATAGATTTTTGACTATATATCGCATGTAATTGTTGGTAAAGGCATTAGCGCGGCAAAGTCATTCAAAAACTCATAATTATCAGGATTGGAATAAGTGTTGGTCGTGCAGGGTGCCGGTACACGCCGATCCGGTATACTAGCACCCGGAGGAAAAAGCGTTCAACGTCTCAAGGCACATGATCTGCGCCCTTGCAGGGGTGCCGATGCTGTCAATGGAACTTTCCACACTGCCGCACGG
>JAGUZQ010000010.1 GCA_020060765.1 Planctomycetota bacterium | reverse complement strand
CGCCCAGCGCAGGAAGATACGGCGTGGATTGCTTGACGATGTATGGAGTTTTTTCGCAGTTCGCCCCGATGCGGAAAGCGTAGTCGAACTTGCGCGGCGACAGTTTGTCCGCCTTCATCCATAACGTCAGGCGATACCGTCCGCCAGCCTTGAAGATGATGCTGTCGCTATAGGTAAAATAAAACTGCTCCGATTTGCCGTGGAGGTGAAGGCATTTTCCGTCTTTGCCGCCGTCGATAATCTCCTGTGCCATCTCCTTGTTGTTTTTCGTTCCCGGCCATACCTTGCCGTCCTCGAAGTCCTCGCGGTAGACGATTTCTTTCACGTCCGGCGCATCCGACAAGCTCTTGCTCTCGTCAACCATGTATGCCAGAGGCCACTCGGTCGGTTCGGTAATGGTGCCGGACAAGCGCCCCTTCTTTTCCAGATATGCCCTGGCCGAATCATAGCCAGGATAGAAATTGCGCACGAATTCCGGCTCCGCCTGCTTCAGCGCCATAAGCCTGTCGCGGTGCGCGTTCCAGCTTTCCACCGCGTCTTTCAAAGCGACAAGAGTTGATCGTGGTTCCTTGTCATTCTCGCGCAGGCGGTTGTAGAGGTCGAACATGGTGGCGGTGTATTTAACGTAATCGAACGTCTCGCGCGCCAGGCGGATGAATCCTTTAGCCCTTTCCGAATCAGCGTCTTTTTCAGCTTTTTGTAAAAGCGATTCAAGTTCCGCCAGAGTTTTTTGCGGATACATGTAGGGGAAGACGACATTAGGTTTGTTGTTTTCCATCTGCTCCTGGGGGCTTTCGTCGACTTCCCATGAGTGGGATTTCATCGGGGGATAGAGCGCCGCGCGTTCGTAGATTTTTCCGTAGAATTTTATCATCGTCTCGCCCGCGGCGCCGTAGATGAAGCGGCAGAATTCATCCACGAGTTTCCGCGGGTCATCGTCGGGGTTTTCCAGCAGTTTGCTCATGGCGTAGAAATTAGGCGCCTGCAAGCCGAAAGACTCGTCCGCGCCGCACAGATACAACCCGACGACGTTATTCTTGTGGAACATCCGCAGATTTTCCGCGACCTGTTGCGGCGACATCTTCGGCGCGATGCCGGGGGCGTTGTACCAGCCGAACCAGTAGAGATATACCGTCAGCCCGGCGGTCTTTTCCGCCCAGATCGGCAGCGTATCCTCATAGAAGTGGCATACTTCCGCGATCACGTTGTCGCCGCAGCGGGCGAATTTTTTCGACGGCCAGATGGTCGGACCGTAGGCCAGAAAATGCACCTTTTTAAGAGGATGGCTCTTGGCGCACTCGTCGATGATATATTTGTGCAGCAGGTTGATCCGTTCGGCGGGATGTTTGCGTAATTCCTTGTAATAGTTGACGCCCTTCTTATCGCATTCGCTTTTTGGCATGTAGTCGTCGAGCGCTTCACATTCCTTGCACTTACACTCCCGCCAGCCGTCGGACTGCCCCAGTTGCACCCACTCGTAACCGGCGTCGAAAAGCTTGCGGATTTCGCGCAGCAGGATTGCCTTGACTTCCGGATTCGAGGTGCAGAGATGGTTGCGGCATTCGCCTTCTTTCGTGCCGGGGCGTTCGCCCTTTGCGTTCATGTAGAAATACTCGGGGTGATCCTTGTAATACTTCTCCTCCGGCACCCACACGTTCCACGAATGCCCGCCGTAGGATTTCGCGATCACCGACGTCACGCTGTTGTTGGCGTACGCGGCCAAGCCATGCCGCCCATCTTCGGAATACAGCCTTCGCCCCGTGTTATACGCGAACTTCGGTTCATAGCGAAGATACAGGTCACCGGGAATTTCGAAGGTTTTTTTCTGCGGAAATTTCACACCGAATTTTTCCGACATGAACCACCTGACGCCGGCGGCTTTTTCCAGAAAGAGCGCCACCGCTTTCAACGTCCCCTTGCCGCCGAGGTAAGAGCGGTCTGTACCGTTCTCGTCCTTGATCGGGCCGAAAGAGTCACGCCCCACCAGGAAAAGCACGTCGCCTTTCAACGTGGCTTCGCAGGTGTTCCATTTGTCTTTCGAAAAATCGAATCCCGCCTCTTTTGCCAACTTGGTCGGCCCCACCGAGATCGCCTTGCCGACCACTTCGCCGCCTTCGATCACGATCGGCAGTTTCGCGCCGGTGATTTCCTGGAGATAGAATTGCAGCCAGTCGGCGGCCTTGTCGTTCCATTTCTTTTGCAGCGCTTCCGCTTCCGTGAACAGCGGCACGACGATACAGGCTTCTCCCACGCCTTCCCGCACCAGCGAAACCGGCGGGACGATCTTCTTCGGTTTTTCCGGTTGCTGATTTCCCGCCGTGGTGTTTCCGCTTTTTTCCGAGGCGCAATTGGCTATGAACAGTCCTGCGAAAATCAGCAATGCCAGAAAAATGATGTACTTCACGGGGCTGCTGTCCTGTTTTCTATCTCTCATTCTATACTCCTGCTAATGTCGCCACCGTAATTAAATCGAACAGAATGTTATTCAAACACCAGGTTGCCGAAAGCATGTAGCGCGCCGAACCCGCGCGATTCGAGGTTCGGACTCCACAGGGACAATTCTATCTTGTGAACCCCGTCCTCCTGGTAAGGGCGCTCGCGGCCGAGATTCATCGTCCAGGTGGTTCCCGCCTCGGGCACGGCGACGCCGAGGGTGGCGAAGGGTATGCGAACTTCCGCCGTCCAGACTTTCCCGTCCACTTTCACGGCGTAATCCCATTTGCCGTTCCAGGACTTGTCTTCCTTGCCGTAGTTGGGGTCGATCGGGTCTTCGATAAACCCGAAGTTGCCGTCGTAGCACGATTGCGCCACGGGATTGAAAATAAAGTGGAAATATTTTTCCTGCTGCCCGAACGGATCAAGGAAGATTTCGATGCACTCCTGGCTCCAGGCCGCGCCGTCGACGCCGACTGGTTTCAGGCCGGTTTCGCGCCCGTCCAGAATTTCGCAAGTGAAACTTAAGTAGACGTTTTCCTTGTCATAGGCCACGCGGAAGCGGGACGGGTTCTGCAATTTGCCCATGCCGATTTCGCCCAGCTCGTTTTCGGGGATTTCCCCCCATAATTCCTCGTCGGCGATTCCGTCGAGTTTAACCGGCGTGTTCGCTTTCACGACCTTCTGCGTCTTTTTGCCCACGCCGGGCAGGACTTTCTTCTCGCGCAGCAGTTTCACGTCCCAGTTGAACGGCGCAGACAGAACTCCGGTCAGGCGACCCCCCTGTTGCAGGAAACTCTTGGGAACGTTGTCGAAGAAACGAGTCCAACTGTCGGCGTCGATCATCTTGCCGTCGGCGTCGTACCAGGAATCGATCAGCGCATTTCGTTCCTCGATCAGGTTGCCGAGGCGGTTGAAAGATTCCCAGTCTGGCTGAAGGCGGTAAGTGTGGTACATATAGAAAATCGCGGAAAGATTTTTCAGGTAGGCGAATTCTCTTTCGACTAGCCGGATGCGCGCCTGTACTCCCTCATCCTCGGTTTCAGCTATTTTCTTTGCCTTGGCCAGATCAGATTCCATTTTGAGCAACAGTTTGGGCGGGAAGAAATAGCTGATAACGTCTTCCGGGATGCGCGGCATCATACCGGCGTGTTCGTATTTCTGCGCGGTGCCGCTTATCGTGGTGTACAGTTCCATCCGCTCGTACATGCGGGTGAAAAAGTTCCTCATTGGCGCGCAGGCATTGCCGTAGGCGCCGGCATAATACTCATCTTCAAATTTTGTGTAATCCGCATCCGGATCTCCCAGCATTCTGCCGTAGACATAATAGGTCGGCCCTTCCAAACCGAGGTTTTCGCCAAATCCGCACTTGTAAATGCCTCGTACCTTGTTGTCGCGGAAAAGTCTGACCTGTTCGGCGGCGAAACGCGGTGTGCGCTTGGGGGCGAAGCCGAAAGTCTGGTAGGTGCCCCAATTATATATGTAAACCAGAAAACTGTCGGCGAACTTGCGCCACTGCGCGAAATGTTCGGGAGTGTATTTGCATAGTTCGATAATCACATTGCCGGGAAAACGGTCAAAGGAAAACGGTGGGTTGGTGGTGGGGCCGTAAGACAGCAACACCAGCTTCTTGTCCGGATATTTTTTCTTGATGATTTCAGCCAAATGCTTATGCAAGATCCAGAGTCGTTCGTTCGGATCGGGATGCATGGCCTTGCACTTCTCGCATTCGCAAGGCTGGTAGCCGTCGGTCTGTCCTATCTGCGCCCAGTCGTAGCCCATTTCAAAATTGCGTTCGATCTCCTTGATCATCAGGTCGAACACATCTGGGTTGGAAATGCAGAGATGCAACTTCTGCGGCACGCGCACGCCGCCGAACTCTGCGAAATACTCCGGATGGGTCTCGCCGAACTCATCCTTGTTCACTGCAACGTTGTGGCTGTGGCCACCGTAAGTACGGTAAGGAAACGCGTGGAAATGATGGTTGGCAAGATCGTAAATACCGCCCAGGTGGCGACCAGTGCAATAGACAAACGGCGGGGTCTGAACCGAGTTCAGGTTCATGGGAACGGAAAGAGTTTCCCGCTTCGGAACGAACGTGCCATACTTGCCCGGCAGCAGGAATTTCACCCCCAGCTCCTCATCGAGAAAAGACGTCACAGCCTTCAATGTACCTTCGTATTCGTAAGTTGAAACCCGCTTGTTCTCCAGGTTTCTGTCCTGGCCGACGAGAAAGATGTCGTTTCCCTTAGCCGTTTTCGCGTAAGTCCAGCCCGAAAGGGTTTGCGGCAGAACACCGGCGGCTTTGGTGGCACCAAGATAGATGCCGTGCCGGTCGGCGGGCTTTTCGCTTTCGGCGACAATCGGCAGTTTGACGCCGGTGGATTCCGCGACAGATGATTGCAGCAGGTTGGCCGCCTGTTTCGCGCTGGGGCGGACGTCCCCGTCGGGAATAACTATCGCGTAGTCGCTCTTGCCATTCTCGACCAGCATGAGCATGTTTTCACCGGCTGCGGCAGGCGCGGCGAAAAACAGGATTAGAGAAAGAAAAAGCAGATGGCGGGTGTTGTGGAAACTTTCGAGTCGGGAGTTCTTGCTCATGCGGTTCCTTTCGTAACAAACTTGCCGGAGAAGGACATCTGTGTTTTCGCTTGTAGTGATTTATTATGTAAATGCCTAATCGTCATACCAGAATCCGAGGCCGCCGTAGGGGATATATGGTTTGACCGCCGCAAGTTCTGCGGGGTTGTAATATTTTATGTGCTGATCGAGGAACATGAAATTCGCTCCGCCGGAATGGCGCGGCTCAAAATGCGTTATGGAATAAAACGCCGAATAGTTCACATCGGCAAAAAAAATCCGGCCGGAAGGATTTTTCGCGGTTGCGGGTTTTTGATAGCGACTGCTTGAGCCGATTTTGGGTGCGAGAAAAGTATTGAAGTGATAGCTGTAATTAGGGTTGCCTGAGTCCCGGCGAGGATTATTGGTTCCATCTCTGCCGCCTTCCGGGCAACGGGAAATAGGCGCGGGTGGCACCGTATGGTCAATGCACTCGCTATAAGTATTCGGTCCATAGCCGATATAAGGGCATAACGTAGTATAGTGGAAAGCCGGTTCTGTAACCGGGCCGAAAAGGTAATTTGACGTTGTAGGATTTGGATTGCCGGGTTCGTCGGTAGGCATATACCCCCGGTTGTCGTCTATATACATATACGTGGCGGTGGAGATTTGCTTCAGATTGCTGGCGCAGACAAGTTTACGCGCGGTGGCGCGCGCCTTCTGCAGCATAGGCATCAGCAGGCTGCATAATATAGAAATGATAGCGACCACCACCAGAAGCTCCACGAGCGTGAACCCGGCGTGTCTCCTGAACGATTCCCGGCGTCCCAGTCCCGGCAGCATCACCCTGCGCTCCGACGCAACTGTGGCAGTCGACACCGCCCTAGTCAGGGCTAGATGAGGCAACTCAGCATTGTACGGCATTACATCTTCCTCCAGTAACAAGCCCCCAAGCAGGGCGCACTCCAGCACTTTTTCCAGGCGCTTTTCCCGGCGCAATTTTTTTTCCATGTCCCGGATAGTCTGCTTTACGCTTGTGACCCGGAACGCGCCGTATTCACTATACGCTACACGTGCGAGATCGCGCAATACCGGGCGGCAACCTGCAGGGATTTCCTTCTGGAAGCGCAGAGGAACGGAAAAACAGAGGTCGTCGCTTTCGGAGGAATCTGACAAGCAGTAAAAGCGCAACGCCGATTCGTGACTTATTACTGCCTGCGGCCTCCCCTGTCGATCACGGCTCCAGAGCGAAAGCCGACAAAAGTCGGCAGCCATTGAATCTGTATACCCCGGCATCCGAAACAAACCATTCCCGAGTTGCAGCCACAAGTTCACTCCGGCATAGCGGGTGAGGTTATTACGAATAAAGCCGAGTTGAGTAGCCTGCGCCGCAGTAAAGTATCCGTACTGTGAAGCTGCCTTCTTCTCAAGCTTGGCGATAAGATTTTTCATGCCATTTCCCGCTATCTTTTATATCATTTGATTATACTCCAGTTTTTCTTTATGGCAAAATATCGGCAGTATTTATATATTGCTATAATATATTGTTATTTTAGCATTTAGGATGATTATCGATGCATATTCAGTAAATTAGTTTTTGCGTTGCGGGGTTATCTGGCGCCGATGCGTATTTAGAATCGATGCGGAATCAATTTGGTCGGCCTGTCTTCCAGCCAATTTCTTGAGGTGATTACTGCCAATTGGGGTATCCCCTTGACTCAGGTTACCCCTATATGCTGTGGTTTCCGGGCTTTCGGCTCCGGATGCCTTTGATAACCTCTTTGTAGGGAGCAGGTTCCACTGCCATGGCGTTCTGCAGGAGGCGGTAGAACAGCTTGCCTCGGCTTCGGGATGTCCTGCGGTTGAACCTGAACACAAACTCGTCGAGGTAACCGTCCAGATGCTCCGGACTCACCGCGCCCTGATGGGTGCCGAGAATCCATCGCTTCAACAGCGAGGCCACGCGGTGGACGCGGGAAAGGTCATACTCGGCACTCTCCGCTGGGACAAGGCGTTGGCTCCAGACCCGCGATTTTTCGCTGGCGACGAGGCTGCTTCCGCCGCTTGCGCGCCATGGAATCTGCCATTGCCGGAACATAGCTTCCGCGATATTGGTTGCGGCGGAGTTCCTCCGAGATAGTGCTTTTGGAACGTCCCAGCGCTTGGGCGATGAAGGCAAGGCTGTTACGT
>JAGUZQ010000011.1 GCA_020060765.1 Planctomycetota bacterium | reverse complement strand
TAATCTTAACGGCGGCACTTACACCTGCACCGGCAATTTTGATGCCACCGGCGGCGCGGTCACGTTCGGCGGCGCGGCGACCTTGAAATTCAACCATTCTGTCCTGCCGACCATCAATCTGGGCACGTTTACGGCAGGAACCGGCACGGTGGAATATGGTGGTTCAGTGGCATGGGCGCTGTCGGCCAGTAATTTCTACAACCTGAAGATCACCACCTCCAGCGGCAGCGGCGCGACGCTGAGTTCCGGTACCATAAACACGACCGGCACTCTTACTGTAGATACGGTTCTCAACCTGAGCGGCGGCGCGATCAACACGAGCGGCATAGCTGACATCAACGGCACTCTGAATCTGAACAGCGGCACGTTCACGGCGACCGCTAATTTCGACGCCACTGGCGGCGCGGTCACTTTCGGCTCCGGCACTCTGAAATTCAACCATTCTTCCACTCCGACAATAAATCTCGGCACATTGACTGCCGGAACAGGAACCATCGAATATGCGGGGTCGCTGGCGTGGTCGATACCGAGTACTACCTTCTATAACCTTACCAGCAGTACCTCCAACGCCAGCGGTGCGAGTATCGGCACGGCGGGGAACGTGACCATTGGCGGCACGCTGACAGTGGCCTCTTCCACCAAGCTTTCGCAAAGCACCGGCACGGTCGACGCCTCGGGCTTTACGGTAAATGGCACTTACACGCTGTCGGGCGGCACTTTGAACGCTAGCGGCACCAACGATATTAACGGCACGCTCACGCTTTCGGGCGGTACGCTAAACGCTACAGGAGCGGTCGACATTGACGGCACTTTGAACTCCAACGGCGGTACTTACGTTACTTCCGACGACTTCGACGCCAGCGGCGGCACGATTGCTTTTGGTGGAGCGGGAACGGTAAAGTTGAATCAGGATTCAGTTGGGGCTGGTGCCGGTCTTGCTTACCTGGCTTATACCATGGAGGAGTCCAGTGGCACTGTCTTGACCGACACCGGCACCAGCGCGACTAACGGTACGCGTGATTCAAGCCTGACCAGGGTTACCGGAAAATTCGGCGGCACCTATGCCACGAAAGGCGACGGGTCGCATATCTGCTCGACGCCTCAAGATAGCGCATGGCGGAACTACTGGACGGTGGATTTTTTTGTCAAATTCACGGCGGCCGAATTGTCGGGATCTAACGCGTTATTTGGCCGTTATATCTCTGGCAGCAATACGATGCTGAGTACATGGTGCGCCTCCGGTAAACTTTGGATATATTGCACGGGCACAGGCGTAGTAAATACCGGCACTGCCAGCACTGTCATAACGGCCGATACGTGGCATCATGTACGATATACATACGGCTCTGCCGGCAACGGACAGGGTACAGCGACCATTTCCGTTGATGGCGTTCAGGCATTGTCTGTCGCCGGCGTTGGGCAATTGATAGCCCCAACCGGTGCTATTGCCATCTTCGCGGTTAACGTTGTTACCCCAGCCAGTGTTTTTAGAGGCACGATGGCGGACTTCCGGTTTTACAACTCTCAATTGCCCGCGACCTACACCGTGCCGACCGCGTATTATAATCCTGCCGACGCATCCGGCTCTACTGTCAGCCTGGGCACCATAACTCCGAACGCAACCGGAATCATGGAATTTGCGGGCGGCGCGGCGTGGGAGTTGCCAAGCAAGACATTCGGCAACTTGAAAATTTCCACCACCAATGGCAGCGGAGCAGTGTTGAATACGGGTACGCTGACTACTACCGGCACTCTGACGGTAGACACGATACTGGAAGTGGACGGCGGCACCTTGAATGCCAATTCCACCGCCGACATTAACGGCACTTTGACACTTACCAGCGGCACTTTCCTCAGCACGGGCAACTTCGACGCCACTGGCGGCGCGGTCACGTTCGGCGGTGCGGCTTTGCTCAAATTCGATCATTCCTCGGCACCGACCATCAATTACGGAACCTTCACGCCGGGGTCGGAGGGGACTGTCGAATATTCCGGTTCGGTGGCGTGGGCGATTCCCGCCATGACCTTCTACAATTTAACCAGCAGCACCTCCAACGCCAGTGGTGCGGCGGTGAGCGGCAGCACGACGGTGAACGGAACCCTGACTGCGAGCACGAAATTCACCAACAGCGGCACTCTTGCTATCGGCACGGCGCTTACAGCCGGAACGAGTAGTGATTTCACTGCTTCGGCGGGCAGCGTCTTCACCAACAACGGCTCCGGCAATTATACCGTCACTCTTTCCGGCGACGTGACGCTGGACGGCTCCAGCGGTTCGGAAGTGACCTTCAATTACGCGCAACTGGAGCTGGCGGGCGCGGCGGGCAAGACTCACGCGGCGGATTACGTGGTCATGCAGAACGGTTCTCCTACCGGCAAGTATCTGCTGATCAGCGGCGAAGCGTGGGATGATTACCTGATGCAGTACTGGGCGTTCAAGGAATTCGCCGGCACCGACGTGACGGTGCGGATGACGGCGGGCGCGTCGGTGGTGGTGACCATGTGCAGTTACACCAGTTCCGCCGGGTATATCTACGGCGATTCGACCGACGAGGATAAGGGCGACGCTGGCAGCGCGGGAGTGTGCAATTGGAACCCGACTGCTGCGACGGTGACTAATCTCTTCTCGGATATAGACGCCGCGGGAGTAAAGGTCGGCTGGCGTAGCGCGGGAGAATTCAGCAATGCTGGGTTCCTGGTCTACCGCGCTCCGGCGGAGATAACCGGGAATAACGTAAATATCCCTGATTTCAAGGCGACGAAACCGGGTCGGGGCTGGGAGTTGATGACTTCCCGCCTGGTGCCGGGCGCGGACGGTTCGGTCGAGACCCAGGCGTATTCGCTGGTCGACGATTCGGTCAGGCCGGGGACGTATGTCTACTCGCTGGTCGACGTGGACGCGGCTGGCAATCTCACCAGCAGCCGACAGCCGCTGGTGGTAACGGTGCCCAAGAGCTGGAAAAAATCCGTAAGCGAGATGGTCTCCGACTGGGCGGTCAGCAAGGTATTGCAGAAGAAATCGCGGCGGAGCGCGGTGGCAGATTCCGCCGAGGAACAAATCGAGGAGCAGGTTCCGGCAGAGGAATCAGCCGGGGACGCGACTGGTAAAGACGAGGCGAAAAAGCCGGAGGAGTCGAAAGACAAGGCGGATGGAAAGACTGCGGTTGTTTCAGGCGGGAAATCTTCCGCCCGTTATTCCAAGTCGTCAGCCAAGTCCGGTGCGGAAACCTCCGCTAGCCTTGGCACTGGTTCCGCCGTGAAATCGAACGGCAAGGAATCTTCTTCTTCGCCAAGCGGTGGAGTTTACGACGGCAATTCCAAGAACGGTTCCGGTGTCAACGCTTCCGCCGGGGGCAAATCATCGGGCGGCACCTCTGTCGGTGTAAAGACTTCAGGCAACAGCGACAAAGGCAAGGAGTCGGGCAAAACCAAATGCGCCGGGAAAGACGGCAAAGACGATTCCGCCGAGGAGGCAGGCGACCGGGAAGACGAAAAAGGCGAAACGGAAAATGATGCGGTCGCTGACGGTGACAATGAAGATAATGAAGAAGCGGTCGGCGAAGTTACTCCTGTCGGAAATACCGCTGGAAATGGCGGCGGCAACGGCGGCGAAGCGGCGGGTTCGGGTACGCCGGAGAATGATCCGCTGGTCGAAACGGTAACGGACGTGATCGACCGTGTCAGGCGTCATTTCCGGGGCGGCGAGGGCACCCGCGAACACGGGCTGGCGCGGCACCGGGGAGAATGGGAAGACTATGCGCCATCGGGATTCACTCCGGGCAGAAACGTGATAACGGGGATGCTGGCGCGGATCGAGACCAGGGGCGAGGGCATTTATCGCCTGACCCGCGACGCCATCATCGCTGCCGGGTTCGATCCGGATAAAAAATTGCGCCTCTCTTCGCAGGGACGCCGGATTGCCTTGTGGACGGTTCCGGGCAGCGATCCGGTGGATTACTGCTTCTACGCCAAGCGTTATAAAACCGCCTACAGCGACGTCAACGTGTTCTGGCTGACCCAGGTGGACGCCGAGGCTCCTGCTGCCGACAATATCGCTGAAGTCGAGCAGGACGGAACGGCAGATGCCGATTACGAAGCGGTCAGCAGATTGGAGAAAGACGAGTATTATCGCGGAACCCTGGCTGGTTCTACGGAAGACGAGGATCACTGGTTCTGCCGGATTCTGGTCATGAAGGGACGCAGCACTTCTGCTGTCATTGCATGCTCCGAGGCGCAACTAGACCAGCCCGCTACCATCAGATTGATGCTGCGAAGCTGGGCGACTACCTCTCCCAGTTCGCACCTGCGGGTTCTGGTGAACGGGGTTGAGGTGGGAGAATATCAATGGGACGAGGGGCGTCGCTACCTGGCTACGGCGGAAATTCCCGCCGGGACGCTGGTCGAGGGTAATAACACCGTGACTATTGCCAGCTTCGGCGATACGCCCGCCATTCAGGAAGTGACTTCCGCCGACTGGATTGAGATTGCCTATCGTCGCCGGTTCGTGGCTGAAAACGGCACGTTGAAAGCGAAGATTGACGAAGGTGAGTGGCGACCGATAGCCATGACCGGCTTCCCCGGAAGCGATGTGCTGGTGGCTGATGTCACTAATGAATTCCGCCCGCGCCGGTTGACGAGCCTGTCAGTCAGCGAAGCAGGCGAGAATTACGAGGCTACTTTCCGGGGCGGACGCGGTCGGTCTTACCTGGCGGTGGCGGCGCAGTCGCTGAAAACGCCGGAGTTGTTCGAGGCGGTCAATCTTCCGCGCGATCTCAACAATGAAAATTGCGATTACCTGATCGTGTCAGCCGACGCGCTGAGGGAAGCCGCGACCGAATACGCCGCTTACCGGACTTCGCGCGGGTTCAAAGTCTCGACCTTTACCGTGTCGGAGGCGATGGACTCGGCTAACGGCGGATTGTACGATCCGGCAGGCATCAAGCGGCTGGTGAAAAAGACCGGCGCGAAATACCTGCTTCTGGTCGGCGACATGACTTACGATTATTTTGGTGTCTACGGCGACTACCGGGCGATAATCGTGCCCGCGACGCTTACCTCGATCCACGATTTCCAGGTCACCAGCGACCAGCCCTATGAAATGGCTACCACCGTCAACGGCTTGCCGCAGGTGGCGGTGGGGCGCATTCCCGCCCGCTCGGTTGCCGACGCCCTGGTGGCGCTGGACAAGATCAAGGCGAGGGAAGGGGCGGAGGCTCCGGCGTACAATCTGCTGCTGGCGGCGGATTATTCCGAATCGCAATTCAAAATCACCTGTCAGGGACTTGCCGCCGAGGCGACCGGCGCGGTTGCTGAAGTTTACGAGGAAGACCTGGGGGCGGCTGCGGCCAAGGCAGCGCTGAAAAATTACTGGAACCAAGGCGCCTGGGCGGTCTGTTTTGTCGGCCACGGCAGCCAGCTACAGTGGGGCAAGAATTCCCTGCTGGTGATGGCCGATGTGCCTGTGCTGGAGGAACAGGCGGTGTCTCCGCTGGTGATCCAGCTTGACTGCCTCTCCAGCGCCGCGTTCCTTTCCAGCAACTGTTTGGCTGAAAATTTGCTTCTCACGCCGGGCAGAGGCGCGAGTTCGGTAATCGGCTCCCTCGCCCTGACCGAGCCGGAAGGGCAGAGTGTGCTGGGCAAGGCGATTCTGCGCAATCTCCGCGAAGGGGCGGGTACGGTGGGAGAGGCTTTGCGCCGCTCTAAGGCCGAGATGATTGCCACGGGTGCCGACTCCGATGTGATTCGGAGTTTCCTCCTGCTGGGCGACCCGGCGGCGGAATAGGGTTGCGCTTACAGGCGCTTGCGGGTATAAAATCATCTGTGTCCTGCGCACAGTTCCCCGCAAATAAGGGGTAACGCAGTAGTATATTAATTTTCCCCCTTTTCTCTGGGGAGCGGGAAACTATCATGAAACAATATTACGCCAGAAGCGCCAATACGGCGTGCCGGGAGGTGTTGGGAGAGGCGGTTATACTTCGCTTGCCCGAGGGCGAGATGTTTGTGCTTAACGCCAGCGGCAGCGTTCTCTGGGCATTGCTGGACGGCACTCGTACGTGCGCGCAGGTGCTGGCCGATTTTTCCGCCGCCTATGGCTTGAATAATTGCCCCGAGGCGGAGAATTTTCTGGCCGCGCTGACGGAGGCGGGACTGGTCGCCCTGGGCGAAGCGAAAGCAGGGCGGGACGTTGCGCAATACTGCTCCTCCGCCCCTGCTGCTTACTTGCCGCCGGAAATCAGGACGCGCGAGCTGGTCGAGACCCTGGCCGGCATCTGCATCTCCGGCTACACCGGCGAGCCGGATCAGATGTGCCAGACTATCGGCGTCGGCTGCTTTGACGCTTATGACTGATCATGAGAGAAGCCAGCCCCGAAATTTCCCGTCTGCGTTCCGCCGCCGCCGAAAACGCCGTTCCTCTCCACGCGCAAATCGAGCTTACCCACCGGTGCAATCTCCGCTGCCGCCATTGCTATCTGCATGACAGTCATGACGCGCGCGGCGAAGAACTGACTCTTTCCGAATTAACCGGAATTTTCGCGCAACTGGCGGAAATGCAAACCCTTTTCCTGGCCTTTACCGGCGGCGAGATTTTTCTGCGCCCCGACGCTGTCGACATAATCCGCGCCGCGCGCCGCCTCGGGTTCGCGTGTGTGCTGCTGACTAATGGTACATTAATTGATGACAGGCTGGCGGGACGGATCGCGGACTTGCAGCCGCTGCAGGTGCATGTGTCGTTACTGGGGCTGGAGCAGGCGCATGACGCGATGACGATGCAGCCAGGATCTTTCCGCCAGACCCTGGCGGCGATGCAGGCGCTGCGCTCGCGCGGGGTAAAAGTGGTGGCGAAACTGGTGGTGACGCGCGAGGCCATAGCCGATGCCGAGGCATTGCGCAGGCTTGCCGCCGAACAGGCCGACGAAACTGTTTTCTCCACCACGCTGATTCCGACGCTGGCGGGGGACAACGTCGGCGAGGAACTGCATGTGCGACCGGAGGAATTATGCCGCCTTTCCTTCGATTGCAAAATACCCGAGTTTTCTAATCCTGGCTGGCCGCCGGAAGCTACGGTCTGCAACGCCGGGCGCGGGTTGCTGGCGGTTTCGCCCTATGGCGAGGTCTTTCCCTGCATCGGGTTCCGGATGCAACTGGGCAACGCGCGCGAGACTGCTCTGGAGGAAATCTGGCGCGGGGAAAAGCTACGGCAGTTGCGACTGTTGCGGCGGGGGGATTTGCCTGACTGTGCTGGTTGCGACCGGCAGGAATATTGCACTTTCTGCCCGGGCGTGGCCTGGTCGGTGGCTGGCGATTATCGCCGTGCCGTGCCGGAACTTTGCCAAAAAGCCGAACGCCTGCGTAAATTTCTTGATCTGAAACGCGGGGGAGGGCGCTGATGCCGGATAATCCTGCCTGGCGCGAGGCGGCGCTTGATCTCTGCGGGGAAGCGGAGGAATGTTTCTACACGGTGAAACTCGGCTGCATGGCTCCGGGGATTCCGGCTGGTGCGCGGGTGCGGGTGATAAAGTGCGGCGTCGACGAACTGTCGCCCGGCGATGTGGTATTGCTGCGGGGGGAGGGGGAACTGCTGCTGCACCGTTTTCTCGCCAGATGGGACAGCTATATTATATGTAAAGCGGATCGCCGCCGCCGTCCCGACAAACCCTGGCTTAAAGAAGCGCTGATCGGCAAGGCGGTGGAGGCGGTTGACGGGCGCGGGGAGAAGCTGTCTGCCGGAAATTTCCTTGCCCGCGGCAGCTACCGACTTCTGGGCTTTGCGGCAGGGGTAGCATACGGCTGCGGGTTGTTGGCCGGGTTGAAAGGGGGAAAGGCGTTGCCCCCACCTGACCTTCCCTGCAAGGGGAGAAATGATGTTATCTACCTGAAATCCTGCGGTGAGGTCTGGAAAATATCCCTGCCTGCGGGCGAAGCGATTGACAATCCTCTGGAGGATGTCAAGCCGACTGCCGTATTTGATGCGGAATTACAGGTTATCCGGACAGATAAAATCCAGCCTGCACGGGAGGAGTGGCAACTCGCTTCCGTAGAAATGCAGGCGATTTCGCTGTCGGAAAAACAGGGATTGCTGGCGCTGGGCGCGAAGCCGAATCTGCGCCTGGGACTGGAGACTTTTTTCCGCCTCGCCGCCATGCGCAGGGCGGTGGCGCAGGGAGGAGTTTTTCTGCACGCCTCGTCGGTTCTGACCGAAACCGGCGGCTATATCTTTCACGGCTCCAGCACCACCGGCAAAACCACATCGGCGGAAACTTTCGGCGACCGGAAAAGAGACGATGACTTTGTCCTGCTGCTGCCTGACGCCGCAGGGGGCTGGAAGCGCGCATCGTGGAACCCGTTTGTGGGAGGAGAGGAATTCGCGGTTACGGCTCTGATCAGACCGCGCAGGGGCGAGGGGTTTAACCTGGAAAAAGTCGCGGGCGGCGAGGCGGTGAGGGAATGCCTGTACCTGCCGCCGGTTTCGCTGCCTGTAGCAGCGCAGGAGTCGCAGTTAGCCGGAGTGGCTAAAATTACGGCTGATATTCCCTGTTATCGTTTGGCATGGAGAAAAGGCGACGATCTGCCTGGATTTCTTGGCGGGGAAATCGGCTGAAGGTCAGAGAGTGTGTGAAAAGTCGGGTTGAGGGCTCTTTATAAGCTAAAAAAGCGCTTTTTGCTTTTTTAGCTTATAAATTTCCGTCCATGATGTAACGGCATCACTGTCTCAATGGAGTAAATCTTAAGGATTTACTCCATTGAGGAGCCCTCAACCCGACTTTTCACACACCCGCTTAGAGACCCGGCGGAGTATCATCGATATCTTCCGGATTGTCCGGATTCCGGGTCTGCGCCAGCAGTTCGCCCGAACTCCGGTATTGCAGGCGGTTGATTTCCTGGTGGCGGATAATCAGCGCCCGGATAAAAACGATCAGCCCCACGAAGACCCCGATAACGCCGCATATCACCACCAGGGGGCTGGCGATGTTTTTCAGCCGCGAAATCACGGGAGAAACGGCGTTTGTTTTTTTGGCGGCGGGGGAGTGGAAGGGATCCTGCCCGGTGATTTCGGCCAGCTTTCTTTCGTGTTCGATCTGCTCGCTTTTGTCGTAGGTATTCTCCAGGTGCTGGGCGATTTCCTCGCGGGTAAGATTCTTTTTCGACATCCACTTGTCTACGTATGCCTGTTCCTTACTGCTCAGTTCTCCGTAGTTGCGGATGCGGTTGGGCAGAGTAATAGGATCGACGTCGCTCTCCCCGGCGGAAAGCATCGGGCAAAATGAGACTATGAAAAGCAGTAACAGGCAGCAGGTTTTCATTATCTATTCCTTAAAACCGTTGCGGCGAAGTCATCTTATCCATAGATTAACGCAAAGAAGCGGTTAAAGCAAGCGGGAGATGCGCGGATGCGGACAACATTGCTAATGGTTTATATGCTGGCCCTGGCGGGATTGTCCCAGGCCGGGGAAGAGATTCGCAATCACCAGTATTACGAGCCGGTGAACGATCCCGAGGCGCTCGCCTTCGTCGACCAGGCTTTCGCCGAGGCGGTCAGATTATACGGGCAACCGGCGGCTCCCGTGCGGGAAGTCTTTATCCGCCGCAGCGTGCCCAGGCGCAATCTCGCCCTGCTTTCCCGCGCCGACGTGATCGACTGGAAAACTTTCGCGGATAAATTGTGGGCAAACCGGGCGAACCTGCCCTATTCCCGCTTGTGGGCGCGCCTGGACGAGAGCGGCAAAAAGCTGCTGGAAAAGTGCGCGCGCGGTATGGAGCCGGACAGGGCAGGGCGGATGAGAATCATCGACAGCCTCAACGCCATGATTTCTGACAAGAGTTTTTATCATGCAGAAGAGTTCCGCGATCTGCCGCCGGAAATAGCCAAAGCGAAAGGCGGCTTTTTCCGCAGCAACCACGAAAATCTGAACAGACGCCTGCTGTCGTTCATGTTCCCCCGCTGCTTCCTGCCGCTGCCGGAAAGGAAAGCGGTGGCGGAGAAGTTCCAGCTGTGCGAAGCCGAGAGCGCGGGGCGCTATGTTATTTATATTTCCACGCGCCCGCAGGATGCGGAGTTTTACCCTGCGCTGGGGCACGAATGCTGCCACCTGCTGAATCCCCGCCTGTTCGACTGGTACATCGAGGGGCAATGCAACGTCTTCAGCGAAAAAATCGCGCGAATTACCGGCAAATCCTGGCAAACGTGGGAAAAGAAATTCCGCCAGGGCGGAGAACCGTACAGCATCGCCTACCAGATGATGAAGGAGATAGATGCGGCCGCTCCCAACGCGCTGAAACACCTGCTGGGCGCGGCGGAGGGCAGGGCGATCGACCCCGACCGCTGGCTGGGCGCGCTGGAAGCGGAAGACCGGCAAACGGCGGCGACGGCGATAAACCGGCACGCGCGCGCGCTGGCTGCCTGCAAGGGACAGATGAACAGCTTTGTCCTGCCCGGACAGCGGCGGACAAGAGAAAACTAACAATGCCGATCGGAAATTTTCAGCCGGTTTAATCGGGCATATCAATAAATAAGCGAATTATAATTCCCCCGCTCGGATTTAAAGATTTCCCTCTCCCCCGGTTGGGGGAGAGGGTCAGGGTGAGGGGGGGGGGGCACCCGCCGCGCGGGAAAAAAACTACCGGAATTCAAAAAAAATGCCGATAGAATAGCTTTAAGGCGGCTCTCGCAGCCGCTGTTATGTATGCCCCGGCCGGCGTGCGCAAAGGAGAAAACCAACGGGGGAAAGCCCCTGAAGCCTGTAGCCTGAGGCCTGGAGCCTGAAGAAATCCGAAATATGTTGTGAAATTTTTTTCGGAAACCGGGAAATATATTCTTGACAGGATTCCTTTTCGGGGAATAATAGCGAAATCGCTTTGTTCCGGGCGGCACATAGGCGTATTGGGTACAAGGCAGTTTCACCAGACAGCGAAAAGCGGCAAGAAATCTGGGAGAAAAAACCCGCGCCCAACGGAAGCGCGAAAAATAAAGAGGCTGCGAAAACGCGACAGCGTAATAAGCGAGTGCGGCACGCACCGCGGCAGCGAAGTAAGCGAGTGCGGCACGCACCGGCGCGCACCGGTTTGCGAAAAGTTTTTTTTTCGGATTGACATTTTTCCGAAGGATGTTAATAATTGTGGGACAGTCCCCGGGCGGGAACGAGGGTAATTCGAAAACGCAGGGAACGTGAACAAAGAAACTAACGAATCGTCATTCCCGCGAAGGCCAGGGGCTGGCTGCCAGCGGAATCCAGGAGCGGAACACCGCGCCCAACGGAAGCGCGAAAAAGAAAGAGGCTGCGAAAGCGCGACAGCGAGTAAGCGAGTGCGGCACGCACCCCGGCGGATACGGGGATAATGAGAAGATATATTTCGTCAGTTACAGGAGAGAAAGGAAAAATTGGGAAAGAGTTTTTTGGACAGTGTTTTGTTGAGAGAATTTTTTGTTGGGTCGTTTTTGATTCACTTTTAGAAGGGGGAATCGAACATGAGTGTTAAGAGACTTGGACTTCTTGGGATGTTGCTGACAGGATTTGTGTTCCTGTATGCTTCATCGGTTTATGCGGCGGCGGATACTACCGTGACGATTAACGCTGCGAATTGTGACGGTGGCACGCCTGACGGCATCTGGGCTTACACTGGCGCGGGTGCGGGCGACAACACGGTTGTCACCATGACGACCAACGGCGCTGGCAACGATGAACTCGTAATTCTCGCCACCAACACCTCGGTCACCACCATCACCGCCAACCATGCGGCGACTGGCAACGCTGACTTGGCGACTATCAATGTTGCCGGTGGTGCCGCTGCTGGCCTCACCATCAACGTTGGTGTCACTACCGCCGGTTCGCTGGTTGGTAACGACAGCGCCGCTGGTATGGGCATCTATCTGTCGGCTGCGACCACCCCGATCACCACTGTCAACATCGTGGGCAATGCGGTTGGCGCTGCTTCCGTTACCGCTGGCGCTAATGACGCCGCTCAGGGCATTGCGGTTGCTGCTACCGTGACCAAGGCCCTTACCGTCAACGTGACTTCTGCTGCCAATTCTGCTACTCTGAGCGGTGGTGGCGATGACTCGTCCGCGGTTAATGACGAAGCGATTTATGTTGCTGATGCCGCCACCAACCCGGTCGTCACTCTGAACGTGACTTCCGGCGCGACCGCCGCCACCGTTACCGGTGCGGTTATTCTTGGCCGTGGCAACGATGTCGTTACTGCTACTGTCGGCGGCGCTGGCAACATCAGCATGGCTGGCATCTACAACCTCGGTGCTGGCGATGACACCATCACCCTCACCAACAGTGGTGCTGGTACTATCGGTTTTGGAACTACTAGTGCGACGCTTCTCGGCACCGGCAACAACACCCTGACCGCTTCGGTCACCGCTGGCGGCACTGCTGGCAACACCACTATCGGCTTGGTTACTGGCGACGCCGGCAACGACACCATCACCCTGACGACCTCGGCCGCTCCGGCTGCTGGCGCCACGATCACGATTGGCGTCATGGATCTTGCCGCTGGCACCAATGCCCTCAATATCACGACTGGCAATACCGCCATCGTTGCTGGCACTTACACCGGTGCTGCTGGCGCTGACACCATCACCATGACTGGTGGCGTCGGTAACGTTACTATTGGTAACATCGCTTTGGGTGACACCGTTGCCAACACTGTAACAGGCACTTTCTCGAGCACTGGCGCTCTGACTTTCGGCAACATCACTGGCGGCACTGCTGCTGACACCATCTCCCTTACCGGCAAGATTGCTGCTGCTGGTGCGAACAGCGTGATCAACCTTGCTGCTGGTGGTGGTTCTGTTACTATCAATGGCACTACCGATATCGATGCGGCTGGCACCCTGACCATCACTGGTGGCGCTGCTGCTGATACCATCAGCGTGACCAACGCCAGCACTTCCGCTTGGACTCTGCAGGACATGGTTCTTGGCGGCGGAACCGACAGCGTTACTCTGGTTACCTCCAGCACCGGCAACCTCACTGCTGGCGCGGTTACTGGCAACACTGGCAATGACACTGTTGTTATTACTTCCGGCACCGGCACGACCCTCACGACCGGCATCGTTGGTCTTAGCACCGGCACGAACGCCTTTACCGTCTCTGGCGCTGGCATTGTGACTCTCACTAGCGTTACCACTGGCGCGACTGGCGACAACACTCTGACGTTCAATACCACGACTGCGCTTACCACTCTGACTACCGGCACATTCAACGGTGGTGCCAACCACACAGTTGCTATCGGCGCTGGCTCCAACCTCAAGCTTGACGATGGCGCTAACGGTGGTTTGGTTTTCGGCACCGGCAATGACAGCGTCACCATCACCAACACCACTGCTTGCACCCTGAACGACGGCAACACCGCGTTGGACATCAACCTCGGCACCGGCACCAACAGCCTGGTCATCAACGGCGCTGGCGCTGCCAACGCTCTGGCTATTGGCGTTGTCACCACCGGCGCGACCGGCACCAACACCCTGACGTTCAACAACGGCACCGGCGCTGTCACTCTGCTGGCTCCCGTTCTGAACGGCGGCGCCAACCACACCGTCACCTTCATTGGTGGCTCCAAGGTTGACGCGACTGGCGGCACCTGGACCTTCGGTGCTGGCAACGACACCCTGGTCTTCGACTGGTCAACCGTCACGACCGCGATCGACCTCGCCAGCGAAACCTTCGCCCTGGCCACCGGCACCAACACCGTGCAGTACCTCGGCGCCGTGTCCTGGACCACCAATGCTCCCACCATCACCGGCGTGACCAATGCTGACATCGGCTCCGCCACTGCTGGCGCGACCGGCGTTCTGCCTGCTTTCGCTGGCACCGCTGCTGTTGATGACGTCAACGTCACCTCGACCGCCGCTATCGTCAACGTGACCCTGCCCAGCTTTGACATGCTCGCTGGCAATGACACCCTTGACGTCAACGTTGGCAACTTCGCCAGCACCGTCACCGTCACTGCCGATGTCGATGGTATCGACCTTGGCGCCGACGCCGACACCGTCACCCTGACCAACACCGCCACTACCGGTACCACCACGGTTCTGACCCTCGCCAACACCACCGCCAACGCCACTGGCGTCATCACTGGTGGAGCTGGCGCTGACACCCTGACCTTCACCGGCACCGGCGCTGGCACCACGCAGCTCGTCGCCACGAAGATCATCGGCATCGAAACCCTGACCAAGACTGGCACCGCCGCTTGGGAATGGGCTGCTGACGCCGCTCGTACCAGCACCACCAACCTGGATGACGATGGCGTCGCGGGCGGCGTGGACGGTTCGTTCACCACCCTCACCGTCACCGCTGGCTCCCTGCGCCTCAACGGCGTCCTCGGCTCCCGTACCGGCACCGTCTTGACCGCCGGCAACGCTGCCACCATCGCCGCTGGCGCGACTCTCTGTGGTAACTTCACTTGGTACGGTGGTTTGACCCAGAGCGGCACCTTGGCTCCGGGCAACTCCGTCGGCACCGACACCATCGCTGGCAACTACGTTGTCAACGCTGGCGCGACTCTCGCCATCGAGATCGAAGCCACCCCGGATGACGCGGCCAACGCGGCTGACCAGGTCATCGTCGGCGGCAACACCACCATCGGCGTCGGCGGTGCGGCCACTGTCGCGGTCGACATGGACTCCGAGCGTTCGACCTACACCAGCGGCACCTACACCATCATTGACACCGCTGGCACCCTGACCCGTACGACCGACTTCCTGCTGACCGTCACGGACGAAACCGACAACATCAACAACAACGCTGTTGCGGCCAAGACCCTCAGCAGCGCGGTTCTCGGCTTTGCCCTGAACTACACCACTCAGGACGTGCAGTTGGTCGTCACCCGTACCGGCTATGCCGCGTTCGGCAACAGCAAGAACACCAAGGCTGTCGGTAACTACCTCAACGCCTTCAACAAGACCACCATTGACGGCAGCGACATGCGTACCGTCCTGAACGCCTTGGACGATCTGGACACCGGCGCCGAAGTCCGCGACGCGCTCGAAGAAATGCACGCCGAGCCGTATGCCGACTACGCCAACATCACCCTCAAGCAGCTGACCCAGAACCGCACCCAGGTCGGTACCCGTCTGGGCGAACTCCGTCGTCAGGGCGGCCTCGCTTCCAGCGAAATGCCCTCCATCGCTCCCATGGGTCCCGCTGCTCCCGCCGCCGCTGCTAACGGCATGAGCGTCTGGGCGCAGGGCTACGGCAACTGGGCCAATCAGGACTCCGAAGACGATCACTTCGGTTATGATTATGACACCTACGGCGTCATGCTCGGCCTGGACAAGAAGTATGACAAGTTCGTGTTCGGCATCAACACCGGCTTCGCCTGGACCGACATGGACTGGGACAACGTTGATGCTGAAGGCAGCATTGACACCTGGCACATTGGCCTCTACGGCTCCTATGCCACTCAGCAGTACTTCATCGACGCGGGCATGAGCTATGGCCGCAACTGGTACGACACCGATCGCAAGATCGATTTCGGCACCATCAGCCGCACCGCCAAGGCCGACAGCGTCGACGGCGACGAGTTCAGCATGTTCGTCGGTGCCGGTTACAACGTCAAGTTCGGCGACGGCTTCGTCTTCGTCCCGACCTTGTCCCTGCAGTACAGCTACGTCGGTGTTGACAACTTCAGCGAAGGTGGCGCCAACGCCCTGAACCTGAACGTCAACGACTTCGAGATCGACGCCTTCGAGAGCAGCCTCGGCTTCCGTCTCGGCCGCGTCTTCACCGCCGGCACCGCCAAGGTGTTGCCTGAGTTCCGCGCCGCGTGGGTTCACAACTTCTGTGACGACAACGCGGACATCACCGCCAGCATGCAGGGCGCGACTGGTTCCTTCAAGACCGAGAGCGCTGACATCCAGGACGATTACTTTGTCCTCGGTGCTGGCCTGACCGCGTACTTCCAGGAAAACATCTCGGCCTACGTCAACTACGATCTGAACCTCGCGGACAACTATGACGCGCACAACCTGACCCTCGGCATCCGTTTTGACTTCTAGGATAATGAGGCAGGCAGACTGTAGTTGAAAACAGCAACGTTATCCCCCGTAATCTTCGGATTACGGGGGATTTTACTTCGCGGCAAATTTTTACAAAAAAATGGAAAGGAAACAATGGATATCAAGGCATTGGCAACAGTAGCAATAATCGCCGCCGTGGTCGGCGGAGTAGTGGGCGGTCTGGTAGCTTCATCCGGCAATATACCGACAGAAACCCTCAAGGTTAAATCGATTGAAGCAGATGAAATCACCGCGAAAAAAGTCAACAGCGAAGAGTTTATCTCCCAGATTGATGATAAAAATATATCCCGCATCAAGGGCGGAATGATAGTCGCGTCGCAGTCGGTAGTGGCCGACAACTCGGTAGTAGGAGGCACGGTTCGTGGAAACCTCATGGCCGCGCAGGGTTTGCAGCTGGTGCGCAACCCCATTGTCGGCAACATGCAGGAATGGGACATTCTCGGCGACATCGCCATCCGCAAAGGCGGCGCTTCGATTGTGTTGCGTAATAATGACGGTGTCCTGAAGCCGGGCAACCAGAATGCCACAGCCAAGGGCAACAGCACCTATATCGGCTATTCCGATGCAGGTTTGCCGTTGATGTATGTTCACGACCAGGCTCGCGGTAACGCCGGAGTCAGCCCGATTTATGTACCGAAAGTCATAAATCCCGAAGAAAAGCCGACGGAAGTCAAGAAAGACGAGAAACCGAAAGCCTCAAAATAGAAGTAATGGCAAAGCATATTTCCGGAGAGGGTAACCTCTCCGGAAATATTTGAGGGAAACCATGCAGCGGATAGCGATTTTCGGCAAAAACGACTGCAAGCAGGCACGGGCGGCCTGCGAGGCGGTTAAGCGCGAAGGCGGCCAGCCGGAACTGTTGCCGATTCAACTGGATACCGCAAGGGCGCCAGAACTCATTCTGGGCAATCGGAAAGCCAGTTGGGACGGGGTGGATTTCTCCGGGATCAAGGCTGCATATGTCCGGGGCATGGCTCCGAATACTCTTCCCGCGCTGCCGCCAATGATGAACGAAACCATGCTGGCTGAGTGGCGGACGCGCTATTTCCGTGAGCAGCAATACCAGGCCTGCGCTTACAGTTTTTTCGAGTTTCTTCGCGCCAGCGGCAAATTGGTGATCAATCCATTTTCGGCCTACCTGCACCACAACGCCAAGGCGCAATTCTACGAACTCTTGCGCGCCAGGGGCTTCTGCTTCCCCAAAACCCTGACCACCAACGACCCGGCAGCGGTTCGCGCCTTCCGCGACGAGGTGGGCAAGGTGGTGCTGAAACCCGGCATCGGGGTAGGTTCCACGCGCCTGCTGGTGGAAGAAGACCTGTCGCGGCTGCAGGAGTTGGGTAAATGTCCGGTGACGATGCAGGAATATATCAAGGGGAAAACGATCCGGGTGCATGTCGTGGCCGACAAGGTGGTCGTGGCGCTGCGGATACTGTCTGAAGCCGTGGACAGCAGAACCGGCACCAAGGGGTTCGAGTTTTACAAAATGCAGGAAAGCGAGCAGCGGAAAATAGTCGCCGCCAACCAGGCGCAGGGGCTGCACTTCGCGGCCTGGGACGTAATTGCCGCGGAAGACGGGAGATACGTCTATCTCGATTGCAATCCGGGCGCGTATATCATGTGGATCGGAGAGGAGTTTGTGCGGGCGGTAATGACGCAGATGGCGCGTTACCTGCTGGCATTTGCCGAAACCGGCTCAATTGAAAAGGCAGCCGCCAGAGTAGAGCAGTACAGACAGTAACTCCCGATCCAGCGCTAAACCAATCATCCAGAGTGTCAAAGTATAGTTCCCGCCTGTGAAAAATACCATTCCGAAGTAAATTGCCCAGAGGCCACAGCAAGGTAAGGTTTACCTGATACGGCTGGCTGGCAGAAAAATAAGTCATTTTGTAATCATATGATATATATAGGTTAACAATATCGCTGCCAGGCGCTGATCACTGGCATGGATATTGCGAATAACTCGACAAATCAGAGATGGAATGCAAATTCAAGGTCAAGGATTTTTTTTGCTTGTGCCGGTAAAGGATTAGCGTGTAGCATGCAATAGTGATTTTATGCAATGTCAGGAGGATAAAAAATGAGGGGTAAGAAATCGGCGGTATTGGGCTTGCTTTGTTTTCTTTTTTCCGCGGTGGCGTCTGCCGAGGATGTCAGCCAGCTTAAAGCAGAAATCGCGGATCTGAAGGCAAAGGTCGCAGGGATCGAAGCAGCCCGTGCGGGTGAACAGGCTTCAGGCAGTGAAACCCTTACCAGTATGAAGAAAAATGCGGCTATCACCATCAGCGGCGAAGCCACGCTTGATGTAGTGGTCAGCCACCGCGACGATGGCGACCGTAACGGTGATAACGCCACCGCCAGGCGGGAGAATGGCGACGAAATCGATAACACCTCCTTCAACACCGGAGACGCTTATCTCGGGTTTGAAATCAGAGCCAGTCGCAACGCCACGCTCAATATCCTGCTTGACCTGGACGACTTTAATGACGGTGCTGTCAACGAAGGCGACCTGCTGGAGGAATGTTATTACCTCTGGGAAAACGTCTGCGGCAAGCCCTGGACAATCGCCTTTGGCAAGAAGGGTATCGACTACGGCATGGACAGCAGCATCGGCATTTCCGACGGCTTCAACACCGGCGCCGCCACCTGGTTTACCGCGCGCGAAGCCGCCGACAACACCGCCAATCCCAAGAATACCAACTATCACCGGCAGGTCGGCACCAATGTCTTTCCGGGCGCGCAGCCGACCGACCTCTACGCTATTGAAACCCAGTATTCCTGGAAAGGCAAGGCTCGGTTCTATGCGGCAGTCTTCCAGAACAGCACGGCCATGCACGAAGACCGTTCCGCCGACACGCTGTTTTTCCAGTCCTACGCGGTTAAAGTCGAACTGACGCCGGTCGAGCGGTGGTCGTTCCAGCTCAGTTTCATGAACAGGCACGAGGACTCCGCCCGTCGTGACACCAGCGCTCCGCGCGCTACGGTCGCCAACTGGGACAATACCGAAAACGACCAGCAGTCGATCAGCGCCGGTTTCACTTACAGCGGTTCGGCACTAACCGTGTGGGGCGAATACCAGCACGGTTTCGACTGGCAGTATAACGACGAAACTACCGCCGACGTAGTCGGCCTGGGTCTGATCTACGCAGCCACTGGCAGTATTGATCTGGGGCTGATGGGCGACTGGGCCGGGATTGATAAAGCCGCCGGTTACGACGAGGAGAGGTACTGGCAGGTTGCGGTTAATGCTACCCGCAAGTTTGACAGCGGCATCTACCTGACGCTGGAATACGCGCACCTCTGGTACGACGGAGACGCGACCGCCGCCAACAGCGGCAACGTTGATCGCGAAGCCGACGTCCTCGCCTTCCGCACCGGCTGGGCGTTCTGAAAATCGGTTGTATCGCGTTTGATATGGCAAGCCTTTCCTGCGGGGAGGGCTTGCTTTTTTGCTCTTCGTTAGTCTTCGGGGTAAAGTGGCAAATCTCCAGTCACCAGTTGACAGTCTCCAGTGTTGTTTAGTGTGTTCCGAAATAGCAAGATAAGTAGTTTCCCTGCTGCTAACGCCAATGCGGTTCAGTTAAGGAAAAACTTGTGCCGTCATTCCCGCGAAGGCGGGAATCCAGGCGGTGTTGCGTGCGGTTTCCCCACTGGATTCCCGCCTTCGCGGGAATGACGATTCGTGAGTTTTATTGCTTATTCGCACGAGTATTCCTTAACTGAACCGTATTGCTGCTAAAGCCTGAAAGATTGTACAAAAATGCTGGAGACTGTCGACTGTCGACTATAAAAAGTCCTTCCTCCGAAATATAGCGAAGAACCTGTTTTTATTGTCTACAGCCGCATGGTTCCCACGATGCGGCTGAGCATGTCGGAGACCGTGACTATGCCGACCGGCAAACCGCTTTTGCCTGTCACTATAGCCACTCGCCGCCGTTCTTCGCGCATTTTGCGCAGCGCCCGGCCCAGCAGCATGTTCTGGTTCAGGCTCGCCATGTCGGAGGAGAGCTGCGAAACCGGCTGGTCGAGGCTGGCGGGATGTTTCATGATATAGTTCAGCGTCACCTTCCGCCCGGTCAGGTTGCCTGCCTTGTCGACCAGCGACGCCCGTCGCCAGCTAGCGGCCAGCATCTTCTCCGCCGCTTCCCGGCAGGAACAGTCTTCCGGCAGGGTGAAGGCCTGCGTGAGCGGAATCGTCACGTCGCCGACCCGCAGCTTTTCCGCCTCCATGATGCGGAAAGCGATTTGCCGCTGTTCTTCGGTCAGGATGCCGTCGGCGGCTCCCGCCTCCAGCGATTCCAACAGCCGCAAGCGGCCGGTAGCCATCTGCGAATGGAGACCGAATTTTTTCAGCAACAGGCGCGCCACCGCTCCCGCCGCTCCCAAGGCCAGGCCGATGGGAGCAAACAACCGGCAAGAGACCAACATGATGCGGGAGCCGGTCAGGGTGTAGCGGTTGGGCACGGCGTGGGCGATGCGCTTGGGCAGGGTCTCGGCAAAAATGAAAAACGCCGGGGTCAGCGCGAGCGTCGCCCAGGCTTCGGCGTCGTGCAGGCCGGATTCCTCCAGTTGTCTCGTCAGCAGAAAAGTCCCGGCGTAAACCGCCATGTTCTGCCCGATCAGGGTGGCCGTAACCAGTCGCGGGATGGCGTTGATCAGTTTCATCGCACCGGCGGCGCGCGCGTCGCCCTTGGCGGCCAGGTGCAACAGGCGCACGCTGCTGGCGCCGTAGGCGGCTGTCTCCATGCCGCTGTAAAAGCCGGTGACAAACAGCGAGAACGCCACCCCCGTCAGTGCTGCCAGCATCAGCATGGCGCGCCTCCTTCCGATACCAGCGTCAGTCTGATTTTCCTGACCCGCCGCCGCCCGGTTTCCGTAACTTCCATCTGCAGATTGCCCAGATTCACCCGGTCGCCCCGGCGCGGCGTCCGGCCCAGCAGCGCCGCCATCAGCCCC
>JAGUZQ010000122.1 GCA_020060765.1 Planctomycetota bacterium | reverse complement strand
TGCACGAGTGGTATGACCGCAACCAGCGCGGCGTGGGCAACCCCGACTACAGCCAGGACATGGACGCGCTGCTCCTCGGCGCCAAATGGAGCTTCTAGTAACTCCGGGAGCATGATTTGCTCCGGTATTTCTCTGGCCCCTCCGGATCTCCTCCGGAGGGGTCTTTTTTTGATTTTCCTTGCCATTCCCTGTCGGCGGAGACAATGAATTTCAGTTTTTGGATGGAACTCATGAAAGTCGAAAACGTGAAAATGACATTGGCGACCCGGGTCACGCTCGGAGGAGTGTCGGCGGTCTGGCTGGCGGGAGCGGAGGAAGAGCTGCGGAAACTTGATCGATATGTTCGCCTCCCTTCCGGCAAATCAGCCAGCTGCCGCCCCGGTAGAATGGCGTATGGACAATTGCTTTCAGAGACAGGCGCGTGCGTGGACGAGGTGTTGTTGTGCTGCCCGGCGGAAGGGAAGCGCATTGTCACCGGCCACGGCGGAACGTCCTGCTCCCAGGCGTTGCTGGATTTTTATGCTGACCGGTCGGTGCGGGAAAGCGCGCCGGAGGAGGTAGCGCTGTTTTCGACCGGCACGGATAATTTCATCATTCGCGAAGCGGATGTAATGCTGTACCAGTGCCAGACCGACATGCAGGCATCTTTGCTGTTGACCGCGCGGGCGGGGTTGGATGCCCGTATCCGTGCCGCTTACCGGGAATTCAGAAATAACAATCTCCCCGGCCTGCTGGACGAATTGTTGACTGATTACGAGGAGGCGAAGCGCTTTCTGCAGACCCGGCGGGTCTGCCTGGCCGGAGCGGCCAATGCGGGAAAAAGTTCCCTGTTCAATTGCCTGCTGGAGCATGATCGCGCCTTTGTCCACCCTGAGGCAGGTGCCACCCGCGACGCGGTGGAGGAGTTGATCGACCTGGGCGGCTATGCGGTGCAGCTTGCCGACACGGCGGGAATGCGGGAAAGCGCCCAGGCGCTCGAAATGGAGGCGCAGCGGCGCGGGCGGGAACTGCTGGCAAAAGCCGACGCGGTGGCGCTGGTGATAGACGCCAGTCGTGCGCCTGCGGGAGAGGAGATATATTTCTATCGCGGCCTGAACGAAAAGTATGGCGGGAAAATTGCGGTCGTTCTCAACAAGACCGATCTGCCGCAGGTTTGGAAAAAAGAAGAAGCGGGCAAACTTTTTCCCGGCGCGGAAAGCGTGGAGATTTCCTGTCTGCATGGCGGCGCGACGGAGAAGCTTTGCCCTTTACTGGTAAAGCTGCTGGGGGGCGCTTGGTCGGGTAAGGCATTGCCGTTCAGCGAACGCCAGGCGCTGGTTCTGCGGGCGCTCAGGCCGTAGTAGCCGCATGGTCGCGGCCAGTTGCTTGATATAGTCATATCCGTCCCGCCGCTATTGTGGAGCATGCCGGTTTCTTCTTGTTCGCAGCCAAAGATCGGTTATACTCTCGCGCTGGCTCATATTTCTTGCGGCGGGAATGACATGATATTCAAAATCGCGGTTTCAATTTTTCTGTTGCTCAATTCCATCGGCACGCTGCCGATTTTCATTGCTCTCACCAACGGCTGCAATTTCCGCCAGCGTTGCCGCATTGCCGCCGAGGCTGCATCCGTGGCGATGGCCGTGCTGCTGGCGTTTATCTGGACCGGCGACTCGCTGATGGAGTTCTTCGGCCTGTCGGTACCGGCTTTCGAAATCGGCGGCGGCATTATCCTGTTCCGGATCGGCATGGAAATGCTGAACTGTTCCGTGGATCTGGAAAAAGTTTTGCGCCATATTCCCGAAAGCATCACCCAGAAAACCAATTCCATCGTGCCGCTGGGAATTCCGCTGCTGGCTGGCCCCGGTTGCATCGCGGTCATCATGACCATCACCGTGGGCAGGATGTACGACATTACTCCCGCCGGAGTTTCCGCCGCGCTGGCCTCCGCCATGCTCGCGTCGATGTTTATCTGGCTGGGAGGCAGCCACCTGTTTTCCAAAATCAATCTGAAGTCGCTGTCGGAACTGCTGACCCGTCTGGGCGGGTTGTTCCTGGTGGTGCTGTCGGTGCAGATGATTATTAACGGTTATCAGGTGGTGAGGGGTTGAGTTCAACCCGGCCAGCTATTTCCACGAGACTGAAGAAAGCGGTTTGGCTGCCGGAGCGGACGAGGTGCGGCGGTTTCACCTGTCCGTCGGGGCTGCCTCCCGCGACCAGCTTCTCGCGATAACGGCGGTAGCTGCCTTCGGCCAGCAGCAGCAGAGACGGTTCCCCGAGGCGGCCGCTGGCGCGCTTCGACGCATATTCCTCATTGGCCGCGCACAGGCCGGTTTCAAAAGAGCGCAGAACCTCACGCAGAATATCTTCCGGTCTTTGCTGATAAAACTCCGGCGCCATTTCCATCGCCAGCAGATAGCGGGGCAGGTCAGACAGTTCCAGCGTCACGGTAAAGCCGCGGAGCTTTGCGCGGCCAAGTCCTCGCATCACCTCGACGACCTGGTCTTCAGTCACTTTTTCGCCAGTCACCGACAACACATTTCCCGCCTTGTGCAGGAAGGCTATTTCCGGCGTCGCGTCGCGCAGGCCAGTTACCTCGACGATGTCTGCCAGGTCGTAGCGGTAAAAGCCGCCGCCGGTGGTGATGACCAGCCGGTAGCGTTTACCCTGCTCCAGTTCGTGCGCCAGGAGCGTGCGCGGATTTTCCGGCAGTTCCTCGCCTTCGATGAATTCCAGCACGTGTCCGCCCACCGCCAAGGCTCCCGACGGCGTCGCGTCTGCCAGCGGAATGGAGAAGGTGCCTTCCGACGCGCGCAGTCCCAGGCACCGGCGCGGAGCCTCGCCCCAGGTTTCGTCCAGGCGCGATAAGTAAAACGGCGCACTGCCGCCCTGCCAGGTGGCGATAGTCGCGATTTTCGGCCAGGCGTTTCGCGGCAGCAGCCTGCCGTCGGTTTTCAGTCTTTCCCGCAACGCCACCGTCCGTCTGGGATTCGGTTTCAGCAAAGGTTTGAATTCCAGCTTTTCCTCTGGCGACAAGCCAGATACGTTGGCCAGTCCTCCCCGCGCGAGATCGTCCAGCAGCGGTTCGGCGTTGGCGTTCAGGAATTCCGCCAGCAGCGCCAGCGTGGAGGGGTTCACGCTCATCGCCACGGAAATATCGCAGCCCAGCGCGAAGAGGAGAGAGACGTAATATTTCGCGTTGTAATCCTTGATCTTGCACGCCTCGTAGGGTACCGCCTGCCGCCTGCGCACGGGTACGGCTTGGTTGAGCAGTTGTCTGCCGCTGGACGCGCCGAAGGGAATACCGCCGGAGGTGCGCCCGGTTTCGGCCGGGCTTACTAAGGAGAGAAAACGTCCGTCCAGCGCGGCTGGATGCGACTGCTGTAAGTGGTACATCCACAACAGGTGCGCGGTATGATGTTCCAGTGTGAAGGCGCGCGTGACGGGGCAGAGTTTCGGTGTCGAGGAGGTGCCGCTGGTGACGGCAAACATCTCCGGCCTCCCCGGCACCAGCACGTCGTTTTCCCCGGCGGCGGTTCTCTCGATCAGGGGCAGGAACTGTTCGTAACTCCGCACCGGCACGCGGCGGCGGAATTCGTCGAAGTTGCGGATTCCGGCAAAGCCGTGTTCCCGACCGAAGACAGTGTCTCGGTTCAATTCGAGAATTTTGCGTAGCGAAGCAAGCTGCGCGGCGCGGGGGTCGCGCAGGTCGTGCGCGAATTGGCGCAGGCGTTTGCGCATGGCGAGGGAAAACGCGAGCGACAGTAAGCGCATCGGCTACTCCCGCGGCTGGAGCAGATCGGTGATGTCGATAATGAAAAACCTGCTGCCGCCTTCCTCGTCCAGGCCGATGACGGCGCTGCCCAGGGGGAAGCGGGGAATGCGGAACTTGACTGTCCGAGCCGGAGTTTCGTCATCCAAGGGGTTGTACATCGGAACAGTAATACCAGATAGTTTCGCTTTCAGGTCACTTTTCTTGCGGTAATAAGGCACCAGTAGTATTTCTTTGCCTTCGCTTCTGCCCAGGGTGTCGTCCGGGAACCATTTCACCTGCATCTGCAGGTTGAGATGCTGCGGGTCGGCCTGATTGTCGACGTGGACGACCTTTACCTCCAGGTCGCTGGCTAGCCTGGTCTTGCGCAGAATCTGCATCCGCACGCGATTACCGGTGTTGAGGTCGACGGTGAGTTGGACGTACTTCTGTCCGACTTTGCCTTCCGCCAGCGGCCACACCACCCCGCCCAGCTTGTCGGCGTTGTATTCGATAAAACCGAAGACGCTGTTGGGGTTGGGTTCTACCTCGAAAAACTGTTTGCCGGTCGGCGCGGGCTGTCCGGCCTTGGCGGCGGGCAGGTTGAAATCCCGGATCTGCTGAGGGCGCACCATCCAGTTGCGTTCGCGCTGAAACAAGGCGTCGGCGGCGTATTTCAGTTGCAGCTCTACCAGCACCTGCTGGCCGGTGAAATAGTTACTCATCGCCAGGGTCTGTCGCTGCATTTCGTGGCGGGATTCGAGAGCAGGGATCTTGGCGATGTCGATGCTCATGCGGGTTTTGGCCAGCGCCGCGCTCATGCCGGTAATCAGGATCGGGGAGCGGCGCACGGTGATAGTGCGGTCGCGGATCGGGCTTTTGTTGCCGGACATGTCGATCAGCATAAGGGGGATGGAGCCGATTTCCAGGCGCGGCAGTTCCTGGGTCTTGGCGGAACCGTTGTACCAGAGGGCGACGACGGCTTCGCCGTTACGCTGCTGGAAAACGTAGTTGGAATAATCGTCGCGCATCTGGAAGCTGCCGATGTAGGAGCCGCTGCCCAGGTGCTCCTCCAGGGTGCGCGCGGCGAGGAAGGATGGTCGCGGAGTAGCGCTGCCGTTCTTTTCCAGCACCGCCATCCCTCCGCCCGGGACAAACATCTTCCCCAGGCAGATGCGCGGAAAACCGATCGCCTTGGCGACAATCGCCTTTATCGTCATATCTTCCAGCTGCTGCAATTCGCGCGGGGCGCTGCGCTCGTAACGTTCCACCGGGTTAAGCGAGACCGACACCCAAGCCTCCTGCGACCGCTCCGCCTCGGCGGGGGGCGGTGTCGCTCCGGGCACGATCTTCGGCGCCAGTTCCGCCAGGGCGGCGTCGGGATATTTTCCCGGCTGCGACAGGCGCTTGAAAATCGGCGGGAACAGCCGGGCGAGATTAAGGGTCATGGTTTTATCCCCCAGATCCAGCGGCACGTGCACCTCTACCGCTTGTGCCAGATCGGGGTCGGGCAGCAGCGCGTTGGGGTCGGCCAGATCGAGCGGAAAAATCTGCACCATGGCGGTGACCATGCCCTTGAGGCCTTCCCGCGCGCGACCTGTTCCTGCTTCGTCCACGTGCCGGGAAAAAGAGGGATCGTCATCGTCGCCCCATTGCCAGAATTCGATGTGGGGACCCACGTGCGTTACCGCCGCCTGCAGGTGTTGCAGCAGCGAATCGGTTTTTTCCTTCATCACCTCCCGCATTCCCAGCAGGCGGAAAGGCTGGGCAGTGTTGCTGATCACTCCGGTAATGCGCACGCCCGAACCGCGGATGGAGCGCAGTTCCCGTTTCAGCGCCTCCAGGTAAGGCTGCGATTCGTCCTGCGGCTTGTAATAGGGCGGCCACAAATCCACTTTCACCTGCCGCACTGCCGCTTCCTTAACCAGTTCCGCCAGCAGGCCTTCGTCTTTCTGCAGAATCGCCTCCGGCGGTGCGCCCAGGTGGATCTCAAAACCGCCTGTGGTTTCTTGCAGGCCGACTTCATCCGCAGCGCGTCGCTGGAACGGGGCTTTCATCAGCCCCACCGCCTGCGAGACGCTGGTCTCCACCGCTCCCCGGTGGCCGAACAGCTTGACAGAAACGTAATATACCCCGAGTTTCTGCAAGTTCAGGTGCAGCACTTCGGAGTAGCCGCGCGCCGGGCCGGGGTTGACCTGCTCTGTCCGGTTGAAATTTAACATCACCGGCTGCCCCGACAGGTCGGTCGGATGTTCGCCGAACATGTCTGTCACCTCGATCACCCGGCTGTAATCCTTGCCTTTGAATCTGGCTGGATTGTCCGGATCAGGCATGTTTTCGATCAGCCCCAGATATTCGATATTGACGTCGAGCAACCCCTCCGCGCCGATGACATCGGAAGTTATTTTTTTGAACACTGGCGGAATGCTCAATTTCGGGCGGGTCTCGATTCTGATATCGTCGAACCACGCCCAGCCGTGCCGGTCGGCGCCGGGAATGTCGGGATTGTCGGAAATTTCCAGCATGATCCTGACTGCGTTGGCGTCGGCGGGAACGTCGTTGAAACGCTTGCGCAGCGGCTCCTCCGGCCAGTCGACCTGCCCCGGCGGCACCAGGATGGCGTCGCGATCCAGCTCCACGTCGTTACTGCCTTCCTCCACGTGCAGCCAGATTACCCAAATTCTGACATAGGTGGTTACCTTGTCGGTGTTGGGCAGGTTGAGCCCCTCGGTTTTCCCCCAGGCGGTGATTTCGTAAGCCAGAGCCGGGTCGATAACCTTTGGCACCCTCGTCTGAATCGCAACCTTGCGCCCGTCAAACGGCATCTGCAGCACATGCCCGGCGCTGTAGCGATACAGTCCTGGCCGTCCCTGGTCGGAGACGATGCGGATGTCCTTTTTCAAGTCGTCGGGATACTCTTCCCCGAACAGCGAAACCCAGTAATCCGGCCAGCCGTCGCCGTCGCGGTCGCGGCTTTTGGGGCTGTCGCCGCGCGGTTCGAAATCGTAGATATTGAAGTTGCGGGCGAGTTGGTAACGTTCTTCGGACTGGCTTTTTTCCTCACCGGCGCAGGCCGGGAACAGGAATGAAAGCGCGCACCCAAAGGCTATCGCATTCAGAAAAATCCTTCGGGCGTGATTCCCGCGCCGACGGCAGGCTTGCCGCGCAGGCATTCCTCGCTGTTGCATTCTGCTGTTATCCGTCAAGCTCTGGCGCAGGGGTGGGGGTGGTTTCCGGTTGCGGTTGAGCGGACTGAGTTTCGTTTTCCGGCTCGGTTTTCTTTTGGACATTTTCCTCCGCTTTCCGGCGGTCTTTTTCCTTTTCGGCAGTTTCCTTCTTGGTGGAGAGGGGGAGATGCAGCGGCTTGCGGTTTTTGTCTTTTTCCTCGCGTTGCGCGGCGATCAGCCTGGCCTTTTCCTTTACCTCGTCGTTGCGCGCCATAATATCGTTGATGTCATCTTCTTTTTCGATTTTCTCCATTTTATAATGCAGTTCGCGGAAGTCCTTCAGCTTGGCAGGCACCAGCGCTTCGCTGACCAGGTCAAGACCGGGTTGCTGATAAGCGGGAGCCTTCACCGGTTCCTTGACCTGCATGGGATAATAGCCGGGCTGCTCCAGGCGGATGTCGTAGACGCCGTAGTGCATGAATTTCATTTTAAAGGGAGTCTTGCCCACCCAGGTCTGGTTGACAGTCACCTTGACGCCCTCCGGATCGCTAGTGATCAGCATTTCCCTTTCCACGCAACCTGCCGACAGCATCAATGCCAGAGCCACAATCGCCATGCCAGACTGTTTCCGCAACATTAGGGTTCTCCTGTGTGCAAAGCGTGAACCACGAAGCTTCATGGTAAGCAAGTTGCCCGGCGCTGTCAAGCGCGGCGCGGCTCACACTATCATTTTGTCGCTATAAGCTTGATTTCTTTCCAAGTTTTCCGTAAATTTTTGAATGGAAGTTTATTTTTCCAGTATAGTTTAGATTGTTGTCTGCCGCAGTTGTTTGCGCCAAAGCGCGGGAACGACTTTTTATTCAGGATATTCCAGGGGGTAAATTGTGAAAAAACAGTTTAATCATAAGACCGCGATTCTGTCGTTAGCTTCGGTATTCCTGTTCCTCTCCGGCTGCGGCAGTCCCCAGCCTTCGACCTGGTGGGGCATCCGCAGTCTGACAGGCAAGGACGACAAGGACTCCTCCGTCCAGACCCAGGCGCCGATTACTCCGACCTCCCAGAACAAGAAAAAGTGGTGGAAGCCTTTCTCCAAGGGCGAAGAGAAGCCGGCCACGAAGCGGACGACAGCCGATGATATTCCGGACAAGGACTTTGTCGATCCCCTGCTGGAACCGGCTCTCGCCCAGATGGAGCGCCACGACTTCCGCGGTGCCAAGCAAAAGTTGCTGGAGGTGATCAGGGAAAACCCGGCGCACTCCGAAGCCTATCGCAATCTCGGGGACTGCCACTACAACCTGATGGAATTCCCGGAAGCGATCGACACCTACGTCAAGGCGCGGCAGCTTGACGCCTCCAACAACCTCGCCCTGCGCGGCAAGGGGTTCGCGCATCTCCACTACGCCAAGCAGTTCTGGAAACTCTATGCCGGCGCGCGCACCGAGCTGAAGGACAATCCCACTCCCGCCAACAACAAGCGGGCGCAGGATCTCATGCTGAAGTCGGACGAGAACTTCCAGCTTGCCCTGGAATTGTTCCAGCGTTACCTCGCCCTCTTCCCCAATGACAGCGAAGCGACTTTCGGCCGCGCCATGGCCGCCGACGGCGCCAGCCGCCGGTTCTATTCCAACGCTATCGGCCTGCTGCGCAAGCAGCGCGCCACCGACGCCAACGCCTGGGCGCAGGACTGCCTGGACATCATCGACGAGGGGTTGGAGGCGATCAAGCTGCGTATCGACCAGCACCGCGAGGAGGCCGAAAGCCGCATCCTGGCCGGAGCGTTGTTCCTCCGCCGCGCCAGCCTGCTTAAAGAATTCGGCCAGGATCAGCAGGCGGGCGTGGACATCAACAAATCCGCCAGCATCTACCAGTCGGTGCTGACCGAAATCGACCGCGACAACCGGCAGGCCCTGGCCGGGCTGGAGGAATGCAAGTCGATGCAGGCGCAGTGGAAGACCGGCGGCGGGGAATAGAGCAAACGGTATCGGAAAATGCTTGTCATTTTTTTTAATATGGGTTAATCTGCCGGAAGAAGAAAGGGCTTCATGCTGACCATTTCCAAACCGGCGGAATTCAGCGACAACAACCTGCCCCTCCGCGGGCAATGCCAGCCCCACACCCATGGCTGGCGGTTGCGGCTCGTGCACGGCGGCAAGGCAGAGGTGCTCTACCAGGACACCTATTACGCCTGCCGCGAAATCCAGGAAAAATGCGAGGAGCTCTCCGCCGACGAAGACATCCGCGCCAAGGTGCGAGAACTGGCTGAATGCCGCGCCAAGCTGGCTGAAATGCAGGAGACCCAGCGGGTGACGGTCTCTGCCGAAACTCCGACCGACACAAACCTCTCCCCCACCGTGCTGGATATGCCCTCTCCTTTCGGCAGCAAAAGCGAAGCCACCGAAGTCATTCCCCGCGAGGAAATGGAAAGGCAAATCTCCAAGCGCAGGCGCGATTTCGAACAATAAACCCGCCATCTCAGGGTGCCGCGGAAAAATAACGCGTAAAGTTTAAACCTTTCCGGCAGTTTCCACGTATATACAGATAAATCGCCGCCATTCCCGGCATTCTTTGCCTGTGGGTGCGGAATCGGCATTAGGGCTCAATAAAAGTGCGTATAAAATTCCAGTTTGTGGTTGCGCGATTTTATTTCCCTTGATATGATTTGTCTATTATTGCCGGGTCGCAACCATAAATTATTACATCAGACAAGGGAGAGGTCTTATGTCCAGTCAGTGGAAACCAGCTTTCGGAATAGGTCGCAGTATGGTGTTTTCTTTATATTGCGCGCTGTTTTTCTGCGCCGGTTTCTGCCATGCCGAGGACACCGCCGCCGCTGCCCAGGCCAACCGCGAACTCCTGCGCAAGGAGCTGGTCAAGGCGCTGGAAAAAAAGCTGGAAGACCTGAAGGCGAACAACGCGGAAATGATGAAGGACTTCGTGGTCAAGGAGTTCGTCGAGGAAAAGGCGGATCAGTGCTTGGCGGAAATGTCTGTCGAGAATCTGGCCAAGGCTGACACCGAGGCATTTGCCGCTTATGCCGAACGCTGGGGCGAGGGCTGGAAGGACGGCGTGGAAACCTGGTACAAGGAGCGCGCGGAGAAAATCGCCAAGCGTCAGAAAGAGGAGGACGAGAAGCGAACCAAGCGGTTGAAGTCCGGTCGCTGGCTCTGGAAAAAGGACGAGTGGAAAAAAGTTCTCAAGACCGAAGGTAAAATCACCGAGGTTCAGGGCTATCTCCATAAGGTGCTTAATTCCAGCTGTACCGGCTACGAGGACAAAACCGATTTTCCTGACCGCAAATTCTACAAGTATGAAAAAGAGCAGTACACGGTCTGGAGCGACCTGTCGCCCCGGTTCACGTCGGAGCTGGCAATTTATTTCGACCGCTTCGTGGAGGTGTTTCCGAAAATCTTCCCCATCGAGCCCCACGGCAACGCCCGGGCGAAACTGGTGGTAGTGGTCTTTAGCGACCGCTCGCAATACAAGGAAATGCTGGCCGATCGCAACGGCAAAAGCTCCATCGGCGAATGGAGCCGGGGCGTGTTTTTCCCGGTGGAAACCGATGTGGGCTGGCCGGAATTCACGGTGTACAGCTATTTCTACGATTACGGCAGCACCGAATACGATACCTACGCCTACGACTACGACGCGGAAGGCAACCCGGTCGAGAAAAAAGTCGACCCCAATCGCAAGGGTGCCGACGCCTCGGTGCCGGCTAATTTCTCCAACTTCCCTCACGCCGTCGTCCAGCACGAAGCCACCCACGCGATGCTGCGTAAATACGTGGGCAACAACTCCTGGATTTATAAAAACGGCAAGTGGATCGACCGCTTCCCCATTTTCCTGAACGAGGCCTGCGCCACGCTGTTCCAGAATTTCGACCTGCACCTGTCTGAAAGCAAAAACCTCAAGCGCACTGCCGCGCTCTGCAACGACCGCTTCCTCGTGGCGAAGTATCTGAAGAAAAACGGGGACATGCCTTTCAACCTGAAGGAAAAGATGGACATGGTCAACGGCACCGGCAAGCCCGGCACCTGGGCGCCTGACGACGGCGGCATGGAGACGGCGATGAATTACGCCACCGCCCAGACCTTCGCCCACTACCTGCTCACCCGCAGCAGCGGGCGTAAACTTTTCCGTGAAATGATGGACAAGATTTACGGTCGCAAGGAGGTGCTGGAAGCCAGCGATTATAAGAAGGTGGAAAAAGGCTGGAACAAGCACATCCGCGAGGTGATCCTGAAAGCGGTCAATGAGGAAGGCGAGTCTGCGTCAGTCCACGACCTCAAGGTCGATGAGGAAGAAGGCGAAGGTGAAAAAAAGGAAAATAAATAAAAGCGCAAAAGCCGGTCTTTTTACGATAAACCGCCGCTTCCTTTCCCGGGAGCGGCGGTTTATATTGCAATGAAAAAGTGCGAGGCGGGTCGATAAGCCGGCTTCTGTCGGGGACGGTTATTTGACTAGGCCGCCAGTTGCCTGACGGCTCGTGCACGCTACCCGGGTCTTCAAACGGAGCGGGCAGCCCCGCACGCGACGAATCGCGTTCGACCCCTATTTGCGCTTGCACCGGGAAGGCAGTCGCCGTGCCAGGACTGTCACCAGCCCCGCGGTGGGCTCTTACCCCACCCTTTCACCCTTGCCTGTGAACCCGGCGAACCGGGAACCATCGGCGGTCTGCTCTCTGTTGCCTGCCCCTGGAGTCTCCTCCGGTGGGCGTTACCCACATCCCTGCCCTACGGTGGCCGGACTTTCCTCCCGCATGTCGCGGGCAACCGTCTGACCCGCCTCGCTTGCTTACTGTAAACTTTTTTTTCGCGCTTGTCTACTGTCAGCCAACGATTTCCAAGGATTCCGACGTCATTTTCCGGGGCGGGGACGCTTTTTCTTGACAACTCTGTTCGGAAATACTAGAATCTGCTCTTGATCAGGTCGATACCAGATATAGAATGAATGAGGGGGGGCGCCCACAACAGGCTGTGGGTTTTGAGAAAGGGGAAAAACATGGAACTGCTGGAATTTTACGAAAAAGTCGAGTCTCACGCCGAACTCAAAGGCATCGGCATCGACCGTGCCGAAGCGGACAAGCCGTGCGTCATCGTCGCCCACGGTAAAAGCGGGCTGACCACGAAACTGCCGATCGCGGCGATTGAAAAAGCCGATTGGGAGATTATTCTGGATGTATTGACCGGCAAGCGCGAACCGCTGGCGTTGCAGCACATGACGCGGGTGGTGGGATATTTCTCGCGGGTGGAGAACTGGAACCAGTCCAAGATCGGCGAGCTCAAAGATCGCCACAAAGGGAATTACGCGGTTACCGCCACTGTGTGAATAAGCTGGCACCGTTTCCCGCGCCCGGAATGCTCCGGGCGCGTTTTTTTTTGCCTGGTTATCACGTTTCGACCAGCGCAATCCCAATGTCCGATAATATGGCGGAAACTCTTGCGAATTGTGGAAAATAAGCATATGTTTTTGACCTGTTTTCTGCTAAGTCCTTGTGCTTCATGACAATAGCTGCGATAAGCGATAATGCCCTATTTTTTATTTTTCCTAAAGTAATTCCGTTGGCAGCCGTAAATTAAAACATGCCCTTCCTTACGCCTGCATGGTACGCAGGTGTAGAGGCGTGTTTCCGTGTGCCTGTCAGCCTGCATGAGGCGGGTGTCTGGCGCGCGTTTGGCGATTTTTCAGCCGGTTTTGCCCGCAGGTCCAAGGAGGGACCCCCGTGGCGATGATCATCTCTCATAACCTGTCTGCGATCAACACGCAGCGCAACCTGACGATGAACGCGCGCGGGTTGAGCAAATCGCTGGAAAAGCTGTCCAGCGGTTATCGCGTAAACGTCGCCAGCGACGGCCCGGCAGACCTGATTATTTCCGAGCAATTGCGGGCGCAGACCGCCGGGCTGCAAAGGGCGGTCAAGAACACGCAGGAAGCGATGAACGTGCTGGGCATTGCCGAAGGCGCGTTGAACGAGATGAACGAGATTCTGAAAAAGATGCGCGCGCTGGCTTTGCACGCGGCCAACAGCGGCATCACTTCCCCCATCCAGATCGCCGCCGACCAGAGCGAAACCGACAGCGCCCTGCAAACCCTCGACCGCATCGCCAACACCACCAAATACAGCGACCAGTTTTTGCTGAACGGCAACAAGGACATCGTCTATAGTACGACCTCCACCGGCGGCACCAACCGGTTGCTGGAGGGTTCGCGCACGCATATCGACCAGGTTTTCCGGACAAACGATTACGCGGTGAATATTTCCTACAGCGGCGGGGAAGGCACGCAGGACAGCGCGTTTATCACTACTCAGGCGCAGCGGGCGTATCTGGAGGCGGGGGCGACGACGGCGAGCAAGGCGGAGTTCGATTCCAGCGGCGGGCTGACGGCCAACCAGGTGTTTACGATCACGGGCAAGAACGGCAGCCGCCAGTTCAATTTCGCCAAGGGCACGAACCTGTCCGACATCGCCAGCGCCATCGACAGCGTCTCCGACGCCACCGGCGTCAAAGCCCAACTCGTCTTCGGCAGCGAAGGGGCGACGACGAGGACAAATGCTACCAATTCAATTTCTCGTGAATCTGACGGAACTGGTGGTGACGACCGTTATGCGGCTGGCGATGCGATAAGTGACAGTCAGGTTATTGTTATGGGATGGAGTAGCTTTAACAGCGGTAGCTACATTATTTCCGCAGAGTTTACCTCAAATGTGGTGGTTGGCAAAAACACTGACGGCCAGGGTAGGATATATATGGAGCTGGCCGATGACGGCAGCACGTTAAATCTGTATAAGTCTGAACGGGACGAAAGTGGGAATTTTGATGCCACCGACATGGTTGCGACCGCTACCTGGAATGCTGGCGCTACATATTTCACGGAAGTAAATGATTCCGGATTGAGTATGTACATGAGCTTAAACGGAGCGTTTCCTGTTGCAGATTTAGCTCAATTGGATGACGTTGTTCTTATAGCCGAAACTACGGATTATCAAAGCGGCAGTAGCGAAGAAGCTTGCCTTACTGCTGCTTTTGGGGCTAGGGCAGTAATTGATTTTACCGCTCGGGCGGCTTATACCGGTTCCGCGGGCAATGACATATCAGTCAAATTTTCGACAGATGAAATAAATACCACCGGGAATGTAGTTGTTGAGGTAAACGGCACAGATATTATTTATCATTTAAAAACAGACGCAAATGGCAATGCTATAACAACCACTGCGGGAGAAGTGCTGGCTGCGCATGCGGGTAGTGCAGCTGATGCGTTGGTTTCTGCGGTAAATGGTTCTTTGTTGGCTTCAAGTGCCGACGCGGTTGAAACAATGGGTAAAACCTATCTTACCGGTGGTATGGAGGCATACTCTGGCTGGACTCTGAGCGCCCATAAGGATGACGTCAGTTCCATTGCGGTCAGCGGCGCGGTACTGGGCGATAATACCGACGAAAACGGGAATTTATACTTTGATTTTGATATCGAAGGTGGTGCTGCCCTGAATACTATATACGTATACAGTGATGCATCCAAGAGTGCCGACAGCCTGGTTGCTGTATATGATGGGGGCACCAATCCTCTCACTCAAAGGCTCAGAGCCGGCCAAACTTATTTTTGCGACGAAGCTAACGACAGCGGTTTGAGGGTGGCATTGTCTCTTTCGGGTGCTGGTCTTACTGGCGCGACACCAACTTCCTTCACCATGACCGCCGACATGGGCTTGCGGCTTTATTCCGAGGATTACGGCGAAAACGCGCAGATCAAGATGGAGGCGACGCAAGGCAACCTGTGGGATTATTACAGCGGGGATCCGGAGCAGCGCTGGGCAGGATATAAAAATATCGCAGGCGGCAGCGAGGATTCTGCCGTAACAGTCAGCGGGCAGAACGCGCAGGTAAGCATCAATGGGCATGTTTACGAAACCGATGGGTTGGAATTGAACGTCGCCACCTCCGACTTGGCGGCGCGTTTGATGTTTGACGAAGGCGAACTTGGCCGCACCGGGGTGGCGCAGACCGGCTACGACATCGGTGCGACTACTACCGCTATCGGCCAGTTTTTCAATGTCAATAACTTCGCGGTCAACGCGGGGTTTGTCTCTACCGAAAAGCTGGACGAACTGGTGGGCGGAATGCAACTGCAACTGGGCGAAGGGGCGGGGGATCAGGAACGCACGACTGTCGCCTTGCAGTCCATGGCTATCGCCAATCTCGGCCATGTCAAGTTCAAGGACGATTTCGACGCCGACGGCACGGAAGAGACGAAAATGCTGTCGCTGCAGGATATGCTGGGCGGAGGTTATGCCAGCCTCGCGACCGACCCGGTCAAGGCGCTTGACATTATCGATCAGGCGATAAGCGATGTATCAACCATGCGCGCGCGCATCGGCGCGCTCCAGAGCAACATGCTGCAAACCAACGCCAACAGCCTGGCGGTGGCGATAGAAAATATTGCCAAGACCGAATCTGCTATCCGCGACGCCGACATGGCGTCAGAAACCACCGAATTCACCAAGAACCAGGTACTTATCAATGCTTCGACCTCGATGCTGGCGCAGGCTAACGCCCAGTCGCAGAATGTGTTGAAGTTGCTTAATATGTAAATAAATCCAATTCTGATTTGACAAGAACGCATTTATGGGCGATAGTTATACTAGGATGGTATACTCCCGCACTTGCCAGCCGCAGGTGTTGTGTGTGTATTATGGTTATAACGAATAAATCAGCTTATGCCGGAGGTGCTGAAAATGCGTTGGCTGGGTAAACTGGGATTATTGTTGTTCCTTTCGCTGATAGCGGCTGCGCCGGTGGCGCAGGCAGCGACGGCTACCTGGGATGGTAACGCCGACAGCGACTGGGATAACGAAAACAACTGGACCGGCGGCAGCGGCACCGGCGGCAAACCGGGCGCTTCTGATGATGTTGTTATTTATACTACTGTGGGTAAATATGACCCTACGGTTAGTTCAAACTTTACTGTTGGTGGCAGCTTTACGATTTCCAGGTTAAGCAATTATTTAACCATAAACAATGGCGTAACCCTTACTGTTTCCGGCACTTTTGCCTGTAACAGTCTTGGCATTTATCATGGTGGCGCAACGGCTGAGTTAAAGCTTGCCGGTGCTGTTTCCTCTCTTCGCTTATATAACAACACTGGTATTGTTACTTTTGCGCGTACTGATGGATCGCAAAGTATTCCAGATTGCTCGGCTGACGCCTATGGCTACTCTACCTTGCGGATAGAGGCAACAGGGCAAACGGCTTCCTTGGCCACAGATATGATTATCTTAGAAAAGGTGGAGGTATTAAGTGGTACCCTCGATCTTAATGGTCATCAACTTGTATTCTATCATGACACCAACACTACCTGGACTTTCGATGTTGGCGGTGGTGCGAGCGCGGCGGTATTAAAATCAATCAGTACAAACAGCACTATTTATAACATTGATAGTATCAACGGCATTGCCTTGACGATAAAATCCAACGGTGCGGTTGATCTGAACGGTTGCGCTATTCAGGACTTGAATTCTTACGGTATGCTGTTTGATGGTGGCAGCGTTACCAAGCTTGCCGATGTGACCTTCAGTAGTCTTGACACTTCCGGTTCAAATATCCGGTTCAAAAGCGCTAATTATGGGACTATATATTTCGGCCAGGTGAATTTCGATATCAACACCACTTACTCTGTTTACGGCGAAGACACCGCGTCAGGAGCCATCAACATAGCTGATTATGCCCCCACCGGAACTCCCGACGCCAAGAACGAGGAGCACGAAGGAACTGGGGGGTTGGAAATTCTTTGGGGCGATGAGGTTGTAGCGCTAGCTACCTATACGATAAGCGGTAGTACGGGCTTTTCCACGCTTGAAGTCAGTGTGGCGGTTAACGGAAGTATTGTTGCTACCGACACTGATACCAGCAGTAATACATATAGCGTTACTCTCACTGAAAACGAAGTGGCGGCAGGCGATATTCTGACTATTTTCTTTAACCGTTCCGCCTTGGAAACCCACGACTTTGCATGTTTGGTCACCAAATTTACCGGCGCCGATATGTCGGGGTTGGATTTGACTGTAAATTACGTAATTCTCGACACCGCAGGCACTATCAACAACGCCGATTTCACTACCGGTTATGTCTCGGCCAAGGCGACGAAAATCATGTTCACCGCCAGCGGCACCACCGTGACCTTCGCCTCGGGCAAAAACCTGCAAGTTCCCACCGGCGCGACCTACGACCCCGACGGCGACACCACCATCTCCGGCATCTCCGACATCAACGGCACTCTCAACCTCGACAGCGGCACCTACACCTGTTCCGCCAACTTCGACGCCACCGGCGGCTCCGTCACCTTCGGCGGCGCAGCGACCCTGAAGTTCAACCATTCCTCCAGCCCGACGATCAACTTCGGCACCCTGACGATCGGCACCGGCACTATCGAATACGCCGGTTCCCTGGCGTGGACGATTCCGAGCATGACGTTCTATAACCTTACCAGCAGCACCTCCAACGCCAGCGGTTCGACGATCAGTTCCGCCGTGACGGTGAATAATCTTTTGACGGTAGGCGCGTCCTCTACGCTGACCCACAGCAGCAACACCGTCGGCACCGTAGGTTTGACCGTCAACGGCACCTACGTCCTTTCCGGCGGCACTCTCAACGCCACCGGCACGAACGACATCAACGGCGTTTTGACCCTGACCAGCGGCACCCTGAACGCTTCCGGCGCGGTCGATATCGACGGCACGTTGAACATGAACGGCGGCACCTATGTCAGCACCGGCAACTTCGACTCCAGCGGCGGCACCATCGCTTTCGGCGGCGCGGGAACCCTTAAATTCAACCATTCCTCCGCTCCGACCATGAGTCTCGGCACCATCACCCCCAATGCCAGCGGGATTGTGGAATACGCCGGTTCGGTAGCGTGGGCGTTGTCCGCCAAGACTTACGGCGCATTGAAAATCACCACCTCCCACGGCAGCGGTGCGACGCTCAGTTCCGGCACCTTGACCACCAGCGGCACGCTGACGGTGGACACTATTCTTAATCTCACCGGCGGCGAGATTAGCGCCAGCGGCACTTCCGACATCAACGGCACCCTCAACCTGAACGGCGGCACCTACACCACCTCCGGCACTTTCGACGCCACCGGCGGCGCGGTCACGTTCGGCGGCGCGGCGACGCTGAAATTCGACCATACCGTCTCGCCGACGATCAACCTGGGCACTTTCACTCGCGGCGCGAGCGGCACGCTGGATTATGCCGGCACGCTGGCGTGGGCGATTCCGAGCACTACTTTCACCAACCTGAAAATCAGCACCACCCATGCCACC
>JAGUZQ010000113.1 GCA_020060765.1 Planctomycetota bacterium | reverse complement strand
TGCACGAGTGGTATGACCGCAACCAGCGCGGCGTGGGCAACCCCGACTACAGCCAGGACATGGACGCGCTGCTCCTCGGCGCCAAATGGAGCTTCTAGTTTTTGCTCTAGAGGAAATGTATCTAATACAGGGAGTCCGGATTCCGGACTCCCTTTTTCTTTGTTGAAGATTTGTTTCAGGCATGATAAAATAAGCGCAATATCGCCACGGGCTTGATAAGAGGAGAAACATCCAATGGCTGGAAATACCTGCAAACAATTTTGTCTGATTATGCTGGCGCTGTTGATGGCCGGAACCACTGGTTGGTCGGCGAATAAACGGGAAGACAGGAAAATCAAGCGAGATAAGCAAGATGAGAAAGAGGAACAGTCAGACGGCAATATGACGATCCAGGGCATGGTGTCGGTGGATTACGGCTCCGGCTTCAACCCGGTTGATATAAAAGTTTATTCCGACGACGGCAAGATTCAGCACATTAAGCTGGACTCTGGCGGCAAGAAACTTGGAAAGAGCTACAACTACATGGTCGTGCGGCTGTCGGGCAAGGAGCAGAAGGCGGAGGAATTCGGCCCGTCGTTGCTGAAGATCGACAGCAAAAGCATCTCACTCCTGACCGAGGCGGTCAGCGGCAGGCTCCTGACCGACCGCGGGGAAAACGATAAAATAGAGGGGGCGTATATTGAAGGCGAAGACAAGAGAAAGTATTATTTGTCGTTGAGCAAGGATACCCTGGCCTTTGTCGAGGAAAATCTCGGCGAGACCGTCACCGCCACCGGCAATATTTCCAGCGTGGAGGATCCCGACAAGACCAGAAAGAACGATACGAAAGTTCCGCAAGATGGAATGAAAGAAGCATCGGCAGGCAAGCGCTGGGTGCTGTATACCAGCTTGAAAAAGTCGGCGGCTAAGAAGGACGACAAGAAATAGGACTGCAGGTTTCCGGGGAGAGACTTCAATGGCGCAGATGGATGTTTTGTTTCGCTACATGGTGGAAAAAGGCTGTTCCGACCTGCACATCTGCACGGGGCAGACGCCCATGGTCAGGGAGAGCGGCGACATCGTTCCGGTCGAGGGTATGGGCGTGGTTTCAGCCGAGGACGCACGGATGGTGCTGACCGAGATCATGCCGGAGCAGAACCAGCGGGAATTCGAGGAGAAGAGCGACACTGACTTCTGTTACGAGCTTGAGGGTTATGGCCGGTATCGCGCCAACATTTTCATGGATCGCATGGGATGGGGCGGGGTGTTCCGCCTGATCCCGTCGAAGATTCTCAGTATGGCGCAGCTGGGGCTGGACAAGCCCGAGAAAAAGGCGATCCAGGATTTCTGCTTTCTGCCCAAGGGGATGGTCGTCGTCACCGGCCCGACCGGTTCGGGCAAATCCACCACCCTCGCGGCGATGGTCGACCACATCAACGAACGGCGCAACGACCACATCCTCACCATCGAGGATCCGGTCGAATTCGTGCATCCCAACAAGAAGTGTTTGATCAACCAACGCGAGGTACACGTTCACACCATGAGTTTCAAAAACGCTTTGCGCGCCGCGCTGCGCGAGGATCCGGATATCATCCTGGTCGGCGAAATGCGCGACCTTGAGACGATCGAAATCGCCATCGAAACCGCCGAAACCGGCCACCTGGTGTTCGGCACGCTCCACACCACTACCGCCGCGAGCACCGTCAACCGTATCATAGACCAGTTCCCGGCCAACCGCCAGTCGCAGATCCGCACCATGCTCGCTTCCGGCCTGCGCGGGGTGGTGGCGCAGAACCTCTTGAAGAAAAAAGGCGGCGGTCGTTGCGCCGCGCAGGAAATCCTGGTCATTACGCGCGGCATCGGCTCGATGATCCGGGACGGTAAGACTTTCCAGATCGAGAGCGCGATGCAGGTCGGTGCCAAGTATGGCATGGTCTTGTTGAACGACGCGCTGGAGTCGCTGGTCAAGAACAACCTCGTCGTCTGCCACGAAGCCTACATGAAGTGCGTCGACAAGGAAGACATGTACAAGAAACTTCAGTCCTTGGCCGCTAAGATAGAACCTGCCCGCCAGAAGGAATATGCCGAGGAAATGACCGAGGTGAAGAAACTGGTGGAGAAGGATGCGTAATTTTTTTGCCGGAGCGGAAGTCCATCACGGGAGCAGACATGCCTGACGACAAAAAAGCCGCCGGTTTTTTCGGGGGAGCCCTCAAGCCGGAGGATATTGAAAAGAAAACCCCCGAGCCTAAGCCTGCCCCGGCGGCACCGGAGAAGAAGAGCGGTGGCGTGGGGTTCCTGGGCGCGGCGGCTCAGTCTGTGCCGCCTCAGGAAAAACCGAAACCAGCGGCAGCGCCTCAGCCGAAATCGCCTCAACTGGCAGCGGCGCAGGCAAAGACGCAGCCCGCCGCGCAACCCGCGCCAAAGCCAGCGCCGAAGCCAGCGCCTGTTGCTCCGCCCGCACAGGCGGAGGTGGAAAAGCCTCCGCGCCCTATCCCTGAGCTTTCCGCTTCCGCACTGGAGTTTTTTCGCTACGCCGAGGAGATGTACGACCAGGGCTTTCTCGACACCGCCATTACCGCCTTCCGGCGCGGCCTGGAAAAAGATCCAGGCAATACGGTGGCGTCCAACAATCTCGCCATGGCTTATATGGACAAGGGAAGGTTTGACGACGCGGGCGACGAGTTGGAGCGTGTCCTCTCGCGCGGGGTGGAGGACTCGGAAGTGCTGGCTAACCTCGGTTATGTTCTGCGCAAACAGGGCAAGGATGCGCAGGCCTCCGAAATCTATGAACGCTATCTGAAAGCCAATCCCAATGCCGAGGATGCCGGGCCGATCCGGGGCTGGATCGATAAAGTCAAGGCGAACGTTCCTGTTGCCGCTCCCGCAGCCGCTTCTACTCCCGCTGCCGCCGCTGGTGGAGGCGGGGAGTTGGAGAAGCTGCTGAAAAAAGCCGAAGGCGCGTACGATGCTGAGGATTACGAAAACGCCTTGTCGCTGTTCGACCAGGCGTCGGTGCAGGATCTGAATTCCGCCGCTGCGCTGGCGGGGCGGGGCAGGGCGCAGGCCAAGCTGGGTTTGCATGAGGAAGGCTTGGCGTCTTTGCGCGAAGCTGCCGCCATGGCGCCGGAAGATGCGGAAATTCATTTCGTGATCGGCTGCATCCTGCGCGGGATGCAGCGCGATTCGGAAGCCGCCGCCGCGTTGAGAAAATTCCTGGAGCTTAAGCCCCAGGCGGAAAACGCCGCGAAGATCCTGGAGTATGTGGAAAAGCATCCCGCCATCGACGAGGAAAAAGCCAAGATTCAGAAACAGCCTGCCTGGGCACAGGCGCTGGACGAGCCGCCGCCGGAAATAGCCAATGCCGGTCTGCCTGAAACCGAGGCGACACTGGCGCAGCAGGAGGGAGGAGTTTTCGGCGCGTCTGCTCCGCAACTCGAACCGGTCACACCCTCCGAACCCGCGCCGCCGCCTGTTCCCGCCGTGGGGCTGAAAGTGCCTGCCGCCGAACCCAAGCGGCCTGCCGATAGCGACAGTCAGCTTAACGAAATCAGGGAGCTGTTGTCCAGCGGCGACGCGAACACCGCCCTGAACAAGGCGCAGGATCTGGTGGCGGCCAATCCTGATCTGGCTGCGGGAAAAATCCTGATTGCCCGCGCGTTCGGGCAGCAGGGCGATTTCGCCAAGGCCTTGCCGATTCTCGAATCTGTCAACCAGACCGAACCCAATGGCGATGCGCTGTTTTTCATGGGGCGCTGCCTGCAGGAACTCGGTCGCGGCCGCGAGGCGGTCAAGGCTTTCGAACAGTGCATCTCCACCAGCGACAATGATGACCTGAAATCGCGCGCTCGGGAAATCATGTCCGGCATGAGCGAAAACAAGAAATCGGTTTGCGCGCAGTGTATGCAGACTGTTACGGTTGCGCAACTGGAAGAGGTGAACGGCCAGCTGATCTGCCCCGAGTGCCGCGAAAAGATGGAGCAGTCCATGGGCGGGCAGGCGGCGGTGGCTCAGGCGCAGGTCGAGCAGGCCAAAGCGTCTAAGCCCGCGCCTCGGAAAGCTGCCAAGAAGGGAGGCGCCGCCCCGGTTATTGTGGCGTTGATCGTTCTGTTGCTGATCCTGCCGGTGGGCGGCATGGCCGGGTTGTATTTCGCCAAGCCGGAGTTGTACGAGTCTGTCAGGCAGAAACTGCCAGCGGCGTTGCCGTTGCCGAAAATCGCGACAGCCGCGCCTGATCCGGATATGATTCCTCCGGATGCAACGCCAGTGGAGCCCGCGCCGGTAGAAAACCCCGTTCAGCAGTCGGAAGAGGAGAAGGTCGAAATCCCCGAGGGGCAGGATTTCGTCATCGCCTCGCCGCCGCTGACCGAAGTCGTCGCCGGGGTCGAGTACCGGCACGTCATCAAGGTGGCGGGAGCCAGCCCGGGCGAGATGGAATTCGGCGCATCTTTTTCCCGCGCGACTTCCAACGCGCCCAAGGTTGACGCGAAGTCGGGCGAAATGATCTGGACTCCCAGCGCTGGCGACGCCCGGGAAGGCGAAATGATCCTGACCCTGAGCGCGGCTTTCGGCGACAAGAAGGCGCTGCCCCAGCCGTGCAGCCTGAAAATACGCCAGCCGGTCGAGGCGCGGAAACTGCCTTTACAGGTTTCTCTGCTGCCGGGGGAAGCGGTGTGTCTGGCTTCCGGCGATCTCGACGGCGACAAACTGGACGACCTGCTGCTCTGTCACGGCAGATACTGGCAGGCGGAAATAGTGCTGTATTCAGGCACCGGCAGCGGTTTTGAGCGGAAATCGAGCCTGTCTTTCTCCGGTCGGCCGGTAGCGGTCGGCATCGGCAATTTCGGCGACGGCAGCAACAAGGCACTGATCGTGGATTATTGGAACCGTTCGCTGTTTTTCGTCGGTTACGACGGTGGGAAACTGGTTGCGTTGCCAGGAGCCATTGATCTGCCTGCTCGCCCGGTCGCAGCCGCGTTTGGCAACCCCGATGGCGACGGCCCGGTAGGCGTGGCGGTGGTATGTCCCGAGGCGAAGGCGGTGTTGACCTACGACGCGGTGGCGGGCGCGCCGCTGGCGCTGTTCGGGCAATATCCGCTGCCGGGCGAGTACCTGTGGAAACAATTGTGTCTGGCCGATTTCCGCGCCGAAGCCAAGGAACCGGGCGCGCAACTGGCGCTGGTGAGGTTGGGTCAGGAGCGTCCAAACCTGTTCCTGCTGGATTTCAGCGCGGAGAAAAAGTGGATGAAATGTTCGGTCGGTTCTGGCGCGGCGCTGTCGGTGGCGGTCGGTGACGTGGCTGGAGGAATCCGCCCGCCCCGTCCCGATCTGGTAATAGCCGCTGGTGCGGAACGACCGACAATCTATACTTATCTGGGACAGCCTGCCGGGGAGGCCTTGCAGGATAAGGCACTGCCGCTGCCGGGAGGGGGAGCACTTTTCGGAACGCTGGCCGCCGACCTGGATGGCAACGGCACCGACGATCTGGTGTTTCTGTTGGAAAAGAAAATATCATTCCGCCTGCGTTCGCTGCAGGGCGAGGGACTGGGCGTGACCGATGCGGTTCTGCCGGCGGGATTGGCCGCGCCGCTGGGAGTGGCGACGGCGGGTGAGTTCACCGGCGACAAGGCCGAGGATGTGGTTTATCTTGATCGGGCAGGCAACTTCGTGTTGGTGACTTCGCCGGGCGAATAGGTAATTCCTGGGAGATGGGGCAATGAGAAAAATTTTCCTGATGGGACTGGTATTGCTGCTGCCGCTGGTCTGCCGCGCGGGTGAGCCGCAGCGGATTGTGTTGGATCAGGGCGAACGCAAGGCGGTGTTCTATCGGCATAACGGCGCGCAATACCGGCTCATCACCCAGGCCGAGGTTGCCCGGAGCGAGGAAGGAATCAAGGTCTGCCTGATCGCCAAATACGATCAGGCGGTCGCGGGCGAGGCGCTGTGCTACGGTGTCTCCCCCGATACGCTCAAGCTGAAACTTGTCGCGGCCCTGCCGGCGGAAGTGCGGCGTGGCGACAATCTCTGGCTGGGCGGCGTGATCGGCAAGTCCGGGGCGGGCAGCCCGGTTTTGTCGGTCGAAACCGCCAGCGTCATGCCCAGCGACCCGGTGATGTTCGAGGGGCGCTGGCAGGAATTGTCTGGCCGCCAGGACGTCGCACCGGAAGAATATTTCCGCCTGGCCTGGTGGATGGAGGAAGGCAAGGCTCTCGCAACCGGCCTCAGCCGCGAGGAGTTTGACGGCTATCTCAAAAGCATTGGAAAATCATATCGCAAGGGTCTGGAGATCGTTGGCGCGGAGCAGACTGAAGAACCGCTGAAACTGGCGGCGACCTGTAAGCGCTTCCGCGAATTCGTCGACAGTTACGCCGATGTTTTGCCGACCGGCAACGCTGAGTGGCAGGTTGGCGCTTACCGCAATTTCCTGCACGCCAACGCCAAGGCGGCGACTCTGCTGGCCGAGGGCAAGGAACTGCCGGAAACGGAAAAACAGGCGGCGCTGGCGGGGCTGTGCCTGCTGCTGGGAAAGATGCACAAGCGCTATCTGAATGACGAGGAACAGGCGCTGAAATTTTTCCTGGCGGGAGCGGGTCATAATTACGCCGATCCCGAACTGGGCAAGGAATTGCGCGACCAGGGCTACGACCTGTTCGAAAACCGCTGGCTGACCGCCGCTGAGATCAAGCAGGTCAAGCGGCAGCGCGAAGCGGAAAAGAAGCAGGCGCTGGCCAAACAGGAGCAGGACAAATTGCGCAAGCAGCGCGAGGCAGCGCGCGACCAGATGCTTTCCCCAGAGGGCGCCAAGATAACGCAGGCGGTGGTGGAGCCGCTGCTGGCGAAGGGCGACGAGGAAAGCATGGTGGAGATGGAAGCCAAGGTGGGAGAATTGCCCGAGGAGGCGGCGCTGAACCTGTTGTGGCGGGCGGCGGCGCTGCCGCAGTCCGAGCCGCGCAAATCCCTGATTGCCGCCGCGCTGCGCCACGAAAGCGCGCTGGTGCGCAAGGACGCGATTGACGTGCTGCTGTCTGTTTGCGGCGAGGATGGCCTTGCCCGGGTGACAGGCGCGCTGGCTCGGGAGAAGGACGCGGAAGTGGCGGGTCATGCCATCGAGGCGATGGGGAAAGCACCCGGCTCCGACGGCATCCAGAATCTGATCCGCCTCATCAACGCGCCCAGCGTGCCGGCTCCCGCCAAAACCCTGGCGGCTAAAATCCTGTCCGACGAGACCGGCGAGAAATACGGTTCCGACGCGTTCGGGTGGAAACAGTGGTGGCAGAAAAATCGCGAGACTTTCAAGCGCAAGCGGAATTTTTAATTCCGCCGGGAGCGGCGACGATGCGAAAAAAACTTACCTGCCTGTTCGCGGTGATCGGCTTTTTCTGCGTCCTGTTGATCGTGGCGTTCGTGTTTATCAATTCAGTGGTCAAATCCGGCATCGAGACGGCGGGTCCGCAACTGACCGGCGTGGGCGTCACGGTCGGAAAAGTCTCCCTCTCTCCCGTCTCCGGTTCCGGCAGTATCGGCGGACTGCACCTCGCCAATCCCGAGGGGTTCAAGACCGACGCCGCTTTCCGAGTCGAGGAATTCCGCATCAAGCTGGACACCTCCACGATTTTTTCCGACCCGATAGTGATCGATGAAATATTGGTCGACGGCGCGGAAATCACTTGGGAATACGCGGGCGGCGGCAGCAATCTCACCCGGATACTGGACAAGCTCAAGGATGTGGCGGGCGAAGGCGGCGACGACCAGGGCGGCAGGAAAATCATTATCCGCGATTTTCTCATGAAGAATTGCAGCATCAGGATCGGCGCCACCGTCCTGCAGGGCAACGCCAAAACCGTGCCCATGCCGACGCTGCAACTGAAAGACATCGGAGAAAAATCCGGCGGCGAAACCGCGGCCGAGGCGGCGTTGCAGGTTATGGAAGCGGTTACGGCCAGCGCTCGCGAAACCTTGCAGGAAGTGCCCGGCGCGCTGAAAAACCGGGGCGTGGAAATAATCCAGGAAAAAGGCAAAAACATCGGCGGCAAGATCAGCGACGGCGTCAAGAGCCTGATCAACCGCGTTCGTGAACCTAAGGAATAATCTTTCGGCAACGTAAATTTTGCAAGCCTCTCCCCGTTTTTTATGCTATCATACCCCTGATTTTCAACGTGATTACAGCAGGTGAGCCAATGCTTTTTGACCAGGTCTCTATTGAAACCGTTGTCGCCGAACTGCCTCCGGTGGTGGTCTCTTCCGCGGAGATCGAGCGCCGCTTGTCCCCGGTTTACGACCGCCTGAAGCTGCCCTACGGCAGGCTGGAAATGATGACCGGCATCCGCGAGCGCCGGTTCTGGCTTCCCGGCACCCGTCCCAGCAAGGCCGCGTCTTTCGCCGGAAAAAAAGCGCTGGCGCAGGCGGAAATGTCTCCCGGCGAAATCGGCTGCCTGATCCACGCCTCGGTCTGCCGCGACTTCATGGAACCGGCCACAGCGTCGATAGTGCACGACCTGCTCGACCTGCCGCCGACGGCTGCGATGTTCGATTTATCCAACGCCTGCCTGGGCGTGATGAACGGCATGGTGACTATCGCCAACATGATCCAGCTTGGGCAGATCGACGCGGGGCTGGTGGTCAGCGGCGAATGCGCCGAAGGATTGCATGAAGCGACGGTGCGGGATATTCTGAAAGACAAGTCACTCACTCGTAACGGTATCAAGAAACATTTCGCGTCTCTGACGATTGGCTCGGGCGCGGCGGCGGTGATTCTGCGGCGGCGGGACCAGTCGCGCACCGGCCACCGCCTGCTGGGCGGCGCGGTGAGGACTGACTCCCAGGCCAACCATCTTTGCCGGGAAGACACTACCCGCACCTCGGACAGCGGGCCGCTGATGGCCACCGACGCCGAGGGGCTGCTCCATGCCGGTTGCCGGCTTGCCGCCCAGACTTGGGAAGCGGCGAAACAAGAACTGGGCTGGGACAACGACACGCCAGCGCATTTTTTTACCCACCAGGTCGGCAGCGTCCACAAGCGGCTGATTTTCGAAACGTTGGGTATCGACCCGCAGAAAGATTTCCCCACCGTCGCCTTCACCGGCAACACCGGTTCGGCGGCGCTCCCGACAGCGCTGGCTTTGGGCTGCGTTGATAAAAAAATCTCCGCGCTTGACCATATCGCCCTGCTGGGCATCGGCAGCGGCCTCTCCTCGTTGATCCTTGGCATCGAATGGCAGGCGTCGTGATGACCGAGCAATCTTTCAAAGAGTTGTATCCCTTCGAGTCGCGCTACCACGAGATCGGCGGCCTGCGCCAGCATTACCTCGACGAAGGCGCGGGGAGCGCGGTGGTGATGTTGCACGGCAATCCCACCTGGTCTTTTTTTTATCGCGAGCTGGTGAAGTTTCTGCGCGACGATTTTCGCTGCGTCGCGCCCGACCATATCGGCATGGGTTTTTCCGACAAGCCGCAGAATTACTCCTATCGCCTCGCCGATCACATTGCTAATCTAGAAAACCTGCTCGCCGCCGTACTCGCGCCTGACGAAAAGATAAGTCTAGTAGTGCACGACTGGGGCGGGGCGATAGGTATGGGTTGGGCGGCGCGGCATCCGGAGAGGGTCGATAAATTGGTGATACTGAACACCGCCGCGTTCCGTTCCGTGCACATGCCGCTCAGAATAGCCGCGTGCCGGATTCCGGTTTTCGGCGAAGCCGCGGTACGGGGCTTCAACGCCTTCGCCGCTTGCGCCACGCGCATGACGACGGTCAGGCCGTTGCCAGCGGAAGTGAAACAAGGTTTTCTCCTGCCGTATGACTCATGGAAAAATCGCATCGCCACGCACCGGTTCGTGCTGGACATTCCGATGAAAGAAGCGCATCCGAGTTGGCAGGCGCTGGTCGAAGTCGAGCAAGGCTTGGAACGTTTCCGCGACACACCCATGCTGATTCAATGGGGCGCGCGCGACTGGTGTTTCGATCTGACGTTTTTCGAGGAATGGAAACAACGTTTTCCCGCCGCGCAATCCGATTGTTACGCCGACGCGGGGCATTACCTGTTGGAAGACGCGGGCGACCGGATTCTGCCGCGCGTGAAGGAGTTTCTGTCATGCTGAAAGTGTTGGACGAAATTGAGCCGCAGTGGGACACGCGGGTCGTTTCCCTGGTAGACAATTATTGTCGACAGGACGGCAAGGATTACCTGACCGTGCTGATGTTTGGCTTATATAATGTGGGCGAGGCTGAACTGGAGGCGCGCCTGTACGCGGGGTTCCGGCATCTGCGCGAGCATCCGCGCAATGGCGCCGCGCTGCTGGAAGTAACGCGGATTCTGGTCGAACTGAAACGCCATGAAGAGGCGCGACAGATCTTGGCGGCGATGACGACCGAGCAGGATCTTGACCTCTATCCGCAGATTTTCTGCGAAAACATCGAGGCGCAACTGGCGCTGGTTTATGCCGACGCGGGGAATTTTCCCGACGCGATGAAATTACTTGACGCGCTAGAGGAAACGCACGGGGACTTGCCGATTTTACATTACCTTAAGGCGAGTCTGTTTCATTCCCTGGCGCTGTTTCCGCAGGCTGTGATCGAATATGAAAGCGCGCTGGAACTCCTGATGGCCGGCGCGGCGGCAGGCGATATCGGCGAGGATGTAGATGTGGAGGCGGTGGGCGCGTATATTTCCCGGCGAATGAAGGACGCGGAAGATTCGCGCCCGTTCGCCGGAATCAGAACGGTTGAGATGAGTTCATTGCTGGAGATATAAGTGCAGCGCCTCGCAAGTGAGTGGGCGATAGTTACTGAGTTTCGGCAAAAGCATAACTGGTGTTTGCGGTTTTGCTGAAATTCGGGTTGGGGGAGAAGACCGCACTATATGGGCAGTAACGAGGCTTTTTCGCAGGAGCAGAGCGTGTTGCATTTTCCCGATTCCGCCGAAGAATCGCCGTGCGGAGAATTATGCAACATTGCCACCCGCTTGCGCGAAGTCGCTGCCCGCTTGCCGCGAAAGCGCGCGGTGGTCTGCCCCTGCGGGCGCGATTCCTCGGGGCGGGTGAAGTATACGCAACTCACTTTCGCGCAACTCGACCGCGAGAGCGACGCCATCGCGCGCGGCCTGTCTGAACTGGGCATTGCAGACGGCGTGCGTACCTCGTTGTTCGTCAAACCGGGGCTGGATTTTTATGCAATAACGTTCGCGCTGTTCAAAACCGGCGCGGTGCCGGTACTGATCGATCCCGGCATGGGGCGCGAGCGGCTGCTGCATTGCCTGGTCGGGGTCGAGCCGGAAGCCTTGATCGGCATTGCCCAGGCGCAACTCGCGCGGCTGCTGTTCCCGAAATATTTCCGTAGCGTAAAAACGTTTATCTCGGTCGGTCGCCGCTGGTGCTGGGGCGGATATTCGCTGGCCGGTCTAAAAAAACATGCCGATGAAAAATTCGACCTCGCTCCGACCCGAGAGGAAGACCTGGCCGCGATTCTCTTCACTACCGGCAGCACCGGCCCGGCCAAGGGCGTGGCTTACGAGCACGGCATGTTCGAGGCGCAGTGCCAACTGATCGGCCAGACCTACGGCATCGGCGGCGAGGACATTGATCTGCCCACCTTTCCCCTGTTCGGTTTGTTCTCCGTCGCGCTGGGCATGACGGCGGTGATTCCCGACATGGACCCCACCCGCCCGGCGCACGTCGAACCGGAAAAAATCATCGAAGCGGTCTGGAACCAGGGCTGCACCTTTTCCTTCGGCTCGCCCGCGCTGTGGGGCAAGGTGACGAAACATTGCGTCGAAAGAAATATCAGCTTGCCAGGCTTGCGCAAAATCCTGATGGCGGGCGCGCCGGTGGCTCCCGAGGTGCACGAGCGGTTTGCAAAAATTCTGGACAAGGGCGCGGAAACGCATACTCCCTACGGCGCGACCGAGGCGCTGCCTGTCGCCGACATGACCGGCGCGGAAGTCCTGGCCGAGACTGGCGAACTGACCCGCAAGGGCAAGGGCGTGTGCGTAGGTCGCCCCGTGTCTGGCGTGACGGTTGAGGTGATAAAAATCAGCGACGAGCCGATAGCAGAATGGAGCGACAGTCTGAAATTGCCTACCGGCGAAATCGGCGAACTGGTGGCGCAGGGCGGGCATGTCACCAAAAAATATTTCCGCAACGACGCGGCGACCGCGCTGGCAAAAATCCCCGATGGCGGCTGTGTTCGCCACCGCATGGGCGACCTGGGTTATCTCGACGAAAAAGGACGCATCTGGTTCTGCGGCCGCAAAAGCCATCGCGTCGAGACCGAGCGCGGAATCCTTTATACTGTCTGTTGCGAGGCGATTTTCAATTGCCATGAAAATGTTTTCCGCTCCGCCTTGGTCGGTATCGGTGACCGCTCCCGCCAGCGTCCTGTTATTATTATCGAACCAGTTTCCATGCCGAAAAACCGCTCCGAGGAACTGGGCTTTATCAACGAACTGCTGCAACTCGCGCGCGGAAACGAATTGACGCGGCATCTTCCCGACATCCTGCTGCATCCGTCCTTCCCCGTCGACATCAGACACAACGCCAAAATCTTCCGCGAGAAACTTGCTTTCTGGGCGGCGAAAAAACTGGAGGAGGCACGATGAAAGTTCTGGTCACAGGCGGCGGCGGTTTTCTCGGCCGCCATATCGTGGAGAAACTGCTGGCGCGCGGCGACCAGGTGCGCGTGCTGGGACGCAGGAGTTATTTCGACCTCGCCCACCGGGGCGTGGAGTGCGTCAAGGCCGACATCATCGTCAACGACGCCGTCGTCGCCGCCTGCGACGGGGTGGACGCGGTTTTCCACGTCGCGGCGCGGGCTGGCATCTGGGGCGATTACAAGGATTATTACGACAGCAACGTGCGCGGTGCCGAAAACGTGATCGACGCCTGTATTGTGCACGGCGTAAAAAAACTCGTCTATACCAGCACGCCTTCGGTCGTCTACGGGCGCGAGTCGATTTCCGGCGGCGACGAATCCCTGCCCTATCCCGATAAATTTCTCACCGCTTACGCCGCCACCAAGGCCGAGGCCGAGCGCCGGATTCTGATCGCCAATGAAAAGCATAAAGTCAATACCTGCGCCCTGCGCCCGCACCTGGTCTGGGGGCCGGGCGACACCAACCTGATCCCGCGCCTGATAAAAAAAGCCAAGGCCGGAAAATTGCGCCAGGTCGGCGACGGACACAACACCGTCAGCGCCAGCTATGTCGAAAACGTCGCCGACGCGCACCTCGCCGCCTGCGACCGGCTGGAGGAAGACTCCCCCGTCTGCGGGCAGGCGTATTTTATCAGCGACGAGCCGCCGGTCAATTGCTGGAAATTCATCAACCGCCTACTGGAAGGATTGCGCTGCCCTCCGGCGGGAAAGCCGGTGAAACTGAAAACCGCCTACGCGCTGGGCGCGGTGCTGGAGGCGGCGTATAAATTGTTCAACCTGAAATCAGAGCCGCCGATGACGCGTTTCCTCGCGCTGCAACTGGCTACCAGCCACTGGTTCAAGACCGACCGGGCGCGCCGCGACCTGGGCTGGAGCCCGGCGGTCGGCCTGGACGAAGGATTGCGCCGCACTTTTGACAGTTATCAAAAGAAAGACCCGGCATGACGATAGATATCGAAAACAATCGCGAGGAACTGGGCCTGCCCCCGCGCGGCAAAAGCCGCGGGCGCTTGGTGCTGGCGGCGGTGCTGGTGATGGCGCTGGCGGCAGGGGCGGGGCTGATGCTGGGCGCGCGCGACCGAGAGCAGCGGCGGCAGGATTTTTTCGCGGAGTGGCAGGAACTTGTCCGCGAAAACGATCCTGACCAATACCGCCGCAAATTGGGCGAGTTGGAAAAACTCCGCGCGCTGCTGCTGGACGAGCCGCCGGTCAGATTGTTCATGTCGCGGATTTATCTTCACGCCAGCGGGCGTCTCCCCGCGCAACAGGCGTATTACAGCCAGGCGCTGTCGGAACTGGAGGCGGCGGTGCGGCTGGCAGGCAATCGCGACAATAATGCCTGGCAAGACGAGGTCGATAATCTCCGCGCTCAGATTTATACCGAGACCAACCGCCACGAGGAAGCGCTTACCGCGCTGGAGCGGCAAGGAGCGAAATTGCAACACACCGAAGGGACGCGCCTGTCGGAAAAGGTGCTGTGGATGAACAGCCTCGCTTACCTGTCGGCGATTTCCGAAAACCCGCGCGTGAGCGACCCGGAAAAGGCGCTGCTGCTGGCGCGGGAGATGGTCGCTGCCGAGGTGGCGCTGGGCGAGACCACGCCTGCCCGCTCTCCCGCGCTGCTGGACACGCTGGCGGCGGCGTATTACGCCACCGGCGACAGCGCGCAGGCGGTGCGGGTGCAGCGGGAAGCTTTGCAGCTGGCCGACTCGCCGGATCTTTCCGTTTACGTGCGGCATTACCGCGACTATCTGCGCGCGGGAAAATCTTCCGGAAAATAGACCCTTTTCGCCGATAAATCGTATATACTTTATATAAGCAAACCTAAATCGTCAGGAGGCGGCGACATGCGCAAGCCAAATCAGACCGGATTCACGCTGGTGGAACTGCTGGTGGTGATCGCGATTATTGCCGTACTGGCGGGGCTGGTCATGACCGCCATCACCCGCAGCCAGTTCCAGGCGCGCCTGACCGCCTGCACCAACAACCTCAAGCAGTTCGGCGCAGCAATTGAAATCTACAAAACCGAATACGAAGGCAGAATGCCCAACTGGCTCAGTTCCATGCTCGGTTCCCAGGCCGGCGGCGACCCTTCTCTTTACCGATGCCCCAACGACGGCATGAACGGCAAGGAAGGGGGGCGCGCCGACTGGATCACCGATGGGCAGTATGCCGAAACCAACGACCTGTGCTCCGACACTGACGATGTAAAACCGGAAGGCGCCAGAACTTTTACTGATGTCGACCAGGCTGCTTTGGGCATTACTCGTAAAACCGCCGGATACCGCTTGGCTGCAGCTAACGAGCAGGAAATCAACCAGTACAAAGCAGACGGTTGCAGCTACCTCTATGAATTCAACGGTGAGGAATGTTCTTGGTATACCGGCGGCTACGGTACTATTCCGGTTGGTGCTTCCTGGCAGGAAGTTAAGCTTTATGAAGCGTCAGGCAAAACCGAAGACGTTGACGGTGCCAAGGTTGTCGGCGGACGGGTGCCGGTAATCCGGTGCTTTTATCACATTAACGAAGTCGGCGGCGGCCATCTGACAGATGACAACGAGAGCAAGGTGCTGAACCTGCGCTACGCCAATAACGTCAGCATATCTTATCCCAAGAGTTGGTGGAAGTAGCAGGTGTGCGGGTAACGCAGGCGTTCACGTCTGCGTTCGCCAAATAAAGAGGTTTGGCCTATGCGCACGGATTTCGGAAAATTGTCGGTACGATCTGTGCGTAACAGCAAAGGCGGATTGCGGGATTACGGGCGGTCAGGGGAATTCCTCTTGCGGCTTGGCCACGCAGACGTAAACGTCTGCGCCACTCGACACCCGGTATGTGTGCCCCTTGACCCCATCCCAGCCCCAATACGGTTCAGTTAAGGAAAAATCGTCAGGTAAAATAATTAAATTCACGAATCGTCATTCCCGCGCAGGCGGGAATCCAGGCGGTGTTGCGTACGGTTTCACCACTGGATTCCCGCCTGCGCGGGAATGACGCGCGTAAGTTTATTCCTGAACAGAAAGACTTTTTCTTAACTGAACCGTATTCCTCCTTGACCCTCTCCCTGAAAGTGAGCGTGCGCCAAAATCCCCATCCTGCCATTAAGCCATCACCCCAACTTATTCCCCCCGTCGGTAAGCCTCGGCGGAATCCGCCATGCCGTCCAGCGCCTCGGTAAACGTGACCGGTTCGTCCGCGGCGAAGCGGAGCCAGTCGCCTATGGCCGCTTGCGCGGCGGGGTTGCCGGTGGCGTGGTAGGACGTGGCGCGGTAGAGCAGGAACGGTTTTTCCCAGGGAATCCACGGCTCGAATTCGGCGACCGCTTTCGCGCCCTGTTCGACGTCGATCAGCGCGGCCAGTTCCAGCTTGGTCTCCAGCCGGTCGTTTTCGAGCTGATAGACGGCGAAGGGTTGCGAGACCGCTTCCAGCAGGCCGGGGGCGGAAGCGTGGTCGGCGCGCGCGATTTCACCCGCCAGCACCAGCGCCTTTTTCATCAGCGGCTCCCACGGCCAGGGATTGTCGCGGTATTGGACAAGTGCGGTCTGCAGCGACTGCGCCGCCGCCGGGTATTCTTTTTTGGCGAAATGGAGGCGTGCGGTCACGACCGCCGCCTCGATGGGAAAATCGAGTTTGGCCAGGGCGCTGAGGGCGGCTGATTCCTTGCCTGCCGCCGCCAGCGAGTCGGCTAGGATCGACAGTTCCAGTTGGAATTTGGCGGGGCGCAGCAGTTCCTTTTCCTGCCGCGCCCAGACGTCCAGCACATCGCCGTTTTTGAGATACTGTAGCAAGCTGGCGGCGCGCACCCGTTGCGCCTGGGTGTAGCGCTCCAGCAGCGGCATGACTTTCTGCTCCAGCACGTACATCTCCAGATACTGATCCTCGACCGAGGCGGCATCGGGTTGCGTGGCGACGAATTGCGGCAGGTGCGCGCCGCGCTTGAAAGCGGTCTCGCGCATGTCGGCCAGCGAAAACGCCAGACCGCGCCCGACAGTGCGGGCAAAGCCGTATTCCACCAGCATCCGGTCGTCGGTGTTGAGCCGGTCTTTCTCCTGTTCGTAAATTTCCCGCGCGAGGGAGTCGCCAGCCACGTAATGCGCCAGCACCCCTTCCGCATCGGCTGCTTTCCAGGCATAACGCAGCGCCGAGCGGTACGGTTCGGTCTGGATTTTTTGGGACAGCAGGGCAAGGTCGCAGGCGCGGGGCGTGTCGGTGCAGACCAGCAGCATGTCGGTGGGGTTGGTCTGCCAGCTTTCGACCGAGGCAAATTCCGAACGCAGGGTGGCGATGATGGTGCGGATAGTGGCGGTGTCGACTTCATAAGCCTGCACCCACTGCACGAACAGCCCGCCCGGAGCGAGCCGTTTCCGGGCGGAACGGTAGAACTCGGCGGTGTAGAGGCTGGCGATGCCGGCGCGATAGGGATTGGACGGTTCCGACAGGATCAGGTCGTATTGTTCCGGGGCGGTCAGCAGGATTTCGCGCGCATCGGCGTAGATCAGCCGCGCTTTGGGGTTCTGCAGGACGTTGCGGTTGACTGCCGCGCAGCGCCGGGCGACTTCGGCGATTTCCGGTTCCAGTTCGACTACGTCCACTCTTTCCATCGTGGGAATGTCAGCCAGCCAGCCCGCGCTGGAGCCGGTGCCCAGGCCGATCACGATGGCTTTTTTCGGATCGGGATGGAGAACCGCTCCCAGCATTCCCAGCATCACCTGGGTGGAGGCGTCGCCCCGGGCGTTGCCGTCGACCTTGCCGTTGACGATGAAGGACAGACCCTCGTAAGCCGAAAGCGCGACCGCCGATTCGCTGCCGTCCCGCTCCCAGATAATCTGCCTGCGGCGTTCGTGCAGAAACTTTTTCAAGCCGTTTTTGGTGAAACCGGAAAGATTGACCCGGCCTGCACCGATAGGACTGTGCCGCCAGGCAGCGGTGGGCCCTTGGGTTTTCAGCAGCAGGGCGGCCAGGAAAATCGCCAGCGCCGGCCAGAACAGCCTGCCGGTGCCGCCGGTTTCGCGCAGGGAAAGCACCAGCGCCAGCGCGCCCAATCCCGCCAGGATAAACACCGCCACGCACCACGACCCCGGCGCGGTCAGCAGCGGCAGCGCCCCAAAGCCCCCGGCCAGCGAGCCGAGAATCGCGCCCAGCGTGTTGCAGGCATAGGCTTGCCCAGTCTGGTTGCCCAGCCCCTCCCGGCCTTTTCCCAACAGCGCGATCAACAAGGGAAACTGAATGCCGGAAATAAACGCCGCCGGAAAAATGACCATCAGCGCGATGACTGTCCAGGTCATGACGTCGCCGTAAAAGCCGATTGCGCCCAGGTCTTTCAGCAACGCCGCCAGCAGCGCCAGCCGGTCGCCCAGCGCATAAGGCAAAGCCAGGAACAACGCCTCCAAACCGCAGGTCAGGGAAAATTTCGCCAGCGTTGCTTCGCCCTTGCGGAAGAACAGCGCATAAGCCGCGCCGCCCAGGCCGATACCCAGCAATGCGATCACCAGGATCAGGCCGAAAGTATAGGTCGAACCGCCCAGAAGCGAGCCCAGCATCCGATACCACACCAGCTCCATCAGGAAAAACGCGAAACCAACCACCCCTGCCGACGCCAGGACAAAACCTGTCGGAATCTTGTCGAAACTTGTCGCCAGACCGCTGTCCGCTGTCATATTTTGCTGGGTAAATGTCGCGCTTTTCTCGATTGACTCGCTTTCGGGGGGTGATTGCTCATCCATTTTCGCCATGTTCCGGGCAGTAAAAGCGACCAGAAAATTCAGCAGACAGGCCAGCCAGAGGGTATTTCTGACGCCGAAAACCTCCAGCAGATAGAAGGTGGACAAAGCTGCGCCGATGACGGCACCGAGAGTGTTAAAGCCATACAGAACAGCGAGATAGCGGCGACTGGCGTCGGCGGAGGACGTTACCGCGCGAGCGGCGGCCGGAAGGGTGCCGCCCATCATAAATGTAGGTATGCCAAGGACTAATGCGGATAATGCCAACCGCAACACTGTTGCTGCAGGTAATCCCAGTGCCAGACTGCCGCCGGAAGCAAGATAGATCGTGCGGATAAGAAAAATGAGGAAAGGACTGATAGCAGCGGCTATGGCGATAAGAAATTCGAGATTTGAGTATAATAACAGAGGATTGTTGCTTTTGTCAGCTCTTTTGCCGAGGAAAGTGCTGCCAACGCCCAGCCCAGCCATGAAAATCGCCAGCACCGCCGCGCTGGCGGCGGTCGAGGCACCAAACACCAGCCGCAACTGCCGCAGCCACGCCATCTGATAGATCAGCGCGCATAAGCCGCTGCAGAATAACAGGATCGAAGTCTTGCCAATTTTCGCTTGCATAAGATCTCCCGGAAAAAACCCACACCAAGGCAAAGATATTAATCCACCCCAGTGGTTTCACGCAAGAATAAAAGTTGGCCTAACTTGGCTTCGACATTTTTTAATGCCTTGCCATCTGGTTGCGAAAAGGTAAAATTAGGTCAAGCATGGCTATTCCGCCGGGGAACGGGGACAGACAAGTGGACTGGAATATTTTTCAGAAGATTTTCGGCAAGACCGAGCGGAAACCCTGTTTCTGCGTGGTCGACGGAAAGCTGGAGCAGGCGGAAAACCCGCTGCCGGAATGGTTCCCTGGGCTGTACCGGGAAAAGCCTGAAGACAGGTTCGCCCAGCGCGGGAAAATGCTGGATGAATGCCAGGGCTTGCTGCGGGATTTCATGTCTGCCTGCCGCGTCTACGACGCCAAGCTCCAGAGTATCATCGTCGCCAATATCGATAACCTGCTGGACATTCCCGCGGTGTACGAGACACAGAAATTCCTGAAAGCTAAAAAGCTGGATCGCTATTATTCCAACAATTTCCTGTTGGCGGGGATGGTGCAACTGGCCTGCCTGCGCGGCAAAAGCGAGATGCGGGAGCGGGTGCGGCAGAACATGATGCCGATGCTGCTGGGGATTTTCTTCCGTTATCACGGGTTCGGTTTTCTGCGACCCGCCGAGCAGGAAGCATTGCAGCGGACGAGCAAGTTCGATATCGCCGACAAAAAACAGCGCCTGATGCGAGACGCCCACCTGGAGGAATGCCGCAAGGTCGCCGCAACTCTTGCCCGGCACAGCGAGGAAAAATTTCTCCATCTGGTCGGCGACAACGCCAAGCGCCCCGGCGATCTGCTGCCGATGATCCGGGACGTCATCACCTTTACCACCCGGCTGATGGGGAGAACCGCCGAACCGCTGTCGGTGAGTGAGATCGAGGCTATCCATCCGCTGGCCGGTTATGCGGCGGTGCTGCACAATTTCTGCGCGGCCTGGTACGTCACCAACAAGCGGGTGGGCCTGATCCTGGCCGAGGAATGGAGCCGCGCGCGCACCTCGCACAAGCACAGCGAGATCGCGGAGACCGCGCGGTATAACCTGCACGCGGTGCAGGATGTGTTCAGAATCTGCCGCTGCACGATTATTCCCGATTTCCAGGGCAGCGGTCGCGATGCGGTGTATTCGGAAACAGACAAACTGCTTTTCCGCAAACAGGTTTTGCCGAGCAGGAAAGAGGAGGGCGACGAGGCAGGCGACGACGCGCCCCGGTTCAGCGGCCGCTGGCAGATCTGCCGCCTGAAGGAAAAGCCCGTCTCCCGCAACGTCAGCATCCGCGACGCCATCGCCGGTAAAAAACGCCTGAGCGGGGAAGACCCCACCGACAACAACATGGAGATGCTGGATTAGGGAGTGCAGGAACAGGGCTATCGCATTAAAAATAGCGGTATTTCGGGACGTAATACGCGCAAGCGGTATCTACAATTTATCGTGAAAGCTTTACTGAAGGGAAAACAAGTTCCCTCTCCCCTTGTAAGGGGAGAGGGGGAGTTTTAATGCGATAGCCCTGAGTACAGGAAAGACGCTCCCTGATTATGCTTGCTTATTTCCGGATTCCCGATTAGTGTAAAAAGGCGGTGCCCCGCTCTTGCAGGTATCTGCAATTTCCCGGCACTTATTTTCGGGACGTCGCCTGTATGACCGGGTTTACCTACCTGATATTGTTTCTCCTGATTATTGCGCTGGCTGCGATTGTCCCCCAGGCGCTACGAAAATACCACATCCCGCACGTCATCAGCCTGCTCTTGGTGGGCATGGCGATCGGCCCCAACGCTATGGATCTGATCGGCCTTCTGGCCACGCACTTCGCCCGCGGATATCCGGTGCCGCAGATGCTGGCCACCATCGACGGCATCGGTATGTTGGGGCTGATTTTCCTCATGGCACTGGCCGGCATGGAGGTTGACCTAGGCATTGTCCGGCGCGAAAAAAAAGCGGTCTGCTATCTCAGCCTGCTGACTTTCGCGTTGCCGGCGGCGGCGGGATACTTCGTTTACGCCTTTTTCTGCCCGGACGACTACGTCGGCAAACTTCTCTATGCTTCGCTGTTCGCCTCCCACTCGGTGGGGGTGGTGTTCGCGGTTATCCGCGAGTTGCAGATAGCGCAGACCCGCTTCGGCGTGGCGGTGCTGGCCTCGACGGTCATTACCGACATAGCCAGCCTGATACTGCTGGCGGTGTGCGTGCAGCTCAAGCGCCACCAGACGCCGGGGCAACTTGCCTCCATCAGTATCTTCGACCACATCCCCGCCAGCGCTCTGGGCGGGGCGTTCCTGCCGATTTTCCTGGCGGTCATACTGCTTTACATCCTCCTGTCCTTCTGCCTGGTGCCGCGCCTGGGCACCCTGCTGCTGGGGCGCATCCAGCCCGGCGACGAGACGCAGATCACCTTTTTCCTGCTGGTCGTACTGATCGTGGTGTTCGTGGGCGAGTTGATCGGCGTCAGCGTCGTGGTCGGCGCGTTCGTGGCGGGCATGGGGCTGTCGAGGGTAAGGGCGGTGCAGCACGACGAGAGGGCTTTGCACCGAAGGCTGGAGCGCATAGGCTACGGGCTTATCATCCCCTTCCTCTTTATTTCCATCGGCATGCAGTCGGACTTGCGCGTTCTGTGGTCGGGGGACGGCAACTTCGCCATAGTTTCACTTACGGTTATTGGGCTGGTGGGGAGCAAAATGTTCTCGGGCTGGCTGGCAATGCGGCTGGCGGGGTTCGGCAACGACAAGAGCATTTGCGCGGGGTTGATGACGGTGCCACAGCTATCGGCCACGCTCGCGGCGGCGGCGGTAGGCCGGGAACTCGGTATTTTGAATGCGCAGTTTTTCAACGCCATTATCGTGCTGTCGGTGCTGACCACGCTGCCCGCCCCGGTATTGGTGAAGCTTTTCATCCTGCGCCGCAATATCCAGTTTACGCACGTGGATGAAGACATAGGCAACATCTCCAAGCACGCGGGTGGAGAAGACTTGTTGTAACGGGGAGGCACAGGCGTTTATGTCTGCGTGCGCCAGCACAAGAGGCACGGCCTGTGCTGGCGGAGTCTTGGGAAAAACCGGCGCGAACTGGGAGCGGTTGTAAGTGCGGATTACGTGATTGTTGGTCAACGTGCAATTAATGAAAGTACTCTTGCGAACGGGGGTTGCATGTCGCACAGACTTGATTCTGAAAAAGAACAAATGACGCATTTCGAACGCATTGCCAGCAACCCAATTATCTTTCCCGGGATGCCAGGTCTTGAAGGTGAAGCAGGCACCAACATTAATGGTCCTTCTCTGATCCGCTTGCCGGACTGGATTAAAAATCCATTAGGCAGGTATTATCTGTATTTTGCCCATCACAGCGGTCAATATATCCGAATAGCCTATGCTGACACACCGGAAGGCCCTTGGCGCGTGCATTCGCCGGGTGTCCTGCAACTAAAGGAAACTGCATCGCTTAGGCATATCGCAAGCCCCGACGTGCATGTGGATGCAGGCGCTCAGAGGTTACGAATGTATTTTCACGGCGATACAGAAGCAGGGCAACGTACGTTCCTTGCTTTTAGCGATGACGGCTTGACTTGGGAGGCTCGTCCGCAGATCATGGCTCACTTTTATTTACGGGCGTTTACATATCAAGGCGCATGGTATGGGATTGCCAAATATGAAAATCGCGGAGGTATTTTGCAACGTAGCCCAGATGGAATCGAACCGTTCCAGGAAGGCCCCCGTTTTCTTGAGCGTATTAGACATGCGGCGATATGGCTTGACGGTAATCTTCTTCATCTCCTGTTTACGCAAGGGAAAGATTGTCCGGAAAGCATTCTGTACGCACGGATGACACTTGATGGCGATTGGAGCCGCTGGCCTGAAACATTAACGCCCGCGCGGTTGGAGTTGCGTCCAAATACGATCTATGAAGGCGTTGACCTGCCGATAACACCCAGCCAATGGGGTGCTGTCTTTGGCCGTGCCCATCAGTTGCGTGACCCGGCCGTTCTTGTGGAAGGAGGCCGCATTTATCTGGTATATGCCGCAGCCGGCGAAAGCTGCCTGGCATTGGCAACCGGACGGTGTCCCGTACATCATTAAGAGGCTGAATTTCCGGAATGCAAATAATTCCGGGGGACACAATATAATTATGGTTCTTCGTCAGCTTTCGGGAAAGCCGCGGGGTTAAGTCGCCAACCACCCGTCAGTCATCTGCGATTATTTCCCGGCTGTTCACCTGACATAATACGGTTCATGCCCCAGGAAAATCACCACCAGCGGCGTCTTGCCGTCGCCGGGTTTGATCTCCCCCACTTCCGCGCCCCAGTCCAGCCGCGTGCCCCGGCGCACCTGCCGCGTCTCCCCGCCCGGCAGCGCCAGCACTGCCTCTTCCTTCGTGCAGGCGGAAATCCGGTATTGCCCGAACCACCATTCGCGCCACTTGACCGACGCCCCGGTCTTGGGCGCGTCCGTTAACTTGTGCCGCGCGGCTATTCCCTTCAAAGCCTCCAGCGCCTGTTTGCATACCGCCGCGTTTTCACTGTCCAGGCAGTCCACCGCTGCGGGCAAGGAGTTAACCGAACCTGCCACCGCCATGCATTTCAGCGCCAGCATCTGATCGTCCGGTAGCTCCCCCAGCGCCAGCGCCACGCATTCGGGCGGCATCTTTTCCAGCCCCAGCAGGCAGCGGCGGAGGGAGAGTTGCAGCTTCAGCCGCGAACGCTGTACCGGCGGCTGCCCGGCTAGGAAATGGTCGACATCTTCCGGCGCTGACTGCTCCAGTTCCCTGAGTCCGGCGATCCAGGTTTCGGAATTAGGGGAGAACAGGCATTGGAACAGCGCCCGCGTTCCACGCGGGCTGCGGGCTGCGCCGATTTCCGCCACCGCCTGGGCGGACAGGCCGGGTTCTCCCGCCAGCGCCAGCGTTTCCAGATGCAGGAAGCCGGCCTCCTCGCCCATGCGCGCCAGCGCGCTGGCGGCGGCGAATTGCAGCGCGTGCGAACCGGTGCGCAAAATCTCCCGCAGGAGTCCCAGCGACTCCGTGTCGTTGACGATCCCCAGCGCCACCGCAGCCGACGCCTGCACCGAGACGTCGGGGTCGTTTTGCAGGAGGTGCCGCGCCTTGACCGCGATCTCTGTGGCGCGCTGCTCGGCCAGCAGCCTCACCGCTACGCCCCGTACGTTGGCGCGGGAATCCTCCAAAGCCCCCAGCAGCAGCTTTTCCGCCTGCGTCCCGCCGATCCGGGACAGCGCCACCGCCGCCAGCGAACTCAGCGGATCCATGCGGTTACGCAGAACCTTCACCACTTTTTCCAGCCGACCGGCTTCGGGCCGGGCAATGACTTCCTGCAGAAACTGCTTGCGACTGGCAAAGGTTTCCAAGTCAGGATCGTTGTCGTATTCCCCCGCCGCCGCCGTAGCCGACAGCAACGCCAGCAGCAGCCACGCCGCCGCGCCGGTTTTCAATACCGCAGTAGTCATGCCGGTCTCCCGTGATGCCTGTATTCAGCTTACGCATCCGGGCGGGGCAAAACAAGTTGTCGATGAAAAAAATGACGGCGTCGGCACACCTGCCGACGCCGTCATTGCGAGAACAGGGTTATCTTCACCCCAGCAGCGACAGCCCGCTGTCGGCGAAAAGGAATGCCCAGGAGATAGGCGCGTTTGTCCAGCCCGAATAGATACTGTTGGCGCCGCCTTCGTAGCAGTCGCCGCCGCCCCAGTCGTTTGCGTTGTGGTCGAACATCCCCCGCCAGCAGCCCGCGAATACGGGACTGTCGGACTTGTCCTGAATCCCCGCCAGATAGGCCAGCGATTTTTCGCAGGCTTTGCTATACGCAGCCACCCCGAAAACTTTCCCCGCGTGGTATAGTCCCAGCGTCGCCCAGTTCTGCGTGTAGATCAGGTCGGAGAGATGTCCGCCCGCCGGAGTCTCCATCCATTCGGCGGTGAAATGCCCGTCGGAATGCTGCTGCGACAGTAAAACATCGGCGGCGGTTTTAGCGGCGGTTTCGGCTGACGCGATTTTCGTTTTCGCGTAAGACAAAGTTGCGGTAAGGGAGAGATACGCGTATTCCGCCACCGGCCAGGGCAGGTCGGTCTGGCGGTTCTTGCGCGAGTTCTCGTCATACGCCGCCGGGCCTTCCAGCACCGTGGAATGATAGGCATCGATTATTTCAGAGTAATCCGTTTCCAAGTCGGCTTCCGCGCCGAAGGACAGCGCCATTGCCAGCAGCCCCATCCAGTGCGGGTTGAGATTGAACCCGGCAATGCCTTCGGTCACTGGAACATAGCGCGCGTCGCGACCATACTGTTTTTTGAAAGCGAAGAAATCACGGGCGTAACGCAGCAGCGTGCGCACGGTCTGAATCCCCGGTTCCAGCAGTTCCGGCCTGCCGCGTTTGGCCAGCGCCAGCAGCAGCGTCCCCACCCAGGCGCTGTCATCGGTCCAGGCTCCGTTCATCCGGATCGGCATCGCCCAGGCCCACAGTCCGCGCTTGGGTGAACCCGGGTCTACGTAACGCAAGCCGCTGCGGTTAAAGAGAAAACCGATCAGATTGTCGGCCACGGTTTTGTATTCGGGCTTGCCCAGCACTTCCGCCGCGAGGTCGAACAGGTACGCGGTTTCGATCGTGCAGTCCGCCCGGCGGTGTTCGACTGACACCACTTCCGGCAGCAGTTCCGTCTGGCAGGGGAACGAGCTTTTGATTTTCGCCGCAGCTTCGTTTCCTTTGACAATGGCGATCCGCTCGGCCACGCCCCAGAAACCGTCGCTCGGGCGCATCACCCCTGAGTTCTGAAACCAGTCCAGGTTCTTTTTTACAGGTTCGCGCAGGTTCATTTCGTTTTTCCTTTTCAGAGAGAGAGAAATGCTTTGTTAGGGACTAAGGGACTAGGGCGCTAAGGGACTAAGAAAAATCTTCTGATGGCTCGGTGCAATCCCTGATTACGAAGAACTTGCAGTAATCAGGGAAATCGCTGACCAGAGCCTTAGTCCCTTAGCGCCTTAGTCCCTTTATTCCAAGTCGTTATCATTTTTTGATAATGCCGCCCATCTGGTCGGCGCCTTCCAACAGAAATCTCGGCAGATGGAAAAACGTTTTCCACTTGCCGCCTTTCAATAAATGCGTCGCCTCGCCCCGCCGGTTCAGATAGCCGAACCACTCGCCATATTCCGGGTCGGGAAAATGCGCCCACGTCCAGGCGTCGATTTTTTCAAACCACTCGGCGAAAATCTTTTCCCCGGTCAGCCGGTACGCATACAGCGCCGCCAGCAACGCCTCGTTATGCACCCACCAGAGTTTCATGTCGTGCTGCAATTCAACGTGCGGCTTCCCCATCGCGTCCATGAAATAAAAGATGCCGCCATATTTTTCGTCCCAGCCGAATTCGAGAATCTTCCTCACCATTGGCGCGGCTTTAGCGATCAATTCAGCGTCGCCCGCCTGCTCGGCATAGCGCAGCAGAAACCAGAGCGACTCCAGCCCGTGACCCGGCGTGACGAAACGCCCCTCGCAGCTTTGCAGATCGAACGAGCCGTCGAAGTTGATATTTTCAAACAGCACCTCGATTTCCGGATGCCAGAATTTATCCAGCACTGTCGCCGCCGCCTCTCGAATTTGCCCCGCGTACTCGTCGGTGCCGAAAGACTCGTTCAGCACCTGTCCCAGATTCGCCAGCATCATGTAATGTCCCAAGCTTTTACGCGGAGGACGCAGGCTTTTTTCCCATTTCCCCTTGGGATTGCCCAGGCGCGCGACATAATTCCGCGCCGCGCTTTCCGCTTCCCGCCGGTGCGCCTCGTCCCCGGTCACGCGGTACAACGCCGCCGCCCCCATCGCCGCAAACAGGTTGGAATAAATATTCGCCGGTTGCGCCGCCGGTGTGCCGTCGCGTTGCAGGGAAAAATAATAATGCCCGTCCTCCGCCTTGCCGAACCGGGTCAGAAACTCGTACCCGTGCAGCGCAATCTCCAGCCACTCCTTCTTTTCCGGTCTACGCTGGTGCAGCGCCGCAAACACGTAAACAATGCGCCACTGCATCCACATGAATTTTTCCGTGTCGTACACCGACCCGTCGCGGTCGAGAAAAGTGAAATACCCGCCGCAGTCGCGGTCAAGGCAATGCCGCTCCCAGAACGGGATCACGTCGCCGTAGAGAGCTTGTTCGTATTTCTGTTTCGTCGCGCTCCAATCGATGGTCATGGGGTTCCTTTGGTGGAAAGGGCTGATTGGGTTAATGGCTAACTGGCTTTGAACTCCTGATATGATTCTGTCAGGAAAACATCTCACGAACGTCATTCCCGCGCAGGCGGGAATCCAGGATGTGTTGCGTCCGGTTTCCCCACTGGATTCCCGTCTGCGCGGGAATGACGGTCAATGTTTTTTCACAATCCGCGAACGAAGGGAGCGCGGTTATCTTTAACGATATATGCACGCTTGCGCATAAGTCAGCGGCGACCCGTCACCGCTTGCGAAAAATGCGAGTGGCGTAGCCACCGGCATGCACTCATCCCGATTTGCGCACGACCAGCGTCGGCTCCAGGAAGACGCTGTCCTCTTCCTGGCCGTAAATGACATTGACCATTTTTTCTATCGCGATTTTTCCTTCCTCGCGGAACGGCTGGTGGATGGTGGTCAGGGGCGGATAACATTCCGCCGTCGCCGCGAGATCGTCGTAACCGATCACCATCACCTCGCGGCCAATAGCGACTTTCTGCGAGTGGAGGAAGCGCATGATCCGCAGCGCCAGCAGGTCGTTGACCGCGAAAATCCCCAGCGGCCTTTCCGCAGTCGCGCGCTCGACCATGCGGGGCAGATAGTTTTCCCATTCGTTTTCCGGCAGGCGGCGGATTTCCTCAATGTCGTAATGACGCAGCGTCTCCTCGAAACCCTCGTCGCGTCCGGGGAAGGAACCCATTAAAAGGTATTCCCCGCAACTGTGATCGCGCAGGCGCTCCGCCGCGAGATTGCCGCCGTGGCGGTTGTCCATCGCCACCACCGGCACGCCCTCAAGCTGGATGTCGGTATTGAGCAGCAGCACCTTGCCGCCGCCATCCTGGAACTTGCCGATCAGCTTTTTGGTTTCCTTGTCCTTGTGAAAGCCAGGGTAGGTGATGATGCCGCAGTGGTTGCCGTTGGCGCGGAGGAACTCGCGGTAGTGATCCAGCGTAAGCGCAAAATGCAGGCCGAGCGGAAACGCCGCCGCCGCCGCCCCCTCGGCCAGCCCCATCACCAGGTCGGCGATGAGGCGGTTGGAGTAAGCAGGCATGAACACGCCGATAGCCGGCACCTGCCCGCGCTTCAGGAATTCGGCGTAACGGTTGGGCCTGTAACCAAGTTTGCGCGCCGCTTCCTCCACTCTCTTTTGCGTGTCCGGGGAAAAACGCCCGCTCGGTTCCGGGTTGGGGCTGAGGATGCGCGAGACAATCGAAATCGACACCCCCGCCTCTTCCGCGATCTGTTTCAAGGTGGCCATAAGTTCGGTCTCCGTGAGCAAACGTTTGCTCAGAGAATAATATGCCATAAAAAATCTTAGTCAAGTCGGTTCTGATTTTTTTTTAAACTGCCGCAAAAAAAAGCTGAAAGCTCAGGCGGTTTCGTCCAGTCCAGCTGGAAGCGGTTTCCATTGGAGTTGGAAAGCCACAACCTTCGTTGGCCGGGTTCTGCTCGTCTGCAAAGAATCGGATTGAAGAAAGCGGTCAAAACGCCGGGAAAAAGCGGACGGACGTGGTATTTCCGCAAAAATCAAGACTTGGCACGGGGCTTGTATAGTCTCGTATATTACTTGAATACTGTTCGCGAGTGTGTCTCTTTTGTACGTTTTGGGAAGGCTTTACGAAAGGAAGAAAACAATGGATAACATTAACGCTGGTGCGAATCAGGTTGGCAAGAGCGGTGGCGACGCTGCCGGTATGGCCGGTGCGGGCGCTGGCGCCTGCGGCGGTTGCGCTG
>JAGUZQ010000031.1 GCA_020060765.1 Planctomycetota bacterium | reverse complement strand
GATGCGGCATAGCACGGTTGACCTGACCGCGAAGTTCTACACCCACCTCAGGCTGGACGATAAGGCGGGGGCGATTGCCAGGCTGCCGGATATCGACGCGGCGATTGAACGCGAAAAGGCAAGGGCGACCGGAACCGATGATATCGACGCTGGCGACCCTATGGGAAACGTAGCGCGAAACGTAGCGTTTCAGGATGCAAAAACAGTCTTTTCCGGTCATTCCGTGGCAATCTTGACCGATGCGAAAGAGGCGGGAAAATCAGAAAACGAAAATCTGAAAACCGTAAAAAACGCCTATACAGTCACAACAAAAACGCCCCTGTCATTATCTGACAAGGGCGAGGGTGATTGGTACCGGAGGGTGGAATTGAACCACCGACCTGCGGGTTATGAATCCGCCGCTCTAGACCCCTGAGCTACCCCGGCTTTTTCATGGCCTCAGTATAATATGGATTTCGCGGGAAGCAACATTTTTTTTGGCAAGGTTTCTTGCTGAACAAGAGTCATCGCGGAAAGCTTGACAAAATCAGGAAACAACCTATAACAGCGAGCCATGTCTCAAACATTACTGCATTTGGATCCGATATTTTCGCGGGATAATATTTCAGTCGTAAACCCCGCCCCGCCCATCTTTACGAGAGGACAATATCTTGAACCCAGTAGTCGTTGCGGAAAAAGTTCGTTTTACCGTAATCTGTCCCGAACTGGTGCGCATTGAATTTTCGGAGAGAGCTGGATTTATCGATGCGCCTACGTTGTTCGCCCAAACGGTCTCGCATGCTGACAGGAATGCTTCGGTCAGGATAAATAAAGGCGGTTGTGAAATCGAAACCCCGCGATTCCGGCTGGTATACACCGGCGATGGCGCAAGGCCTGACGCGAATAACCTTTCCGTTACGGTGAAGGATTCTCCTCTGGCATGGCAGCCGGGTGTGGTGAACAGCGAAAACCTTGGGGGCACTTTGCAGACTCTCGATGGTTGCGCGAAAGCCTTGCCACTCGACGACGGGCTGTTGTCCCGCAACGGCTGGTATCTGCTGGATGATTCGCGGACGCATATTCTTGAAAACGACTGGATTAAACCGCGCCCTTCCGATCCGACCGCGCTGGACTGGTATTTCTTCGCTTACGGAACTGACTACAAAGCCGCTCTGCAGGCGTTGGCCGCGGTGAGCGGTAGGGTGCCGCTGCCTCGCAGGCATATTTTCGGTTCGTGGTATTGCCGCTGGTGGGCTTACACTTCGGATGATTATCGCAAAATCGTCAGAGAATACAGCGAACACGATTTTCCCCTAGACATCATGGTGATGGATATGGACTGGCACCGGAAAGACGGGAAGACCGGTTTCGGCTGGTGTAACCGTAACGAAATGGGCTGGACCGGGTGGTCGTGGAATCGCGAGTTGCTGCCGGACATCGAGTCTTTGCTGAAGGAATTCAACGATGATAATATTTACGTCACTCTCAACGCCCATCCCCACGACGGGGTGCGGTCGACCGAGGATGACTACGGCGCGTTCATGCAGGAACTGGGCGAGTCCCCGGCTCAAGGCAAGGATCTGCCGTTTCTGGCGGGTGACCGCGACTACATGGAGGCGTATTTCAAGCACGCGCACCAGCCTCACGAGGAGATGGGAGTTGATTTCTGGTGGGTCGACTGGCAGCAGGACAGCATCATGCCTTATGTCTACCACATTCCCTTTCTGCGGCATCTCCCCTGGTTGAATTACCTGTATTTCCGTCATTCCGAAAAGGGAAGCAAGCGCGGCCTCGGGTTCAGCCGCTGGGCGGGTTGGGGCGACCACCGTTATCCCATCCATTTCTCCGGCGATGCGGTTGCCAACTGGGAAGTGCTGAAATTCGAAATTCCATTTACGGTGGCCTCCGGCAACAGCGGCTGTTTTTTCTGGGCGCACGACACTGGCGGCTTTCACGCGAAAGATCGTGACCCGGAGCTATACGCCCGCTGGGTACAGTTCTGCACCTTCAGCGCCACGCTGCGCCTGCATTCCTGCGGCGAGCATCTTGATCGGCGTCCCTGGCTGTGGGGAGAACCATACGCGACTTGTATGCGCGAAGCGTTCCATCTGCGCGCGACTCTCATTCCGTATATCTACACTTCCGCCTGGCAGTGCCATGCCCAGACCGTGCCGCTGCTTCGCGCCATGTTCCTTGAATATCCGCACGAGCCGGATGCTTACAATCATCCCGGCCAGTATCTGTTCGGCGATCATCTGCTGGTCGCTCCCGTGGTGGAGCCGGGCGAGGAAGCGACCCAGGCGGTTTGGATTCCCGAAGGCTGCTGGATCAACTGGTTTACGGGAGAGGCGGTCACGGGCCCGGTTACAATTCAGGTGAAAACGCCGCTGAACCGGATTCCGTTGTGGGTGCGCGCGGGAGCGGTATTGCCGATGCAGCCCTATGCCGAGCGCATGACTTCCGCGCCGCTGGCGAAGCTGCAACTGCGCTGCACGCCGGTCGGTGACAGCGCGGTCGAATCGGTGTTGTATGAAGATGACGGACAGAGCTCCGGATATCTAGCTGGCGAATCAGGGTTGACGCGCTTTCGCCAGAAAAAAACCGTGCAGGGTTACCATATTGCCATAAAGGCGACGGAAGGACAGTACGGCGGACAATTGCCACAGCGCGACCTCGAAGTGCAACTGCATGGCTACGGGGAAATTGCCAAGGCGTTTTGGAATGGGAACCCGGTTGCAATAGAATTGCGCGGTTCCGTCAGGATTGTCAGATTAACCTCGTGCGATATACGGCAGGAGCAGATGATCGAACTGATGCGGACTTGAGCGCGGGTTGAATCAATCGCCAATCAGATGGCGCATGATTATATATTTGGGTTGTGGGCGAAGTCTGCATTATATCAGATAGAACGACGCCAGCGCGGCGAGGAGGAGGTAGGGAATAAATCCAAGCGTGACGCCGACCGACATCATGCCCATGTACCGCGCGAAGAGGTAATGATAATAGTAGCGCCAGTTGGAAATCCGCTCCGCGTGCAACGCGGCGGCGGCGGCGACTTCCGGCAAGGGCAGGGGGGTGCGGAGAAAATATTCCACCTCGGTCAGGTGGCGGTCGCCCACCACGATCGCCAGTTCACCCAACTCCCGGTCGCGGGCGAAGTTTTTCGCGAATTCCGCGATGTAGCCCGAGCGCGCGGCAATGGCCATCAGGTAATCCACGTTGGCGTAACGGTTCCAGTCCCGCCAGTGCGACAGTTCCAGTTCGATCTGCAGTGCGGTCGGCAGCGAACCGTCCATGCCCCGCCGCAGTTCCGGGTCGACGTTGTGGTAGCAGACGCTGTCAATGATGTCGTGAATATCCTTGACTGGTTTTTCCTTGCGGGTGAAAATCTCCCGCGCCATGTCCTTGATCGCATAATACATGAAAAGCGGGAACATGAGCATCGAGCGTAGTCCCAGGACGATCTGCCCCAGCCTGCCCAACACCCAGAAGTCGGGAATCTCCACGTCTTCTTTTTCGCCGTAGAACTGCCCCAGCATTTTCTCGAACAGCACGTTTTCCTCGCTTTCGAGGGAGTTTTCCACCAGTTGGCGGTATTCAGCCGACGGCCCGCCGGTCCAGCCATGCACTACGCCGTAAACCCGGAAGATGTGGCCGTCTGTTTCCACGGTACGGCAGTCGATGGCTGCGGGTTTTTCAGACAGAAGTTTTTCGGAGTTGCTTTCGATTTCTTGCCAACAGAGGTCGTGCCAGCATTTTTGCATTTCCTCCAGCGAGGAGAAATCGCTCCAGAGGGAGTCGAGACAGTCGGCTTGCAGGAAGGTTTCCTTGGCGTATTCCACGGAGTCTATCCCAGGTGTTCGGGGTCGGCCGCTTCCACGCGGTTGCGCCCGGCGCGTTTGGCGCGGTACAGAGCCATGTCGGCGGAGTCGATGAATTCGCTTTTCTCGCACTGGTGCTGGAATTGGGCGACGCCGATGCTGACGGTGACGGTTTCCCTCATGCCGGCGAATTCCATGATCTTGCCCGAGACCGCTTGCCGGATCCGTTCACCAGCGACCTTCGCCCCGGCGAGGGCGGTGTTGGGCATGATGACGGCGAATTCCTCGCCGCCGTAACGCGCGACGATATCGACCTGGTCGCGGATGGCGGCGCGAACCAGGCGCGCGACTTCGCGCAGGACAAAGTCCCCCGCCTGGTGGCCGTGGACGTCGTTGAATTTCTTGAAGTAGTCGATGTCGACCATTGCCAGCGACAGGTCGTTTTTGTAGCGATTGCTGGAGGCGATGGCGCGGTCAAGTTCCTGCTGGAAATGGCGGTGGTTGTAAAGCTGGGTCAGGCCGTCGGTTTCCGCAAGCAAACTCATGCGCGCCATCAGGCGCGCGGTGTGGATGGCGGTGCCGAACATCTCCGCCAGCAGCGTGGCGATGTCTGCGTCGTGGTTGGCGAAGCCGCCCCGCTTTTCGCCCAGCACCAGCACCCCGATCAGCACCGGTTCCGCGTCGCCCATGCCGATGAACAGCGGACAGAGCAGCCCCCCGTTCTGCAGCGGCGCGTCGGTCGGAACCGGTCTGAATTCGCGCCCCGACAACTGCTCGTAATGTTCGATACTTTCGATCATCAGCGGCTGGCGATGGTGGCGGAGAAAATGAACCAGCATCACGTCGCCGTCGTTGTCGATATGGCAGGAACGCTGGGGTGGTTGTTCGGGCGTGGACTTATGCAGGGAAAGCAGCCCTGTCTCCGCGTCCAGCAGGAACAACGCGCCGAACCTGGCTTCGAACAGCAGGGGAATGTCGCGTACTGCAAGCTCGGTGATGACTTCAATGTCGCCCACGTTCACCTTGCGCGAGAGGTCGGCGATCTGGCCGCTTTTGAGGGTATGGTCGCGCTGGGCGTCGATCTGGCGCTTGTACAGCTTGGCGAAATTCAGCAGCGAGGAATAGGCGCGCTGCAACTCCCGGTATTTCGTCGCCAGCGCCGCCGGATCGAGATTTTCGATATCCGCGTCCAGCAGGTCGTCGATATTGGCTTTTCGTTCAACCGACATCGTTTCCGCCTTTTTTCATGACCGCGCGCATCCGCCGGACTATAGCGCCCGCCACCACCCGCAAATCTTCCTGGAAGGAATACTCCCTGACAATATGCTTGCATGCCCGGGCGCACATCAGGTTGACGCCGTAATCGGCGCCGGGGCGGAAATCGGTGCGGATGCCGATAATAGGCTTATCCGCGGCGTAGGCCACTCCCATCTCAAACGACACGCCGCTGTCTACCTCGGAACCGTCCAGAAGCGCCAGCAGCATGTCGGCGCTTTGCACTTCGTGAACGCAGCGGCGGAACAGCGCGCCGTAATGCTTGGGATTATTGTAACTGCCCCCGGTGCGAAAGTCCTGCGGCAGAATCACGACCACCCCGGGCAGCATTTCCATAATGGTGTCTGCCAACTCCCTGTTCCAGGAACGCTGAATCTGGGAAAACAAGGGTGCAGCCAGATAAATCCGCATGATTATATCCTACAGCCAAAGTTGATGTATATCAATAAGAACTTTTGCCGGAAATTTGTCAAGAGGCAACAGGAAAAGAGACAGTTGCTTAACGGGCTGCAAGTGTGTAAAGTAAATGTAGTCAAGCATCCACGGGGAGAGCATCGCATGAGCAGACATCGGATTTTGCCACGAGCATTTACTTTGGTGGAATTGCTGGTAGTGATCGCAATCATTTCCATTCTTGCGGCGTTGCTGCTGCCGACGTTAAGCAAGGCGAAAAAAATCGCGCAGGCGGCAGTCTGCACCAGCAACGCGAAACAACTCGGCTTTGCGTTCGAGTCCTATCTTTCCGAAAATAGCAGTATTTATCCTCCGGCGCTGTGGGGTAACTATGTCTGGGCGGATTGGAAATATTCCTGGATGGCGATGATTGCGCCGTATTTGGGAATGGATCTCGGCCACGGCCAGACCGGTTGGGAAAATATCCCGGAGAATTCTGTTTACCGGTGCCCGACAACTTTGAAGTATGTCGGCGCCGGAGTTTACGGTACATGTTACGGCTACAACAGCCGTGCTTTCGGTTATGTAAGTTATGGGACGGCATCATATTACGGTGTCTCTACCAGTTCACCGGTAAACAGTTCCCGGATCAGGCGAGCCAGCCAGCAGCTGGTGGCGGTTGATTCGTGGTTTCATGACTCGACAGATGATTATCGTCGCCAGGGCAGATATATTCTGGATAATCAGGACTATCTCTGCTTCCGCCACAACCGCAAGGCCAATGCACTTTATGCCGACTGCCACGTCAAGGCCGAGGATCAGAAATGGTTGTACATCAGCCATCCCCGCGGCTATCCCTGGAACATCTGCAAGGAAAATATGGACTGGTTCGCCTATCCCGGTCGTAACGACTGGGGGCTTGACAAAGGCTACAATCCTTACGATTGAAGCACCCACCTGTACTTGCATTTACCATCCGCGCGTCATCCCGCAGCAGGAAAATCCGCGCCTATAAATACTCTTTCCTGAAATAACATAAGTTCTTTTAAGTAAAAGAGATAATAGCTTTATTTACGGTTTCGGGAAAATGCAGAAACATTGTTTTTGCTGTTGCGGAAAACAGGGAGTAAAGTCTTAATGCAAGCTCACGGTAATTTAGCGGGAGGCATTCTGTCGAATGTGTGCGGATGGAAGACTGAATCGTCGTTCAGACCTGAAGCGTCTTGCCGGTCGGCAGGAAGGGTTTTTCACGGCGCAACAGGCCATCTCTCTCGGTTTTGCCACCAAGCTGCATTCCTATCATTGCCAGGAAGGTCATTGGCGAAGGATTGACCGGGGTTTGTACCGGTTGGACGGAATGCCGGAATCCAGGTTTGCACCACATGCCAGGTGGTTGCTGTGGAGCATGGGCAAGCAGAACGAGCCGCAGGCTGTCGTCAGCCACCAGAGCGCGCTGGAACTCTACGATTTGATCGAGGAGTCAGACAGCAAGGTTCACCTCACCGTACCGATGACTTTCCGCCGTGAACAGCCGGAGGAATGCGTCTTTCATCACAGTGAATTGACCAGCTACGAGGTTCGCGCCGAAGGCGCGCTGCGCGTGACCACTCCTTTGCGCACTCTGACCGACTTGCGCTCGTGGCTGACTTTTCAGGGAAGGTTTGCGGAAACCGTGAAGAAGGCTATCGAAAATAACCTAATTACCCCGGAACAGGCGCAATTGCGAAACTGGCTACAGAGTGGAAAAGTAAAAGCGGTCAGGCATTCACAGGGAGAACACATGAACAGGCGCTGGATTTCGCAAAGAGCTTTCACCCTGGTGGAATTGCTGGTAGTAATAGCAATCCTCTCCATTCTCGCGGCGCTGCTGCTGCCGACGCTGGGCAAGGCGAGAAAGATCGCGCAGGCTTCGGTCTGCACCAGCAATGCCAAGCAGATTGGCTTTGCATTTGAATGCTATCTTTCCGACAATAAGAGTATCTATCCGCCGGGGCTTTGGGGCAGTTCACTCTGGGCCAATTGGAAATATTCCTGGATGGCGATTATCGCGCCCTACGTGGGCATGGATCTAGGTCACGGCCAGACCGGCTGGGAAGCTATCCCCAAGGACTCGATCTTCTGGTGTCCTCCTACTTTGAAATATAACCCCGCCGGGATTTTTGCCTCTTGCTACGGTTACAACAGCAACGCGTTCGGCAGTGTCGGCTATGGCAGCACTTCCTATTACGGTGTAGCGACAAGTTCGCCAGTGCGGAGCTCGCAGATCAAACAACACAGCCAGCAATTGGTGGTAGCCGATGCGTGGTATCATGACTCGACGCCTGATTATCGAACGCAGGGCAGATATATCCTGGACTATCAGGACTATCTCTGTTTCCGCCACAACCGCAAGGCAAACACTCTCTATGCCGACTGCCACGTCAAGGCAGAGGATCAGAAATGGCTTTATATCAGCCATCCGCGCGGTTATCCCTGGAACATCTGCAAGGAAAATAAGGACTGGTTCGCCTATCCCGGTCGCCAGGACTGGGAACTTAACAAAGGTTACAACCCTTACGATTGATTCCGCAATATCTCTTCTCACCGAAAGGAACCTTTATGAAAAGAATAACCGTAGCTTTCTTGGTCAGCCTAGCTGTCGTCTCAGTATCTTACGGCGGCGAACAATACGGCTACAATCCCGCGCTCAATCCCGTGAAGTTTCTGGAAAGTCCCAAGCATGAACCGCTGGAACTGGTCAAGGACGGAAAAGTCAATTTCGCCCTCGCCTTCGATCAGCAGGTGGAAACGGATAAGGATTTGCACCCTTTGCGCAAATCGGTGCGCCACGGCGTCGAGGCGCTGCAGGAGGCAATCAAAAAATGCACCGGACTGGATGCGCCGGTCATAGACGCCAACTCGGCGGAAGACGCCGGTAAATACAAATATCTGATCCTGGTCGGCAAAAGCGTCCTGACCGACAAACTCGGCTTGAAGCCGATGGAACTGCCCGCGCAGGGGTTCGAGGTGGTTACTTTCGCCGGAGGCGTGGCGATTGCCGGTTATGACGGTTCGCTTCGCCCGGAAGGCTACGACAAGCACGATTGGATACGCATCCGCCAGAACGGCACCGCCAACGGGGTGGAGGATTTTATCGAACGCTTTCTCGGCGCGCGGTTTTATTTTCCCGGCCCCGGCGTGGTCTGGCCTGAAGTCAAAGAACTGACGATACGTCCCGTCCATTACAGTGACACGCCGGTGTTCAAGAATCATAGTTCGTATGTTTTTGCTTCCAAGGGGACGCATAACTACGGCGATACTCGCAAGATCAACGACAAAGACGAGCAGTGGCCCGCCGCGTGGAAGGATTATCCCGAGGACTGGCGCGAATTCGAGTGGCGCTGGCGCATCGCGCGCGGCTCGCAGTTCGACGTCACCCACAGCCCCATGCCGCAAAGATGGCTGGAACTCCATCCCGACAAGAAAGAGATGATGTTTTACCGCGACCCCTCGGGCGCGCAATATTACAACCCGCTCCAGCACATCGGCAATTATTTCGACGTCAGCAACCTTGAACTCGCCGATCTCTACGTGGCCGATTGCAAGAAGTATTACGAATCCGGCGACGACGCCCTGTTCAAGAATTGGCATCACCCCAATTCCGTCTACATCCCCTTCGGCCAGTGCGACACGTTCGTCAGCAACATGGACACGCCCACCATCCGCGAACTGGGACTGATCCCCGAAAGCCGCCGGGGAGTGGTGCATGACAATCGCGGCGGCGAATTGAGCGACGTCTATTCCCGCTTCCATATCGCCATGGCGGAAAAGATCAAAAAGGAAATGCCGGGGAAGAGGCTCGCGATTATTCCCTACCACAATTACGCCTTGCCGCCGGTCAATCCGAAATACCGAAATTTCCCCGACAACATCGATCTGCGCGTCTGCATCGGCGATTTCCCCATCTATGTCACCAACCCCGAAAAAGCCGAATACTGGAAAAATCAGCTCAAGGACTGGTACGAAGTGCTGGGCAACCGCCCCGTGGTTTCGATGTGGCTGTACAACACCTACACCTTCCCCTGGGGCAAGGCAGTGGTCGGACGGCACGTAGGCGAAATCCCGAAGAAGATGGGAAAATACTTCGGCCGCGAAGGCATGTACTTCGACGCGGGCGGGCTGGAATGGTATTACTATCCGTCGTTTTACTGCGCCTATCGCGCGATGTGGAATCCTGATTTCAATGTACAGGCGGCGATGGATGAAAGCTGGCCGCTCCTTTACGGCAAGGCCGCGCCTTTCCTCCAGGAGTTCGACGGCATTCTCGTCGACCGCTGGGTCAAGGTCTTTGCCCAGAAGGGCATCACCAGCGACGTTTACAAGGAAGCCCTGCCGTTGCCGTTGCTGGATAAACTGGACGACCTGTTGAAAAAGGCGGAAGCGGCGCTGGAACCTGACAGCGTCGAGATGCTGCGCTTCAAGCTTTATTCCCATCCCTGGCCTGACGCGATCAAGCGGATGCGCGGCAGTATCGTGTTCAAGAAACCGATGTATAAAGTCAAGCGCCTGGCGGAAGGTGAAACCATCACCGTCGACGGCAGACTGGACGAACCGGTCTGGCAGAACGCGAACGTCATTCCGCTGCAGGACCCCTTCGGCGGCGGCGATGCGAAAAAGGCGTTCACCGGGCGCGCGGTGTGGAACAACGAAGGTATTTATCTTTCCTACGTCATGACAGGCAAGCCCCTGGCCGATCCGAAACAGGGCATGTTCAAAAATGACAACGTGGAGATGTTTTTCTCTCCCGGAACTGATCTTAATAACTACTTCCAATTCGTGGTTTCTTCAGTCGCCGCCACCTGGACAGGCACCAAAACGCTCAAGCCCGTGCCCACGGTTTACGATCAGAACTGGAAATGCCAGGGATTTCTCAGCGCGGTCGAGACGCGCGACGATGGCTGGTCTTTTGAAATCTTTGTGCCGTTCGCCGGACTGGGGGAGAAAGCGCCCCAGCCCTACGCCAACTGGTTCATGAATATCGTCGGCAACAAAATCTCCGAACCGGCAGAATACTCCGCCTACTCGCTGACGCAGGGCAATAACCACAATATCGAACTTTATGGTTATCTGCATTTCCTCGGAAAGGGTGACTGATGCGCAAAGCTCTTCTGCTGATCCTGGTCGGGATAGTTGCAGTTATCGCCATCGGTTACGGCTGCCGACAGACGCCGCCGGTTGCCGTAGCCGAGGCCGGCCGGGAGCGGAAGGCAGAGCCGGAAACCACACCCTCTGTGCGCGTACAACGATTGCACACTTTCGAGCGCAACGAACTGTCACACGACGTTCTTTCGGTCGCGGGGAACTTGGGGGCATATGAACTGGGGGTCGTGCGTAACGATTCGCCGCCCTCGACCACGATCGGTCTGCCCCAGGAGCCGCACGCGCATAATTTTCCGCCGTGGAACTTCTTCAAGGTCGAGATCAACGGCATTTCGCTTAACGCGCTTGAACCGAAACACGTGAAGGAATGGCGCGACGGCGACCGGGCGGGTTGGGAGTTGCGGTTCAATTTCGACGGAGTGTTTCTCAATCTGCGATTTTTCATGGTGCCTGATTCGCCGCTGCTCTGGTGCGAAGGCGCGTTGGAGCCGCTGGCAGGCGTGGAAGTGAAAAAAGTCCTGGTGCAGGCGTGGTGCTATCCCGGCAAGATGATTGGCGGGCATTTCCAGTCAGACATCTACCAGCGCGCCGTCTTCACACCGGAGCGGACTCTGCCTCTTGCCGAAAAACCGGCGCCGGTGCCGCTGACAGTAAACGACCGGATGGTGTTTTTCAATGACCGCAAGCATCTGCCGCCCGATGGTTTCGGTCCCTGCGCGGTGCAACTTGACTGGCGCTGCCTGGATTCAGCCGAGGTCTGGGCAGGCAGTCAGTTTTATTGCGCCAAGGTCTCCCTTAATGTCAATCCCGCGAAACGCAAATTCCGCCTCGCTTTTTTTTCCAGCAAGCAAGTGTATCAGGAAGAAGAACTGCTCAAGTTTCTGAACACGGTTCAAGTAAGGAAAAATCGTTTGCTTTCGCGATAAAACTTACGGTCGTCATTCCCGCGAAGGCGGGAATCCAGGCGGGGAAACCGTACGCAACACCTCCTGGATTCCCGCCTTCGCGGGAATGACAGTACAAGTTTTTCCTTAACTGAACCGTATTGCTCCTAACGTGGGCATCGCCCACAACCCAAACATAATCATGCGCCGGAGGCGCTTACCTTGCGTGCGGACTTCGGCGAATAGCCGAAGCGCGTGCTCTGCACGCGGCACACAGTGGAAAAGGCGCCAGCCTTTGGAACGTCCCAGGGCAGGCGGCGGGAAAACGTC